>NZ_CP144763.1:0-782500 GCF_036693845.1 Pseudomonas sp. MS646
GTGGAGCTTTTGCGCGATGAGCTGCCTGCCCAACAATTCAACACTTGGATCCGTCCACTACAGGTCGAAGCCGAAGGCGACGAGTTGCGCGTCTATGCACCGAATCGTTTCGTTCTCGACTGGGTCAACGAAAAGTACCTGGGCCGGGTTCTCGAACTGCTCGACGAGCATGGCAATGGCACGGCGCCTGCGTTGTCCTTATTAATAGGCAGCAAACGCAGCTCGGCCCCTCGCGCGGCGCCCAATGCCCCGCTCGCCGCGGCGGCTGCTTCCCAGGCCCAGGCCACTGCAGCGCCGGTCAACCATGCCGCGCCAGCTCCCGCGCCTGCGCCGAGCAAACGCAGTGCGCAAAAAGAGGCACACGTCAGCGAGGAACCTTCGCGGGACAGCTTCGACCCCATGGCTGGCGCCAGCTCCCAGCAGGCCCCGGTGCGCGCCGAGCAGCGCAACGTCCAGGTCGAAGGCGCGCTCAAGCACACCAGTTACCTGAACCGGACCTTCACCTTCGAAAACTTCGTCGAAGGTAAATCCAACCAACTGGCCCGGGCCGCTGCCTGGCAGGTGGCGGACAACCCCAAGCATGGCTACAACCCGCTCTTCCTCTACGGTGGCGTGGGCTTGGGTAAAACCCACTTGATGCATGCGGTGGGCAACCACCTATTAAAGAAGAACCCGAATGCCAAGGTCGTGTACCTGCATTCCGAGCGGTTCGTGGCTGACATGGTCAAGGCGTTGCAGCTGAACGCGATCAACGAATTCAAGCGCTTCTACCGTTCGGTGGACGCCTTGCTGATCGACGATATCCAGTTCTTCGCCCGCAAGGAGCGTTCCCAGGAAGAGTTTTTCCACACCTTCAACGCATTGCTTGAAGGGGGCCAGCAGGTCATTCTCACCAGCGACCGCTACCCGAAGGAAATCGAAGGTCTGGAGGAACGCCTCAAGTCGCGTTTCGGCTGGGGCCTGACGGTGGCTGTCGAGCCACCCGAGCTGGAAACCCGCGTGGCGATCCTGATGAAGAAAGCCGACCAGGCCAAGGTCGAGCTGCCACACGACGCAGCGTTCTTCATCGCCCAGCGTATCCGCTCGAACGTACGTGAACTCGAAGGTGCCCTCAAGCGGGTGATCGCCCATTCCCACTTCATGGGTCGCGACATTACCATCGAGCTGATTCGCGAATCCCTCAAGGATCTGCTGGCACTGCAGGACAAGCTGGTCTCTGTGGATAACATTCAGCGTACAGTGGCTGAATACTACAAGATCAAGATTTCCGATCTGCTGTCCAAGCGCCGTTCGCGTTCGGTGGCTCGCCCGCGTCAGGTGGCCATGGCGTTGTCCAAGGAACTGACCAACCACAGCCTGCCGGAAATCGGCGATGTGTTTGGCGGGCGCGACCATACGACCGTGCTGCACGCCTGCCGCAAGATCAACGAACTTAAGGAATCCGACGCGGACATCCGCGAGGACTACAAGAACCTGCTGCGTACACTGACCACTTGATGACCAGCGCAGCTTATTAAGGCAAGGGACTAGACCATGCATTTCACCATTCAACGCGAAGCCCTGTTGAAACCCCTGCAACTGGTCGCCGGCGTCGTCGAACGCCGCCAGACCTTGCCGGTACTTTCCAACGTGCTGTTGGTTGTCGAAGGCCAGCAACTGTCGCTGACCGGTACCGACCTGGAAGTCGAGCTGGTTGGTCGGGTGCAACTTGAAGAGCCGGCCGATCCGGGTTCCATCACTGTGCCTGCGCGCAAGCTGATGGACATCTGCAAGAGCTTGCCCAACGATGCGCTGATCGACATCAAGGTCGATGAGCAGAAGCTCGTGGTCAAGGCCGGTCGTAGCCGTTTCACCTTGTCCACCTTGCCTGCCAATGATTTCCCTACGGTGGAAGAAGGCCCTGGCTCGCTGACCTGCAGCCTCGATCAGAGCAAGCTGCGTCGCCTGATCGAGCGCACCAGCTTCGCCATGGCCCAGCAGGACGTGCGCTACTACCTCAACGGCATGCTACTGGAAGTGTCCGCTGGCGTTATCCGCGCCGTGGCCACCGATGGCCATCGCCTGGCGATGTGCTCGATGCAGGCTGATATCGGCCAACCGGATCGTCACCAGGTGATTGTGCCGCGCAAGGGCATCCTGGAGCTGGCGCGCCTGCTGACCGAACCGGACGGCAACGTCAGCATCGTACTGGGCCAACACCACATTCGCGCCACCACCGGTGAATTCACCTTCACTTCGAAATTGGTGGACGGCAAGTTCCCTGACTACGAGCGTGTGTTGCCCAAGGGTGGCGACAAGCTGGTGTTGGGCGATCGTCAGGCGCTGCGTGAAGCGTTCAGCCGTACGGCGATCCTGTCCAACGAGAAATACCGCGGCATCCGCCTGCAACTGGCCAATGGTCAACTGAAGATCCAGGCCAACAACCCGGAGCAGGAAGAAGCGGAAGAAGAAGTGGGCGTTGACTACAGCGGCGGCTCCCTGGAAATCGGCTTCAACGTCAGCTATCTGCTGGATGTGTTGGGCGTGATGACCACCGAACAGGTCCGTCTGATCCTGTCCGACTCCAACAGCAGTGCGCTGGTGCAAGAGTCCGACAACGACGATTCGGCCTACGTTGTCATGCCGATGCGTCTGTAATCATGCCCAGCAGAAGCTAGATGTCCTTAAGTCGCGTCTCGGTCACCGCGGTGCGCAATCTGCACCCGGTGACCTTCTCCCCCTCCCCCCGAATCAATATTCTTTACGGTGCCAACGGCAGCGGCAAAACCAGCGTACTGGAAGCCGTTCACCTGCTGGGACTCGCCCGTTCGTTTCGCAGTACCCGCCTGTTACCGGTCATCCAGTACGACCAACTGGCCTGCACCGTGTTTGGCCAGGTGGAGTTGGCCGAAGGTGGCCATAGTGCTTTGGGCATTTCGCGGGACCGGCAAGGTGAGTTCCAGATTCGAATCGATGGGCAGAATGCTCGCAGCGCTGCGCAGCTGGCGGAGATCCTGCCCTTGCAACTGATCAACCCGGACAGCTTCCGGCTGTTGGAGGGCGCGCCGAAGATTCGTCGACAGTTTCTCGACTGGGGCGTGTTCCACGTGGAACCGCGTTTCATGGCGACTTGGCAGCGCTTGCAGAAGGCGCTGCGCCAGCGAAACTCTTGGCTGCGACATGGTACACTTGACGCCGTTTCGCAAGCGGTTTGGGACAGGGAACTGTGCCAGGCCAGCGCTGAAATAGATGAATATCGCCGCGCTTATATCAAAGCCTTGAAACCGGTCTTTGAGCAGACCTTGAGCGAGCTGGTTGAGCTCGATGGCCTGACGCTCAGCTATTACCGAGGCTGGGACAAGGACCGCGAGTTGAGTGCCGTGCTGGCTGGCTCCCTGCAACGCGATCAGCAGATGGGTCATACCCAGGCTGGACCACAACGTGCTGACTTGCGCCTCAGATTGGGCGCTCACAATGCCGCGGACATCTTGTCCCGGGGCCAGCAGAAGTTGGTGGTGTGTGCCTTGCGGATCGCTCAGGGACATCTGGTAAGCCAAGCCCGCCGCGGTCAGTGTATTTATCTGGTGGATGACTTGCCGTCCGAACTGGACGAAGCCCACCGCCGCGCGCTTTGCCGCTTGTTGGAAGACTTACGCTGCCAGGTGTTCATCACCTGTGTAGACCACGAATTATTGAGGGAAGGCTGGCAGACGGAAACGCCAGTCGCCCTGTTCCACGTGGAACAGGGCCGTATCACCCAGACCCACGACCATCGGGAGTGAAGGCATTGAGCGAAGAAAATACGTACGACTCAACGAGCATTAAAGTGCTGAAAGGCCTGGATGCCGTACGCAAACGTCCCGGTATGTACATTGGCGACACCGATGATGGTAGCGGCTTGCACCACATGGTGTTCGAGGTGGTCGACAACTCCATCGACGAAGCCCTCGCCGGTTATTGCGACGACATCAGCATCATCATTCATCCGGATGAGTCCATCACCGTTCGCGACAAC
Source organism: Pseudomonas sp. MS646 (assembly GCF_036693845.1). NCBI lineage: Bacteria > Pseudomonadati > Pseudomonadota > Gammaproteobacteria > Pseudomonadales > Pseudomonadaceae > Pseudomonas > Pseudomonas sp. MS646. The sequence continues at coordinate 3,995 of NZ_CP144763.1, forward strand.
GGCCGTGGCATCCCGGTCGACGTGCACAAAGAGGAAGGCGTTTCCGCCGCCGAGGTCATCATGACCGTCCTCCACGCCGGCGGTAAGTTCGACGATAACTCCTACAAGGTATCCGGTGGCCTCCACGGCGTGGGCGTATCGGTGGTGAACGCGCTGTCCGAAGAACTGATCCTCACCGTGCGCCGCAGTGGCAAGATCTGGGAACAGACCTACGTCCACGGCGTTCCACAGGCTCCGATGGCGATCGTGGGTGACAGCGAAACCACCGGCACCCAGATCCATTTCAAGGCGTCGAGCGAAACGTTCAAGAACATCCACTTCAGCTGGGACATCCTGGCCAAGCGGATTCGTGAGCTGTCCTTCCTGAACTCCGGTGTCGGCATCGTCCTCAAGGATGAGCGCAGCGGCAAGGAAGAGCTGTTCAAGTACGAAGGTGGCCTGCGCGCATTCGTTGAATATCTGAACACCAACAAGACCGCGGTCAATCAGGTGTTCCACTTCAACATCCAGCGTGAAGACGGCATCGGCGTGGAAATCGCCCTGCAGTGGAACGACAGCTTCAACGAGAATCTGCTGTGCTTCACCAACAACATTCCCCAGCGCGACGGCGGCACTCACCTGGTGGGCTTCCGTTCGGCGCTGACGCGTAACCTGAACAACTACATCGAACAGGAAGGCCTGGCGAAGAAGCACAAGGTTGCCACCACCGGCGACGATGCCCGTGAAGGTCTGACGGCGATCATTTCGGTGAAGGTGCCGGATCCGAAGTTCAGTTCCCAGACCAAGGACAAGCTGGTGTCTTCCGAAGTGAAGACCGCGGTCGAGCAGGAAATGGGCAAGTATTTCTCTGACTTCCTGCTGGAGAACCCGAACGAAGCCAAGCTGGTGGTCGGCAAGATGATCGACGCCGCCCGTGCTCGTGAAGCGGCGCGCAAGGCCCGTGAGATGACCCGCCGCAAAGGCGCGCTGGACATCGCCGGCCTGCCGGGCAAGCTGGCTGACTGCCAGGAAAAGGATCCTGCCCTGTCCGAACTGTACCTCGTGGAAGGTGACTCTGCTGGCGGCTCCGCCAAGCAGGGACGCAACCGTCGCACCCAGGCCATCCTGCCGCTCAAGGGCAAGATCCTGAACGTCGAGAAGGCGCGCTTCGACAAGATGATTTCCTCCCAGGAAGTCGGCACCTTGATCACCGCGCTGGGCTGTGGCATAGGCCGCGAAGAGTACAACATCGACAAGCTGCGTTATCACAACATCATCATCATGACCGACGCCGACGTCGACGGCTCGCACATCCGTACCCTGTTGCTGACGTTCTTCTTCCGTCAGTTGCCGGAGCTGATCGAGCGCGGCTACATCTACATCGCCCAGCCGCCGCTCTATAAGGTCAAGAAAGGCAAGCAGGAGCAGTACATCAAGGACGACGACGCCATGGAGGAATACATGACGCAATCGGCCCTCGAAGACGCGAGCCTGCACCTGAACGAAGACGCCCCGGGTATTTCCGGTGAGGCCCTCGAGCGCCTGGTCAACGATTTCCGCCTGGTGATGAAGACCCTCAAGCGCCTGTCGCGCCTGTACCCGCAGGAGCTGACCGAACACTTCATCTACCTGCCGGCCGTCAGCATGGAGCAACTGTCCGATCACGCGGCGATGCAAGATTGGCTGGCCCAGTACGAAGTCCGCCTGCGCACCGTCGAGAAGTCTGGCCTGGTCTACAAGGCCAGCCTGCGTGAAGACCGTGAGCGTAACGTCTGGCTGCCTGAGGTCGAACTGATCTCCCATGGCCTGTCGAACTACGTCACCTTCAACCGCGACTTCTTCGGCAGCAACGACTACAAGACCGTGGTCTCCCTCGGTGCACAACTGAGCACGCTGCTCGATGAAGGTGCATACATCCAGCGCGGTGAGCGTAAGAAAGCGGTGACCGAGTTCAAGGAAGCCCTTGAATGGCTGATGGCCGAAAGCACCAAGCGCCACACCATCCAGCGATACAAAGGGCTGGGCGAAATGAACCCGGATCAGCTGTGGGAAACCACCATGGACCCGGGCTCGCGCCGCATGCTGAAAGTGACCATCGAAGACGCCATTGGCGCGGACCAGATCTTCAACACCCTGATGGGTGATGCGGTCGAGCCACGCCGTGACTTCATCGAGAGCAACGCCCTGGCGGTGTCCAACCTGGATTTCTGATCCAACTGCCAACCGCCCCAATGAAAAAGGCCAACGCACCTGCGTTGGCCTTTTTTTGTTCATCTTCAGTCACGTTTCCGACCCCCGACCTGCTGGTCAGAAAGCGGGTAGCCCGGTAACACGTGGAACAAAAGCTTTGATGCTCAAGGACTTGCGAAGCGGCTCAGGCCCCCGTAATACGGAAGCGGAGTAAATTCTGGCGCAATTCTTGCGTATTAAATAACTTACACATCGTTTTTTTATTTTTACAGAAACGATGGGTTGAGGTGGATCGAACAAATCTAAATACCAAAGGTAGTCTCAATGAGCGGTACGCAAACTTCCGATAGTCTGGAACAAGGACTCAAACCACGGCATGTGACGATGCTGTCCATTGCTGGTGTGATTGGCGCCGGTCTCTTCGTCGGCTCCGGGCATGCGATTGCCGCAGCCGGCCCAGCCGTGCTGCTGGCCTATGCCGCCGCCGGTGCCCTTGTGGTGTTGGTGATGCGTATGCTGGGGGAAATGGCCGTCGCCTCGCCCGACACCGGTTCCTTCTCCACCTACGCCGATCGCGCCATTGGCCATTGGGCCGGTTTCACCATCGGTTGGTTGTACTGGTGGTTCTGGGTCCTGGTGATTCCACTGGAGGCCAACGCCGCCGCCACCATCCTGCATGCCTGGTTCCCGAATGTGGCCATCTGGGTCTTTACCCTGGTCATCACCCTGCTGCTGACGGTCACCAACCTGTTCAGCGTGAAGAATTATGGGGAGTTCGAGTTCTGGTTCGCCTTGATCAAAGTCGTGGCGATCATTGGTTTTGTCGGGCTGGGTATCCTGGCGATCCTCGGCTGGCTGCCCACCAGCCAGGTGAGTGGCGTGTCCCATCTGTTCGACACCCAGGGCTTCTTGCCAAACGGCATGGGTGCGGTACTGGGCGCGATCCTGACGACCATGTTTTCGTTCATGGGCACCGAGATCGTCACCATTGCTGCCGCTGAATCGAAGAACCCTGGCCAGCAAATCTCCAAGGCGACCAACTCGGTGATCTGGCGGATCGGCCTGTTCTACCTGGTGTCCATTTTCATCGTTGTTGCGCTGGTGCCTTGGAATGACCCGTCGCTGGCCAATGTCGGCTCTTACCAGACGGTGCTGGAGCGCATGGGCATCCCCAACGCCAAGCTGATCGTCGACCTGGTGGTGCTGGTGGCGGTGACCAGTTGCCTGAACTCGGCGCTGTACACTGCTTCTCGGATGATGTTCTCCCTGGGCAAGCGCGGTGATGCGCCGGCCGTGGCCAAGCGCACCAACAAGAGCGGCACGCCTTACTGGGCGGTCGTGCTGTCGACGGCCGCCGCGTTCCTGGCCGTGTTCGCCAACTACGTGGCGCCAGCGGCGGTCTTCGAGTTCCTGTTGGCGAGCTCGGGTGCGATTGCGTTGCTGGTGTACCTGGTGATTGCTTTCTCGCAGCTGCGCATGCGCAAACAGCGCAAGGCTCGCGGTGAAAAAATCGCTTTCAGCATGTGGCTGTTCCCGGGCCTGACCTACGCGGTGATCGTATTCATCGTCGGCGCCCTGACCATCATGCTGTTCCAGGAGGCCCATCGGGTGGAGATTCTCGCCACGGGCCTGCTCAGCCTGCTGGTGGTAGCGTGCGGCCTGCTGGTGCAACGTCGCCGGATTGGCAAGACAGGCAGCCTGGTACAGAGCCACGGCTGACATCACTGTGGCGAGGGAGCTTGCTCCCGCTTGAGTGCGAAGCGCTCATAAAAGGGGCCGCTGCGCAGCCCAGCGGGAGCAAGCTTCCTCGTCACGGCTCCGAATCTTTAGATGGCCAGGTGCGCCCTGGCCTTTGTGTGGTCTAGCTCGCCACCGATGCTTCGCTTCCCGCCGCCACGCTCTCCAGTCGATACCCATACCCGTAGATCGTCAGCAGTTGCCAGCCGCGGTCTGCTGTCAGCCCGAGCTTGTTGCGCAGGCGATAGATATGGGTGTCGAGGGGGCGGGACGAGGTCATTTCCTCGTGGGTCCAGAAGCGCTCGTAGAAATATTCCCGGGACAGCGGCCGACCCAGGTTGGCGAACAGGCAGCGGGCCAGACGGAACTCCCGCTCGGTCAAACTGATGGGGATGCCGGCGCGGGTGACGGTGAGTTCGGCATCGTCGAACTCCAGGTCATTGAACACCAGTACATCGCTGGTGGGCACGCGTTGCAGGTTGTGCCGGCGCAGCACGGCGGTGACTCGGGCCTTGAGCTCATTGGGCCTGAAGGGTTTGCTTACGTAGTCGTCGGCCCCGGCGTTGAGTGCCTGGACGATGTCGTGCTCGCCGTCGCGGCTGGTGAGCATGATCGCGGCCGGGGGCGAGTCCATGTGCTCACGGGTCCAACGCAGCAGCGACAGCCCGCTGATATCAGGCACTTGCCAATCCAGAATCAACAGGTCGAAGGTTTCCCGGCGCAATTGCCGCAGCAGGTCCTCGCCGCGCTCGAAGCTGTGCAGGGTCCAGGCCTGCTCACCCCTGCCGGGGATTTGTTGCAGTGTCTGTTCCACCCGGCGCAGTTCGGCCGGTTCGTCATCCAGTATGGCGACACGCATGGGATGCGATTCCTTGATCTCGGGTAGCGGACATCATCAGGTGGCGCGGCAATCGATTCGGCCGGCCCCTGTCGCTGGCTGCAAGACAATAACCACTCTCGGCACGGAGGGAAAGGTAGCGGCGTTGCACCTGATGATCCAAGCTCGCTTCCACAGTGCTTACTGACAAACCCCATATGCAAACCCTATTCTTACTCCCCCTGCCGATCTGACCTGTCACCATGCGCGATATCCCCAGCCGTACTGCTCGAACAGGTGGCCCATGAGCCACCAGCGGCGCCGTGAAAGTCGGGAGCCCACCCAGGTCCAACGCTTGTTTCGCCAGTTGATGCGCGAATGGTTGTGGATAAGTCTGCTGCTGTTACCCCTGACCGCCTTGTTGTCCTTCAGCGGGCAATCGCCGCGCAACGGCCCCTTGGCCGCCCTGCTTTCGGTTGGCTTGGTGGCGTGTGTATTGGGCTTTCTGCTATGGCGCCCGCGCCTGGCGCTGTGGGCAACGGTGGGAGGCATGAGCCTGGCGTTGTTGATCAGCGCGGTATTGGCCATTCGCGGCTGGTGGTGGTCGCCGATGGCCAGTGTGCTGGGCATTCTGTTCGGTTACCTGATTTGGAACTGGCGGCGCCTGAGCGTGGTGCTGGCCTATTTCGGCTGGGAACTGGCGCGCCTGGATTCGGAGCCGAAGGTGTTCCCGGAACGGCGCCGGGCACCCTATTTGGGCAGTGACCGTTTGCAGGGCCAGATCATGGCCCTGGAACAAGCCATGAGCCGAACCCGTGACACGCGCCGCTTCATTGCCGATGGCCTCGAATACCTGCCGGTGGCGACGATGATCAGCGACCCCCAAGGCAAGTTGTTGCTGGGCAACCGCAAGGCTCGCGAGCTGTTCGGCCACGGCCTGGCGGGCGGCGATGTGCTCGAGCATCTTGCTGAGCTGGGTTATCCAGGCCTTGAACCGGGCGCGCGCCATCGGTTATCCACATTACCGTTGCTGGAGTTTCGCGATGTCCGCGAGCGCAGTCTGCGCCTGGACAGGGCTGCGTTGCTGCCGGTCGACGGTGATGCGCCGATTGGCTGGTTGCTCAGCCTCATCGACCTCAGCGTGGAACGCGAAGCCGAAGAGCAGCGCAGCGTCATGCTGCGTTTTCTCTCCCACGACCTGCGTGCACCACACTCGGCGATCCTGGCGCTGTTGGACGTCCAACGGCATCAACTGGGCGAGAACACGCCGCTGTTCGACCAGATCGAGCGTCAGGTGCGGCGTGCCCTGGAGCTGACGGATGGCTTTGTGCAACTGGCCAGGGCCGAGTCCGAGGCGTACCAGTTCCAACCGACGTTGATCGCCATGCTGGTGTTGGACGTAATCGACCAAGCCTTGCCACTGGCCCAGGCAAAGCGCATCCAACTGGTTCACGAAATGGACGATGAAGAGGCCATGGTGCGGGCCGACCAGGCGTTGCTGACGCGGGCGCTGTTCAATCTGCTGGAGAACGCCATCAAGTACAGCGCCTCGGACACCCGCATAGCCCTGCGTGTTCATTGCGCCCAAGGGCGTCTGACATGCGATGTGACGGACCAGGGCAAAGGGATCGGCGCCGAAGAGTTACCGGCTTTGTTCAGCCAGTACCGACGGTTTTCGTCGGCCCACGGTGTGGACGGCGTCGGACTGGGACTGTCGATGGTCAAGGCGGTGGTGGACCGCCACGGCGGGCAAATCGAGTGCCGCAGCGTGGTGGGCCAAGGCACGACGTTCAGCTTGGGTTTTCCACTGCTGGAGGACTGAAGGATGGCAGCGCAAAGCGCCGATCCTTCGCCGCTATAAAAAACTTATGCACGTTGAAGCTGCTTTTATGTGTTTATGAAATATGCATTAAAAACATAGACTTAAAACACAAAGGCAACGGATTTCAAAAAAACGGTACACAGGTTATCCACAGATCTCAGACAGCAATCTGGTCCGTGGCGGCCGGCGCTGCGGGGGTGGACGGCAGCGAACCCATTTCCCGTTGCGTCTGTTCGTTCCAGGCCTGGACCCGGTCGTTCAGGTTGGCAATGGCGCGAGGCCCGGTGCCCTCGGCATACATCGGCGCGCCGATGACTACGGTGATGACGCCGGGCGTACGAACCCAGCCCGCCTTGGGCCAGAATTTGCCGGCATTGTGTGCAATCGGCAGTACAGGCAGGTCGGCATTCACCGCCAAGGCCGAACCGCTGCGGGAAAACTTGCCGACCGTTCCATAGGGAACACGGGTGCCCTCCGGAAAGATCAACACCCAGACGTTGTCCTTGAGCAGTTCGTCGCCCTTTTGTGCCACCTGCTTGAGGGCGGCCTTGGGGTTGTCGCGGTCGATGGCGATTGGTCGCAGCATGGCCATGGCCCAGCCGAAGAATGGCACGAACAACAGTTCACGCTTGAGCACCTGGCTCAGCGGTTCGAAGTAAGCCGACAGGAAGAAGGTTTCCCAGGTGCTCTGGTGGTTGGACTGGATCACGCAGGGCCGGTCAGGCACGTGCTCGGCGCCCTTCACTTCATAGCGAATGCCCAGGAACACTTTGCTCAGCCACAGTGCGCAACGGCACCAGTAGACATTGATGAAGCGGTAGCGCGCCTTGAACGGCAGGAAAGGCGCGATAAAGAAACTCAAGGTGCACCACAGCAAGGAACTGGTGCCCAGCAGCAGGTAAAAGAGAAAGGTTCTGATGGCCTGCAATATCGACATAGCGGCGTTTACCGTTGCGGGCAATGCCCGCCTGTTCAAGCGCTTCCCGAACATTCCTTGTCAGGATGTCGTGGGAGCTCTAATTGTGGATAAGTTCAGCGGCAACTGCCGCCAGGTCGTCAAAAATCAAGGTGCCCACCGGTAGGGTCTTGCCCAGGGTCTTTTCGCCTTTCCCGGTTTTTACCAAAACTGGCTGACAATCGACGGCCTTGGCTGCCTCCAGGTCACCGAGGCTGTCGCCGACGAACCACACACCCGCCAGCGGTGTCGCATAATGCTCGGCAATGGCCTTCAACATGCCCGGCTTGGGTTTGCGGCAATCGCAACCTTCATCCGGCCCATGGGGGCAATAGACGATCAGCCCGACTTCCCCGCCCTGCTCGGCCACCAATGCGCGCAAGCGCTCATGCATGGCCTCGAGCACGGCGAGGTCGTAGTAACCGCGGGCAATGCCCGACTGGTTGGTGGCGACCGCCACCGTCCAGCCGGCCTTGCTCAACTGCGCGATGGCTTCGATCGAACCGGGGAGTGGCAACCACTCCTGCACCGATTTGATGTAAGCGTCGGAGTCGTGATTGATCACTCCGTCCCGATCGAGAATCAGCAGTTTCAAGGTTTACCCCAGCAGCGAAATGTCGGCAACGCCGAGGAACAGGCCACGCAGGCGCGCCAGCAGCGCGTAGCGGTTGGCCCGCACGTTGGCGTCTTCGGCATTGACCATCACCGCTTCGAAAAACGCATCCACCGGTTCGCGCAGTGCCGCCAGGCGTGCCAGGGTTTCGCTGTACTGACGCGCCGCCGCCATCGGTTGGACCGCCTGGTCAGCCTGCTGGATCGCCGAATACAGGGAGAACTCGTTGGCGTTGTCGAAGTACTTGGCTTCGACGGTGGCCGCGATGTTGCCTTCGGCCTTGCCCAGCAGGTTCGATACACGCTTGTTCACCGCCGCCAATGCCGCCGCTTCCGGCAGCTTGCGGAACGCCTGCACCGCTTGCACGCGCTGGTCGAAGTCCAGGGCCGAGCCCGGCTTCAGGGCACGCACCGACAGGTAGGTGGCGACGTCCACGCCTTCGTCTTCATAACGCGCGCGCAGACGGTCGAAGATGAACTCCAGCACCGCATCGGCCAGGCCGGCGGCCTTGACCTTGCTGCCGAACGCGTTGACGGCGAAGGCCACCGCGTCGTTCAGGTCCAGGTCCAGCTGCTTGTCGATCAGGATCCGCAACACGCCCAGCGCCGCACGACGCAGGGCATACGGGTCCTTGCTGCCGGTGGGCAACATGCCGATGCCGAAGATGCCGACCAGGGTGTCGAGCTTGTCGGCGATCGCCACGGCCGCGCCGGTCAGGGTGGTCGGCAGTTCAGCGCCGGCACCACGGGGCATGTATTGCTCGTTCAGGGCCAGGGCCACGTCCTGCGGTTCGCCGTCGTTGAGGGCGTAATAGTAACCGGCGATACCTTGCATCTCCGGGAACTCACCGACCATCTCGGTGGACAGGTCGCACTTGGACAGGATGCCGGCGCGGGCCGCGCGCTGGGCGTCGCCACCGATGCGCGGGGCAATGAACGCCGCCAGTTTCGACACGCGCTCGGCCTTGTCGTAGACGCTGCCGAGTTTTTCCTGGAACACCACGTTCTTGAGGCGCTCGTTGAAGCTTTCCAGGGGTTGTTTCTTGTCTTGCTTGAAGAAGAACTCGGCGTCGGTCAGGCGCGGGCGCACGACCTTTTCGTTACCGGCGATGATCTGTGCCGGGTCCTTGCTCTCGATGTTGGCGACGGTGATGAAACGCGGCAGCAACTTGCCTTCGGCGTCCAGCAGGCAGAAGTACTTCTGGTTGTCCTGCATGGTGGTGATCAGCGCTTCCTGCGGCACTTCAAGGAAACGTTCCTCGAACGAGCACACCAGCGGCACTGGCCATTCCACCAGCGCGGTCACTTCGTCCAGCAGGCTTGGCGGCACGATGGCGGTGCCTTCCTGGCGGGTGGCCAGCTCTTCGGTGCGCTTGCTGATCAGCTCGCGACGCTCGTTGGCGTCGGCCAGCACATACGCGGCACGCAGGTCGGCCAGGTAGTTGGCCGGCGAGGTGATGCGCACGCTCTGCGGATGATGGAAACGGTGGCCACGGGAGTCGCGCCCGGCCTTCTGGGCCAGGATCGTGCAATCGATCACCTGGTCGCCCAACAGCATCACCAGCCATTGGGTCGGACGCACGAACTCTTCCTTGCGCGCGGCCCAGCGCATGCGCTTGGGAATCGGCAGGTCGTTCAGCGAATCTTCGACGATGGTCGGCAGCAGGCTGGCGGTCGGCTTGCCCTTGATGCTCTGGCTATAGCGCAGTTTCGGACCGCTCTGGTCGATTTCACTCAGGTCCACGCCGCACTTCTTGGCGAAGCCCAGGGCGGCCTGGGTCGGGTTACCGTCGGCATCGAACGCGGCCTGGCGTGGCGGGCCGTCGAGGTTGATGCTGCGGTCCGGTTGTTGGGTCGCCAGGGCGGTGATCAACACGGCCAGGCGGCGCGGCGCGGCGAATACCTGCTTGGCTTCGTAGCTCAGGCCAGCGGCTTGCAGGCCTTTGTCGATACCGGCCAGGAACGCATCGGCCAGGGTGTTCAGGGCTTTGGGTGGCAGTTCTTCGGTGCCCAATTCAACCAGGAAATCTTGAGCACTCATTGTGCAGCCTCCAGCTTAGCCAACACTTCATCACGCAGGTCCGGGGTCGCCATCGGGAAGCCCAGCTTGGCACGGGCCAGCAGGTAGGCTTGCGCAACGGAACGCGCCAGGGTGCGTACACGCAGGATGTATTGCTGGCGCGCGGTCACGGAAATCGCCCGGCGTGCGTCCAGCAGGTTGAAGGTATGGGACGCCTTCAACACCATTTCATAGCTCGGTAACGGCAGCGGCTGCTCCAGTTCGATCAGGCGCTTGGCTTCGCTTTCGTAGAAATCGAACAGCTCGAACAGCTTGTCGACGTTGGCGTGTTCGAAGTTATAGGTCGATTGTTCCACTTCGTTCTGGTGGAACACGTCGCCGTAGGTCACCTTGCCGAACGGGCCGTCGGCCCAGACCAGGTCGTAGACCGAATCCACGCCTTGCAGGTACATGGCCAGGCGTTCCAGGCCGTAGGTGATCTCGCCGGTAACCGGGTAACACTCGATGCCGCCCGCCTGCTGGAAGTAGGTGAACTGGGTCACTTCCATGCCGTTGAGCCAGACTTCCCAGCCCAGGCCCCAGGCGCCCAGGGTCGGCGATTCCCAGTTGTCCTCGACGAAACGGATGTCGTGCACCAGCGGGTCGAGGCCCACGTGCTTGAGGGAGCCCAGGTACAGTTCCTGGAAGTTTTCCGGATTCGGCTTCAGGACCACCTGGAACTGGTAATAGTGCTGCAGACGGTTCGGGTTCTCGCCGTAGCGGCCGTCAGTCGGGCGGCGGCTGGGCTGCACGTAGGCGGCGTTCCAGGTTTCCGGGCCGATGGCACGCAGAAACGTGGCAGTGTGGAAAGTGCCGGCGCCTACTTCCATATCGTAGGGCTGAAGTACCACGCAACCTTGCTCGGCCCAGTATTGCTGGAGGGCGAGGATCAAGTCTTGGAAGGTACGCACGGCTGGCGTAGGCTGGCTCACGAAATTCACCTGTTTCTTGGGCTGCGATTTAAAGAGCGGGAGTATACCCGATTCGTTCGTGCGCACGCCCCCTGGAGCCTTATGCCACGCTGCTTTTGGTGTACCGAAGATCCGTTGTACATGGCCTATCACGATCAGGAGTGGGGGACGCCGCTGCGCGATGCGCAGGGTTTGTTCGAGTTGCTTTTGCTCGAAGGGTTCCAGGCGGGGCTGTCCTGGATCACCGTGTTGCGTAAACGCGCCCACTACCGCGAGGTGCTGTACAACTTCGACGTACAGCGGGTGGCGCAGATGAGCGACGCCGAGATCGAGGACCTGATGCAGGACCCCGGCATCATCCGCAACCGCCTCAAGCTCAAGGCCGCGCGCCGCAATGCCCAGGCCTGGCTGGCGCTGGAAGACCCGGTAGCGTTCCTCTGGTCGTTCGTGGGCGACCAACCCATCGTCAACCATTTCAAGGACCGCACCGAAGTGCCGGCCATCACGCCCGAAGCGGTACAAATGAGCAAAGGCCTGAAAAAGGCCGGCTTCACGTTCGTCGGGCCGACCATTTGCTACGCCTTCATGCAGGCCTCGGGCATGGTCATGGACCACACCCAGGATTGTGACCGCTACGCCGAGTTGGCAAACGGCGGTTAGAATAGCCGGCTCGCGACACGGCCCATGAATTCAGGAGTGACCTGTGGATAAGTTGAAAGGCGCCTTGCTGGTCGGCGCTCTGCGGTTGTTTGCGCTGCTGCCCTGGCGGGCGGTGCAAGCGGTGGGGTCGGCCATTGGCTGGCTCATGTGGAAGCTGCCCAACCGTTCCCGCGACGTGGTGCGGATCAACCTCGCCAAATGCTTTCCCGAGATGGACCCGGCCGAGCGCGAACGCCTGGTGGGCCAGAGCCTCAAGGACATTGGCAAATCCCTGACCGAAAGCGCCTGCGCCTGGATCTGGCCGGCCCAGCGCTCCATCGAACTGGTGCGCGAAGTCGAAGGCCTGGACGTCTTGAAAGAAGCCCTGGCGTCCGGCAAAGGCGTGGTGGGCATCACCAGCCACCTGGGCAATTGGGAAGTGCTCAACCACTTCTATTGCAGCCAGTGCAAACCGATCATTTTCTACCGCCCGCCCAAGCTCAAGGCTGTGGATGAACTGCTGCAGAAACAGCGGGTGCAGCTGGGCAACAAAGTCGCGGCGTCCACCAAGGAAGGCATCCTCAGCGTCATCAAGGAAGTGCGCAAGGGCGGCCAGGTGGGCATCCCCGCCGACCCGGAACCGGCCGAATCCGCCGGGATCTTCGTGCCCTTCTTCGCCACCCAGGCCCTGACCAGCAAGTTCGTGCCCAACATGCTCGCCGGCGGCAAAGCGGTCGGCGTTTTCCTCCACGCCCTACGCCTGCCGGACGGCTCCGGCTACAAAGTCATCCTCGAAGCCGCCCCCGAGGCCATGTACAGCACCGACACCGAAACCGCCTGCGCCGCCATGAGCCAAGTGGTGGAGCGCTACGTGGGCGCCTACCCCAGCCAATACATGTGGAGCATGAAACGCTTCAAGAAACGCCCGCCGGGCGAGGCGCGGTGGTACTGAAACGGCCAGCGATTTGCTCAACCAAAGCCCTGTGACAAAAAAGCTCGCCCCACATTGGTTCCCTAAACACCACTGGCCCTGCGTGGGAGCGAGCCTGCTCGCGAGACGAACTGACCAACAACACCTGTCCAACTGCCCTGCACCCCGTGGCGAGGGAGCTGCTCCCGCCGGGCTGCGAAGCGGCCCGAAACCCAATGCAACTGCAAACGTTCTGACGAACACTTCCCACCTGAGCGAGAGCTCCATCCCCGACCATTTATCTAGAATTCTGCGGGTCTGTAAGTTCTTACAGTAGCCACGTCGTCCTACCCGGCCCCTAATGACTTCGTCGCCCCCTTTCCTAGGACCGGAAAATCGTACTTGCGCAAGCACGGAGATCACGAAGTTATAAAACGTGACGCTCGCCCAAGTATCGAGCTGTTGATAGGGGACGGTCACGGCGGTGCCGGTGGACGAAGGTGTACGGCCCTGACACCTCAAACAGTCCATCCATGCTGGGTTTGCCGGCCTGGGTGGCCTCATTGTAAGGAGCTAGATCATGGTAGATTTTGCCGCAGATTCACTTATCGAGACCTATAAGAATCTGGATATTATGCGTAAGCCACACGATCCCTATGGTGGTGCTGGGCAGTATTACTTTATGTTTGGCAACGGCGAGCGCAGCGAGCTTTACTCAGACTTGAGTGAGTTGAAGCGGTACATTGACGCCAGGGTTACCGAGGCCAGCGTTTGGCACGATGTTTGATCCTGCGTTGATGTAAACAGGCATACCGCCCGCTCCCACAGGTGATCAGCGAACGCAGAATCTGTGAGTACTCGAAAACCAATGTGGGAGTGCTTGCTCGCGATAGGCACTCGGTAAAAACAGAGCTCCAGCCCTGAATTCCAGGCCGCTTGGCCGCGCGCTTCGGCGCGCCGGCTATGCTGGAATCCCGGTCTACTGACCTGCTACAGCTGCCACCCGATCGAACTGAGTTCGTTGTTGGCGAATCGGGTTTGGATAACGTTGAAGTTCGATAGAAGACAGCCAACGTGTCAATAGACAAACCCGACCCAAAGGCCGGGTTTGGATTGTTTTACTTAGACGAGAAGTCCAGACTTTCGTTGGGACAAATAGAGTGAAGTAAAAATTTGGGTGGTACGAATGAATTACGAACTTTGGCTAATCGGATGGTTGGTAATTTTTCGTCTGACCACCGGAATAATGTCAGTAGGGCGCTTCATGTGGTCTTGGAAGAATTACAGTACTTTTCGTGGTGACTTCTCGTATTTTTGCAGATTCAAAGGCTGGAGATCTAAGCACCAGCTCCACGTAATTCCCTTCACGTGAAGTATGAAAAGAATAATCCCGCCCTTCTTTTAGTGCTTTATGGTTGTTCACATAAACACCAAATCTTTTGCTTCCGTGGGCGACCGTCCGCTCATAGGTCGGTGTAGAATAAAACCCTTTGCCGTAATATCCTATTTTGGTTTTTGCGGGGTTGATCCCAGCCAGTAAGCTTTGAGTATTTATTGGGTGACTACCGTGATAACCGATGAGATCGTTATATCCAGTATTTTCAGCACTCTTGATCGATAGATCGGGCAGGGATTGGGTTCGTTGAATCTGAACTCCGGCGTTCGGCGTCCTTTGTTCGAATTTTGGGCGCATATGATGGGGGGTTTTATAGTAAACATTGTTTATCCAATCATCTGCGCTATTGATGTTTCTACGCTTTAGAACCAGCTTTGATATACTCCGAAAGAGAATTTTAAGGCCAATGTGGCCAGTTGGGTCGTATGAATTGATCGGATCACCCTGCCCGTACGCATACGCATTAAGGCCACCTTCCCCAAACGGACTAAAACTATCCGGGCTATTAAATCGCATTAATACCGTATTGAGCGCCCGATATCCATTTCCCAGTAAATAATGTCCGGTCACTGAGTCTGAACGCTCGCCGTTGAATCCCAGAATGTTAAGCGATGCACTTTCAGTGGGGCGATAGCCGTAGGGCGAGTAAACGTGAGATGGCCGCTGATTGTTCCCTTTTACTTCGTACATTATTGAGCGTAGAGAATCAGTGGCCAGCAACGCTGTATCTAGCGTATGGCTTTGTCGCTGTTGCTGGGCCAAAAGAAAGTCCGTGTGCTGGACGATCGAAATCTCGATCTCTCCTTGTACCTCTGTGCTCAGGCGACTTTGACAATAAAAACGGTGCTGCGGGACGCTCTCCAAGACGTGACTCGTCAACCTATCCAAGGGATCGTAGCGATACTGGCATAGTAAGGTTCTTAGTGGGGAGAACATTTGAGCACTCCATACTTTCACAATCAGAGGGCCTTCAGTATCGGAGAATTTGGCGGGGTTGGGAACTAGCAGAACTGATGGGGCGTGGGGGATTAAGCATGTGGATCCGACGACGAGTGCGCGACGCTTGACGTAAATGCTAATTCACAGGGGCGGCCAGCTACGCTCTCCCTAAGCCTACGCGGCCTCGCTTTCGCTCCGTTATTGGAAGATGGCGCCTAGGTGGACCTCAACGGTCGTAGCAGGAGAAGGGTGAGAGACGCCCGGGACAAAAAGAGAACGATTTATTTTGGTTACGGAGGTCGGGAGGCGTAAAGCCTCAATCGCATCCATGCTGTAGTTCCTGTGACAGCGCATACGTTGGCTGGTTAACTGTTGAAGCCACACCTCTAAACCCGTCGGACTTCGGCAGCCAAAATATCGCACCGACCCTGCTCACTAATCGAGGAGACCCTCCCATGAAAATCGACTTCACTGGCCGTCACGTTTTAGTCACCGGTTCCACCAGCGGCATCGGTTTTGCCACCGCCAAAGGCTTCCTCGAAGCCGGAGCCAACGTGGTCCTCAACGGGCGCAGCGACAGCAGCGTGCAGGACGCATTGCAGCGCCTGGGCGGCCTTGCTGCCAAAGCCGAAGGCTTTGTTGGCGACCTCAGCAACGAGGCAGGTTGCCGGGCATTGGTCGCCAAGTACCCGCGCTTCGATGTGGTGATCAACAACCTGGGCATCTTCAAGTTGGAAGACTTCTTCGAAACGCCGGACAGCGAATGGCAGCGTTTCTTCGAAACCAACGTCATGTCGGGCGTGCGGGTTTCCAGGGCCTATGCGCCGGGGATGGTCGAGCGGGGTTGGGGGCGGATTGTGTTTGTGTCGTCTGAGTCGGGTGTGAATATTCCCGCCGACATGATCCACTACGGCTTCACCAAGACCGGCCAGCTTTCAATTGCTCGCGGCTTGGCCAAGCGCCTCGCCGGCACGGGCGTCACGGTAAACTCGGTGTTGCCTGGGCCGACGCTTTCCGAAGGCGTTGCCCAGATGCTCCAGGCCGACGTCGAGCGCACCGGGGACAGCCTGGAAAAGGTCGGGGCGGATTTCGTCAAACAGCACCGCAGCACCTCGATCATCCAGCGGGCGGCGCGTGTCGAGGAAGTTGCCAACATGATCATCTATGTCAGCTCGGAGCAGGCTTCGGCGACCACCGGGGCGGCGCTGCGCGTGGATGGCGGCGTGGTGGACAGCATTATCTAGCGGGGTGCAGCGGCAGACCTGTGGATAACTGCCGGTTTACGACGGCTGCGCCACCGCCACTTGATTGCGCCCCAACGCCTTCGCCTGGTACAGCGCCTTGTCCGCGTTGTTCATCAGGCCATTAAGGTCTTTATGCCCCGCCGCCGTGGAGGCAACGCCAAGGCTGGCGGTGATGCGTTGGACGGGGTCGACCTTCAACCCGGCAATCGTCGATACGAGCGTCTGCGCAATGTCGATGGCCACTGCCAGGGAGGTGTTGGGCAGCAAAATGGCGAATTCTTCGCCGCCGAGCCGGCCGTGGATATCCGTGGCACGAAACGACGAGCTGATGACCACGCCCATCTGCCGCAAGACCTGATCCCCCACTTGATGACCGTAGGTGTCGTTGATGTGCTTGAAGTGGTCCATGTCCAGCATCACGACGCACAGTTCCAGGCGATGGATCTTGCAGTCGTGGTAGAGCCGCTGGGCGTGTTCGAAGAACGCTCGCCGGCTCTTCAGGCCGGTCAGTTCGTCGGTTTGGGCGGCACGGGTCGAGATGCTGTTGGCCTGCTCCATTTCCCGGGTCAGGCGGAAGGCGGTTTCCAGGGCCTTGGACATTTTCCGGGTGGCGCGGGCGGCGAAGGCGGCGAACACCAGGATCGAAAGGGCCAGGCCCATTTGCATCGTGGACGGCTGGACCAGCAGCCAGGCGGTGCACGGCAACAGCACCAGGCCGATGGAAACGAGGGTCATGTCGCGGTAGGCCGAGTAACAGGCCACTGCGCTGACGGACATGCCGACCGAAAAGAGCATGACCAGCGCCTGGGACAACAGATCGTCCGCCGGCATGATCACGAAGGCCCCGCCGCCCCAGACGCTGGCGGACAGCACCAGCGTGGCCCAATACCGGCGCTCCCAGCGTTGCGGTGTGCGCTCACTTTGGGTGCTGCGGAAATAGGCCACGAACATCGACAGGCGCAGCAGCGTCGTACCGGTCAGGATGCCCAGCCACCAGAGGATCACGCTGTGTTCAAGGCGGTCCCAGCACAGCCAACTGAGCATGATGGCCGCCAGGTAGCTGCCCAATACCGCTGAAACCGATTGGCGGAAGAGTTGCTGCAATCGATCGGTTCGCACCTGCTCGGCGATGAAGAAATCCTGGTCACTCCGAGATCCTAGGCAATCCATGTGATTCACCTGAGCCTGACGCAAAAAAAAGAACGATTGTGGCACCTCGCCAGCAACGCAAACAACCGAATTACGCACGTAGCCTGCGCAAAGTCGCGCGGCTGGGAAACCACCTAGGCAAAGGGCGCCGACAGTCAGGCTGGAATCAATCCCGCTTCCTGGTAACTGGCTATCAGGTCATCGAACAGGTCGACGTCCATCCGCGTTCGTGCAATCAACTGCGCGCCCGCGACGGCGGTGTAGATGGCCAAGGCTCGACGCTCGCAGGCTTGCGGGGTGCGGGCACCGGCATCGACCAGCACTTGGGCCAGCCACGTCACGTTGACGTCCGCATACGCCTTGACCTCTCGCATCACTTCTTCGGGCAGGTCTTCGGATTCGGCCGCCATGAAGCTGGACAGGCACAGCCTGTTGCCGTTCTTCAGCGAGCTGCGGAAAATGGAAGGGTAGCGCCGCAGGCACTCAGCCGGATCGGGGTGGGCGGCGCGTATCTGCTCCAAAGCCTGGCGCGTGTCTTGCCAATAGCGTTCGGCGACCGCGGCACCCAGACCGGCCTTGCTCGGGAAGTGGTAGTAGATGCTCGCATTCTTGATGCCGACTTCTTCGGCAATGCTACGGAAATTGATCCCGCTGTAACCGTGCAGTTGGGCGGCTGATCGGGCCGCCGCCAAAATGGCCTCTCGAGCATTTTCGTTCACGTTTGTCACCTCGCTTCGAGATTCAAATGGATCAGAGGCAGGGATTCTACGCCCATCACCGCTTACCTGCCAATTGTCAGGTAGGGGCTTGACGAGGTAGAAAATAAGGCTCAGTCTTTGCCTACCAACTGACAGGCAGGGACACAATCATGACCGCTCCGCAGCAACGCAGTGACGCTTCTTCAACGCCCGCTACGCTGAAAATCTACGACTGGTTCAACGGCCCCTACCCCGCCCGCGTGCGCATCGCGCTGGTGGAAAAGGGCTTGCTGTCGAACGTTGAGTTCGTACCGATCAATCTCTGGACCGGCGAGCACAAGGCACCTGAATTCCTGGCCATCAACTACTCCGGGACATTGCCCGTGCTGGAGCTGGATGACGGGACGCGAATCGCCGAGTGCACGGCCATTACCCAGTACCTGGATGGCCTGGACGGTGAGCCGACGCTGACGGGTAGGACGCCGCTCGAGCAAGGCATCATCCATATGATGACCAAGCGCGCCGAAATCGAATTCCTCGATGCCGTCAGCGCCTACTTCCACCACGCTACGCCGGGCCTGGGCCCGCAGGTCGAGCTGTACCAGAACGCTGAGTGGGGCCGCCGGATGGGTGACAAGGCTGTCCGCGGCATGCGTTATTTCGACAACCTGCTCAAAGACCAACCCTACGTGGCGGGCGACGCGTTTTCGATGGCCGACATTGCCGTGTTGGGCGGCATGATCTTCGCCTCGCTGGTGCAACTCCCCGTGCCCGAGGACTGTGTCGCGCTGCGCGCCTGGCACGCCAGGATGCAACAGCGCCCCAGCGTCCAGGCATGGCGTGCGATGGTCGAGCGCGGTGCCGCGTAGCAATGAGAATGCCTCGTCAGCGGCCACGGGCGAGTTGAGTGCCTGGCTGGCGAGTCGGGTGTTGGATCGCGGGTGAACCCGCCAAAGAAAAACCCGACGCTTACGTCGGGTTTCTCTTTGCGGCTTTTCGCTTGTCCCGCGAATGAGTCACGGGTGCGAAAGGGATGCAGCGCACCGTTGAATGAGCGAGAGCAAGCTCTGCATGCTCATTGTTTTACGGCTTACTCGACTTGCGACAGCTTGGCGTCGTCGCAACCAGCGGCACGGCACTCGCGCTCGACAGCCTTGAGTATGACGATACGCGCCTCGGTCTTCTCATTGGCACAGTCCAGGTAGAGCAGGCCATCGTTGGAGCAAGCGCTGTCACGATTTTTGATCCACTGGATTTGCGCGGCTTTCACCTTTTTCTTCTGATCCGGGTTCAGCGCACTCATCGTCTTCTTGTACTGTTCATTGATCTCCTGATCCGACTGAACCATTTTCAGCGACGCGCAATAGGTTCTGTCGTAGGCGTTTCTAGGGTTATCGCAGCTCATCGCGAATGCAGATGCCGATGCCATTGCCAGCAACGCCCCAACCAACAAAGACTTGATCACTCACTTCTCTCCCTGAATGCCCTCTATTGATTAGAGGTCGCGGCGGGGAATCTATCATGAGGGTTGGAGAACAATGAAGTACAACTGCAACGCCCTCGCCGCCGCGCTAGCTGTCGTTACAGCTTTGACGCTCTCGACCAAAGATCGAGGTCGCTGCTGCACGCCGCGACGATGTAGTTCCCACACCAGGAGAATCCGAACGCCCTCACGTGTTCTTTGTAGATCACCGTGCAATCCTTTTGATGACCCTCCATCAGGGCATCCTTGAAGGGTTTGCTTAGAATAAGGCGGTTTTCAGGCCAATCCGGAGAAACCAACTCCAGCCCTTCCCCGGCCATGTTGCCGGTGGGCAAGCCACCGCCCTGTAGGCCACACAGCGGTACGACTTCATCGGCGATCACGCCAATGCCCTGGCAATGCAACCCGAGCTCACTCAAGCCCGCATATTCTTCATAGTCGCGCTCAATTTTTTCTCCTGTGTCGCAGTGCACAACACTCCGACCCGAGCTTGAGACAACCAGCAAATAAGGACCTTTCTGCGAGAAACCTACCGATAGCAGCCCGCCGACGGCTATCGAGGTGACATGAGTCCAACCCTCGGGGTTCGCGTTAACCGGGATCTGGTCGATGAGTCGTATCAAGCGCTTTCGATTGTCTTCGTGTAATGAATTCATGAGTGCCTGCGGATAAGAAAGAGTAAGTTTTATTCTGTCCTCGGCTCTTCCTTCTCTGGCCGAAAGACAAGTAGCTACCAAGTATCGAGCGGGGCATTCCCGAGTCGGTCAACATTCGTGGCGAGGGAGCTTGCTCCCGCTGGGCTGCAAAGCAGCCCCAACCACCCTGAAAAACTCCTACAGACAAAACCGCAAAGCCAATTCAAACCCCAAGCGCAAACCCACCTAGCCCCAATTTTCAGGCCAAACCCAAGCCCTGTTTATCCTCCCGCCGCTAACCGTCCGCCAAGCTACCCAACCTTGCGTCATTGCCTACAACTACGCCAGAATCCGCCCGCTTGTGCACCTTGCCCCTGGGCTCTATCGTTTTCCTGCCACTGCCCATCAGTGGTCGGGTTTAGTAGCCCGCGGTTGTGTCAGTAAAATGCATGAGCTCTCCATCCAGGCAGGTTCTCACTTTGCCCTTGATGGTGGCTGTGCGCAGGGCGCTTCGGCGCGCCGGCAATGCTGATCTCCCCGGTCTACTAACCTGCGTACAGCCGCCACCCTTCTTTTAGTAGGGAAGAGGTTGCGGCTTAACCATGGAGTAATCAGCACATGTTCAAACCTACACCGAATCCGCCAGAGGCGGACCAAGCTTCCTCGCGAACCAAATCCAAAGCCAAGAAACACGACGAAGCCACCAACCGCGTCTTGGACTATTACCTGCTACCAAAATCAGAAGATGCGTCCCAACCGGGCCAGCTCTTCACCGTCGCAAAAAACGCCGACAACGAATGCCTGCTCGCCAACCTCAGCGAAACCCTGGCGGCAGCCGACGCGATGGTCAGCAACCTGGCCTTCGACCTGGAAGGCTCACGTCGTCATATTGCTCTTGGTATCCAGCAGTTGATTGAGTTGAGTTCGTTGCTGGCTAACCGAGTGTTAGATAACGTCGAGCCGCGAAACGGGTAAGCCGTTAAAAGAAAACCCGATGCGTTATGTCGGGTTTTCGCCCCCCTTTACACGATAGTGTTTTCTCTTGAGTTTGATGCCGGCCTTCGATTAGATACGAGGCGTAAACGTTGTGACGTGAATAGCACCATCAAAACACAAGGGAACAGCGCTAAATGGCAAGGATAGAACCGGTTTTCGGCAGCATCAGCAGCGAAATCGAAAACCCATACAAACCGGGCGACGCTCAACTGATTGACGACGAGGTTGTCACGTTTTCAAAACCCAGAATTCTTGATTTTTCCGGACGTATTTCTCTGGCGCGCTTCTGGCTGATTCGTGTGCCCTTGGTGCTGGTTCTTCCGTGCATTTTGCTGGCGTTCTTTATGGTGGGGTTGCGCCATCAACTGGTGGTTTTGCTGATAGTTGGTGTCACCGTTGTCGTTCCTGCCATCCTGCTCGACGTGTCTCTACTGGTACGCAGGGCACGTGATATAGGCTCGAGTCCGATAATATGGGGAATTCTCAGCGTGTTCCCTGTTATCGGCTTTTTGATAACGCTTCCGCTCGTCATGCTTCCGGGGCGTAAAGCGATTAATAAATACGGCCCGCCCAATCCACCTCTCTCGACGTTGGTAAAGCTACTTACCGCGCTTTTGGTGGTGCTGGTGCTTGTAACTTCAACCGTGCTAGTTGCGTATTTTCCCGAATACCACCCAGAGGCACTCTACGAGTGGTTTTTTAACGCACTGGTTCAGGCATAACGCACAACGCTCATCCTCCAAACAAAAACGGGGAGATGCATTCCCATGCATCTCCCCGCCTTCACTCATTCATTACGTTTCAAATCAAAACGCCGGCAATACCGCGCCTTTGTACTTCTCAAGAATAAAAGCCTTCACTTCCGGGCTATGCAGCGCAGCAACCAGCTTCTTCATCGCCTCACTGTCCTTGTCATCCTCACGCGCTACCAGGATGTTCACGTAAGGCGAGTCGCTGCCTTCGATCACCAGCGCATCCTTGGACGGATCGAGCTTGGCTTCCAGCGCATAGTTGGTGTTGATCAGCGCCAGGTCGACCTGGGTCAGCACGCGTGGGATGGTCGCGGCTTCCAGTTCACGGAATTTCAGGTCCTTGGTGTTCTCGGTGATGTCTTTGATGGTCGACAGGATGTTGGCCGGATCCTTGAGCTTGATTACTCCGGCTTTGGCCAGCAGCAGCAGCGCACGGCCGCCGTTGGTGGCGTCGTTGGGGATGACCACGTTGGCGCCGCCCGGCAGTTCGTCGAGTTTCTTGTACTTGCTGGAGTACGCGCCCAGAGGCTCCAGGTGCACGCCGACCACGCTCACCAGGTGGGTGCCCTTGGCCTTGTTGAATTCATCCAGGTACGGCTGGTGCTGGAAGAAGTTGGCGTCCAGGCGTTTTTCGGCGACTTGTACGTTGGGCTGGATGTAGTCGGTGAAGACCTTGACCTTGAGGTCCACGCCTTCCTTGGCCAGCGCCGGTTTGACGAACTCGAGGATTTCCGCGTGCGGTACCGGCGTTGCCGCGACGCTCAGGGTCTCGGCGGCGTGGGCGGAAAAGGCTGCGACGGCAGCGAAGGCAACCAGTAACTTCTTCATTCAGCTAACTCCTTGTGAGTGCCCGCTTGCGGCACCTGCCAGCGAATGGCTGGCTCATGGTTTTGGCACGACGCCTTATTTTCTAGAGAAATGCACAACCAGCTTGTCGCCCACGGTTTGCAGGACTTGCACCAGCACCAGCAGCAACACCACCGTGACCACCATGACATCGGTCTGGAAGCGCTGGTAGCCGAAGCGGATCGCCAGGTCGCCCAAGCCACCGGCGCCCACCACACCGGCCATGGCCGTGTAGGACACCAGCGTGATCGCGGTCACCGTAATCGCGGCAAAGATGCCCGGACGGGCCTCCGGCAGCAAGGCGTTGACGATGATCTGCCGGGTCGTTGCGCCCATGGCCTGGGTCGCCTCGATGATGCCGCGGTCGACTTCGCGCAGGGCGGTTTCCACCAGGCGGGCAAAGAACGGTGTCGCACCGACCACCAGCGGCGGAATTGCCCCGGCCACGCCCAGCGAGGTCCCGGTAATCAATACCGTGAACGGGATCATCACGATCAACAGGATGATGAACGGCAGCGAGCGCAGGATGTTGACGATCAGCGACAACAGCGCATAAACGCCGCGGGCTTCGAGCAACTGGCGCGGGCTGCACAAAAACAGCAGCACGCCCAGGGGCAGGCCGAGCAGCACGGTGAACAACAGCGAGCCGAACAGCATCAGGAAGGTGTCGCCGGTGGCCAGCCAGATCTCCAGCCAGTCGATGTTTGCAAAGAAATTCGTCAGCAGTTCCATCAGCGCAGCACCTCCATGTGGACATCGGCCGCGGTGAAGCGGGCGAACGCCGCCTCCATGTCACCGCCGGTGATGGCGAGGGTCAGTTGCCCGTAGGGGGTGTCTTTGATGCGGTCGATACGCCCCGCGAGGATGCTGTAGTCCACTCCGGTTTCCCGGGCGACGGTGCCGAGCAATGGGGCGTAGGTCGCATCGCCCTGGAACGTCAGACGCACGATGCGCCCGGGCACGTGGGCAAAATCGTCGCGCTGTTCGCTCTCGTCGATCTGCTCGTCTTCCTGGACGAAACGCTTGGTGGTCGGGTGCTTGGGGTGCAGGAACACCTGGGCCACCGGCCCCTGCTCGACAATCACGCCGGCGTCCATCACCGCCACTTCATCACAGACCCGACGAATCACGTCCATTTCATGGGTGATCAGCACGATGGTCAGCTTCAGCTCGCGGTTGATTTCGGCCAGCAGTTGCAGCACCGAGGCGGTGGTCTGCGGGTCCAGCGCGCTGGTGGCTTCGTCGCACAGCAAGATCTTGGGCTTGGTCGCCAGGGCACGGGCGATGCCGACGCGCTGCTTCTGGCCGCCGGACAATTGCGCCGGGTACTTCTTGGCGTGGTCGGACAAGCCGACGCGGGCGAGCAACTCGGCGACGCGCTGGTCGATTTCGCTGCGGGACAATTCGCCGGCTAGCGTCAGTGGCAGCGCCACGTTGTCGGCCACGGTCTTGGAGGCCAGCAGGTTGAAGTGCTGGAAGATCATCCCGACCTGCTGGCGAAAGCGCCGCAGGCCGCCTGCGTCCAGGGCGGTGACTTCTTCACCGTCGACGATGATCTTGCCGCCGCTGGAGTCTTCCAGGCGATTGATCAGGCGCAGCAGGGTACTTTTTCCCGCACCGGAATGGCCGATGAGGCCGAAGACCTGACCGTTCTCAATCGTCAGACTGGTCGGGTGCAGGGCGGGGATATCCTTACCGGCGACCCGGTAGGTTTTATGGACGTTTTGAAACTCGATCACGTAGCGAACCTTGTGGGGCGCGTTGGAAAAAGATCAGCGGTTAGCCGGGCGCGCATTTTAGCCTGTCCGTATAGAGGTTCTTAGCATTTATTTGCGATCTGACCTGTCATTTGGCAATAACGCGATCAAAGGCATAAAAAAGGAACACCGCCTGGCGGTGCGGGTCACTCCTAAAGCAGCCACAGATCGCAAAGAGGAGTGACGCCTGATGAGCACCAACAAGCCCCCGGTCGACAAGAGCCAGTTGGCCGGGACCGACACCCTGGACCGCGGCAACACCAACGCCAAGCTCGACAGCCTGGAAACCTTCCGCTCCGACGCCACCGAACAGGCGTTGCGCACCAATCAGGGCGTGAAAATCGCCGACAACCAGAACACCCTGCGCGCCGGCGCCCGTGGGCCGTCGTTACTGGAAGACTTCATCATGCGTGAAAAGATCACGCATTTTGACCACGAGCGCATCCCGGAGCGTATCGTCCACGCCCGCGGCACTGGCGCCCACGGTTACTTCCAGAGCTATGAAGCCCATTCGGCGCTGACCAAGGCCGGTTTCCTACAAGACCCGAGCAAGAAAACGCCGGTGTTCGTGCGGTTTTCCACTGTGCAGGGCCCACGGGGTTCCGGTGACACGGTGCGGGACGTACGCGGTTTTGCGGTGAAGTTTTTCACCGACGAAGGCAACTTCGACCTGGTGGGCAACAACATGCCGGTGTTCTTCATTCAGGACGCGATCAAGTTTCCCGACTTCGTCCATGCGGTCAAACCCGAGCCGCATAACGAGATCCCTACCGGTGGCTCGGCCCACGACACCTTCTGGGACTTTGTCTCGCTGGTGCCGGAGTCGGCCCACATGGTGATCTGGGCGATGTCCGACCGGGCCATTCCAAAAAGCCTGCGCAGCATGCAAGGCTTTGGCGTGCACACCTTTCGCATGATCAACGCCGAAGGCCGCAGCAGTTTCGTCAAGTTCCACTGGCGACCCAAGGTCGGCACCTGTTCCCTGGTGTGGGACGAAGCCCAGAAGCTGGCCGGTAAAGACACCGACTACCACCGTCGCGACCTGTGGGAAGCGATCGAGATGGGCGACTACCCGGAATGGGAGTTCGGCGTACAGATCGTCGCCGAGGAAGACGAGCACAAGTTCGACTTCGACCTGCTCGACCCGACCAAGATCATCCCCGAAGAGCTGGTGCCCATCACGCCCCTGGGCAAAATGGTGCTGAACCGCAACCCGGACAACTTCTTCGCCGAAGTCGAACAGGTTGCCTTCTGCCCTGGGCACATCGTGCCGGGTATCGATTTTTCCAACGACCCGTTGCTGCAAGGTCGGCTCTTTTCCTACACCGATACGCAAATCAGCCGACTCGGTGGGCCGAACTTTCATGAGTTGCCGATCAACCGTGCCATCACTCCGGTGCACAACGGCCAGCGTGACGCCATGCACCGCACCACCATCGACAAGGGTCGCACGTCCTACGAGCCGAACTCCATCGACGGCGGCTGGCCGAAGGAAACCCCGCCCGGCCCGCAGGACGGCGGCTTTGAGAGTTATCCGGAGCGCATCGATGCCCACAAGATCCGCCAGCGCAGCGATTCGTTCGGCGATCATTTCTCCCAGGCGCGGCTGTTCTACAAGAGCATGAGCCCGCATGAGCAGGAGCACATCATCGCGGCCTATAGCTTCGAGCTGGGCAAAGTGGAGCGGGAGTTCATCCGGGCGCGGCAGGTCAACGAGATCCTGGCCAACATCGACCTGGAACTGGCCGGGCGAGTAGCGAAAAACCTGGGTCTGCCGGCGCCCACCGCTTGCACCGTGGACGTGCCGACGCCTTCGCTGGAGAAATCCCCGGCCCTGAGCCAGGCGAACCTGCTCTCGGGCGACATCAAGACCCGCAAGGTCGCGGTGCTGGTGGCTGATGGCGTCGACGGCGCGATCATCGATGCGCTCAAACAGGCATTGGAGGCCGAGGGCGCTCACGCCAAGGTCCTGGGGCCGACCTCTGCGCCGGTCACCACCGCCGATGGGCAAACGTTGCCGGTGGACGCGTCCATGGAAGGGATGCCGTCGATTGCCTTCGACGCGGTGTTCGTCCCGGGCGGCGCGCAGTCCATCCAGGCGCTGAGTAGCGATGGCGTGGCGTTGCATTACCTGTTGGAAGCCTACAAGCACCTGAAGGCCATCGCCCTCAACGGGGAAGCCCGGCAGTTGCTGGTGCTGTTGAAGCTGGAGGCGGATGCCGGGCTGATTCCCGACGCGGATGCCAGCAAGTTCCAGGCGTTCTTCGACGCGATTGCGCAACACCGGGTGTGGGCGCGGGAGCCCAAGGCCAAGGCGATTCCGGCTTGAGGAGTGTCTGAAAAAGGCTCTGTTGCCTGACAGTACGCCATCGCGAGCAAGCTCGCTCCCACAGGGTCTTGTGATGAATCACTGAACCTTGTGGGGGCGAGCCTGCTCGCGAGGCTTTTTAGGATTTGCGCGGTGTAAGAACCACCTGCGCCGGCACGCTGCGCAGGATCTGCTTGCGCAGCTTCAAGTCGAACCCGGGGTCGAGTTTCTTGACCCGCTTGGTCAGCAGTGTCGCCAACCACGGATAATCATCGGTGCGCGGTGCCTGGATGCTGACATCACATTGGTAATTCACCACATCGGCGGCAATGGCATCCAGTTGGCGACGCATTTGCTGCACATCGGCAATGTTCAACGCCACGGTGGTGCTTTCGGCGCTGGGGTCGATCAGCTTGGCGACCGGCTTGGCTTCGGCCGCCTTGAGGGCCGCTTCGGCTTTGTCCAGGTCGGCCTTGCGCGCTTGTGCAATGGCGCTGTTGACTTCGCCGGTAAGCGCTGGGGCCTTGGGCATCAAGGCTCGGGCACGGCTCAGAGCGGTGGCGGCGGCGTTGACGTCACCCTTTTGCAGGTCGATCTGGCTGCGGCGCAGGTAGGCCTCGGCCAACTGGCGTTGGAAGGGTTCCAGCGACGCATCTTCAGGCGATTGGGCCTGCAAGGTGGCCAGTTGGTCTTCAGCGGTGGCCAGCTCATTGGCGGCCAGGCTTTGTTCCAGCTGCGCGATGGCCGGGCCCCGGGTATCGGGGGCCTCGGTGACCGGCGGCGTACTCTGGCAAGCGCCCAGTAGCACTGAAAGCGCGACTAGGAGCAGATAACGGGAGGCGAACGGCTTCATTCCTGCGACTCTCTATTTGCGCAAAAAGCGAGCAAGTCTACACCCCTCGACGAGGCAGGACAAAACTCAGCAGAAACAGCGCGGCGGCGCTGACCACGATCGATGGGCCGGCCGGGGTGTCCTTGAACCAGGAAAGGGCCAGCCCGCCGCACACTGCGAGCATGCCCAGCAGGCTCGCGCCCAGGGCCATCTGCTCCGGCGAGCGGGCGTGACGTTGTGCCGCAGCCGCCGGAATGATCAGCAACGAAGTAATCAGCAACACACCGACGATCTTCATGGCCACGGCGATGACCACCGCAATCAACAGCATCAAGGCCAGGCGCAGCCCCGTCACGGGCAGGCCTTCGACCCGCGCCAGTTCCTCGTGCACGGTGACGGCCAGCAGCGGGCGCCAAAGCGCCACCAGCAGCGCCAGCACCGCGGCACTGCCCCCCAGGATCCACGACAGGTCGACCGGGCTGATGGCCAACAGGTCGCCGAACAGGTAAGCCATCAGGTCGATGCGCACATCGTGCATGAAGCTGAGCACCACCAGGCCAAGGGACAACGTGCTCGGTGCCAGGATGCCCAGCAGCGTGTCGGACGCCAGCGGCTGGCGCTGTTGCAGCGTCACCAGCACCACCGCCAGCAACAGGCAGCCCACGGTCACCGCCACCGCCGGGCTGACGTCCAGTAAAAACCCCAGAGCCACGCCGAGCAACGCCGCGTGGGACAAGGTGTCGCCAAAATAGGCCATGCGCCGCCAGACCACGAACGAACCCAGGGGCCCGGCCACGAGTGCCAGGGCCAGGCCTGCGAGCAGGGCATACAACAGAAAATCAGCCATGCTTGCAGCCATCTCCGTGAACATGGGGGGTAACCGGCGCACCAATGACCACCGAACCGTGCAGGTCGTGGGCGTGGTCATGGTGGTGGTGATAAATCGCCAGGCTTTGTGCGTTCTTTCCGAACAGCTCGACGAATGCCGGGTCGCCGCTGACCTGCTCGGGGTGCCCGGAGCAGCAGACGTGACGGTTGAGGCAGACCACCTGGTCGGTGGTGCTCATCACCAGGTGCAGGTCATGAGACACCATCAGCACGCCGCAACCGTGCCGGTCGCGCAAGCGGGTAATCAGGCTGTACAGCTCGGCCTGGCCCGCCACATCGACGCCCTGGACCGGCTCGTCGAGTACCAGCAACTCCGGCTCGCGCAACAGGGCCCGGGCCAGCAGTACGCGTTGCATCTCGCCGCCGGACACGCTTTGCACCGGGCTGTCGATGACCTGTTCGGCCCCGACTTCGTTGAGCGCCGCCAGGGCGCGCTCGCGATCGACACCTGGGACCAGGCGCAGGAAACGCAGGACCGACAGCGGCAACGTCGGATCGACGTGGAGTTTTTGCGGCATGTAGCCGATCCGCAGCTTCGGCTTGCGCCAGACGTTGCCGCTGTCGGGCTTGAGCAAGCCCAGCACGGCGCGCACCAGGGTGGTCTTGCCGGCGCCGTTGGGGCCGATCAAGGTCACGATCTGCCCGGGCTCGACGCTCAGGTGGATGTCATCCAGCACGTTCTGCCCGGCGAACTTGACGGCCACCTGTTCGAGGCGGATCAATGCGTCGCTCATCAGGCCCCCTGGCAGCCGGCGCAGAGGCCGACCACTTCGACGGTCTGGGTGTCGACCACGAAGCCGACATCCTGGGCGCTGGCGATGATCGCATCGCTGATGGATTTCTGTTCCAGCTCGATGGCGGCGTGGCATTCGCGGCAGATCAGGAACTGGCCCTGGTGGGCATGCTCCGGGTGGTTGCAGCCGACGAAGGCGTTGAGCGAGGAAATGCGATGCACCAGGCCGTTTTCCAGCAGGAAATCCAGCGCCCGATACACCGTCGGCGGCGCGGCGCGGCGGCCATCCTGCTCGCTGAGTACTGCCAGGATGTCGTAGGCGCCCAGCGGCTTGTGGCTTTGCCAGACCAACTCCAGCACCCGGCGGCGCAACGCCGTCAGGCGCAACCCTTGGCGCGCGCAGATGGCATCGGCCTCGGACAGCGCGCTGTGCACGCAGCGGGAGTGATCATGGGGGCGACTGGCAAGGGGTGTAATAGGCATGGGCAGCGACGAGTTCAGTGAGAGACGTTATTATGTTACCCGTTCTCGCCTCTTCGAGTGGTCATCGTGTCCCGATTTTTTTTGCTCTTTGTCGCTTTTTTCGCCAGTTTCCTGTTGATTGCCCCAGCCCAGGCCGAGGTCAAGGTCCTGACCAGTATCAAGCCGTTGCAACTGATTGCCGCGGCGGTGCAGGACGGTGTGGGCGTGCCTGAGGTGCTGCTGCCGCCCGGCGCTTCGCCCCATCACTACGCGCTGCGGCCCTCCGATGTACGCAAAGTGCAGTCGGTGGACCTGCTCTACTGGATCGGCCCCGACATGGAAGGTTTCCTACCGCGGGTGTTGAACGGTCGTACGGCGCCTTCTGTCGTGCTGCAGGACTTGCCGGGACTCAAACTGCGGCATTTCGCCGAGGACAGCCATTCCCATACCGACGAGGATGGCGACGAGCACGATCATGATCACCGTCCTGGCACGATCGACGCGCATCTGTGGCTTTCGCCGCTCAATGCCCGAGTGATCGCCGCAAAAATGGCCGCGGACCTGAGCGCGGCCGATCCAGCCAATGCCTCGCGCTATCAAAGCAACCTTGGGAGCTTCAACCAGCGTCTCGACGCTCTGGACACACGCCTCAAGGGCCGTCTGGCCGGGGTCGCGGGCAAGCCGTATTTCGTTTTCCACGAAGCGTTCGACTATTTCGAAGACCACTACGGCCTCAAGCACACCGGGGTGTTCGCCGTGGCGGCCGAAGTCCAGCCCGGTGCCCAGCACGTAGCGGCGATGCGTACGCGCTTGCAGGCCGTGGGCAAGACCTGCGTGTTCAGCGAGCCGCCCCTGCGGCCACGCCTGGCTGAAACCCTGGTGGCCGGGTTGCCGGTGAAGCTGGCGGAACTGGACGCATTGGGTGGCTACACCCCGGCGACCGCGCAAGGATACGAGCAACTGCTGGAAAAACTGGGCAATGACCTGGCGGGGTGCCTGGAGTCGCTATAAGGCGACGCGCTCCAGCGGCGTCAGGCTTGTCGGTCGAGTTTCTTGAGAAACACGGTCATTTCTTTCTCGGCCTGCTTGTCGCCATGGCCCCGGGCAGCGTCCAGGCCCCGCTCCCAGGCCGCGCGCGCCGCCGCAAGATCCCCCCGGCCCTGATGCGCCTTGCCCAACAGTTTCCAGGCAGCCGAATACTGGGGGTCGAGCTCGACGCAACGTTGCAGGTGCTCGGCGGCACGGGGGAATTCGCCAAGGTCGAGATAGCCCTTGCCCAGGCCGAAGCGCAGCAACGGGTTATCCACACCCTTGGCGAGCATTTTTTCCAGGGAGTCGAGCATGGTTGGCGTCCTTGAGAGTTGTGTCAGGGGTTGATCGGCTGCGAGTCAGATGGCTATCGCGAGCAAGCTCGCTCCCACTGGGAATGTACTCCACCTGTGGGGGCGCGCTTGCTCGCGATGAGGCCATTTACTGTCACGGCGGATCCTGGGTCAGAAAAAGCTCAACCCCACATGGAACAGCTTCTCGACATCGCGAATGTGCTTCTTGTCCACCAGGAACAGGATCACATGGTCGCCCGCCTGGACCACCGTGTCGTCATGGGCAATCAACACTTCTTCATCACGGATGATGGCGCCAATGGTGGTGCCCGGCGGCAGGCCGATGTCGCGGATGGCCTTGCCGATCACTTTGCTGGATTTGGCATCGCCATGGGCAATCGCCTCGATGGCCTCGGCCGCGCCCCGGCGCAGGGAGTGCACGCTGACGATGTCGCCGCGCCGCACATGCGCCAGCAAGGTGCCGATGGTCGCCAGTTGCGGGCTGATGGCGATGTCGATGTCGCCGCCCTGGATGAGGTCGACATAGGCCGGGTTGTTGATGATGGTCATCACCTTCTTCGCCCCCAGGCGCTTGGCCAACAGTGACGACATGATGTTGGCTTCGTCGTCGTTGGTCAGGGCCAGGAAGATGTCGGCATCGGCGATGTTCTCTTCCAGCAGCAGGTCCCGGTCCGAGGCGCTGCCCTGCAGCACCACGGTGCTGTCGAGGGTGTCCGAGAGGTAGCGGCAGCGGGCGGGGCTCATCTCGATGATCTTGACCTGGTAACGGCTCTCGATGGCTTCGGCCAGGCGTTCGCCGATCTGCCCGCCGCCGGCGATCACGATGCGCTTGTAGCTTTCGTCGAGGCGGCGCATTTCGCTCATCACTGCGCGAATGTTCGCCTTGGCCGCGATGAAAAACACCTCGTCGTCGGCTTCGATCACCGTGTCGCCCTGGGGCAGGATCGGCCGGTCGCGGCGGAAGATCGCCGCCACACGGGTCTCGACATTGGGCATGTGCTCGCGCAGTTGGCGCAGTTGCTGGCCCACCAACGGGCCACCGTAGTAGGCCTTCACCGCCACCAGTTGTGCCTGGCCTTCGGCAAAGTCGATCACCTGCAAGGCCCCCGGATGCTCGATCAGGCGCTTGATGTAGTTGGTCACCACCTGCTCGGGGCTGATCAACACATCCACCGGGATGGCTTCGTTGTCGAACAGGTCGGTACGGGTCAGGTAGGCCGCTTCGCGCACCCGGGCGATCTTGGTCGGGGTGTGGAACAGGGTGTGGGCGACCTGGCAGGCGACCATGTTGGTTTCATCGCTGTTGGTGACGGCCACGAGCATGTCGGCATCGTCGGCCCCGGCCTGGCGCAGTACCGTCGGCAATGAGCCCCGACCCTGCACGGTGCGGATGTCGAGACGGTCGCCCAGGTCCCGCAGGCGTTCACCGTCGGTATCGACCACGGTGATGTCATTGGCCTCGCTGGCCAGGTGTTCCGCCAGCGAACCGCCGACCTGCCCGGCGCCAAGGATGATGATTTTCATCCGGTCACTCCTTTCGAATCGGTCTTAACCGCGCGCGGCGGCGATCTTGATCAGCTTGGCGTAGTAGAACCCGTCGTGACCGCCCTCTTGGGCCAGCAACTGGCGGCCATGGGGCTGCTTCAGGCCGGCCTGGCTGGCGATGTCCAGCTCCCGGGCACCGGGGGTGCGGGTGAGGAAGGCCGCGATCACGTCGGTGTTCTCGGTCGGCAGCGTCGAACAGGTGGCGTACAGCAGGATGCCGCCGACATCGAGGGTCTGCCACAGCGCGTCGAGCAGTTCGCCCTGCAACGACGCCAGGGCAGCGATGTCGTCGGGTTGGCGGGTGAGCTTGATGTCCGGGTGGCGGCGGATCACCCCGGTGGCCGAGCAAGGTGCGTCCAACAGGATGCGCTGGAACGGCTTGCCGTCCCACCAGGCCTCGGTGTCGCGGCCGTCGGCGGCGATCAGCTCGGCGTCCAGGCCCAGGCGCTCGAGGTTTTCCTTGACCCGCACCAGGCGCTTGGCTTCCAGGTCGACGGCCACCACGCCGGCCAGCTTCGGCTCGGCTTCGAGGATGTGGCACGTCTTGCCACCCGGCGCGCAGCAGGCGTCCAGTACCCGTTGGCCGGGTGCCAGGTCCAGCAGGTCGGCGGCCAGTTGGGCCGCTTCGTCCTGGACGCTGATCCAGCCCTCGGCAAAGCCCGGCAGCGCGCGGACATCGCCCGGGGTCTCCAGGACGATACCGTCGCGGCTGTACACGCACGGCGCGGCGGCAATGCCGGCCTCGCCCAGCAAGGCCAGGTAGGCATCGCGGGTGTGGTGCCGACGGTTGACCCGCAGGATCATCGGCGGATGGGCATTGTTGGCCGCGCAAATGGCTTCCCACTGCTGGGGCCAGAACGCCTTCAGGGACTTTTGCAACCAGCGCGGGTGGGCGGTGCGCACCACCGGGTCGTGTTCCAGCTCGGCCAGCAGGGCTTCGCCTTCGCGCTGGGCGCGGCGCAGCACGGCGTTGAGCAGGGCCTTGGCCCAGGGTTTTTTCAGCTTGTCGGCGCAACCCACGGTTTCGCCGATGGCGGCGTGGGCGGGCACGCGGCTGTAGAGCAGTTGATACAACCCCACCAGCAACAGCGCCTCGACGTCCGCGTCGGCGCCCTTGAACGGTTTCTGCAACAGCTTGGCCGCCAGGGCCGACAGCCGTGGTTGCCAGCGGGCGGTGCCGAAGGCCAGGTCCTGGGTGAAGCCGCGATCACGTTCTTCGACCTTGTCCAACTGGGTCGGCAAGGCACTGTTGAGCGAGGCTTTCCCGCTGAGCACGGCGGCGAGCGCCTTGGCGGCGGCCAGACGCGGGTTCATGAGGCGTCCGCCGCTTGGCCCAGCAGGGTGCCGACGGCGAATTTCTCACGGCGGCTGTTGAACAGATCACTGAAGTTCAGCGCCTTGCCGCCGGGCAATTGCAGGCGCGTCAGGCACAGCGCCTGCTCACCGCAGGCCACCACGAGGCCGTCCTTGCTGGCGCCGAGGATTTCACCGGGAGTGCCCTTCCCTGCGCAAAGGCTGGCCGCCAGCACTTTCAGGGCTTCACCGTTCAGGGTGCTGTGGCAGATTGGCCACGGGTTGAACGCGCGCACCAGGCGTTCCAGTTCTACCGCCGGACGAGCCCAGTCGAGGCGAGCCTCGTCCTTGTTCAGTTTGTGCGCGTAGGTGGCGAGGCTGTCATCCTGCACCTCGCCCGCCAACGTACCGGCGGCCAGGCCGGCAATGGCCTGGACCACGGCCGGCGGGCCGATGAGCGCGAGGCGATCGTGCAGACTGCCGCCGGTGTCTTCGGCGCTGATAGGGGTGCTGACCTTGAGCAGCATCGGCCCGGTGTCCAGGCCGGCTTCCATGCGCATCACGGTCACGCCACTTTCTGCGTCACCCGCTTCCACGGCGCGCTGGATCGGCGCCGCCCCGCGCCAGCGTGGCAGCAGCGAGGCGTGGCTGTTGATGCAACCCAGGCGCGGGATGTCCAGCACCACCTGGGGCAGGATCAGGCCGTAGGCGACCACCACCATCAGGTCCGGTTTCAGCGCGGCCAATTCGGCCTGGGCTTGCGCGTCGCGCAGGGTCGGCGGCTGCAAGACCTGGATGCCGTTCTCCACGGCCAGTTGCTTGACCGGGCTGGGCATCAGTTTTTGACCGCGACCGGCCGGGCGATCGGGCTGGGTGTAGACCGCGACGATTTCATGCGGGCTGGCCAGCAGGGCCTTGAGGTGTTCGGCGGCAAATTCGGGGGTGCCGGCAAAGACGATGCGCAGTGGCTCAGTCATGGGAGGCTCTCAGTTACACAGCAGTCGCATAAAGAAAAAGGCTTGCCGTGGCAAGCCTTTGAAGGAGGGCATCAAGCATTCTGGCGATGAAGTTTTTCCAGTTTTTTCTTGATCCGGTCACGCTTGAGGGTCGACAGGTAGTCGACGAACAACTTGCCGTTGAGGTGGTCACACTCGTGCTGGATGCACACCGCCAGCAAGCCTTCGGCGATCAGCTCGTAGGGTTGGCCGTCGCGGTCCAGGGCCTTGATCTTGACCTTCTGCGGGCGGTCGACGTTTTCGTAGAAGCCCGGCACCGAGAGGCAGCCTTCCTGGTATTGCTCCATCTCGTCGGTGAGGGTCTCGAACTCGGGGTTGATGAACACCCGTGGCTCGCTACGGTCTTCGGAGAGGTCCATCACGACGATACGTTTGTGCACGTTGACCTGGGTCGCGGCGAGGCCGATGCCTGGCGCCTCATACATTGTTTCAAACATGTCATCGACCAACTGACGCACTTCGTCGTCCACTACGGCCACCGGTTTGGCGATAGTGCGCAGGCGCGGGTCCGGGAATTCGAGAATGTTCAAAATGGCCATAAGCTTGATAAATGCACGTGTGAGGTAAAGTCGGGTGGCTGGCCTGGCGTGTCTTGGGATGCAGGCTACCGTTGTAAAACGTTGTTCCGAGGCGCTGCCGCTTGAAGCAGGGCGCCTGACGGAGCGAGCCACGGGGGCTCTGGCGTTTTACGCGAACGCACATAATAAAGGGATTCACCGCATGAGGAAATCACTACTCGCCCTGCTGCTCCTGGCCTCGGCCGGTATCGCGCACGGGCAAGTGCAACTTCGGGAAGGTTTTCCCCAGCAATACACAGTGGTGACGGGGGACACCCTGTGGGACATTTCCGGCAAATACCTGCGCGAACCCTGGAAATGGCCAGAACTCTGGCAGGCCAACCCCCAGGTCGAAAACCCCAACCTGATCTATCCCGGTGACACCCTGTCGCTGGTCTATGTCGACGGCCAGCCCCGGCTGACCCTCAACCGCGGCGCTTCGCGGGGCACCATCAAGTTGTCGCCGCGGGTGCGCAGCTCGCCGGTGGCCGATGCCATCCCGAGCATTCCCCTGCAAGCTATCAACAGTTTCCTGCTGAGCAATCGCATCGTCGATCGGCTCGAGGACTTCGACAAGGCCCCCTACATCGTCGCCGGCAATGCCGAGCGGGTTCTGAGCGGCGCGGGTGACCGGGTCTTCGCCCGTGGCACTTTCGACCCGAACGAGACCGCGTACGGCATCTTCCGCCAGGGCAAGGTCTACACCGACCCCGAGACCAAGGAGTTTCTGGGCATCAACGCCGATGACATCGGTGGCGGCGAGGTGGTGGCCAGCGAAGGCGACGTCACCACCCTGGTGCTGCAACGCACCACCCAGGAAGTGCGCCTGGGGGATCGCCTGTTCAGCGGCGAGGGCCGCTCGATCAACTCGACCTTCATGCCCAGTGCGCCTGAATCTGCCATCAACGGGGTCATTCTCGATGTACCCCGGGGCGTCACCCAGATTGGCGCGCTGGATGTAGTGACCCTGAACAAGGGACGCCGCGACGGGCTCGTCGAGGGCAATGTGCTGGCGGTGATGAAGACCGGCGAAACCGTGCGCGACCGCATCACTGGCCAACCGGTCAAGATCCCGGATGAGCGGGCTGGACTGCTGATGGTGTTCCGCACCTACGACAAGCTCAGTTATGGCCTGGTGCTGTACGCCTCGCGTTCGTTGGCGGTACTCGACAAGGTCCGTAATCCATAACGTCTCTCACAAGTTACCAACAGAGTTATCCACAGCTTGTTCCCGTTTACGCGGGGCTTATTACGATCAAGGATGATCCGATGTCATTGCCTGAATCTGCTCCGGTTTCCCCGGCGGAACTGGAGGCCCGGCTGCGCCTGCACCGCTTGCCGGAGCTGGGACCCAAACGTTTCATGACCTTGCTGCACGCCTTTGGCTCGGCGTCCAAAGCCCTCAGCGCGCCGGCCAGTGCCTGGCGTGCATTGGGCTTGCCCGTGGCGTGTGCCGAGGCTCGGCGCAACCCCCAGGTGCGTGACGGCGCCGCCCACGCATTGGCCTGGCTAGAGCGTCCGGGCCAGCATTTACGGATGTGGGACCAGGCCGATTACCCGGCCCTGCTGGCGCAGATCAGCGACCCACCGCCGTTGCTGTTCGTCGCCGGCGACGCCTCGATCCTGGAAAAACCCCAGTTGGCGATGGTCGGCAGCCGCCGGGCTTCGCGACCGGGAATGGACACGGCCGCGGCGTTTTCCCGAAGCCTGGCCGGGGCCGGTTTTGTCATCACCAGCGGCCTGGCCTTGGGCATCGACGCGGCGGCGCACCAGGCCGCGCTGGAGGTGGGCGGGTGCACCGTTGGCGTGCTGGGCACCGGGCTGGAAAATTTTTATCCACAGCGCAATCGGCGCCTGGCGGACGCGATGATTGCCCAGGGCAGCGCGGTGCTCTCGGAGTTTGCGTTGGACGCCCCACCCCACGCCAGCCACTTTCCGCGGCGCAACCGGATCATCAGCGGTTTGTCCCTGGGCGTGCTGGTGGTCGAGGCCAGTGTTGCCAGTGGCTCGCTGATCACCGCGCGCCTGGCGGCGGAGCAGGGGCGCGAGGTCTATGCGATTCCCGGCTCCATCCATCACCCCGGTGCTCGTGGCTGCCATCAACTGATCCGTGACGGTGCGGCGTTGGTCGAGACCGTCGAGCACATCCTCGAGGCGTTGCGCGGTTGGCAGCGCTTGCCCCTGGCGGCGGAGCCCACGCCGGTCATCCATCCGCTGCTGCGCTTGCTCCATGCCGCGCCACTGAGCAGCGAGGCGTTGGCCGATGCCAGTGGCTGGGGCCTGCCCAGGGTATTGGCGGCGCTGACCGAGCTGGAAATGGAGGGGCGTGCCATCTGCGACGGCGGACGCTGGTTTGCCCGCTAGGTTTTATGAGCAAGATGGGTAAACTGCGCACAGCCTTATCTTGTGTTGCGGAGAATCGTTCATGGTCAACAGTTGGCGTGTGCAACAAGCCGCGCGAGAAATTCGCGCCGGGGCGGTGATTGCCTATCCAACCGAAGCGGTCTGGGGCCTGGGGTGCGACCCGTGGAACGAGGAAGCGGTGGAGCGCCTGCTGGCGATCAAGTCGCGGCTGCCCGACAAGGGCCTGATACTGGTGGCGGACAACATCCACCAGTTCGACTTTCTGTTCGAAGACTTCCCCGAAGCGTGGATCGATCGCATGGCCAGCACCTGGCCAGGGCCCAATACCTGGCTGGTGCCGCACCAGAACCTGCTGCCGGAATGGATCACCGGCGTGCATGACACCGTTGCCCTGCGGGTCAGCGACCACCCCACCGTGCGCGACTTGTGTTCCCTGGTCGGACCGCTGGTGTCCACCTCGGCCAACCCCCAGGGCCGTCCGGCGGCGCGCACGCGGATTCGCGTCGAGCAGTATTTCCGCGGACAGGTCGACCTGGTGCTGGGCGGCAACCTTGGCGGACGCAAGAACCCCAGCGTGATCCGCGACCTGGCGACCGGCAAGGTCGTGCGCCCGGACTAGGTCTTTGTGGTGAGGGAGCCCTCTGTGGCGAGGGGATTTATCCCCGTTGGGCTGCGAAGCAGCCCTGAAGCAGCAAACTCAATCTTCCTGGCACACCGAGTTGCCTTTTTGGGAGCTGCTTCGCAGCCCAGGGGGGATAAATCCCCTCGCCACAAAAGCTGTTGGCTTATGGCAACAGGATGGTCGACCCAGTGGTGCGGCGCGCCGACAGTTCTGCCTGGGCCTTGGCCGCTTCTGCCAGTGGGTAACGCTGGTTGATGTCCACCGTGAGCTTGCCGCTGCTGATCATGCCGAACAGCTCGTCGGCCATGCGTTGCAGGTTTTCGGCGTTGTTGGCGTAGGTCGCCAGGGTCGGGCGGGTGACGTACAGCGAGCCCTTGGCCGAAAGGATCCCCAGGTTCACGCCATCCACCGCCCCGGAGGCATTGCCGAAGCTGACCAGCAGGCCGCGAGGCGCCACGCAGTCGAGGGACGTCAGCCAGGTGTCCTTGCCGACGCCGTCGTACACCACGGGGACCTTCTTGCCTTCAGTCAATTCCAGTACACGCTGTGCGACGTTTTCCTTGCTGTAGTCGATGGTTTCCCAGGCACCGTGGGCTTTGGCGACGGCGGCTTTCTCGGCGGAACTGACCGTGCCGATCAGCTTCACGCCCAGGGCCTTGGCCCATTGGCAGGCCAAAGAGCCCACGCCGCCGGCGGCCGCGTGGAACAGAATGGTTTCGCCGCCCTTGAGTTCATAGGTCTGGCGCAACAGGTACTGCACGGTGAGGCCCTTGAGCATCACCCCGGCCGCCTGTTCGAAACTGATGGACGCCGGCAGGTGCACCAGGTTGGCTTCGGGCAGCACGTGCACATCGCTGTAGGCGCCCAGTGGACCGCTGCCGTAGGCCACCCGGTCACCGACCTTGAACCGCGTGACG
Organism: Pseudomonas sp. MS646; assembly: GCF_036693845.1. Classification (NCBI taxonomy): domain Bacteria; kingdom Pseudomonadati; phylum Pseudomonadota; class Gammaproteobacteria; order Pseudomonadales; family Pseudomonadaceae; genus Pseudomonas; species Pseudomonas sp. MS646. The sequence continues at coordinate 43,401 of NZ_CP144763.1, forward strand.
CCCGTGCCGACCGCCTCGACCACGCCAGCCCCTTCGGCGCCCAGGCCCGAAGGCAGTGCCGGCGGCGGGTACAGGCCGCTGCGGTAGTAGGTGTCGATGAAATTCAAACCGATCGCCTTGTTGCTGACGCGCACCTGCTGCGGGCCCGGCTCGGCGGGCTCATAGTCCAGGTACTCAAGCACTTCGGGGCCGCCGTGGGAACGGAACTGGATACGTTTGGCCATCTTCACTCTCTCCTTGTCGCGGGACTTTTTACCAAGCCTGCTATCGGACTCCTAAGCTTGACCTTCGTCAACTGTGGCGTGGGCAAGCGCGGTGGTATCCTGTGCGCCCTTTTTGCCGCCGGCTCGTTACGCCCCGTAGCGTAGCCCTGATCAAGGTGATGTCATGTCCACTCGCACCGAGGCCGTGAAAGCCTACCTGCTCGACCTGCAAGACCGTATCTGCGCCGCCCTGGAAACCGAGGACGGTGGCACTCGCTTCGTCGAAGACGCCTGGTCCCGGCCTGCCGGTGGCGGTGGGCGCACCCGGGTGCTCGAAAATGGCACGGTGATCGAAAAGGGCGGCGTCAACTTTTCCCACGTCTTTGGCAGCGGTCTCCCACCGTCGGCCAGCGCCCATCGGCCGGAACTGGCCGGGCGCGGTTTCGAGGCCCTGGGCGTGTCGCTGGTGATCCATCCGCACAATCCCCATGTGCCGACGTCCCACGCCAACGTGCGCTTTTTCATCGCGGAAAAGGAAGGCGAAGAGCCGGTCTGGTGGTTTGGTGGCGGCTTCGACCTGACGCCCTACTACGGCGTGGAAGAAGACTGCGTGCACTGGCACCGCATTGCCGAGCAAGCCTGCGCGCCGTTTGGCCCGGAGGTGTATCCGCGCTACAAGGCCTGGTGCGACAGCTATTTCCACCTCAAGCACCGCAACGAACCACGGGGCATCGGCGGCCTGTTCTTCGATGACCTGAACGCCTGGGATTTCGACACCAGCTTCGCCTTCATGCGCGCCATCGGCGACGCTTACATCGACGCCTACCTGCCGATCATGCGGCGGCGCAAGCATGACGCCTTCACCGCCAAGCAGCGCGAGTTCCAGGAGTATCGCCGTGGGCGCTACGTGGAATTCAACCTGGTCTATGACCGCGGCACCTTGTTCGGGCTGCAATCGGGCGGACGTACCGAGTCGATCCTGATGTCCTTGCCACCGCAAGTGCGCTGGGGCTACGACTGGAAAGCGGAGCCGGGCAGCGAAGAAGCCCGTTTGACCGAATACTTCCTGCAGGATCGCGATTGGCTGGCGACGGCCTGAACGAGGAGCGCTCATGGATCGCTACGTTGTAATGGGTAACCCGATCGGCCACAGCAAGTCGCCGCTGATCCACCGGTTGTTCGCCGAGCAGACCGGAGAGGCGTTGGAATACAGCACGCTGTTGGCGCCCCTGGAGGACTTTTCCGGGTGCGCGCGGGCATTCTTCCGCGAGGGCCGTGGCGCCAATGTCACCGTTCCGTTCAAGGAAGACGCCTTCCGCCTGGCCGACAACCTGACCGAGCGGGCGCAGCGCGCCGGGGCTGTGAACACGTTGAGCAAGTTGGCCGATGGCCGCCTGTTGGGGGACAACACCGACGGTGCCGGGCTGGTGCGGGACCTGACCGTCAACGCGAGGTTCAGCCTCCAGGGCAAGCGCATCCTGCTGCTGGGCGCCGGCGGTGCGGTGCGCGGCGCCCTGGAGCCGTTGTTGGCGCAAGCGCCGGCCTCGGTGATCATCGCCAATCGCACGGTGGAGAAGGCCGAGCTGCTGGCCGAGCTGTTCGCCGACCTGGGCCCGGTGTCTGCCAGTGGCTTCGATTGGTTGCAAGAGCCGGTGGACCTGATCATCAACGCCACGTCGGCGAGCCTGTCAGGGGAGGTGCCGCCGATTGCCGCCAGCTTGATCGAGCCGGGCAAGACGTTGTGCTACGACATGATGTACGGCAAGGAGCCGACCTCGTTCTGCCGTTGGGCACGCGAACACGGCGCGGTGGCGATGGATGGCTTGGGCATGCTGGCCGAACAGGCGGGTGAGGCCTTTTACCTGTGGCGCGGCGTGCGCCCGGACACCGCGCCGGTGCTGGCGGAGTTGCGCCGCCAGTTGGCGCTGTAGGGCGCTGTGGGGCAGGCCTTGCTCCCACAACGCGAACCGCTCAATCCTCGAATTGAATCGGGCAGTGCTCCGCCCCCTCCAGCTTCTTCAGCTCTTCCACCACTTGGGGCCGGGCCCGGCGCAGGGTCAGGCTGCGGCCCTGGCTGCGCAGGCGCCGGGCCTCCTGGTGGAGCATTTCCACGCCGGAGTAATCGATGAAGTTGATTTGCTGGGCATCGATGACCACCTGTTGTGCCTGCAATCGCTGCAGCCGCACTTGCAGGAAATGACTGGCGCCGAAAAAGATCGAGCCGCCGACCCGCAGGACCTCCGCTTCCCCTTCGCAATAATGCTGCACTCGCGGTTGGGAGGTGCGCTTGAGGTAGAAAAACAGCGAGGCCAGCACGCCCGCGTAGATCGCGGTTTGCAGTTCCAATAGCAGCGTCGCCAGGCACGTCAGGCTCATGACCACGAATTCGGCGCGGCTCACCCGGTACAGCGCGCGGATAGCGCGGTGGTCCACCAGGCCCCAGGCGATCAGCAGAATGCTGCCGGCCATGGCCGGGATCGGAATGTGCGCGATCAGCGTTGCGCCGGCTACGGCGAACAGCGCCACCCACAGGGCCGAGAACACCCCGGCCAACGGCGAGCAGGCCCCGGCCTCATAGCTGAGACCGGAACGGGTAAAGGAACCGGCCGACAATGATCCGGAGAAAAAACCTCCAATGATGTTGGAAAGGCCCTGCGCCCTCACCTCCTGGTTCGCGTCGAGCAATTGCCCGGAACGAACCGACAACGAGCGGGCGATCGACAGGCTGGTCACCAGCCCAAGCATCCCCACCGCGACGGCGCCGGGCAGCAGGCGCAGGATCAGCTCCAGGTCCAATGGCAGCGGCGAGAGCGGCGGCAAGCGTCCGCTAAAGGCGCTGACCAGCGCCACATGCCCGAACATCGCGGGCCACAGCCAGACCACGAGGCTGCTGATGACCAGGGTTATCAACAGGCTCGGCCAACGCGGCAACGCCTTTTTCAGGGTTATCCCCAGGGCCAGCGTGGCCAAGCCCAGCAGCAAGGAGGGTTTATCCACAGCCCCGATGTGGCTGAGCAGCGCCAGCACGCCCTTCAGGGCCGTGGCTTCGTTCGGCAGGTCCACGCCCAGCAGGTTCGGCAACTGGCCCAGGGCAATGACCACCGCCGCCCCCAACGTAAAGCCCAGCACCACCGAGTGCGAGACGAAATTCACCAGCGCCCCGAAACGCAACAACCCCAGCAACCACTGGAAAACACCCGCCAGCACGGTCAGCAGCAGGATCAAGGTGACGTAGTCCTGGCTGGCGGGCACGGCCAGTGGGCTGATGCTGGCGTACAGGACAATGGAGATCGCCGCCGTAGGACCGCAGATCAGATGCCAGGAGGAACCCCACAGGCAGGCAATCAGCACCGGCACGATCGCCGCGTACAAGCCATATTCGGGGGGCAAGCCGGCGATCAGGGCGTAGGCAATGGACTGGGGCAACGCGAGAATCGCGCCGCTCAGGCCAACGATCAGGTCCCGCCCGACGCTGGCGCGGGTCTGGCGGGGGAGCCAGCTCAGGAACGGAAAGAGTGAATGGCGCGTGGGCAATGCGATGGGGCCTCGAGGATGGGGTTTGGCGCAAGAGTATCAGGACAATGCACCGCTCTCTCTGTGGTGAAGATCATATCTGTGGCGAGGGGATAAATCCCCTCGCCACAACAGCCGGCCTTACAATTTGGCCTTCACCGCCGACAACGCGTCCTTGTCATCCACGGTCTTCACGCCGTCCAGCCATTTATCCAGCACGGCCGGGTTGGCCTTGATCCAGGCCTTGGCTGCGTCGGCGTTGCTGACCTTGTTGTTCACCACGTCAGCCATGATGCTGTTTTCCATTTCCTGGGTGAAACTCAGGTTGGTCAGCAGCTTGCCGACGTTCGGGCAGGCCTGTGCATAACCTTTGCGGGTCAGCGTATAGACGCTGCCGGTGTCGCCGAAGTACTTCTCGCCGCCCTTGAGGTAATGCATTTTCAGTTGCACGTTCATCGGGTGCGGGGTCCAACCGAGGAAGGTCACGAACTTCTGTTTCTTCACGGCCCGGGAGACCTCCGCCAGCATTGCCTGCTCGCTGGACTCCACCAGCTTCCACTCACCCATGCCGAAATCGTTGGTCTTGATGATCTCTTTCAGGGACAGGTTCGCCGGGGCGCCGGAACCGATGCCGTAGATCTTCTTCTCGAATTTGTCGGCGAACTTGTTCAGGTCGGCAAAGTTATGCACACCCGCCTCCCAGACGTAGTCCGGCACTGCCAGGGTGAACTCGGTTCCTTCCAGGTTCTTGGCCAATTGCGTGACATCGCCGTTGGCGACGAATTTGTCGTAGAAGCCCTGCTGCGCCGGCATCCAGTTACCGAGGAACACATCGACCTGGCCATCCTTGAGGCCGCCGAACGTGATCGGCACCGCCAGCGTATCGACCTTGGGCTTGTAGCCCATGCCGTCCAGCAGGAAACCGGCGATGGCGTTGGTCGCCGCGATGTCGCTCCAGCCTGGATCGGCCATCTTCACGGTTTCGCAGCTTTGCTCGGCCCAGGCCGACGCACTGCTCAATGCCAACAGCCCGGCGGTCAGTACTGTGGATAACTTTTGCATGTGCTTCCCCTTACGTTATTGGTATTGGCAGGGTTGTGGATAACGGGCCTTGCGCTCCAGGTCATCGAGGTCGATGTGGTTACGCATGTACTGTTGGCTGGCGTCGACCAGTGGCTGGTGGTCCCAGCTCTTGAGTTTGCCCAGAGTCAGCGCCTGGGCGACAAACCGACGGCGCCGCTGGCTGGCGAGCACTTGACGGTGAATGGCGGGGATGTCCCACTTGGCCCGGGCTTCGGCGAGAAAATCGACGAACAGGCGCTGATGCTCCGGAGACTGGCTGAGATCCTCAAGTTCTTTCGGGTCATTGTGGACATTGAACAGCAGGCAAGGGTCGTCCTCGCTGTAGATGAATTTCCAGGGGCCACGGCGAATCATCATCAAGGGGCTCACGGTGCCTTCGGCCATGTATTCACCGAAGACTTCGTCATGCCCGCCCTGCCCTTGCAGGTGCGGCACCAGCGAGCGTCCGTCCAGCGGCAGCCCCGGTTCCAGCGTGCCACCGGCCAGTTCCACCAGGGTGGGCAGCAGGTCGGCGGTGGACACCGCTGCACTCACCCGTCCGCTGGCGAATTGCCCAGGCGCGCTGATCAACAGCGGCACCCGTGCGGCCATTTCGTACCAGTGCATTTTGTACCAGAGGCCCTTTTCACCGAGCATGTCGCCATGATCGCCGGAGAACACGATGATCGTGTCTTCCAGCAAACCGGTATCTTCCAGGGTCTGCAGGAGTTTTCCTACGTTGCTGTCAATGTAGCTGCACGCGCCGAAGTAGGCCCGGCGGGCGTCGCGAATCTTATCCACAGGCAGCGGCTTGCCCCACAGGTCATACACTTTGAGCAGGCGCTGGGAATGCGGGTCCAGCTCCGTCTGTGCCGGGGTGAGCGGTAACGGAATGTCGTTGTCGTCGTACAGGTCCCAGAACGCCTTGGGAATGGTGTACGGATCGTGGGGGTGGGTCATGGACACGGTCAGGCAGAACGGCTGGTCGCCGTCCTCGCGAATGTGGTCGAACAGGTATTGCTGGGCCTTGAACACCACTTCTTCGTCGAAATCCAGCTGGTTGGTGCGTACGCAAGGGCCGGCCTGCAACACCGACGACATGTTGTGGTACCAGCTCGGCCGCACGTCGGGTTCATCCCAATTCACGGCCCAGCCGTAATCGGCCGGGTAGATGTCACTGGTCAGGCGCTCTTCATAGCCGTGCAACTGGTCCGGCCCGCAAAAGTGCATCTTGCCGGACAACGCCGTGCGGTAGCCGAGACGGCGCAGGTAATGGGCGTAGGTGGGGATGTCCGCCGGGAAATCCGCGGCGTTGTCGTAGGCGCCGATCTTGCTGGGCAACTGGCCGCTCACCAGGGTGAAACGCGACGGCGCGCAGAGCGGGCTGTTGCAATACGCCGCGTCGAATACCACACCTTCGGCCGCCAGGCGCGACAGGTTGGGCAGCTTGATCGGCGAAGGACCGTAGATCGGCAACATTGGCGCGGCCATCTGATCGGCCATGATGAAAAGAATGTTCTTGCGCTTCATGTATTCGCGGCATTCCATAGTGAGCAGTTATGCGACATTGCTGCGATTGAGCATGTAGCCCCCGGGTTTTGGGGTAAAGCCCATGTAGGATAATGACTAGGATAAGCACAACTTATGTATGACGCCTTGGGTGACCTGTCCCTGGAGTTGTTCCGTGCCTTCGAAGCTGCCGCCCGCCAGCAGAGCTTCACGGCAGCGGCGATTGAACTGGGCACCACGCAGCCAGCCATCAGCCAACAGATCAAGCGCCTGGAAGAACAATTGGGCACGCGGCTGTTCGATCGCATCTACCGCGGCATCGAGCTGACGGAGGCCGGCTCGATCCTGTTCGAGCAAGTCCAGGCCGGCTTGCAGAGCATCGACGCTGGGCTGAGCGCAATCACGGCGCAGCACCAGCACGAGGTGTTGCAGGTGGCCACAGACTTCGCTTTTGCGGCCTACTGGCTGATGCCGCGATTGCATCGGTTTCACGCCGCGAACCCGCAGATCGACGTCAGCCTGGTGACCGGCGAGCGCAACCACAACATGCTCCGCACGGATATTGACGTTGCCGTATTGTTCGGCGACGGTCGCTTCAAACAAGGCGAAAGTCGCTGGCTGTTCAGCGAAGAAGTCTTTCCGGTGTGCAGTCCGCTGCTGCTCAAGGCGCGGCCCCTGCCCTTGCCCGCACCCGCCTTGGCGGAGTTCCCATTGCTGCACTTGCGCGCAGGCAACGGCAGCAACTGGTTTGACTGGAACGGGGTGTTTCGCGAGCTGGGCATCACCTCGCCCCCGGCCCCCGGACAGTTGCGTTTCGACAACTACACACTGTTGATCCAGGCGGCCATCGGCGGCCAGGGCGTCGCCATTGGCTGGCGGCACCTTGTGGATAACTTATTGGCCCAAGGCCTGCTGTGCCGGCCCATTGCCGAAACCGTGTTGTCGCGGTTGGGGTACTACGTGGTCTTGCCCCAGCGCAAACGGCGTGGGGCATTGATCAGGCTGTTCGTGGACTGGTTGATGGAGGAGCAGGCCAACAGCGCCGAATCACTGACCGGGCTGCCCCTGCCCTCCATTGCCGTTTGAATGCGCGGCGCCTTCAGTGGGCGGCGATGAAACTCACGTGCTGGCCCACGTGCAGGTTCAGGCGCAGCTCGTCGGCGATACCGACCGCCACCCGGTTCAACCGCTCCAGGGCGTCCGCCAGGCCCGGTTCCAGGCTGGTGCTGACCTGGCTGAAGTGTTCGATGCTCAGGCCCGGCGCGGCATAGGGCGAGTTGATCAGCGTCCACTGCAAGGTGCTGTTCTGCAGGGCGTCGAGCACTTCTTCGGCGGCGTGGCGTTGCAGGTCGTCGTCGCCCTGCTCCTCGTCGAGCACGGCGAAATCACCCACCAGGAACAACCGCGGAATGTTCACCGCTTCCATCCCGGCAATCAATGCGTCCACCGCCAGTACTTGTTCCACGGGGCCGGGAATCAGATTGCGCTCCACCTGTTCGCTGTTCATCGGCAACCCTGGCGCGTTCAGCAGGCAGATGACGGCGCTGGCACCGGCTACGCTTTGCTTGACCCGCTCGGGATCGAACAGATCACCGGGCTTGGTCCGCAGGCCCGGCCGTGGCGCCAGGGCGGTGAGGTCGTCGAGGATGGCGATCACTTCATGCTGGCGGCGCAGCATTTCAGCCATCAATGCACTGCCGAGGCTGCTCATGGCACCATAAAGCACCACTTTGATCACCGGGGTTTCTGCATTTTTCATGGCTTTTTTCCTTTTTTATCCCACGTGTAAGGCCTCTGACCCGCGACAAACGGCTGGGGTTCGGCCTCTTTTCGAGGAGTGACAGATGCAACGCATCAAGGGCTACCACGCCCACGTTTATTTCGACGCCAGCACCCTCGACCAGGCGCGGGCACTGTGCGAGGAAGCGGCGCAGTTGTTCCCGCTGAAAATGGGTCGCATGCACCAGCGCCCGGTCGGTCCGCATCCGGACTGGAGCTGCCAGTTGTCGTTCGACCCGCAGTACATCGGAGTGGTCTTGCCGTGGCTGGCGCTCTACCGCAAGGGCCTGGTGATTTTCCTGCACCCCAATACGGGCGATGAACTGGCCGACCACACCGACCACGCGATCTGGATGGGCGCCGTGCGGCCGTTGGATCTGTCGGGTTTCTAGCCCCACTGCGATCTCTGTGGCGAGGGAGCTTGCTCCCGCTGGGTCGCGCAGCGGCCCTGTTTGGGACTATTACATGGCCCGGCGGGAGCAAGCTCCCTCGCCACGGTTGTCCTGACGCTTCATCTTCCGAACTCGACATCCGGTTGTTGCGCGAAAGCTGGCTGAAAGCTTGCGCGATTAGGATCGCCTCACTACCGGCAAAAGACCGGTGGCCAACAACGGCTTTTCGCCGCGGTCCTGGCCCCTCTACAACAACAATGGTGATTCTGATGTCCGCAACTACCTGTCCCGCCGCGCCCACTCCATCCGTTCGTCCCGAGCCCCGCATCCTGCGCTGACCTGTCCGGTTCGCCCTTGCCCGCCGCGCCACGCCTGGAGTATTTCCTATGCTGACTTTCCTTGGCTTCGCCATGGTCATCACGTTCATGTTCCTGATCATGACCAAGCGCCTGTCCGCGCTGATCGCCCTGATCATCATCCCGATCCTGTTCGCCCTGTTCGGTGGTTTCGCCCCGAAAATCGGCCCGATGATGCTCGAAGGCATCACCAAGCTTGCCCCGACCGGGGTGATGCTGATGTTCGCCATTCTCTATTTTGCCCTGATGATCGACTCCGGCCTGTTCGACCCGGCCGTGCGCAAGATCCTCAAGCTGGTCAAGGGCGACCCGTTGAAAGTTTCGGTCGGCACCGCCGTTCTGGCGCTCGTCGTTTCCCTCGATGGAGACGGCGCGACCACTTACATGATCTGCGTGGCGGCGATGTTGCCGCTGTACAGCCGCATCGGCATGAGCCCACGGATCATGGCCGGCCTGATCATCCTCGCCGGCGGCGTGATGAACATGACGCCTTGGGGTGGCCCGACAGCCCGCGCCGCCAGTGCGCTGCATGTGGATCCGTCCGACATCTTCGTCCCGATGATTCCGGCGATGGCGTTCGGCGTGGTGGCGATCCTGTTGATTGCCTACATGTACGGCAAGCGTGAACGTGCGCGCCTGGGTGAACTGCACCTGGCCGGCGATGAAATCGACCACAGCGAAATCAGCGTTTCCCAGTTCCCGGATGCCCGTCGTCCGAAACTGATCTGGTTCAACGGCGCGCTGACCCTGGGCCTGATGTGCACCCTGATCGCCGGCCTGTTGCCGCTGCCGGTGCTGTTCATGGTGGCTTTCAGTATCGCGATGATCGTCAACTACCCTTGCCTGCAACAGCAGAAAGACCGCGTTGCAGCGCACGCCGGCAGCGTATTGGCGGTGGTCGGGCTGATTTTCGCGGCCGGTATCTTTACCGGCATCCTGTCCGGCACCGGCATGGTCGATGCCATGTCCAAGAGCCTGCTGGCAGTGATCCCGGACTTCCTCGGCCCGTACTTGGCCGTGATTACCGCCCTGGCGAGCATGCCGTTCACGTTCTTCATGTCGAACGATGCATTTTATTACGGGGTGTTACCGGTTCTCGCCGAAGCCGCCAGTCACTACGGCATCACCGCCGTGGAAATGGCCCGTGCCTCGATCGTCGGCCAGCCCGTCCACCTGTTGAGCCCGCTGGTTCCATCCACCTACCTGTTGGTGGCCCTGGCCGGCATCGAATTCGGTGATCACCAGCGCTTCACCCTGAAGTGGGCAGTGCTGGTTTGCCTGTGCATAATGGTTGCCGCCTTGCTGATGGGGATCTTTCCGCTGTTCAGCACTCTATAAAAGCAATGCCCCCTGCCCGGCGCCCCCAGGTTTCTGGCGGCGCCGCGTGGCCTAACACACGCTAAAGGAACTCACATGGAATGGCTGACCAACCCGGAAATCTGGGTTGCCTTCTTTACCCTGACCGCCCTGGAAATTGTCCTGGGCATCGACAACATCATCATGATCTCGATCCTGGTCAGCCGCATGCCCAAGCACATGCAGGCGCGTACCCGGATCTTCGGCCTGGCGCTGGCCATGGTCACGCGGATCCTGTTGCTGCTGTCCATCACCTGGGTGATGCGCCTGACCGCCGATTTGTTCGAAGTGTTGGGCCAGGGCATCTCGGGTCGTGACCTGATCCTGTTCTTCGGTGGCCTGTTCCTGCTGTGGAAAAGCTCCCAGGAGATGTACCACGCGCTCGAAGGCGAGGACGAGAGCAACGACGAGCCCTCGGGCAAGGGCGGCAACTTCCTCTACACCATCATCCAGATCGCGATCATCGACATCGTGTTCTCCCTGGACTCGGTCATCACCGCCGTCGGCATGGTCTCCCATGTCCCGGTGATGGTGGCGGCAATCGTCGTTGCGGTCCTGGTGATGATGCTGGCTTCGGGCACCATCAGCACGTTCATCGACAAGCACCCGTCGCTGAAAATGCTGGCGCTGTCGTTCCTCTTGGTGGTGGGTACCGTGCTGATCGCCGAGTCGTTCGACGTCCACGTACCAAAAGGCTACGTGTACTTCGCCATGGCGTTCTCCCTGGCGGTGGAAGCCATCAACATCAAGATGCGCACGGCGATTGCCCGCAAGCGCAGCCAGCAGGACCCGGTAAAACTGCGCAAGGATATCCCGGGCCAGTAAAGGACAGCGGCAATGAACGAAGGGGCTCTTGGAGCCCCTTTTTCATGCCGGTATGAAAATGGCCTGGTGCATGACCCGTGGGAGCGGGCTTGCTCGCGAAGAGGCCAGAACAGTCAATCCTGTGTCGCCTGACAGAATGCATTCGCGAGCAAGCCCGCTCCGACAGGGATTGGGGTGTTTTCGAGGGGGCATTTTTTATGACAGTTTTGTTTCAATCGGTTCTTTAGCTGTGCAATGCTGGCGCTCGAACCGTTCGCCAACTACAGCTTAAGTACAACAACGAATCCATGTGGCATCGTCAATTTGTCCCTTTGGGACGCTAACAGGGGGCTTGTCATGCTGACCCTGCTGAATTTGCTCTCCGCGGTGGCCCTGCTGATCTGGGGCACGCACATCGTCCGTACCGGCATCCTGCGGGTCTATGGTTCGAACCTGCGTCATGTCATCGGCCAGAACATGTCCCGGCGCTGGCTGGCGTTCCTGGCCGGCATCATGGTCACCGCGCTGGTGCAGAGCAGCAACGCCACGGCGATGCTCGTCACCTCCTTCGTCGGCCAGGGCCTGATGGCGCTGACTCCCGCCCTGGCCACCATGCTCGGCGCCGATGTCGGCACCGCGTTGATGGCGCGGGTGCTGACCCTGGACCTGTCCTGGCTGTCGCCGCTGCTGATTTTCCTCGGAGTGATCTTCTTCCTCTCGCGCAAGCAGACCCGCGCCGGGCAGATGGGCCGGGTGGGGATCGGCCTGGGGCTGATCATCCTCGCCCTGCAACTGATCGTCGAAGCCGCCGCACCCATCACCCACGCCCAAGGGGTGAAGGTGATCTTCGCGTCGTTGACCGGCGACATCCTGCTCGATGCGCTGGTCGGCGCCCTGTTCGCGATGGTCTCCTATTCCAGCCTGGCGGCCGTACTGCTGACCGCGACCCTGGCCGGCGCCGCGGTGATCAGCCTGCCGGTGGCCATCGGCCTGGTGATCGGCGCCAACATCGGCAGCGGCATCCTGGCGTTCCTCAGCACCAGCATGCAGAACACCGCCGGGCGTCAGGTGGCATTGGGCAGCCTGTTGTACAAGCTGATCGGCCTGCTGCTGATCATTCCGGTCCTCGACCCATTGGTGGGCTGGCTGGACAGCCTGGACTTCAGTCCCCAGGAAACGGTGATTGGCTTTCACCTGCTCTACAACACCGTGCGCTGCCTGGTGTTGCTGCCCAGCGTCGCGCCGATGGCCAGGCTCTGCGCGTGGTTGCTGCCGGAGCGGCCCGAGACCAACGGCATGGCCAAGCCCCGACACCTGGACCTCACCGCCCTCGCTACGCCGAGCCTGGCCTTGGCGAATGCCGCCCGGGAAACCTTGCGTATCGGTGATCTGATCGAAAGCATGCTCGAAGCCATGCTGGACGTGCTGCATGGCCAGCAGACGGCGGTCACCCAGGACGTGCGACGCATGGGCGATGACGTCGAGGTGCTGTGCGGTGCCATCAAGTTGTACCTGGCGCAGATGCCCCGCGAAGACCTCAGCGAACAGGACAGTCGCCGCTGGGCGGAAATCATCGAGCTGGCGATCAACCTGAAGCTGGCCAGTGACCTCATCGAGCGCATGCTGCGCAAGGTCCAGCAACAGAAAACCGCACAACGCCGATCGTTCTCCGACGTGGGCCTGGAAGAGCTGGCCGGGCTGCACAGCCAGTTGATCGCCAACCTGCGGCTGGGCCTGTCGGTGTTCCTCAGCGCCGACCGGGAAAGCGCCCGCCAGCTGCTGCGTGAGAAACGGCGCTTTCGGGCGCAGGAACGGCGAATGGCCCACGCCCACGTCAGCCGCCTGCAACGCAAGGTTTTGCAGAGCCTGGAGACCAGCGCCCTGCACCTGGAGCTGATTGCCGACATGAGGCGTCTGAATTCGCTGTTCTGCGGCAGCGCCTACGTGGTGCTGGAGACCGCTGAAATCGGTGCGCTGGCGGCCGATGAAATATCGGACATCACCCATTCGCCTTGAACATCTGGCGCATTGTCCAGTCAGTAGGATTGGACTGTCAGTCGCCAGGAAGCCGTTTATGCGTGGTCTGTTATTCGCCCTTTTCTTGCTCGGCGCCTTGCCTGCAGTTGCCCTGGACCGGTTTCAGGTCGAGGGCTATGCCTTGCCCAACGGAATGCAACTGGTGCTCAAGCCGGGCAGCGAGCGCGGGCATGTGGCCATTCGCCTGGTGGTTGGCGTAGGCCTGGATGACTTCAGCTGTGCCGATAAGGAGCTGCCGCACCTGCTTGAGCATTTATTGTTCAGCGGCGTCGACGAAACGGGCGAAGGCGGCCTGGAGGAACGCATGCAGAGCCTGGGCGGCGAATGGAACGCCTTCACCAGCAACGCCGACACCACGTTCGTCATCGAGGCGCCGGCCAGCAATCAGCGCAAGGTCCTGGACCTGCTGATGGCGTTGCTGACCCGCACCCGCATCGACGAAAAAGCCCTGGAGGCGGCCAAGCGCGTGGTGGAGCGAGAGGACGGCGGCCATTACACCCACCTGCAACGCTGGCTCGACCGCCAGGACCTGGGACACAAGGCCAGTAACCAACTGGCAGTGGAACTGGGCTTGCGCTGCGCGGAACGGGCCGAGGTCGAGCACCTGACCCTCGCCCGCCTCGAGCACGTGCGCAAGGCCTGGTATGCACCGAACAACATGACGCTGATCGTGGTCGGCGACCTCGATCGGCTGCTGCCGGCCTACCTGGAACGCACCTTCGGCCAACTTGAACCGGTCGAACCCAGCCAACACGAGCCGCTGCCGCAGATCCGCTACAGCGCGGTCACCAAGCGCAACCTGATCCACGGGCTGGTCGGCAACGGCGCCAAGCTTCACTGGCTGTTCCCCGAACCGGTGCTGGACGAGCAGCACGACGAAACCTTCGATTTGCTCAAGGATTACCTGGACTGGGCGCTCTATCGCCAACTGCGCCTGGCCCGCAGCCTGTCCTACGGGCCGTGGACGGAGCGCGAGGTGTTCGGCGGCGTCGGTTTCTTCAGCTTGAACGCGGACCTGGCCCGCGAGGACCTGCCCCAGGCCGAGGAAGCGCTCGAAGAACTGCGCCAGAACCTGCTCAAGGACGGCCTGGACCCCGCCAGTTTCATGCGCATCAAGCGTGCGGCCATCGCGCATCAGTCCTGGGCGGTCCAGGGCAACAGCGCCCTGGCCGATTACTACTGGGGCGCCCTGGGCGACTACGAGGACGGCCGCTTCGCCAACCCGGCGCTGCGCTTGCAGTCGGTGAGCCTGGACCAGGCCAACCTGGCCCTGCGCGAACTGCTCAAGGACCCCGGCTACCTGCGCATCGAGAAGCCGTTGCTCAGCGATGATGAGTTCGTGTGGGGCGTGGGCGCGCTGCTGGCGGTGCTGGTGCTGGGGCTGGTGGCGTGGCGATTGCGCCGCCGGGCTTGAAACTGTTTCCAATGCCACACGGGTCAGATGAAAGGCTGGCGACGCACACCATGATCCTCGCCACACCGCCCCCTGGACGATACTCTGTCAGGGATATTTCCTACGACTTACTGTGAAACCGCCTAATGCAAAGCCTGCCTCGTTTTATCCAGCGCATCCTTGAACTGATGAAGCGCTACCCAGGGGTCATTGCGCTCGGCGGTTTCATCTCCGGCGTCGGCAGTTTCATGCTGGTGGACCGCCAGCAGGGCCTGGCCACCTGGATCGCGGTCATGATGCTGGTGAGCTGGCTCTGGCTGATGGTGGAGAACAGCATGACCCGGCTGTTCACGCGGATTTTCAAGCGAGAAATCCCCCAGCCGCTGTTGCGCTACGCCACGCAGATGATTCACCAGGAAAGCCTGTTTTTTGTCCTGCCGTTTTTCTTCATCACCACCACCTGGAACAGCAGCCAGCTGATTTTCACCAGCCTGCTGGCGGCGGCGGCGCTGATTTCGATCACCGATCCGCTGTACTACAAATGGCTGGCACCCCGGCGCTGGGCGTTCCTGGCGTTGCACACCCTGACGCTGTTCGCCGCCCTCCTCACCGCGTTGCCGGTCATCCTGCACCTGACCACCGACCAGAGCTTCAAGCTGGCGCTGGGCATTGCCATGCTGTTGTCATTCCCCAGCCTGGCGTCGATCTTTCCGATCCGCACGGTGCGCAACGCCTTGGCGATCCTGTGCATCACCCTAGGCATCGGCGCTGCCGGCTGGGTGCTGCGCTCCTGGGTGCCGCCGGCCACGTTGTGGATGACCGAAGTGGCGATCAGTACCCAGGTGGAGGATCGCACCCCCGGCGCCAGCCTCAAGGAAGTCAGTGCGGAACAGATTCGTGGCAACGGCCTGTACGCCTACACGGCCATCAATGCGCCGCGAGGCCTCGATGAGCGGATCTATCACGTCTGGCAGTTCAACGGCAAAGAGGTGGATCGCATCGCCCTGGACATCCACGGCGGGCGCAAGGAAGGCTACCGCGCCTGGACCCACAAGCAGAATTTCCCGGACAACCCGGCGGGCAAGTGGCAAGTGCGGGTGCTGACGGAGAATGGCCAGATGATTGGGGTGCTGCGGTTCAATGTGACGGGGTCGGCAGGTGGTTGAACATCGGGGCGGGGAGCAAGCTCCCTCGCCACGATGAATTTCACCGGACTTGCGCGCTGGCCTCAGCCAAAGAACCAGTAGCAGACCCCGATCGCCGACAAGACCCCGGCCAGTTCCGCCAGCAGCGCGCAACCCACCGCATGGCGCGCCCGCTGGATGCCGACCGCGCCGAAATACACCGCCAGCACGTAGAACGTGGTCTCGGTGCTGCCCTGGATAGTCGCCGCCACCAGCGCCGGGAAGCTATCCACCCCTGAGGTCTTCATGGTTTCGATCAGCATCGCCCGGGCGGCGCTGCCGGAGAACGGCTTGACCATGGCGGTCGGCAGGGCATCGACGAAACGCGTGTCCCAGCCGGCCCATTGCACCAGGTGGCGAATGCCGTCCAGGCCGAAATCCAGCGCCCCGGATGCCCGCAGCACGCCGACCGCGCAAAGCATCGCCACCAGGTACGGCAGCAGGTTCTTGGCGACGTCGAAGCCCTCCTTCGCCCCTTCGACGAAGGCCTCATAGACCTTGACCTTGCGCAGCGCCCCCACCACCAGGAACAGGATGATCAGGCCGAACAGCGTCAGGTTGCCGAGGATCGACGACAAGCCCGCCAGCGCGGTGGCCGACAACGTGGCCAGCAGCGCCATGAAGCCGCCAAGGGCCAGCGCCCCCGGCACCAGGTAAGCCAGCACCACCGGATCCCATAGGCGCAGGCGTTGCATGAACGCCACCGACAACAGCCCCGTGAGGGTCGAGCCAGTGGTGGCGATCAGGATCGGCAGGAACACCAGGGTCGGATCCGGCGCGCCTTGCTGGGCGCGGTACATGAAGATGGTCACCGGCAGCAGTGTCAGCGACGAGGCGTTGAGCACCAGGAAAAGGATCTGGGCGTTGCTGGCGATGGTCGGGCTGGGATTGAGGTCTTGCAGGGCGCGCATGGCCTTGAGGCCGATGGGGGTGGCGGCGTTATCGAGGCCCAGGCCGTTGGCGGCGAAGTTGAGGGTGATCAGGCCGATGGCGGGATGGCCGGCCGGTACTTCCGGCATCAGGCGCAAGAACAGCGGCCCCAGGGCCTTGGCCAGCCAGTCGACGATGCCGGCCTTTTCGGCGATCCGCAAGAACCCCAGCCACAGCGTCAGGGTGCCGAACAGCAGGACCATCACCTCCACCGACAGCTTGGCCATGGCAAAGATGCTTTCCACCATCGCGGCGAAGATCCCGGCGTTGCCGCCGATCAGCCACTGTCCCAGCGCCGACACGGCTGCCACGATAAAGAAGCCAAGCCACAGGCCATTGAGCATCGGTTAATCCCCTCGGAAGATGCCGCGAATGATAGCGGGGCTGGCAGAAACGACAAACCCCGGAGTGTTCCGGGGTTTGTGTTAATGGCTTTGACCTGGCATGCCCTCAGCGGCTGGAGGTTTCACCCGCCGGCAGCGGCTCTTTACTGCGCCAGTGCGGCAGGGAGTTCCAGTAGCGCTGGCCCTTGGCGTCGTCGTACATGCCTTCCCAACGGGCGATCACCAACACGGCCAAGGCGTTGCCGATGACGTTCAGCGCGGTGCGGGCCATGTCCATGATGCGGTCGACACCGGCGATGAAGGCCAGGCCTTCGAGCGGAATGCCCACGCTGCCCAGGGTCGCCAGCAGCACCACGAAGGACACGCCCGGCACGCCGGCGATGCCTTTGGAGGTCACCATCAAGGTCAGCACCAGCAACAATTGCTGGCTGATGGACAAGTCGATGCCGTACAGCTGCGCGATGAAGATCGCCGCGATGCTCTGGTACAGCGTCGAACCGTCAAGGTTGAACGAATAGCCGGTTGGCACCACGAAGCTGCAGATTGCCTTCGGCGCGCCGTAGGCTTCCATTTTTTCGATCACGCGTGGCAGCACGGTTTCGGAACTGGCGGTGGAGTAGGCCAGCACCAGTTCGTCCTTGAAGATGCGCATCAGCTTGAGCACCGAGAAGCCGAACAGGCGGGCGATCAGGCCCAGCACCACGAAGGCGAAGAACGCGATGGCGACGTAAACCAGGATCACCAGTTTCGCCAGCGGCAGCAGGGAAGCGAAGCCGAAGTTGGCGACGGTCACCGCGATCAGTGCGAAAACGCCGATCGGGGCGTAGTTCATGATCATGTGGGTGACCTTGAACATGCTTTCCGATACGCCTTGGAACATCTTCACCAGCGGCTCGCGCAGGTCCGATTGCAGGCTGGACAGGCCCAGGCCAAACAGCACGGAGAAGAAAATGATCGGCAGCATCTCGCCACGCGCCATGGCGGCAAAGATGTTCGATGGGATCAGGTTGAGGATGGTCTCGATGAACGCGTGTTCATGCTGGACTTCCGCCGCCGTGGCCTGGTACTTGGAAATATCCACCGTCCCGAGGGTGCTCATGTCGATGCCATTGCCTGGCTGGAAGAAGTTGGCCAGCAGCAGGCCGACGACGATGGCGATGGTGGTGACGATTTCGAAGTAGATGATGGTCTTGAGGCCGATGCGCCCGAGTTTCTTCGCGTCACCGACCCCGGCAATGCCGACGATCAGCGAGGAAATCACGATCGGGATCACGATCATCTTGATCAGACGGATAAAGATATCGCCTGCCGGTTGCAGCACATTGCTGATCCACCAGGCCTTCTCGGCACTGAAATGGTTGAGCAGAGCGCCCAGTGCAATCCCGAGGACCAGACCGATGAGGATCTGCCAGGCGAGGCTTAGCTTTGCCTTCTTCATATCATTACCCTTACTTCAGTTGGACTCGGGCAGCGGCATGGACGATAAACATCCGCGCATCTGCCCCCGTATAAGGTCACCCCGAGCGCGCTAGCGGCTTACTGGCAGGCGAAAAAAGGCGCAACTATTGCGATGCGGGATAGGCTCGTCTAATGCCGTAAACGCCTACCCTATGCCGAATCGGCATGAGATTTTCTAAACGAAACCCGCGTCCCAACCGGTTTGCGTAGGACATTTATGCAGGCATAAGCGCCGTGAACCGGCCATTTCAGCGTAGCCGGGCTTCCTCCACAAGGCTTGTAGAACCGATGAGAGGACCGCGGCCAGACACGTGCTGCAAAAGAAAACTGCTGCCGCGCTTCTCCGATATACGGTCGGAAGCGGGAAATGACTGGAGTGTCTGGAGACAAAATGCCGCAGTCGCGGGCCGGTGACGGGACTCCATCCACCAGCCGCTCTGGCACAGGCATTTTATAAAAGCGAAGCCCTGCGCAGGTTCGCCAAGTCGCCTGGACTTTGCGAACCTGCGTCGTAGCTTTTTCCTGACCCGGCCCTTTCGCAGGCACCCCTTGTGCCCGTAGGTCACTCCGACTCGATCAGCCAGAACGTCCCAGCCCCCTGGTCATGCATCGGCCCTCTTCGGGCTGTGCAGAAGGGAAAGGCAGGGTTGCCTTTCCCGTTTTCAGATTCAGTACCAGTTCGGATCTTTCTTGAGTTGTTCCATTAACAATTTCTGCATACCTTCATCGGGCTTGCCGAGGAAACGGTAGTCGGCATGTCGGGTCGGCGACTTGTCGGCCGGCAGGCCGGCGGGCACTTCCACCAACATGGCGTAGGCTTCGTCCTTGTCAAAGCTGAAGGCGACGATCAGGCGTTTGCTGCGACAGGTCGCCTGGGTCTCGCACAGGGGGCCGACCAGGTACTTGTCGCCGTCTTCCTCGACCGCGTTCATCTGCTCGGCATCGCCCGATAGGTTCATCACCCATTCCGGCAAGCGCTCTTCTTTCTTGACCACGTGCTGCCAGGTCTCGCGGTACTGCGGGTCGGCGGTCAGTAGTTCATTGGCGCGCATCTGCCCGTCATTGGCAGCCATTGCCACGGCACTGCCGCCCAGCAACAGGGCGGCGGCCAGTCCTTTAAGGGAAACGCTCATGGTCAGCCTCGGCCGCGACGGCCAAAGAAGAAGGAAGCGATGAACATCACCAGGAATACGACAAAGAGAATCTTGGCGATGCCCGTGGCGGTGCCTGCGATACCACCGAAGCCCAGTACGGCGGCGATGATGGCAATGATCAGGAAGGTAATTGCCCAGCTCAACATGGTGATTCTCCTTACACTTTTCTATTTAGTTAGGGTCTGGCGGTTGATGGTTCCGGTGCGACAGACGACCGGTCCATCGGGGTTAAAACACCCAGCGCTCCTGACGGGGCAGGTCGGCCACAGGCTGGGCCTGGTCGACGTCCATCATGCGCATCGAAGCGGCTGCTTCTTTCATGCTCGTGCTGCTGACGGCGCTGAAATGGGTTTGGGGAGCACGTTGAATCGACACATGCGGCGTTTCGGGCTGTTGGCTTTCTTGCCAAAGCATCCACTGCTGACCGACGACGAGCGTGATCAGCAGCGCCAGCGCGGCCCACAAGCCCTGTTGGATATGCAGGGAAGTCATGCGAAACGAGGCGGCACTTTGACGATTCATCCTGAAATTCCTCCCAGCCGGGTGTCGTGATCGGGTTACGGCGCTGGAACGCCATGTTGTTCGAGATATTGCAGACGTCATGCCAGAATTTTTAAACGAATAAAATCGTTTAAAATCAATAAGTTATGAAATGTAGAAAAGAGGCTAGAGGCGCATCCTGCACGATGGCCCCGGCGGGAGTCGTGCGTATTGCACGAACGGAAGAGGGGAGGCGTTAGATTCTTTTTGAATTGCCCGTCGCAAACCGCTGTCGGAATGAGCGAGCCGAGCCCCTCGAAACCGGCGAAACGGAAAAAAACGGACTCAAATCAATCTTTTAGCCAACTGACGTCCACAGGGTCCCTCTCGGTGGGTAATATTCCCTCGGAAACGACCATGCAACTTGCCCGATTTTTCTGACACTAACCATCATCATTCATTAAGGAGCGTAGGAAAAATGGAATCCGCCACTGAGCACCAAGGCCGCATTCTGCTGGTAGACGACGAGTCTGCCATCCTGCGTACCTTCCGTTATTGCCTGGAAGACGAGGGCTACACCGTCGCCACCGCCAACAGTGCGGCCCAGGCCGATGCGCTGCTGCAACGCCAGGTGTTCGACCTGTGCTTCCTCGACCTGCGCCTGGGGGAAGACAACGGTCTGGATGTGTTGGCCCAGATGCGTATCCAGGCACCGTGGATGCGGGTGGTGATCGTCACGGCCCACTCGGCGGTCGACACGGCCGTGGACGCGATTCAGGCCGGGGCCGCCGATTATCTGGTCAAGCCCTGCAGCCCGGACCAATTGCGCCTGGCGACCGCCAAGCAGTTGGAAGTGCGCCAGTTGTCGGCCCGCCTTGAAGCCCTCGAAGGGGAGGTGCGCAAGCCCAAGGACGGCCTCGACTCCCATAGCCCGGCGATGAAGGTGGTGCTGGAGACCGCTCGCCAGGTGGCCAGCACCGACGCCAACATCCTGATTCTCGGTGAATCCGGCACCGGTAAAGGCGAGCTGGCCCGGGCGATCCACGGTTGGAGCAAGCGCGCGAAGAAATCCTGCGTCACCATCAACTGCCCGTCCCTGACCGCCGAGTTGATGGAAAGCGAGTTGTTCGGCCACAGCCGTGGGGCGTTCACCGGGGCCAGCGAAAGCACCCTGGGACGAGTCAACCAGGCGGACGGTGGTACGCTGTTTCTCGACGAGATCGGCGATTTTCCCCTGACATTGCAACCCAAGTTGTTGCGCTTCATCCAGGATAAGGAATACGAACGGGTTGGCGATCCGGTGACCCGTCGCGCCGATGTGCGGATTCTGGCGGCCACCAACCTGAACCTTGAAGACATGGTGCGCGACGGGCGTTTCCGCGAAGACCTGCTCTATCGCCTGAACGTCATTACCTTGCACCTGCCGCCGCTGCGCGAGCGCGCCGAAGACATCCTGACCCTCGCCGATCGCTTCCTGGCGCGCTTCGTCAAGGAATATGCACGCCCGGCCCGGGGCTTCAGCGACGAAGCCCGCGAAGCGCTGCTTGGCTATCGCTGGCCTGGCAACATCCGCGAACTGCGCAACGTGGTCGAGCGCGCCAGCATCATCTGCCCACAGGAAAAAGTCGAAATCAGCCACCTGGGCATGGCCGAGCAACCAGTCAACAATGCCCCTCGCATCGGCGCGCCGCTCAGCCTCGATGAATTGGAAAAGGCGCACATCGGTGCGGTGCTGGCCACCGCCGACACCCTGGACCAAGCCGCTAAGACCCTGGGTATCGACGCCTCCACGCTGTACCGCAAACGCAAGCAGTACAACCTGTGAGCGACACCCTATGAAACTGGCGATGAAGCTGCGTACACGGCTGTTCCTCAGCATCTCGGCGCTCATTACGGTGGCGCTGCTGGGGTTGGTGCTGGGCCTGGTCAGCGTGATGCAGATGGCCCATACCCAGGAGCAATCGGTACGCAACAACTTCATCCTGCTGGACCTGGGGCTCAAGCTGCGCCAGACCCTGGGCGACCAGTTGATGATCATGCTCGACGACAAGCCCGACCTGGCCGCCCTGGAGGTATCCAAGAAACAGTACCTGGCGTTGATCGACGAGGGCATCGCCCACGAGCGGAGCCTGGACGAGGTGCCGGACAACTTCAGCAAGGCCAAGGCCGACTACCTCGACTTCTACGAGGCGTTTACCGCCTCTCGCCAGCAACCGAACCCGCTTTCCGCCATTCAGGAGCTCACCGATAAATTCAACGTGCTGCGCAACGGCCTGATCGAGAGTTATCGGCAGGCCCTGAACAACATCAGTGAAACCCAGACGCGTGCCCGCGAGCGGGCATTGTTGATCTCCGGGCTACTCGGGCTGGTGGGGCTGGCGGTGTTGATCATCGGTTTCGTCACCGCCCACGGCATCGCCCGGCGTCTCGGGGCGCCCATCGAGGCGCTGGCCGCGGCCGCGGATAATATCGGCCAGGGCAATTTCGAAGTGACGCTGCCGACGTCTTCCGCCGCCGAGGTCAACTTGCTGACACGGCGCTTCGGCATCATGGCCCAGGCGTTGCGCGAACACCAGGCCACCAATGTCGATGAGTTGCTCGCCGGCCAGCAACGCCTGCAAGCGGTGCTCGACAGCATCGATGACGGGCTGTTGATGATCGACCGGCAAGGCCGCCTGGAACACCTCAACCCGGTCGCCCAGCGGCAACTGGGCTGGGATGAGGAGCGCCTGGGCCAGGGCCTGGGCGAAGCATTGGGCCGCCCGGACCTGGATGACGAGCTGCAATTGGTGCTGCGTGGCGGGACGCTGGAGCGTGCGCCCGAGGACCTGAGCATCGAAGTGGACGGCGAGTCGCGGGTACTGACCTACAGCCTCACGCCGGTGAGCCATACCCAAGGCCATATCCTCGGCGCGGTGATGGTGCTGCACGACGTCACCGAGCAACGCGCCTTCGAGCGGGTCCGTAGCGAATTCGTGTTGCGTGCTTCCCATGAACTGCGCACGCCGGTGACTGGCATGCACATGGCCTTCGGCCTGTTGCAGGAGCGTCTGCATTTCCCAGCGGAGTCGCGCGAGGCCGACCTGCTCGACACGGTCACCGAGGAAATGCAGCGGCTGATGCAGCTCATCAATGACCTGCTGAATTTCTCCCGCTACCAGAACGGCCTGCAAAAGCTGACGCTGGCGCCGTGTTCCATCGAAGAGCTGCTGGAAGCGGCCCGGATGCGGTTCGCCGAGCAGGCCAGTGCCAAGGGCATCGAATTGCTCGTGGCGATCCAGGGCCCGCTGCCGCGCCTGCATGCCGACGCCGCACAGTTGGAGCGGGTGCTGGATAACCTGATCGACAATGCCATGCGGCACACCGGCGACCATGGCCAGATTCGCTTGCAGGCCCGCCGCCACGGCGAGCGGGTGATTATCAGCGTCGAAGACAACGGTGAAGGCATTGCCTACGGCCAGCAGGGACGGATCTTCGAACCTTTCGTCCAGGTCGGACGCAAGAAGGGCGGTGCCGGCCTCGGCCTGGCGTTGTGCAAGGAAATCGTCCAGCTCCACGGCGGTCGCATGGGCGTTTACTCCAGACCGGGGCAGGGCACGCAGTTCTACATGGCGTTGACGGTCTGACGGGCTTCAGGCTTCGTCGTCCAGACGCCGGCCGAGCAAGCGTCGCCCGCGGGTAATCAGCTCGATCAACTGCACCGCACTGAGTGCATGGGCAAACAGCCAACCCTGACCGAACTTCACGCCTTCGCTGCTCAAGTAGGAGGCTTGGGCTTCGTGCTCGATGCCTTCGGCGATCACCTTGAGCTGCAACGCGTGGGCCATGCGGATGATGTGCGGGGCGACACCGCTGCTGGCGGCATCGTGGCCCAAGGCATCGATGAAGGCTTTGTCGATTTTCAGGCAATCCACCGGCAAGGTTTGCAGGTACGCCAGGCTGCAATAGCCGGTGCCGAAGTCGTCGATCAGCACTTGATGCCCGTTGTCGCGTAACGACTGCAGGTTGTCCCGGGCCACCAGCACATCGATCAGCCCGCGCTCAGTCACCTCGAAGGCAATCTGCCGGGCCGAGACCCGGTGCAGCGCCAGCAGGCGGGCGATCACTTCGCCGATTCGCGGCACCATCACGTCGCAGGCCGCCAGGTTGACCGAGATGTACAACTGCGGATTGGCCCGCAGCAACTGGCCCAGCTGATCGAACAGCCGTTGCAGCACGAAATCGGTGATCTGGCGGATCTGCCCGGTGTCTTCGGCCATCGGGATAAACAAGTCCGGGCTGGTCAGGGTGCCATCCGGCCGGCGCCAGCGCAGCAGGGCTTCGGCGCCGACGCAATTGCGGCTGTTGAGGTCGAAGATGGGTTGGTACAACACCTGCAATTCACCGCGCCGTATCGCGCCGTGCAGCTCGGCGTCCATGGACTGTCGCTGGCGGGCCAGCAGCAAGACCTGGACGCCGATGCCCAGCCCTAGCAGCAGGCTGATAGGCAACATCCACCAGGCGTTGGATGGCATGTTGAAACCCTTGCGCGGGGCGATCAGCACCAACTGATATTCCGGGTTATCGGTCGGCATTCGGTAGATCAGCCGGGTTTGCGTCACTTGCAAGGCATTGCGGCCTTTCGGCGGCCAGGGCTCCGTGGGCGGCCAATGCTGGTTGGTGCCCAGCACCGGAATGGCCCGCTTGCCGTGATCCAGGACCACCAACAGGCTTCCGCCCGGCGGCAGATCGACCACATCGGTCAAATGCCCGCGAGAGGTGGCCACCCGAAAATTACCGCGCCCCAGCATCAGTGCCGCGCGGTCTTCGTCAGGTTCGGTGGTGGTGTTGAGCCAGTAGCTGTAGGTCGGACCGCGCAGGTCGGGCAGGCGGGTTACCGACAATCCGCTCTGGAGAGGCCGGTTCGAACACGCGCCGCTGCCGTCGACATACACCGCTTCATAAACGAAGCGGTAATTGAAGCTCACCTGCCGCAAGGTCGCGATCATGTCATCGCTACAGCCCCGCAGCGGCTGGTTCTGCAGGTCATCGAGGCCTTCACGCAATTGCCCGAAAAGTTGTTCCAGCCGTTGCAGGAAGCGCTCGCCCTGGGCGTTCATCTGGTCGCTTTCACGCTGCTGGATCTGTTGG
This sequence comes from Pseudomonas sp. MS646, assembly GCF_036693845.1. Classification (NCBI taxonomy): domain Bacteria; kingdom Pseudomonadati; phylum Pseudomonadota; class Gammaproteobacteria; order Pseudomonadales; family Pseudomonadaceae; genus Pseudomonas; species Pseudomonas sp. MS646. Next base: position 68,485 of record NZ_CP144763.1, read on the forward strand.
ACGACCACAAACAGACTCCCGGCCAGCAACAGCAGCGTACTCAGGGCAGCCGCCATCGTCGCCAAGAAAAGAGGGCGATGGAGCCAGCTCTGCAACGTTTCGCGGGCAGCCGTCATCATGGGTAATCCTAAAGGTCCCAATGAGTTATAGCTGCTGTTTGGGATTTGGCCCTGTTCGTCAGACGGGCGTCATTATTTTGTCTGGTTGAGCACCTGCAAGATCGCCGCGCTTTGCGCGTCGGGCACGCCATCGAAGCGGGTCGGCCGGTAGTGCATCTGGAACGCGGCCAGCACGTGGTGAGTGGCCACGTCCCATTCGCCGGTCTGGGGCGTCGGGTAGCCCAGGCGCGCCAATTCGGCCTGGAACCAGCTGGCGCTGGGCAGTTGTGCGGCGAAGACGACCTGTTGGCGCGCGACGGCCTGTTCGTCAGGCCAGAGGCCCAGGCCTGCCTGGGCCAGGCGCTTCCAAGGGAACAGCGGGCCCGGATCCAGCTTGCGCAGGGGCGCGATGTCGCTGTGGCCGATGATGGCGCGTGGATTGATGCCATTGCGTTGGATGATGTCCTTGAGCAACACGATCAAGGCCTGCACCTGGGCTTCGCTGTAGGGGTACCACAGGCGACCGGTAGGGGTGTCGACATAACCGGGGTTGACGATTTCGATGCCGATGGAGCTGGAGTTGAGCCAGGTGCGGCCTTCCCACTCGCTTTCCCCGGCATGCCAGGCCCGACGGTTTTCATCCACCAACTGATAGACGGTGGCGTTCTTATCGTCGCCGACCAGGTAGTGGGCGCTGACTTCGCCATGGGTCAGCAGGGCCAGGGAGCGTTCCAGGGAGGCCGAGGTGTAATGCACCACTACGAATTGGATGCGGCTGTCGTGATTGACCGATGGATGGCTGGTGTCGAGCCGAGGGCCGCTGGCGCAGCCGGCCAGGAGGAGCAGGGAAATGATGAACGGAGCGAATTTCATGGCAGGAGACGTTACACGTTGAAATTAATGCAACAGTGTAACGTATCGTTGCGCGATGAGCCGGGCCCGGCCGCAGATTAAACAAATTGGAACAATTGCCTTCAGCCCAGCTCCACCCGGTTACGTCCGGCGCTTTTCGCCCGGTACAGCGCTTGATCGGCTCTTTTAAGCACAGAATCGCTGTGTTCTCCGGGTTTGAACGCCGTCAGCCCCATGGACACCGTCACCGTGACAGGCTCGCCCTTGAAGTGGAATGGGCAGGCTTCGATGGCAGCACGCAGGGCCTCGGCCAACTGGGTCCCGGCTGTCAGGGGCGTGTCGGGCACCAACAGGACGAATTCCTCGCCGCCGAAACGGGCGATGAAATCGCTGCTGCGCAGGCGTTTGCGCAAAACCGAGGCAATCAGTTTCAGCACCCGGTCACCGGCCAGGTGGCCATAGTTGTCGTTGATCCGCTTGAAGTGGTCGAGGTCGAGCATGGCCAGCAACAAGCTGTTGCCGTGCTGTTGCCACTCGGCCACTTCCTTTTCAAGACGCTCGCTCCACGCTGCACGGTTGGGCAACCCGGTGAGTGGATCGATCAGCGCCTTGAGCCGCTGCTCTTCCAGATTCTCGCGAACGATCAGGGCATCCTGTTCCATCAGCGCTACGCGCTCGGCGAGGCTTTTCAGGCGCGCCGAGACTTCCTGTTCACGCTGCTCGCGTTGCTTTTGGTGCTGGTCCATCGTCCCCAGCAGGCCTTCCAGGTGGTTCTCAAGCACCTGCTTGAGGCTTTCCAGGTCATCGGCCTGCTGGACGCTGCTTTGCAGGCCATCGACGTGCTCGCGAATCTGGATGTCCATGTCCCGGGAGACCGAGAGATTTTCCGCATGGTCTTCGCTGGCGGCCAGCAAGCTGTTCTGGAACGCCTCCAGCCGATCGTTGAGGCGCTGCAGGTAGGCTTCGAATTCGTGCTGGCCGCTGTCGGTGATCGCCAGCATGAGCACCGCCAGATCGTCGAGAATCGGCAGTAACTCGTACCAGTTCAAACCATTTTGCAGCTTCTCACGCATTGCCTCGGCTTGCGGGCGGTGCCGCTCGGGCAGTGTCAGGTCACCCAGCAGGCCCAGCAAGGTGTCTTCAATGTGCCGGGCCACCGAGCTGTAGGACGGTTCCGGGGAGTCGGGCAGGGCGTATTGGGCATCGGCCGCCTCGACAGCGGCCTCGGCGGCGTTGGCCTCTGATTCTGGCTCTGTCGCAGGAAGAGGCGCTGGCGTCTGCGGCAGCAGCTCATCGGGGTTTGCAGGCGTCGCTTGCCGGGTAGGCGGTTCAACGGTGGCCGGCTCGGTGGTGTCGTCCGGTTCGCTGGCCGGCTGCGCCTCTTCGGGTGCTGGCGCCGGAACAGGGGGCGCGGCAGGCGCCACGGGGTCAGCTTCCGGCGCAGCGACGGTTGCCGGTTCAGGCCGTACTTGAGCGGCAAGCGCGGGCTCTGCCGAGGGCGCTGGTTCCGAGCTCGGTGTGGGTGCGGGCTGCGGCTCCGAATCCGGCTCGACAGGTGCTATATCGGTCGCGCGGCGCTGCGGCGTGGGTGCGGCCTGCGCGACGGGTGCCGCGTCGACCTGGGCAGGCTCTTGCGGCGCATCCTCGTGACCCTGGCCGCCAAACAGCCGCTGCAGCAGGCCGGGACGATGGGCTTCGGCAGGGGGTTCCAGCGCGCTCAGGGCCTGGCCTTGCAAGGTGCTCAGCTCGCTCAGCAACAGCGGGATCTCTCGGGTCTGGCCGACCCGGTCGTCCAGTCGCTTGGAAAATTTCTTCAGGGGCCGGCTGACGTCCTTGGGCAGCGGCAGGGTCTGCAACTGCGCCACCAGGGCCGTCAGTGCAGCGCTCATCTGCTCGACCCGGGTCTCGCGGCGCTGTTCGGAGTCGAGTACGGCTTTCTCCAGGCGCGGCAGCAGGGTGGCAAGGGCCGCATCCATGTCATCGGTGCGGATCGCCTCACGCATTTCCTTCATGCATTCGTCGACCGCCCGGTCCGAGCCTTCGGCGGCCAAGGTGCTGCGGACCAGGCCGCGACGCAGCAAGTCGAGCCGGGCATCCCAGCGGCGCTCAAGCTTTTCCTGCTGTTCGAGACTCTTGAGGTACTTCTCTCTCCAGCGTTCGGCGTCGTCGCTCATTCATCGGATCCGCGAGGGGCCGGACTTAACGCAGGGAAGGCGTCGGCCGTGAGCGAACCCGGCAAACGAATCTCGACTGCGACCGGCAGGTGATCGGAAATGGGTTGGGCCAGCACCTCGACGCGTTCGAGGGTCAGGGTGGGGCTCAACAGGATATGATCCAGGCAGCGCTGGGGGCGCCAACTGGGAAAGGTCGCTTGCAGTTGCGGCGCAAGCAGGCCCAGATCGCGCAGGGGCGAGGTTTGCAGCAGGTCGCTGGCGTGGGTGTTCATGTCCCCCATCAGCACCTGGTGCTTGTAACCGCCGATCAGCTCGCGGATGTAGGCCAGTTGCATCGTCCGGGTACGTGCGCCGAGGGCCAGGTGCATCATCACCACGATGAGCGCCTCCGGGCCTTCGCCGAACCGCGCCAGGATCGCCCCGCGCCCTTTGGGGCCAGGCAGCGGATGGTCTTCGATCGCCCACGGTCGCAGGCGACTCAGCACGCCATTGCTGTGCTGGCCGAAACGTCCGAGGTTGCGATTGAGTTGTTGGTACCAGTAGGGGAAGGCACCCAGTTGCGCCAGGTGTTCCACCTGGTTGACGTAGCCGGACCTCAAGCTGCCGCCATCGGCCTCTTGCAAGGCCACCAGGTCGAAATCCTTGAGCAGGTCGCCGATTTTCTGCAGGTTACCGGCGCGCCCGGTGTGGGGCAGCAGATGTTGCCAGCCGCGGGTCAGGTAATGCCGATAGCGCTCGGTGCTGATGCCGACCTGGATGTTGAAGCTCAGCAGTCGCAGGCGGCTGTCGGCAGGCAGGCCCGTGGAGGCGACATGATGTTCGTTGACCCGCGGTTCATGCAGGCCAACGAGGCGTTCGGTACTCCAGCGGGCCATGGGCGTGGGCCGCGCTTAGTTGGCAACTGCCTTTGTCGTCGCCCGTTCCTTGGTGATCAACTGGTCGGCCAGTTGCAAGGCTTGTTCCGCACCGCCGGCAGAGCCGATGTCGAAGCGATACTTGCCGTTGACGATCATGGTCGGTACGCCGGTGATCTCGTACTTCTTGGCCAGCTCCTTGGCTTTGACGATCTGGCCCTTGACGGCGAAGGAGTCGAAGGTCGCCAGGAATTTATCCTTGTCTACGCCCTGGGTCGCCAGGAAGTCGGCCATGTCATTCTTGTCGGTGAGTTTCTTGTGTTCTTTCTGGATCGCGTTGAAGACCGCCGCGTGAACCTGGTGCTCGACGCCCATGGCTTCAAGGGTCAGGAACATCTGGCCGTGGGCGTCCCATGGGCCGCCAAACATGGCCGGAATGCGAACGAAGTTGACGTCCTTGGGCAGCTTCTCGACCCATGGGTTGATGACTGGCTCGAATGCGTAGCAATGCGGGCAGCCGTACCAGAACAGCTCAACCACTTCGATCTTGCCAGGCGCTGACACCGGAACCGGGTTAGTCAATTCAACGTAAGGGGCCTTCGCCTCGTCGGCGGTGGCTTGGGCTGCCATGCCGAACAGGCTGGCGACGACGAGCGCGGCGCTGGTGATCAGATTACGCATGCTTTACTCCTGGACAATAAGGGGGCCTCGCGAGGTGTGTTTCTCAGACAGACCTTGGCGGGTTCAGTTTCGCTAGTGTAACGGCAGCGGCCACAAAAAAGGGCGGCCAAAGCCACCCTTTTGATGCTTGCATCGACAGATTAATCGAGCGTTAACGTTACAAGCGGTGTACACCCCTCATAACGTCGCCCGAGGACCTTAGTGCAGGCCCTGGATGTAGCTGGCGACGGCGGCGATGTCTTCGTCGCTCAACTTGCGAGCGATGGTACGCATGGTCATCGCGTCGCCGTCGTTGGCGCGGCCGGCTTCTTCCTTGCGGAAGTCGGTCAGCTGCTTGGCAACGTACTGGGCATGCTGGCCACCCAGGTGTGGGAAGCCGGCAGCGGCGTTGCCGGCGCCGTTAGGCGAATGGCAGCCGGTGCAGGCTGGCAGGCCCTTTTCCAGGTCGCCGCCGCGGAACAGTTTCTCGCCACGGGCCACGAGTTTTGGATCGGCTGCCCCGACGCTGCCTTTCTGGCTGGCGAAGTAGGCCGAGATGTCCGCCAGGTCCTGATCGCTCAGGTTGGTCAGCAAGCCGGTCATCTCCAGCACCGTGCGCTTGCCGGACTTGATGTCGTGCAGTTGCTTGTTCAGGTAACGCTCGCCCTGGCCCGCCAGTTTCGGAAAGTTGGGCGCCATGCTATTGCCATCTGGACCATGGCAGGCCCCGCATACCGCCGCTTTCGCCTGACCGGCAGCGGCATCGCCAGCGGCGTGGGCTACACCGGTCATCCCCAAGGTCAACAGCAGACTCACGATCAGTTTGTTCATCAGCTAATCCAACTACGGCTAAGGGTTAAAGAGTTATGGACCGGGATCACTCGCTCATCCACTGGATGATTGCTCGGTAATCCTCGGCACTGCAGTCCATGCACAAACCACGCGGCGGCATCGCCTTGAAACCCTGGGTCACGTGTTGCACCAGCGTCTCCATACCTTTCGCCAACCTCGGCGTCCAAGCTTCCTGGTCGCCCTTGCGGGGCGCTGTGGGGAGTTGGCCGGAATGACAGGCACCACAAACACGGTTGTACACAGCTTCCGGATCCTGTGTAGCCTGAGCGCTGTAAAGCGGCATCAAGACACCGGCAGCTAGCAGCCATTTCGTCATAAAACGACCTTTTCAGGGTTGAGAGCGAGCTGCGTTCTAGTGCGCAATTTCGGTCGATCGCTCCCGTGAGCTTCATCCTACGCTGGGACAAAGCGCACACAAAATCTGCGGCATTATATACTGGCGTCACTGAAACGGAAACGACACAGCTTGCCGCGTCCATTCCCGACGCCGCTCACATCGGAAATCCCATGCAACTGAAGAACCCCATCCTTGGCCTGTGCCAACAGTCCACCTTCATGCTCAGCGCCGCCAAAGTCGACCAGTGCCCTGACGACGAAGGCTTTGAAGTGGCCTTTGCCGGGCGTTCCAACGCCGGCAAGTCCAGCGCGCTGAACACCCTGACCCATGCGAGCCTGGCACGCACCTCGAAAACCCCAGGTCGCACGCAGCTCTTGAACTTCTTCAAGCTAGACGATGAACGCCGTTTGGTCGACCTGCCTGGTTACGGCTACGCCAAGGTGCCGATTCCGCTCAAGCAACACTGGCAGCGCCACCTGGAAGCCTACCTGGGCAGCCGCGAGAGTCTGAAGGGTTTGATTCTGATGATGGACATCCGCCATCCGATGACCGACTTCGACCTGCTGATGCTGGACTGGGCCGTGGCCAGCGGCATGCCGATGCACATCCTGCTGACCAAGGCGGACAAGCTCACCTACGGCGCGGCCAAGAACACCTTGCTCAAGGTGCAGTCGGAAATCCGCAAAGGCTGGGGCGACGCGGTCACCATCCAGCTGTTCTCGGCGCCCAAGCGCATGGGCCTGGAAGAGGCCTACACCGTGCTGGCCGACTGGATGGAACTGGCGGACAAGGGCAGCGAAGCGGCCGAATAAGCCAAATCGCAGGCAAAAAAAACCCCGGACTTCGTATGGGGAGGGGGAAGTTCGGGGTCCAAGTTCCGGACCGCTAGGGCGGGGTCCAGATATCTGCCAACACTTAACACAACATAGGAGCATTGAAGGGCTTCACCAGCCATTCAAAATCTCTGAGTGGCAATTCACGGGTTTAGTTCAGATTATTTTTGGAAATAACCGTAGGGCTTTTCCGAACTTAAACGTTTTTGCCGGTTGCGCAGTGCTTTCTGTGGCGAGGGAGCTTGCTCCCGCTTGAGCGCGAAGCGCTCACAAAATGTTGGGGGCGGCTGCGCCACCCAGCGGGAGCAAGCTCCCTCGCCACAGGCTGTTCTAGCGCCACCGGCAGACCTATCAGTGCGCCTCGTCCCAGTTATTACCCACGCCCACTTCCACCAGCAGCGGCACATCCAGCGTGGCGGCGGCGCTCATGTGCTGGCGAATTTCAGTGCTGACCTGGTCGACCAGGTCTTCGCGCACTTCCAGCACCAATTCATCGTGCACCTGCAGGATGACCCGGGCGTCCAGCCCTGAGTTCGACAACCAGCGGTCCACGGCCACCATGGCCTTCTTGATGATATCGGCGGCGGTGCCTTGCATCGGCGCGTTGATCGCCGTGCGCTCGGCGCCTTTGCGCAGGGCCGGGTTCTTCGCGTTGATGTCCGGCAGGTACAGCCGGCGGCCGAAAATGGTTTCGACGAAACCCTGCTCGGCCGCCTGGGCGCGGGTGCGCTCCATGTACTGCAACACCCCGGGGTAGCGGGCGAAATAGCGGTCGATGTAGGCCTGGGATTGCTTGCGGTCCACGCCGATCTGTTTGGCGAGGCCGAATGCGCTCATGCCGTAGATCAAGCCGAAGTTGATCGCCTTGGCGCTGCGACGCTGGTCATGGCTGACGGCTTCCAGCTCGACGCCGAATACTTCGGCGGCCGTGGCCCGGTGCACATCCAGATTGTTGCGGAATGCATGAAGCAGGCCTTCGTCCTTGGCCAGGTGCGCCATGATCCGCAGTTCGATCTGCGAGTAGTCCGCTGCCAGCAGCTTGTAGCCTTTGGGCGCGATGAACGCCTGGCGAATCCGGCGGCCTTCGGCGGTCCGGATCGGAATGTTCTGCAGGTTCGGGTCGATGGATGACAAACGCCCGGTCGCCGCGACGGCTTGTTGATAGTTGGTGTGCACGCGTCCGGTGCGGCTGTTGATCTGCTCCGGCAGGCGGTCGGTGTAGGTGCTCTTGAGCTTGCTCAACGAACGGTACTGCATCAGCACCTTGGGCAGCGGGTAATCCTGCTCGGCCAGTTCGGCGAGCACGGCTTCGGCGGTGGACGCCTGGCCCTTGGCGGTTTTGCTGAGTACCGGCAAGCCGAGTTTTTCGTACAGGATCACGCCCAGTTGCTTCGGCGAGCCGAGGTTGAATTCCTCGCCGGCGATGGCAAACGCCTCACGCTCCAGTGCCACCAGCTTCTCGCCCAACTCAACGCTCTGCACACCCAGCAGGTTCGCATCCACCAGCGCGCCCTGGCGTTCGATGCGCGCCAGGACTGGCATCAGCGGCATTTCGATGTCATTCAACACTGTGCCCAGGCTCGGCGTGGCGGCGAGTTTCTCCTGCAAGGCCTGGTGCAGACGCAAAGTCACGTCGGCTCCTTCGGCGGCGTACGGGCCGGCCAGTTCCAGGGCGATCTGGTCGAAGCTCAGTTGCTTGACCCCCTTGCCCGCGATGTCCTGGAAATCGGTCTTGCTCTGGCCCAGGTACTTGAGCGCCAGGCTGTCCATGTCATGGCGAGTCGCCGTGGAATCCAACACGTAGGATTCGAGCATGGTGTCGAAGGCGATACCCTGGACGAAGATGCCGTTGTTCTGGTCCCCGCCGATGGCGCAGTTCGCCAGGATGTTGGTTTCGAACTTGGCGTGCTGGCCGATCTTGAGCTTGTTGGGGTCTTCCAGCAGCGGCTTTAGGGTCTTGAGTACGGTGTCGCGGTCCAACTGCTCGGGCACGCCCATGTAGGAATGGGTCAACGGAATGTAGGCCGCTTCAAACGGCGCCACCGCGAACGACAAACCGACCAGTTGCGAATGCTGGGCGTCGTTGCCGTTGGTTTCGGTGACGAACGCGAACAGCGGCGCCTTGTTCAGCTTGTCGAGCAACGCCTCGAACTGCGCCTGTTCAAGAATGATCTCGTACTGGGCCTCGGCGGCGCCGGGCTGTTCGTCGCTGACTTCGACGATCTCCTGGCCAGCGCGCTTGGCGTCCCGCTGGTTTTCCTCGAACCAGCTCTTGAACTCCAGCAGGGTGTAGAGCTCGGCGAGTTTCTCGTGGTCCGGTTCGCCCATCTGCAGGTCGTCCAGGCCAACGTCCAACGGCACGTCGGTCTTGATGGTTGCCAGCTCGTAGGACAGGAACGCCATTTCCTTGTGCTCTTCCAGCTTGGCGGGCAGGGTCTTGGCGCCGCGGATCGGCAAGGTGGCGACGATGTCCAGTTGTGCGTACAGCTCGGTCAGGCCGCCGTTGACGCCCACCAGCAGGCCGGACGCGGTTTTCGGGCCGATGCCCGGCACGCCCGGGATGTTGTCGGAGGAATCGCCCATCAACGCCAGGTAATCGATGATCTGCTCCGGAGCGACGCCAAATTTCTCCTTAACGCCAGCCACGTCCAGTGCGCTACCGGTCATCGTATTGACCAAGGTAATGTGCCCATCGACCAACTGCGCCATGTCTTTGTCGCCGGTGGAGATCACCACCGGGCGATTGGCCGCCGCGCTGCTGCGGGCCAGGGTACCGATCACGTCATCGGCCTCGACGTTGTCCACGCAAAGCAGCGGGAAGCCCAGGGCCTTGACGCTGGCATGCAGCGGCTCGATTTGCACGCGCATGTCGTCGGGCATGCTCGGGCGGTTGGCCTTGTATTCGGCGTACAGCGCATCGCGAAACGTCCCGCCCTTGGCGTCGAACACCACGGCGAACGGGCTGTCCGGATACTGCTTGCGCAGGCTCTTGAGCATGTTCAGCACGCCCTTGACCGCACCGGTGGGCAGGCCTTTGGAGGTGGTCAGCGGTGGCAGCGCGTGGAAGGCGCGGTACAGATATGAAGAACCGTCCACCAGGACGAGGGGGGCTTGGCTCATGAGCACGATCAACCTTTTCGGCGGGTCCGGGGCTAGAATAGCGGGACCGTTGACGACAAAGGGACAAGGTTATCATGCGCACACTCAATCGCCTGTTACTGGCTGGCTTGTTTGCAACCGTTCCATTGGCCGTCATGGCCGCGGACGATGCCCCAACGCCAGAGCCGGAAGTTACCATCCGCACGGAAGGGGACAAGGTCATCCAGGAGTACCGCCAAAACGGTTTCCTGTACGCGATCAAGGTTACGCCCAAAGGCGCACCGCCGTATTTCCTGGTGCGCGCCGACGGGACAGATGCAAACTTCATCCGCTCGGACCAGCCGGACATGTTGATTCCGTCCTGGAAAATCTTCGAGTGGAAGTAGTTGCCTAACTTTAATCGGCGCCGCTGCACCGCGGCGCCAGAACTGAGCAGTTTTTAACCATGTCTGTGTTTACCCCCTTGGCCCGGCCCGAGCTGGAAACCTTTCTCGCCCCTTATGGGCTCGGCCGCCTGCTTGATTTCCAGGGGATTGCCGCCGGTAGCGAAAACACCAATTTCTTTATCAGCCTGGAGCGGGGCGAGTTCGTCCTGACCCTGGTTGAACGCGGCCCGGTGCAGGAAATGCCGTTCTTCATCGAACTGCTCGACGTGCTGCACGACGCCGACCTGCCGGTGCCGTACGCCTTGCGCACCACCGACGGCGTCGCGCTGCGGGAACTGGCAGGCAAACCGGCGCTGCTGCAACCGCGCCTGGCGGGTAAGCACATCAAACAGGCCAATGCCCAGCATTGCGCCCAGGTCGGCGAATTGCTGGCGCACCTGCACCTGGCCACCCGTGACAACATGATCAAGCGCAAGACCGACCGCGGCCTGGACTGGATGCAGGAAGAGGGCGCCAAACTGCTGTCGCACCTCGACGCCGAGGCCCGCCGGTTGCTGGAAGCCGCGCTGGAAGAAATCGCTCAGCAAAAGGTCGGCATCCTGGCGCTGCCTCGCGCCAACATCCACGCTGACCTGTTCCGCGATAATGCGATGTTCGAAGGCACCCACCTGACCGGCTTGATCGACTTCTACAACGCCTGTTCCGGGCCGATGTTGTATGACGTGGCCATTGCCCTGAACGACTGGTGTTCGGACGACGACGGCGTGCTCGACGGCCCACGGGCGCGAGCCTTGCTGGGCGCCTACGCGGCACTGCGACCGTTCACCGCCGCCGAGGCCGACCTCTGGCCGACCCTGCTGCGCGTGGCGTGCGTGCGCTTCTGGCTGTCGCGCTTGATCGCCGCCGAATCCTTCGCCGGGCAGGATGTGCTGATCCACGACCCGATGGAGTTTCAGCAGCGGTTGGCGCAGCGGCAGGCGGTTCGTGTGATGCTGCCGTTTGCGCTGTAGGCAGATGGGGCATCTGCTTTAATCGACTGGGCCTTGGAGCATTCAAGGCCTGTAGGTCGAGGGATGCTTCGAGTCAGATCATGGAGTCGACATCCAGCGCATAGGGTTTGCCAATGGAGTAGCCATGGGCATTTCTGAGCCCATCACCTTCGGCGTCCCGGGTCGGTGTAGGTGCCCATTGCACCATCCGCCGGTTCTGCGGGTGCGCCTGCCAACGGGTCAAACTTTGCGCCAACTGTTCGGGGCGCTCCGACACGCTGCCGTACACGTCTCTTTCACTGACCGAGGCGGTGCGTAAAGTCGCCAGGCGAGCGTGCGTGGTGCGTAGTTTGTCGATCTCGTGGGTAAGTGCGTCGTTAATGGGAATGTGGCTGCGCCCGTTGGGAGCACCCTGTTCCATCGCACGGGTTTCGCTGCGCAGTTGCTGGGTAATCCGTGCCAATGCGTTGGCCACCCATTCATATTCTCGCTTTGTCACCAATGTGTCTCCGGCTGCTTGCGCTTGCTGCCAGCGACGCAGCGTTGCCCAGCACGCGGGAATGTAGCCCGGGACCATGAAGTGATTGCCGGTATGGACCAGTTGAGCCAGTAACGACGGGCGATCCGGCAAACCATGGCGGTGCTGTAAGGCCACCTGGCAGGCGGCTTGCTGGGTGATGGTGTCGCAACTGGGGGTCCATAGGATCGAGGACTTTTCCTGGCGACCGAATTCAACCGGTAGGAAATGTCGCAAGGTGCCGTGGTGCGCGTAGTTTTCGCCTGTCCAGTTGGTGATGCCCGCCACGAACACCGAAAGTCCAACCGGTACGTTGACGAAAGTCAGTGCTGCACCTGTGCCATAAACGCCTGCCCGGGTGTTCATCCAGCTTCCGGGAACGCTGGGTATCGGGTCGTTGTGGTTGACCATGCGGTGGTGCGCAAGGGGCTCGGCATTTTTTGTGAAGGTGGCATCAGCCGCACGGGGTGCGCCGTAAGTGTAGAGCTGGATGCGGTAGTCAAAGCCTGCTCGGCGACGCAGCATTTCAGAAAGTAACAGGGCTACGGCACCGCCCAGGCTATGACCGCAAATCAATAGCTGTTGCCCGGTATGGAACCGGTCCAGATAACTTGTCACAAAGGCCGCCGCTTTTTTGGCCGCGCCATAGAATCCGCGATGTACTTGGCCATCACCCTCTTCAAATGGCACTTGAAGTGCATCGGCATCGCGCAAACCGTCAGCGAGCATTTCCGATGTACCGCGCACGGCAATCAGGATCACTTCGTCATGGTGGGTAATGAACGCTTGAGTATCAGTAGCTTCCTTGCCGAGCGTACGATCATCCAGAAAATGGACCTTGGCAGGGTGCTCCTGCTCTTCACCCAGTTTTGGGTCGTTCACCGCATAGAGTTCGATGTCGAACGGCACGATCTCCAGGCGTTTGGAGTAGGGAACATCTTCGTACAGCGGGTAGTAGCAGGGTTCTGGTTGCTCTGGGCCTAGCTTCCAGAGCTCCTCGGATTTGGCCAGGCCATCCGCGAACCAGTTGCCGACGCTGGGTTGGAGAGTGAAGCTTATCGGCGTGTTTATCGGAGGTTGGTCGGGTTTCTGGCCGAAGGGGCAATAGCTCAGTGTCGACATGAGGGCCAACTGATACAGGTTAAGCGCGCAGAATTCAGGAGTCAGTGATAACAAGGGCCGCAGGGCTCGCAACGGGCGCACTTCCAAAACCGTATGTTTTTCCGGCATCAAGGCCACGCCGAATTTGCCATGTTCGCCTAGCAGTCGTGCGGGGCCGCCGCGCAGCGGGTAATGACGATATACCTCGGGAGGCAAGTGAGCGGCGTGTTTGACCAGATGACGTACTTCCACCTGAAAGAAATCGTCCGCACTGGCTTGTGCAGGGTTTTCTCGGGTTCGGGTGGCATTGTTGTTCAGGTGACGGGTTTGTTCGGCACGGACTTGGAGTTCGGTGATTTCCAAGGGGTAGTGATCCCTGCCTTGAAGCGTTAAATAGAGCTCTTCGGGACCTCGATATTTTTGCTCAAAGATCAGGGCAACCGGTCCCGCATGGTGGTCATTGATCCTACCCATGCCGTTGGAGTCCAGGTTGTCCGTGTATTTTTGCCCTTCTGAATCGATTGCGACGTAAGTCAGTCCGGCGTAAGGCTCGCCAGAGCCGAACTCATCGACGAGTTGAAATCCAGTCCATTTTCCCTTCACGGGGCAGCTCAGAATGCGACTGCCCAGCCGGGATTCCAATTCCAATTGCATTGATGTCATGGTTGATGTCCTTATTCACTGCACCCTGGATAGAGGGTGCATTTCTGTCCGTCCGGCATCTGAAAGCCACTGAAGTCCTTGTGGTTTCCTAAACAGAATGCGTATGGATCCTCGAAGCTCTTGCCGAGGCAGCGCTTCCAGCCGTTAGGAAATTTCACCCAGGTGTCGCGCATGTAGGGCCGTTCCTCTTCCGCCAAGTTGATCCTCATCCTGAGCGTCTTGCCCGGTAGTTGATCCAGGGTATAAGCGGAGAACGGGCGACCAACTTGCAGCTCGCCTTGCGCATTGGTTTCCTTGCAGTCGAGGATCTTGACGATGCGACGCCTGGGCCCTGCGGTGCGGAACAGCCACTGGCATTGACCATAAAAGACACTTTCACCCGTTTCGCTGAAAGTGCCCTTGTATTGCGGCTCCAGCTCATCACGTATGGCAACGGTTGCGGCATCCCCGCTGATATCTCCCCAGTCGTCTCCGTAGGCCGAATTGATTTCGAGCTTGATCCTGTAAATCACCAGCTGGCAGCCGCTGACCCTTCGATACAGGGCGATTTTCGAATCTGGCTGGTAATGCTTTCGCCAGTGCAGGTTGTACCCAACTTCGGTATTTCTTCCACCCGGTACAGTGCAGGTTTGTCCTTTGGCAGGGACATATACGGCAATGGCCTGATAAGCAAAGTCAGGTGGCAGATCAGCGGTGAATGTGAAGGTATTGGATGGCTTGTAGATGCAGCCAGCCGTGATCGCCAGGCCCAAGCCAAGAATCGTTATCGGGAGGATCGTCATAGCGGTGCGCCTCCTTGCCAGAAGTCCGCCATCGATCGAACCCGGTCAAAATGCTCGTCGGGATCTTCGCCAGGACGTACGTGCCAGTACGGCGGCATCGGTTCGAGTGTGCGCAGGCGTTGGGTCAGCAAAAATTCCAACTGCCCAGGCGCCTGCCAGTTCCACGTTTCGGCCAGATCGAGTACGGATTGCAACCAGGTATCAGCGGCCTGCTGTTCGGCGAGTTCGGCATAGGCCTGGAGATGCTCGGCCAACAGAATCCGGTGTGCATTGAGCCGGCGGGCCTCCATCGCTTGCGGTCGTGGGAAGGGCACCTCTAACCAAAGCGGTGAGTCTGGCACCGGGTGCTTACCGGGGGCCGGGTTATCGACATTCTTCCAGCGCGTGCCCTGCCAGTAACATACGCTGATTGCTGGCCCGAGATAGGCGGGATAGGCCTCAAGGGGCAGGTGTTCAAGTGCCCGGCTCAATACCCGATTGTCATGAAAGCGATACAACGCCTGATGAGGGCGCGTTCCGACAATCATTCGCTCACGCCAGTGTTCGACCAGCCGGAAGAGGCTTCCCTTGGGCAGGCTGGCCAGCCATCCCCAGTGACTTTCTGGGCGCCTGAGCAGTTCGCTGACGTTCGGGTCGTCAGGTTGATCGAAACCAAAGACAAAGGGGCCGGCATCGTTGAGGTCGCTGGCCTCGGTTTGGCCATAGACGCTTAGGTACTGATCGGGTCGGCTGTTCTTGAGAAAGGCCTGGCGTGCCGGGCCCTCATTTTCCGAGTCCAGGACAACGCACAAACTGTGGCCAAGGTGTTGGTGCTCACTCAACCATTGATGGGGATAGGTTTGAGTCATGCGGCGACGGCTTCCGTACAGCAAATCCCTTCGCGGCAAGTCTCGCAAATCGGACAGAAGTCCAATCCCAGGGCTTTACTGGCGCTCATCAAGGCGCGCTGAGTAGGGGCGAGCGATCGAGGTGACTCTATCGGTGAAACAAGGGGGAGCGTTGTACCGTGCGTGTGTGATGAGGCGGGCGCAGCGGTTAGCGGTGCTCCGCCGATCTGAATTTCACTGCTGCTGTAGATGCCGCCGTGGCCTATGACGATGTGCTGACCTCCAGCATTCAAACTCAGGGTCGTGCCTGCGTGCAGAACCAGATGAGCGCCTGCCTTTATATGCACTTGCTGGCCAGCTTCGACGATCAATGTTTGATCGACGTGGGTATGTCGGTTGGCCGCGTGCAGGTGATCGTCCCCCTCCACCCGGATCGTGCGGTTGGAGGCCGTGGTTCGATGTTCTTCGGCACGTAGCACGGTGGTGCTGTTGCCCATGACGGTTTCCAGCCTTTCGTTGCCCACTTCCAACCGGCTGTCATGTTCAATCTTCTGTTCCATGTCGCGCTGGGCCCGCAGGTAGATCAATTCCTGCCCTTCGCGGTCTTCCAGATGCAGCTCATTGAACCCCTTGCCGCCCGGCGAACTGCGGGAGCGAAGCACCGTGCGCGTCTTGAGTTCGGGCAGGGGGTAGGGCAAAGGGTTACTGCTGTTGGTCAGACATCCGCTGATCAAAGGCTTGTCGGGGTCGCCTTCCATGAAGGTCACCAATACTTCCATCCCCACTCTTGGAATCGTCACGGCGCCGTAACCGTTGCCTGCCCAATTGGACGCGACGCGCAGCCAGCAACTGCTGCCATCGTCCAGAGGATCCGCGCGATCCCAGAAAAACCTGACCTTGACCCGACCGTAATGGTCGCAGTGGATGTCTTCGCCCTTGGGACCGGTAACCACGGCGGTCTGGCTACCCGCTATACAGGGTTTTTGATAGACCCGTCGTGCGCGAAAGATCACATCCCAAGGAGTCGCGACGAAGCGATTGCGATAACCCTGGTCGAAGTCTCCGGCGTGCGTGGAGGGGGCGCCAGCGGCGCCTTCTTCCAAGACTTGCGGCTGCCTGCCTTCGTGATGCACTTCCGTCAGCAGCCATAGATCATTCCATTCCTGGCGAGGATGTTCACTCAGCATCAGGAAGTGTCCGGCCGCCAGCGTGGGCTGACCACTGTGGCCTTCCGCCTGCTGGTAGTCGGCGCGATGGCGTTCCAGGCTGCGCCTGCTCAGCAGTCGACCTCGTTTATCCCGGGTAAAATTGCCGGGATAATCATAGTCCTCCAAGTCTGGTTGGACGCTTTCGTGGTCTGGCTGCCAGTTATTTTCCATTAGAACCGAGGCTTTTTCGAAATCGTAGTCTCGACGCCGGACTTGGCTGGTCCGGGTTTCCAGCCTTAAAGCAAAACGTCGTATCACCGGTTCATCGGCGATCATGCCGCTGTGCTGTTTATAAACACCAAGGTGGTCGATTCGGGGAAACACAGTCTGGTCATCGCCAAATACCAGGTAATGGCTCGATTCACTGTGCCGGAAATGATAGTGCAAGCCCTCTTCTTGACACAGGCGCTCAATGAAGTGCAAGTCTGATTCTCGGTACTGTACGCAATAGGCGCGGGGCGCGTAGTGTTCACTCAAGTGAAAGTGATGGGCATCGGAAAGAATGCCATGTTCCTTGAGGATCGATGTGATGATTTGCGGGACGCTGAGGTGCTGGAAGATCCGTTGATTAATGCGATGTGCCAAGTAGAAAAGTTGGGGTTTGAGTTTTACCTTGTAATGAGTGAGCCGCTTGCCGGAGTCGCCTTGTGCAGCGCGGTAGATGAGTCCGTGCACACCGCATGTCTGTTTTTCTTGTTGGCCGAATGTAAGAAATGCCTGTCTATGGAGCAGTTTCTCAAGATCGATGTCCTTTCGCTCACTGACGAGTTCTACATCGAACGAATAGGGCTGGCTGATAGCCTCTCTACCTTTGAATGTATGAACTTGAAATTCAGGTTCAAGGCCAGTGATGGCGATTCGGGATTTTGAACGGGCATGGAAGTGAGACATCGATTCGTCCTTGGGTTTGCAGTGGCTCCTGAGGACATTGAAGCAGCCTTGAAGGACAAAAACCTCAATAGATTAAAAAAAAGAAAAGTATGTAGGAAATTTCTCTTAACCATAAGTTTTGTCAACTTGTGTAATGATTTAGCTTTCTTGATGGTTGACGTGGAGTTCGACTTGGTATCAGTGATGTGATCTGGGTTGGGTTTTTACTGTCTGTTTGTCTTTTTCGTTTTGTTCCAAGTAAAAACCGAAATTTCCTACTTTTTTATTTGTTGAACCTTGGCATGCTCTGCTGCGTTCGAGTGGAGGGTAGCTGCTGGGGTGTAGTGGCAGTTGTCACCCACGTTATCTGAAGTATCCATTGCTTGCTTATGGATAGCCTGCGTCCTGAATAGTCGGACCATAAACCGAATTCATCTAAACAGAGTCGTGAATGTCGTACTCAGGAAAACTTTCCGCCCATTACCTGGCTCTCGCCAAGTCGCCTGTGTCCAAGGACAGCTTTGCGGGTGCGGACGTGCGTTTTTCCAATGAGTACGAAGCGTTGGAAAGCGAGTTGATCAAATCTCGATCGATGTATGAACACGATCAGGTCGATTGGCTGAAGGTTCTTGAACAGAGCGAATCGCTACTGCGCCGGCAGTCGAAGGATGTACGGGTCGCTGTCTGGCTGACATGGGCGCTGTATCAGCGTGAATCTTTCCAGGGGCTGTTGGCCGGCCTTTGTCTCTTGCATCACCTTTGTAAAAGCCATTGGGCCGAGATCCATCCCGCCAGGCTTCGAACCCGTGCCGCCAGCATCAATTGGCTGGTCACGCGCTTGGATCAAGTGCTGGGGGATAACGTGGCATTCAAAGAGCAGATGCCGTTGTTCCATCATCTGGCGGCTCAGCTTGAAGGCCTTGATGCGGTTTGCAGCGCTTATCTGGGCGACGAGGCGCCCTTGCTGTTACCGCTTTGCCGGCGAATCAAACACATGATCCAACGAGTCGCCCAGCACCAGCCGCAACCCGGTGTCATCCATGCGGCAGTTGCCCAGGTGAAACAGACGGCCGCTCAATTGCTTGCCTGCGAGACTCCGATTGAAAGCGAAAAAGAGGCTTGTAGAACCCTGCGCGTCCAGCAGGAAGGTGCCCGTTCACTGTGTGCCTGGTGGCTCAAGCAAAAAGCAACCGACGCTCGGGCCCTGCGGTTGAATAGGGCCTTGTTATGGCTCTCGATCGATGTAATGCCTGAGCGCAACGCAGAACAGGTTACTCAACTGCGTGGCGTACCGATGGACAGACTCAAGAGCTATCAGGAAACCTTCTTGCAGGGCCGCTATGCGGACCTGCTTGTTCAAGTCGAAGCCAGTCTGGCCAAGGCTCCATTCTGGTTCGATGGTCAAAGGCTCGCCTGGGAATGCCTACAAGGCTTGAATGCCGAGCAGGCCATGCGGGAAGTGGAAGTCCATTTTGCGCAGTTCATCCAGCGCCTGCCGGGTGTATTGGAACTGCGCTGGCATGACGGCGTGCCGTTTGCCGATCCGGCGACTCGTGGTTGGATCGCCGCCCATGTGATGCCTCACTTGCAATGCTCCAATGCCCCGCTTGGCATCGATGTCGTCAACAGCGACGCGCCGTGGGACCTGGCCCTCGAAGAGGCGCGGTCGATTCTGCATGAGGATGGCCTCAAGCCTGCTGTCCAGTCACTCAGGCACGGCATGCGAAGCGCTCTTGGCTCCCGTGAGCGATTTCTCTGGCGGTTCGCAATGGCTCGCTTGTGCATATCGGCCAAGAAATACGAACTCGCCAAGATCCAGCTCGAAGCACTGGATCAGAACCTTCAGCACGCCGACTTGAATGGGTGGGAGCCCGATCTTGGGCTTCAGGTACTGCACCAGTTGCATCACTGCTGTGAGCTTCTGCCACAGAGCCACGCCGTACGTGAGTGCAGGAACGAGACCTATCGCAGATTGTGTTACCTCGACCTGGAACGGGTCATTGAATAGGCCTGCGGGTCAAAATCTTAAGGAAAAAACCATGGCCAAAGATGGCTCTGTAGCGCCCAAGGAACGTATCAACATTACGTTCAAGCCCACGACTGGCGGGGCTCAGGAACAGATTGAACTACCGCTGAAATTAGTCGCAATGGGTGATTACACCCACCGTGCAGACGAGCGCAAGGTTGAGGATCGCAAGCCGATCAGCATCGACAAGATGACGTTCGATGAGGTCCTGGCCAAGCAAGAGTTGAAGCTGACGCTGAGTGTGCCGAACCGTTTGCTGGAAGAAAGCGAAACAGAAACGTTAGTTGTGCAACTGAGCGTTAATTCGATGAGGGATTTCAATCCGGCCAGCCTGGTCGAGCAAGTACCTGAGCTCAAGAAACTGATGGAGCTGCGCGACGCGCTGGTAGCTCTCAAGGGGCCCCTGGGTAACGCACCTGCATTTCGAAAAGCGATTGAGGGCGTGCTCGCCGTCGATGAGTCCCGGGCTCGTGTGCTGAGCGAGCTGGGCCTTGAAGCTGACCCCATTAGCCAAGGAGGCTAACCCCATGAGCAGCAGCGTAGCGCAGCAGAAAAACAATGAAGCAGTCGAGTACAGCCTTCTCGACAGCATCATCGCTCAAACCAGTCTTTCTCCGGACGACGAGGCCTACGACATCGCCAAGCGCGGCGTCTCTGCATTCATCGAGGAATTGCTCAAACCGCAGAACAGCGGTGAACCGGTCAAGAAAGCCATGGTTGACCGCATGATCGCCGAGATCGATGCCAAGCTCAGTCGTCAGATGGATGAGATTCTGCACGACCCGGAGTTCCAGGCCTTGGAGTCCTCTTGGCGCGGTTTGCAGTTGCTGGTGGATCGGACCAATTTCCGCGAAAACATCAAGGTTGAAATGCTTAATGTCTCCAAGAGTGATCTGTTGGACGACTTTGAAGACTCGCCAGAGGTCATGCAATCGGGCTTGTACAAACATATCTACACCGCAGAGTACGGTCAGTTCGGCGGGCAACCAGTAGGGGCGATCATTGCCAACTACTTCATGTCGCCAAGTTCGCCGGATGTGAAGCTCATGCAGTATGTATCCAGCGTTGCGTGCATGGCCCACGCGCCATTCATCGCCGCTGCCGGTCCTAAATTCTTTGGCCTGGAAAGCTTCGCCGGCCTACCGGACCTCAAGGACCTGAAAGATCACTTCGAGGGCCCGCAATTTGCCAAATGGCAAAGTTTTCGTCAGTCGGAAGATGCGCGCTACGTTGGATTGACGGTGCCACGCTTCTTATTGCGGACTCCTTATGATCCAGAGGAGAACCCGGTCAAGTCGTTTGTGTACAAGGAGACCGTTGCCAATAGCCACGAGCACTATTTGTGGGGCAATACCGCGTATGCATTCGGCTCGCGTCTGACCGACAGCTTCGCCAAGTTTCGCTGGTGTCCCAACATCGTTGGCCCACAAAGCGGCGGCGTGGTTGAAGACCTGCCTTTGCATCATTTCGCAAGCATGGGTGAGATCGAAACCAAGATCCCGACCGAAGTCCTGGTGTCCGATCGCCGCGAATACGAGTTGGCCGAAGAGGGTTTCATTTCCCTCACCATGCGCAAGGGCAGCGATAACGCCGCGTTCTTCTCAGCCAATTCCGTTCAGAAACCTAAGCTCTTCGGCAACAGTGTCGAGGACAAGCAGGCTGAGCTGAACTACAAACTGGGCACCCAACTGCCTTACATGATGATCGTCAATCGCCTTGCTCATTACCTGAAGGTTTTGCAGCGGGAGCAGTTGGGATCGTGGAAAGAGCGCATGGATCTGGAGCGTGAGCTCAACAACTGGATTCGCCAGTACGTGGCTGACCAGGAAAATCCAAGCGCCGAGGTCCGTGGTCGTCGTCCATTGCGTGCGGCAAAGATTGTTGTAAGCGATGTGGAAGGCGAACCAGGCTGGTATCGCGTTGGCTTGAATGTGCGCCCGCATTTCAAATACATGGGGGCCGATTTCACCCTGTCGCTGGTTGGCAAGCTGGACAAGGCGTAAGCACGGGTCATGGCCTATGGCAGCCTTTTCGAGCGCCTGGCCGGCGAAGCCCAGATGCGCAACGGTTTGAATGTCGAGGCTTGCATCATGGCATCCGTGGCCGCTCATCTGGCCAGGATGCTCAGCGTCCGCGCAGGCAGTGTGCGGACGCTATCCGATTACGGGCTGCCGGACCTCAATGACATGCGCTTGAGCCTGCATGATGCAAAAAGCCAGGCCCGCCGCGCGATCGAAGCCTTCGTTGAGGCTTACGAGCCTCGTCTCAGCAATGTTTGTGTCACTTCGATGCCGGGTCATCACGGCCAGCTGAGGTTGTCCTTCAGCATCGAGGGCTTGCTGGATGTTAAGGGTTTCAAGCGACAGGTTAGTTTTCTCGCGTGCCTGGATGGCGGCGGTCAGGTCAAGGTCAGACAAGGATAGCGATGCATGGCATTTAACCATTACTACCAGAGCGAGCTGACGGCGCTTCGTCAGCTGGGTCGACGTTTTGCCGATCGAAACCCGGCGCTGGCTCCTTTTCTGGGGCAGGCTGGACGGGATCCGGATGTCGAGCGCCTGCTGGAGGGATTTGCTTTTTTGACCGGGCGACTGCGCGAGAAGCTCGATGACCAGTTGCCGGAGCTGAGCCATTCGTTGATGCAGCTGCTGTGGCCTAACTATATGAGGCCATTGCCGGCCTTCAGTATTCTGCAATTTGATTCATTGTCGCGTTCCGGACCCGCACTGCGGGTAGAGCGCGATACACCGGTTGAAAGCAAGCCGATCCAAGGTGTGCGATGCCATTTCCGGACGTGCTATCCAACCGATGTCCTGGCCCTGGACCTGACCCGTTTGAGTTACTCGGTGAAGGGTACCGGCTCGCTGCTGAGCCTGCGCTTGGAGATGCCTTGCGACGGCCACTTGGGTGAAGTGCAGTTGAGCCGTTTGCGCCTGCACTTCACGGGCGAGCGGTATATCAGCCAGATGCTCTATCTCAGCCTGGTACGTAATCTTGAAGGCATTGAGCTGGTCCCATTGAACGGTGCCGGCGAGCCATTCAGCGCCGTGGATGGCAATCCGATGACGTTCAGGATTCCGGCTGAGCGTGTCCAGCCGGTGGGATTTGCGGAGGAGGAAGCGTTGATCCCGTATCCGCTGAACACCTTCCGCGGCTATCGCTACCTGCAGGAGTATTTCGCGTTCCAGGACAAGTTTTTGTTCGTCGACGTGATTGGCCTGGACGTGATCAGCACGTTGCCAGTGGACCGTCTGAAACAGGTGCGCGGTTTGGACCTGCGCTTTGATATCCGCAAAAGCGGCATCGAGCGCATGCGCCCGACGCTGGACAACGTGAAGCTTTACTGCACGCCAATCGTCAATCTGTTCAAGCATGACGCTCAGCCGATCCGCCTGGATGGCAAACAAGACGAGTATCCGTTGCTGCCGGCCGGTTATGACCTGGAGCACTGCTCGGTCTATTCAGTCGACAGCGTCATTGGCTGGCGGCCTGGTGGCCTGGGGTATCAGTCCTATGTGCCGTTCGAGTCGTTTGAGCATGATTCAAGTTTCGACGTCCCCACTGGCCGTCCGTATTACAGCGTTCGCCAGCGCCCCTCGTTGTTGAACAGCGGCCTCGATACCTGCCTGGCCTTTGGTATTCAACCAGCCCAGACCTATGAAACGCTGTCGATCGAACTGACGTGCACCAACCAGGACCTGCCACGCCAGCTCAAGCCCGGCGATATCGATCAACCCGGTGAGAGAACGCCGGAGTCTCTCAGTTTCCGCAATATCGGCCCGGTTACACCCAGCTTCGCGCCGCCACTGAACCGCGATTACCTGTGGAAGCTGATCAGCAACATGTCGCTCAACTACCTGTCGCTGGCGGACGTCAATGCGCTCAAGGTAATCCTCGAAAGCTACGATTTTCCGCGTTACTACGACGAGCAAACCGAGAAGGTCAGCAAGCGTCTGTTGGGCGGTCTCAAATCGATCAGGCACCTGCATGTCGATCGGCTGCATCGGGGGCTGCCGGTTCGGGGTGTACGTACCGAACTGACCGTCGACCCACAAGGTTACATCGGTGAAGGCGACCTATTTGTCTTCACTTCGGTTCTCAACGAGTTTTTTGCGCTCTATGCCAGCCTCAATTCGTATCACGAACTGCGGGTGAACAGCACACAGGGAGAGGTGTATCAATGGTCACCCCGCATGGGCCAACAGCCGCTTCTATGAACGTGCTGACACGAGGAATACGCGAGTACTCGCTGTTCCAAGCCGTGTTACTGGTCCTGAATCGGCTGCGTGAGGCCCATCCGGGCCTGGATGATGAGGCGCTTTACGATCAATTGGAATTCCAAGCCAATCCAAGCCTGGGTTTCCCGGCCAGCGATATCGATCGCGTGGAGTTTTTCGAGGAGCAGGGGAAGGTGCGCGCACGTATGCGCTTGAACCTGCTCTGTCTGATAGGTGCAGGTTCGCCTCTACCGGCGTTCTACGGCGAGCAAGCTTTGGGTGAGGAAGGCGGAAATTCGACTCGCCAGTTCCTCGACATATTCCACCATCGTCTTCAGCGACTGATGCTGCCGATCTGGCGCAAATACCGGTATTGCACAAGCTTTCAGAGCGGAGCTCGAGACCCCTTCTCCGAGCAGTTGTTTGCCTTGATCGGACTGGGTGGCGAAGAAATCCGCAAGGCCAGCCAACTGAACTGGAAGCGCCTGCTGCCGTACCTGGGCTTGTTGAGCCTGCGTGCTCACTCGGCGGCGCTGATCGAGGCGGTGCTGCGTTACTACTTCAAACACGCCGAGCTGGTTCTGGAGCAGTGCATCGAGCGTCGGGTGGAGATTCTCGACGAGCAGCGCAATCGGCTGGGGAGTGCCAATAGCCTGTTGAGCAACGACTTGGTGCTCGGTCAGCGGGTGCGCGACCGAGGCGGCAAATTTCGTATTCATATCTGTGAGCTGGATTGGCAACGCTTCCACGAATTCCTGCCCATTGGCCTCGGTTATCGACCGCTGTGCTCGTTGGTGCGATTCACGCTGCGCGATCCCCTCGAGTACGACATCCGCCTGGTCCTGCGTCAGCAGGAAATACGAGCCCTGTGCATTGGAGAACTGAACAGTTGTCGCCTGGGATGGACCAGTTGGCTGGGGCATGAGCGCGCGGACGGCGTGGTGATCCTAGGCAGTAAAACTCATTAGGAAATGGATGACATGATCAACGTAGATCTTCAGCGACTCATACAGGCATTGGATGCCGAAACCCGGGATGATCTGGAGCGTTCTGCCGAGCAGTGTGTGGCGCGTGGTGCCGATAAAGTCCTGGCGGAAGATCTGCTGCTGAGGTTGTTGGAGCGGCCCCGAGGCCTGCTCGAACGCGCATTACAAGATGCTCAGGTAAACGCCCAAGCGCTGTCTGCCACCTTGCAACCGCGGATGGAACATAGCGCGTCCTGTAATCCGGTGTTCGCGCCAGAGCTGGTGCAATGGTTGCAGGATGCGCTGTCGGTGGCGACGCTTGAACTTGAGCAAGAACTGATCGACCAGACGGCCTTGATCCTGGCATTGCTCCGTAACCCCGCTCGCTATACAGGCCGCTCCTGCAGCATTTTGTTGGCCCGGTTGAACACTGATCGGCTGAAGGATTTCGCCCTTTCACTGCCAATCCGGTCGCGCGACTGTCCGTCCATTCAAGCGGCAGGCTCCTTGCTGGAGCGCTTTACCCATAACCTGACCCGGCAGGCCCGTGAGGGTGGCCTTGACCCGGTGCTGTGTCGGGACGGCGAGATTAGGCAGATGATCGACATTCTCGTGCGACGGCGCAAAAACAATCCAATCGTGGTGGGAGATGCGGGCGTCGGCAAGACAGCCATTGTCGAAGGTCTGGCGCTGCGTATTGCAGCCGGAGAAGTGCCATCCGTACTGGAAGATGTTGAAGTGCTTTCGCTGGATATGGGGTTGCTACAGGCCGGCGCCAGTATAAAAGGCGAGTTCGAGCGACGCCTCAGGGGCGTGATCGACGAGATCAGGACATCATCCGGCTCCATCATCCTGTTCATCGACGAGGCCCACACCTTGATCGGTGCCGGTAGCAATGCTGGTGGCTCGGATGCAGCCAATTTGCTCAAGCCCGCCTTGGCCAGGGGGGAGCTGCGTACTATCGCGGCCACCACGTGGGTCGAGTACAAAAAATACTTTGAAAAAGACCCGGCACTGACCCGTCGCTTTCAACCAGTGCAACTGCATGAGCCGACAGTCAGTCAAGCGGTGACCATTCTGCGCGGTCTCGCCCCGGCCTATGAGAGCAGCCACGGTATCTACCTGCGCGATGATGCGGTGGTCGCGGCGGCTCAATGGTCGGCCCGTTACC
Organism: Pseudomonas sp. MS646; assembly: GCF_036693845.1. Lineage (NCBI taxonomy): Bacteria > Pseudomonadati > Pseudomonadota > Gammaproteobacteria > Pseudomonadales > Pseudomonadaceae > Pseudomonas > Pseudomonas sp. MS646. Next base: position 93,966 of record NZ_CP144763.1, read on the forward strand.
TGACCGGACGCCAACTACCCGATAAAGCCGTCGATGTGCTCGATACCGCTTGCGCTCGCGTGCGTATCAGCTTGGCCAGCGCACCGCAAAACCTTGAGCGGTTACGCAGCGAACTGGCCGAAGGTGAGCGTCAGCGCCAGGCGCTGCGTCGCGACGCCGAAGCCGGCCTCTCGATCGATGCTCAGGTCTTGGAGGCACTGGAGGCGCGCCTGGATACCGTCGAAACCGAGTGCCAGGCGCTGGAAACTCAGTGGACCGAGCAACGCATCCTTGCGGAGCGTCTGCTGTCGCTGCGCCGCCAACTGATCGGTGCGCGGGAAACCGTGGCTGATCAAGCCCTGAGCATCGAGACTCTGGAGTCGGCATTGCGCGAAACCCGCGACACCCTGGTGGCTGCACAAGCCCGGGAACGTCTGGTCAGCTACGAGGTTTGCCCGCGTCTGGTGGCTGAAGTCATCAGTGCGTGGACCGGCATTCCCCTGGCGCAGTTGGCGCAAGAGCATGATGTAAACATCGCCAGTTTTGCGACTGACCTGCGAGCTCGCATACGGGGTCAGGAGCAGGCCGTTCAGGCGCTTGACCGCGTAGTCCGCGCCGCCGCTGCCGGCCTGAACAAACCCGACGCTCCGGTGGGCGTGTTCCTGTTGGTGGGGCCGAGCGGCGTCGGCAAGACAGAGACGGCCCATGCGCTGGCCGACCTGTTGTATGGCGGTGATCGTTTTCTAACCACTTTCAACATGACCGAGTTCCAGGAAAAGCACACGGTTTCCCGACTGATCGGTGCGCCACCCGGCTATGTCGGTTTTGGCGAGGGTGGAATGCTGACGGAAGCCGTGCGGCAAAAGCCCTATTCAGTGGTGTTGTTGGATGAAGTCGAGAAGGCCGACTCGGATGTGATGAACCTGTTTTACCAGATCTTCGACAAAGGCCTGGCCAACGACGGCGAGGGTCGAGAGATTGATTTTCGCAACACGCTGATCCTGATGACGTCGAACCTGGGCAGTGAGCGGATCACTGAACTGTGCGAGAGCGGCGCGCCGCCGAGCACAGAACGCCTCGAGGCGTGCATTCGCCCAATCCTCAGTAAACATTTCAAACCTGCACTGTTGGCACGCATGTGTGTCGTTCCCTATTACCCGGTTGGCGGATCAGTCCTGCGTGAGTTGGTGGAGCTTAAACTCGATCGCTTGGGCGAGCGGCTGCGTCGTCGTCAGTTGGGCTTCAGCTATTGCGCGCGTCTCGTGGATCACCTGGTAGGGCACTGCACTCGCAGCGACAGTGGCGCGCGGCTAATTGACCGTTTGCTCGATCTGCACTTGATGCCGCTGGTGGCCGATCGGCTGCTTGTTTCCAAGGCGGCCGAGGAACCCCTGCGGCACGTTCACGCGATGCTCAACAGCGAAGCCAACGTAGCGTGTGAGTTCACTTGAGGTGAGTGTCATGTTCGAGAGTGTTCCGCAACCGCTTGCCTATGCCCAGGCGCTTCTACTGCAGTTTTCCAGTCTTTCGCGCCTGGAGGACGAGGCTGTGCTGGTGGGGCATTTCATCCAAGGTGCTGCTCGACTCAGCGGGTGTGAACTGGCCCAGTTGTACTTGCTCGATGCAGCCCGTGGTCATTTGGGGTTGAACGCCGAATGCCTGGAAGGGCATCTGCGGAGCCGTGATCAGACAAATCTTCCCAGCGACTACAACCACGAGCCACTTTTGCAATTTGTGCTGCGCCAGAACCGTGTCGTATGCCTCGATGCGTTAAGCGACAGCCTCCATGAAACCGGATTTCTGCCAGGCCGGGCTACGCCGTGGCAATCGATGCTCTGCATCCCTCTCGTCAACTCCCGAGGGACCGCTGATGGTGTATTGCTGTGTGCCAGTGAAAACCACCTCGACCTCCATGGGTTTGCCGAGTCCCTGGGGCATCTTGGAACGTTTGCGCTGGGCCAACTCCGCCTGTTGCAACGCCTGCGTCGTTCCGTCGGCGAACTCCAATCCATCAATCGAAACCTGCCGAGCGCCAATGACTACGGCCTGATCGGCAAGAGTGCCGCGATGCGCAAGACCTGTTCGATGATCAGTAAGGTCGTGCACAGTCCTTTTACCATCCTGCTGCGGGGTGAGACCGGTACTGGCAAGGAGGTAGTGGCCCGCGCCATTCATGACGCCAGTCAGCGTCGGGCCAAGGCACTCGTTGTGCAGAACTGCGCAGCGGTGCCCGAAAACCTGCTGGAAAGTGAGCTTTTCGGCTATCGCAAGGGGGCTTTTACCGGAGCTGATCGGGACCGTGTCGGGCTGTTCGATGCCGCCAACGGAGGCACGTTGTTACTCGATGAGATCGGCGACATGCCATTGTCCCTCCAGGCGAAACTGCTGCGAGTGCTGCAGGAAGGTGAGATCCGTCCACTGGGGTCCAATGAAACTCACAGCGTCGACGTACGGATCATTGCAGCTACCCATCGCGACCTGAAGCAGTTGATGAAGGAGGGCAAGTTTCGCGAGGACCTGTACTACCGCCTGGCCCAGTTTCCGATCCAGTTGCCCTCATTGCGCCAGCGTGATGGGGACATTATCGAGCTGGCGCGACACTTTGCCGACAAGGCTTGTGCACTTTTGCAGCGCGATCCGGTGAGCTGGTCGGATGCGGCGCTTGACCATCTGAGCGCCTACGGTTTCCCGGGAAACGTACGCGAACTCAAAAGTATCGTGGAAAGGGCTGTGCTGTTGTGCGAGGGCCACGAGCTGCTTGTCGAGCATTTCGGGTTGCGCATCGAGAGCCCGGTGGAGCGCGGTCGTGTAAGTCTGCGAGAGCGGATGATGCAGATCGAGCGAAATCTTTTGATCGATGGTTTGCGCGAATTTGGCGGCAACAAGGCTCGTACCGCCCGTGAACTGGGCCTTCCACTGCGCACTCTGCTTTACCGTCTCGAGCGCCTGAACATTCAGCGCGGTGATTTCGATGACTGATCCTTTCCTTGTCTCGACGTATCCATTGCCGCGTCACCCATTAGCCCTGGAGCCATTTCCATGCGTGTCTTTTCCTGGTCCGCATTTGCTTTGTCCTGCGTCATGTCCTGCAGCCTTGTCGGGTGCAACAGCAATTACACATTCAACGACAGCGTTTATCGCCCTCTGGGTGATCCACAAGCGCTCAACCGCGGCAAATGAGCCGAGGAGCTTCTATAGATGGAACTTGTTCTCGAGATGCTGAACCCCGGCCGACCTGGCGCCGTACGGCATCGCCGGAAAGCTTTCGGGCCGGCTGGAGGTGTCATAGGCCGAGGTGAGGACTGCGACTGGATCATCCCTGACTGCCAGCGCGTGGTGTCCAAGCAGCACGCATTGGTGAGCTTTCGTGAAGGTACGTTTTGCCTGACCGATCTCAGCGCCAACGGTACGATCGACCGCGAGAGTGGCCTGCCCCTGCCCAAAGGCAAGCCGGTGCGGATAAAGGACGCTAATACCTACATCATGGGGGATTTCCAGATCCGGGTGCGGCAGGTCTGCGGACTCACTCGTAGCATTGCCGAACCAGGCCACCTGGCGTCGGGCGATCGGCTGATCCCGGATGACGCGTTTCTGGATCTGGACCCACTTAAAGCTCTCGATCAACAGGAGCGTACCTCCCTGGACATCGATGAGCTGATAAATCCTGTTGCACGAACGCGCAGCAGATTCGGGAGCTTGAACCCCGCTCGTCTCGATGTAGAAAACCTGTTGTTGCCGGAACTGGTCGAGGCTCCGGCCGATATTGAGTTCAAGCGCCATCCGCCAAGCGACTATCCGGATGACAGTTTCTGGGGACGCTTCGGCCACGCGTTGGGCATGGACCTCAATGACCTGGATAAGGCAGCCCGTGAATCCCTGGCGATCACAGCTGCGCAATGGTTCCAGCGAACTGCCCAGGCCTATGAAGAGCAAGCTCGCCTGATTTCCTCCCCGCCTATCGATCGCCACGGATGACGACCATGCCCCGTTTCACGATGTTCTTCTGCAGGACGCTTACAGCTTTTGTCGTAACGCTTTTGTTGAGCGGTTGCGCCGTCTGGTCGCCATTCTCGACGATGACCAAACTCAATCTCACACTGGCCGCCAGCGACCAGCTCAATCCCGACCTCAATGGGCGGCCGTCGCCAGTGGTGGTTCGGTTGTTTGAACTGAGGCAGCCGGTTGCGTTTGAGAACGCAGACTTCTTCAGCCTCTATGAGCGCGCGAGGGAAACGCTGTCGCCCGATCTGGTGGCCAGTGAAGAATTGGAGTTGCGCCCGGGCGACAGCGTCGAGCTCAGGTTGGGTCTTACCGGCGATGGTCGTTACGTTGGCCTGCTCGCGGCGTACCGAGACCTGCCGCACGCGCGATGGCGCTACACATTACCGGTTGCGCCGGCGCAGTTGACCGAGGCGAGCCTGATCCTCGCTCAAGACGGGATTACCAACCCTCTGGCCAAGGTGGATGACCAATGAATCACGATAAGGTCGTCTGGCAGGAAGGCATGCTCCTGCGCCCGCAACACCTGCAGCATAACGATCGTTACTTCGATCACCAGTTGAAGGTCCGCACTCGGTTGTTGAGCCGTTATGCGTGGGGATTCCTGGGGCTGGAAATCGATCTGCAGTTTCTTAACATGGGCCAACTGGTGGTCAGCCAGGCCAGCGGGATCCTGCCGGATGGCAGTCTGTTCGAGCTGGGTGGTCACGCCGAACCGCTGGTCTTGGAAGTCCCTTCCAATACCCGCAATACACCCATCTACCTCGCTTTGCCCTTGGTGACCGGTAATCACATCGAGTCCCGTCGTCCGGAACAGTCCGACGTACTGGCGCGCTACACCGTCTACGATGCACAGGTGGCTGACTCCAATGCCGGAGAAACCGGCACAAGCCAGATCAGCTGTGGTCGTCCGGACCTGCGTCTGCTGTTGGGAGAGCAACAGAGCGATGACGCATTCGTGAAGCTCAAGCTGTGTGAGGTACTCGACACCACGGCCGATGGCGTTATCAGGCTCGATCCGGACTTCGTGCCGACCTTCATCCAGGCTGCTTCATCGCCCTATCTGCTGTCTTGCCTCAAGGAAGTCCTCGGCATGCTCGCCCATCGGGGCGATAGCCTCGCCGAGCGAATCGGCGCCCATGGCAAGGCGGGTGGCGCCCAGGTGGGTGATTTCATGATGTTGCAACTGATCAACCGCAGCGAACTGTTGCTACGTCATTATCTGGACCTGGAGCATGTGCATCCGGAAACGCTGTATCGAACGTTGCTGGCGCTGTTGGGCGAACTGGCGACATTCTCCGGTGACAGTAAACGTCCCTCGTTCAACAACCGTTATCAGCACAGTAACCAAGGTGTGTGTTTTCGCGACTTGATGCAGGCGATTCGTCAGGCGTTGTCGATGGTGCTCGAGCAGCATGCAATCGAGTTGCAAATGCAGGCGCGTCAATACGGCATCACCGTTTCGCCGGTGAAGGATCTTTCGCTTCTGGACTCCGCCTCGTTTGTGCTGGCGGCAAGTGCCAACTGTGACAGTGATGAGCTGCGTCATCGACTGCCGTCGCACCTCAAGATCGGTTCGGTGGAACGCATCCGCCAGTTGGTCAACCTGCATCTGCCAGGCATCAGGATCAGACCCCTGCCGGTAGCGCCGCGACAGATCGCATTTCATGCCAACAAAACCTATTTCATTCTCGAACCGGGCACCGAAGACCTGGCTCAGTTGAGGCGCTCAGCAGGCTTTGCATTCCATGTTTCTGGTGATTTTTCCGAACTTGAACTGAATTTTTGGGCCATCAGGAATTGAACGACATGGAGAAGGAAAATCCTCAAGACGAAGCGACAGTCTTGCTAGACCATCATGGGCAGCGCCCTGCTTCGGGCCCCTTGACCGATGCTGTCGCGTCGCCGCGCATGGAGCACCTGCAGGAACGAATGATCTATGCGGCGCAATTGCCGCCGTCCCAGGTATTCAATGCCAGTCTCAACCCGTTGGTGGCAGCGGCCTCCGAATTGTTATCGCAAGTGGTGCAGCTCAAGTACGGTCAGGAACGTGGGGACCTGCTGGCACTCAAGCGCGAGTTGTGCCTGGACCTGGAGCGGTTCGAGGCCCGAGCCTTAAAGGCGGATGTCGAGAGCACGCAGTTGATCGCTGCACGCTATGTACTCTGCACCGTGATTGACGAGGCGGTCGTCACCACGCCCTGGGGGCAGGGCAGCGACTGGTCGAAGCTGAGTCTGCTCAGCACGTTCCACAATGAAACCTTCGGTGGCGAAAAAGTTTTCCAGTTGATTGATCGATTGTCGAAGAACCCCGTCAAGCACCTGCCGATGCTTGAGTTGATGTATCTGTGCCTGTCCCTGGGTTTTGAAGGCAAATACCGGGTTCAAGCTCGCGGGGTGCTTGAGCTCGAAGGCCTGCGCGATGCCTTGTACCGGCTGATTCGCCAGGTACGCGGCGACGCCCCGCGCGAACTGTCACCTCACTGGGAAGGCGCAGGTGGCATTCGTCGCCGTCCAATGCGCATTGTCCCGGCCTGGGCGGTGGCGGCCTTTACGGTGTTGTGCCTGGGCGTGATGTATTCGAGCTTCGCCTGGGTACTGGCCGAGCAACGCCAAAGCGTGCTGCAACCTTACCAACTGCTGGAACCGGTCACCGCTAAGCGGCTGCCTTGAACAGGGATGTGTCATGAAATTGCTTTACAGAAAAATCGATACCTGGGTTCGTCAAACCTGGGCCTGGTCGCTGCTGCTGGTGCTTTGTGCGTCGCTGCTGGTGTGGTTTGTCGGCCCACTGCTGGCAATCAATGACTACAAGTTCTGGGCAAGCCCTGTCGCCAGGCTGCTGAGTGTCAGTGTACTTACACTGGGGTGGGGCCTGGGTATGGTCTTCGCTAATGGGCGTGTCGGTTCGCCCGCGACGGTTCAGGAAAGCAACACTGATCAGTCACGTGGCTCGCATCGCACAAGGCTCGATAACGAGCGGCGCGAAGTGCGCTCGCGCTTCAGTAAGGCGCTAAGAACGCTAAAGTCCGCAGGTTTTTATCCTGGCCAGGGTCAACGCTGGCGCAACGATCTGCCGTGGTACTTGCTGGTAGGTCCGCCCGCCAGCGGCAAGACCAGCCTGCTGGAAGGCTCGGGCCTGGAGTTTCTCGACCGAGGTGAGCGTGCTCCGCCCAGCGATACGTCGGGTACTCGATATTGCGAGTGGTATTTCACTGAACACGCGGTCTTGGTCGACACAGCCGGGCGCTTTCTCACCCAAAGCAACGGCGATGTCGACAGCAGCGCGTGGACCGTGCTGCTTGAGTTACTGAAAAAACGTCGCCGGAGTCGGCCATTGAGCGGTGTGCTCTTGATGGTTCCGACCGAACTTTTGCTGCTGGGCGGCGAGGGGGAGGTAACCGCTCTGGCTCGACAGATCCAGGGCCGGCTACAGGAACTCAGGCGACGGCTGCACGTCGATGTACCGGTGTATCTGGTCCTGAGCAAAGCGGACTGTGTGCCTGGTTTCAATGAGTTTTTCGATTCGCTGGCTCGCGAAGAGCGCGACCAGGTGCTTGGAGCCAGTTTCAGTCGAGATCACCATGCAATCGACGTGACCGAGTTGCGCGACAACTTCGAAGCGTTGCTGCAGCGGCTCAACAGCCAGGTCCTCCTGCGCATGCATCAGGAGCGCGATACCCGGCGTCGTAGCTGCATTCTTGATTTCCCGCACCAACTTGAGCAACTCGGCGGCAATCTTTGCTTGCTGGTCGAGCAGGCATTCACCGGAAGTAATCGTTGCCTGCGTGGCTTCTATCTAACCTGCGCCCCACGCCCCAGCTTGGCCATGAAACCGGACGTTGGGCAGGGAAATTCTGGCGCTTGGGCCAGCAACGCCCCGTCTGGCGATTCGCCTCGATTCATCCGTCACCTGGTCACTCGGGTGATCTTTCCAGAGGCCGATCGGGTCGACCTCGATCAGCGTGAGCGCCGCCTTATCAATCGGGGGCAGCGGACTTCGTACCTTGCCGGATTGATAGTCCTTGGCGTATTTGGATTGTTGTGGGCGAACGGTTTTTCGACCAATCACGAACGCCTGGAAAGCTTGCGCGCACTGGCGCAGCGCTGGGATCAGCAGCAATCGACTGCTGTGACAGACGATGACTGGGTCGCGATGCTTCGATCACTTGATACACGTTTCGAAGCCACCCAGGTTTTTCCACCCCTAGCAGCGGTGCCTTTGTATGAACGCATTGGTTTGTACCAGGGTAAAGCCAGCAATCAAGCGGTGACCGACGCGTATGTGCGGGAGTTGCAGGCTCAACTGCTGCCCAGGGTCGCATTGCGATTGGAAGAGCATATCCGTGACAACCGTCATGATCGCGAGCAATTGTTCAACAGCTTGCGCGCGTACCTGATGCTGAATCTGCGCGAGCGTCGTGACACAGAGTGGCTCAAGGACCGGTTGGGCAAGGATTGGTCGCTTCGCTACGCTGGCGACACTGTGCTTCAAGAGGGCTTGAATAGTCATTTTGCGCGTTTATTGGAGCAGCCCTTCTCCCTTGCGCTGGACGAGTCGCTGGTGGCACAGGCAAGGGAACTCCTGCGCAGTGAATCCCTGGCCGTTGTCGTGTACAGGATGTTGCATGAACAGGCCAGCCATCTACCGCACTATCGGCTCAGCCATCATCTGGGTTCACAGGGCGCGTTGTTGGTCGGCACCGATCATGTGATTCCTGGCTTCTACACCCGACAAGGTTTTGAGCGGTACTTTTCGACTCAAGGGGCGGTCCTGGTCACTGAACTCTTGCGAGATAACTGGGTGCTGGGTGATGGCGAAAGTCTCAGCCACATGGACATGCGTCGCCTGATGGCCGAGCTGGAACAACTGTATTTTCGCGACTATGCCGACCGCTGGAGTGAGGCGATCGGTCGAGTGACCTTGCAGCCGATGACCGGCACTGGGACAGGAGCCGAGCAACTCGCAGGGCTGGCTTCGGCGCATTCGCCCATTTTGCAGTTGCTGGTGCAGGTGCGCGAAAACACACGAATCCAGTTGGGGGCCGAACGAGTAGTCGCTGTGGCGCAAACGGCAGGGGAAGGCGGCTCTGTTGAAAAACTCGCTGTGGCAGTGGGGAAAGCCGCTGATTCCCTGACCGAAAAGCTACCGGACACTGCACGAAAATCCTTGCAACGACGTTTCGAACCACTGCATCGGCTGCTGGACGCGGACAACGGCCCGACTGCTGATCTGAACCAGGCCTTGCGGGCTCTCGATGACCTGCAGTTGCAGTTGGCGAGCCTGGCCCGAGCCGGTGCGCCGGAGCACGCCGCATTCGAGTTGGCTCGAGGCCGCATGGGAGGGCACCGTGATGCATTGAGTCACTTGCGCAGTGCGTCAGTTCGGCTGCCGCGTCCGGTCAGTGCCTGGTTCAACGGGCTGGCCGAGGACAGTTGGCGTTTGGTACTCAGTGATTCGTACCGCTATCTGAACCAGCGCTATCAGAGCGAGCTGTACAGCTTTTACGGCAAGGCGATCGACAAACGGTACCCGTTCAACGCCCACAGCGTCAGTGACGTGGCACTCGATGATTTCCGGGAGTTTTTCAGGAGTGATGGCATTGTCGATCAATTCTTCGAACGCTACCTACGGCCTTTCGTCAGTGGGACTGCGGGGCACTACAGGCTGCGCAGCATCGATGGGCAAAGTTTGCCGATGTCCAGGGGCTTTCTCGACCAGATGACGACGACGGACACTATTCGCCGCAGCTTCTTCGCGCATAACCCGACTGAACCACAGGTGCAGTTCACACTTGAGCCCTACACCCTCGATCCTACGGTGAGCCGCTCTGAATTCAGCTTTGGCGGCAGGACGCTCGAGTACCGCCATGGTCCGATCCTGCCCCGGACGTTCACCTGGCCCAGCGACGAGCAGAACGGACGAACGGCTTTGGTGTTGGAAAAAATGGTCGGGCGAGGCGTGGGCATCGAAAAGAATACCGGCCCTTGGTCGCTGTTTCGCATGTTCGACCTGATGCCAACCGAATACCTGAGCGGGCGCGATGTGGCTGTGCTCAAGACCGATTTGGGCGGATTACGTGCCAACTACCTGCTGACAAGCCAGCGCACACCGAACCCCTTCGACATGGCTGCATTGCGGACATTTCGAATGCCGGTGCAACTCTGATGCAGACCGATGGCCCCTGGCGCAGTGCTGCGCGCACGGATACCGGTAAGGTCCGGACGCGTAATGAGGATGCCTTTCTAGAATGTCCGCAACAGGGGTTATGGGCCGTTGCCGACGGAATGGGCGGATACAGGGGCGGTGACATTGCCAGCCAGCTGATTGTTGCCCACCTGGCCGAGTTACCGATGCATCCAGACCTCTATGAACGCGCCAGTGCAGTGCGTCGGTGCTTGCGCTGGAGCAATCGGCGGCTTAGCCAGGAGCTGACCGTCACCGAGCGTCATCCCGGTATGATGGGCAGCACGGTGGTGGTGCTGCTATTGGAAGGCAACCATGGCATCTGCATCTGGGCCGGCGACAGCCGCTGCTACCTCTGGCGCGGCCGGCGGTTGTATCAGCTGTCCAAGGACCACTCCCTGCAACAGCAACTCATCGACACCCAACGCATCAGCCGCGCCGAGGCCTGTGCGCACCCCGCGGGCAAGGCACTGACCCGCGCGGTGGGCGCCGAGCAAGAATTGACGCTGGAGACGTTGGAACTGGCGGTGTATCCCGGTGATACGTTCTTGCTGTGCAGTGATGGCCTGTATCAAGGCCTTGGCGCAGAGGCCTTGGGCGGCGCGTTGGGGCTGGCTTCACCGTGTTCGGCAGTGGAGCGCTTGTTCGACGAGGTTCTGGGTGGCGCGGCGCGGGATAACCTTACGGCGGTGGTGATCCGGCGGTGAGTGTACAGAGCGGCCAGCACACCTATTTCGCCTTCGCCGATGCCCCGCTGGCGGTGGTCGCGACCGAACGCGACGCTAACCAAGCGCCGCTTGTCCTGGCCGGGCGTTTTCGTCTGGAGCGTTTACTGGGGGCGGGCGGCATGGGGCTCGTGTACCGCGCTCGGGATCTGCTGCACGAACAGTTCGGTGACCCCGCGCCCTACATCGCGCTAAAAATGCTCAGCGAGCCCTTCAACGCATCCCCCGACGCCAGTGCGCTGCTGTTCAGCGAGTTTGCCCTGAGCCGGCATTTGCACCACCCGAACGTGCTGCGCCCGTTCAGTTTTGAAGTGGATGCGACTCACCGGGAGGCGTTCATCACCATGGAGCTGATGCGCGGCCAGACCCTCGACCAGCTGCTTTGCGAGCGTCCGCAGGGCGTGCCCTGGCGCGAGTTACAAGCGATTGCCGTGCCGCTGCTCGATGCTTTGGCGTATGCCCACGGGCGGGGTGTACTGCACGGCGACGTGAAGCCCAGCAATGTCATGTTGGGTGAAGCACAGCTGCGTTTGTTCGATTTCGGTTTGGGCCAGGCACAGAGGGGGCCGTTGACGCGCTTGGCCAACCTTGACCGCAAACGCCTCAACGCCTGGACACCCGCCTATGCCGCGCCGGAACTGCTGGAGGGGGCGGCCCTGTCGCCGTCGGCCGACATCTATGGCGTGGCTTGTTTGTTGTACGAGCTGGCCAGCGGCAGCCACCCGTTTCGCCGCTTGCCGTCCACCCAGGCCCGCGCTGCTCGCCTGGAACGCCAACTCAAGGCACCGCGCAACCTTCCCGGGCGCTGCTGGCCGGCGCTGCGCTTGGCCTTGGCGTTCGATCCGGGCCGACGGGCTATCCGTGCGGCGCAATTGCGCGATGTTTTCAACAAGGGGAGGTTGTGGTGGTGAGGGGCGGCGTTGATCGCTTTCGCGAGCAGGCTCGCCCCCACAGGCGCAGGCGTGAGGATTAGAGCGGCTTGCTGCCGATGCTCACGCCCAGGGTATGGCTGGCGTCGGGCAGCAGCGTCACCACGTCATTCATGACATTCGCCGTTTCGATGCACAGCATGCGCTGCCAGCCGTCGTCGGCCATGTCGCTGAAGGCCTTGGCGCGTTCGGTCCAGGGGTTCCAGATGACCGCCGAGCGCGAGCCGCGGCTGGTCAGTTCGATCCGTCGTTGCCAGTGCGCATCGACGATGCTCAGTGTTGGCGGGGTATCGAGGTAGATGCGATCGGTTTCGCCGGCAAAGTGCAGGTCGCCGGCCTGGGTGACGGTTTTCCAGTCGTCCAGGGTTTCGATATAGCTCAGGCCGTCGACGCCTTGGACATGCACGTTGCGCACGTCGCTCACGGCAAAATAGCTGTGCAGCGCCTGGCTGAGGCTGACGGTTTCGCTGCCACGGTTGTGGCTGGTCAGGCTGATGTGCAACTGCTCGTCCATTTCGATGGTCAGCGTCAGGTCCACCTGGTGAGGCCAGCCCGGCAGGCCGTTCTCGGGGTAAGGCAGCACGAACTCCACCTTGAGGCGTTCGCCCTCGGCCTCGATGCCTTGCAGTTCCCAATCCATCGTCCGCACCAGGCCGTGGGCCGTGGCCGGGTCGTTGCTCACGCGCATGGCTTGCACGCTGTCGGGGTTGCGCGTCAGGTTGCCGAACCACGGCCAGCACACCGGCACGCCGGCGCGGATGCTCTTGCCGGCCTTGAACGTCGCCTGGTCGTTGAGCCAGATCAGCGGCGGCTGGCCGTCCACTTGATAGCTGAGGATATGCGCGCCTTGCTGGGCCACCAGCAACTCGGCCTGACCGTGGCGGATCCGCCAAGCGTTCAGTTCATCCAGTTTGACGGCTTCGACGTTGGGCGTGGACATGGTGCAATCTCGCTCTGGAACAGGGGCTACGATGGACCGCAAAACGGCCGCCGCGTTTAACGCGCGCGTGGCGGTACCGAGCGGGTGCGTCCACTGCCGTCGATGGCGACGAAGACGAACACCGCCTCGGTCACTTTACGCCACTCGCTGGACAGCGGATCGTCGCTCCAGACCTCAACCATCATCTGGATGGAGCTACGGCCGATTTCCAGCGCCTGGGTATAGAACGACAGCTGTGCGCCCACGGCCACGGGCACCAGGAAGGCCATGCGATCGATCGCCACGGTCGCCACGCGGCCGCCGGCGACCTTGCTGGCCATGGCGGTGCCGGCCAGGTCCATCTGGGACACCAGCCAGCCGCCGAAAATATCGCCAAAGCCGTTGGTCTCGCGCGGAAGCGCGGTGATTTGCAGGGCCAGGTCGCCTTGCGGGATTGGATCTTCTTGTTCGAGCTCTATCATGCCGAGGGGCCTCTGACCCGTAACGCTGTCTGGTGCTTCAGGTGAATAGCCGTCCTTGTAAAAAACGATTCAGCCCGAAGAGGCTACGTTCATCACGTTTTTCGTAAAGGCGTACCAAAGGGAGACTCTGCGAAACCGGCTGGTTCTGTCTGGCCCTACACCGCCAACGACGTTTTCGCACAGCAACCCCTTACAGAGTGTTGCAGGTTGCGAGTATATCGGGCGATAGACGTAGAGACGACCACCCGGTGCTGTTTTCGACTGTCAATTACGCGCCTCTATGTGCTTTTTCGAACAATTTGCTATGGTGCCGAACCTGCCCAGGCCCCAACTATCCTCCGGCCGGCAGAATCGACTATAAGAGAAGCCCTTGCCATGACCACTGCGCCTTCGAGCACGGCGACGCCCGCACAACCCGCACGTCCACTGACTCGCAACGATTACAAGACTTTGTCGCTATCTGCCCTGGGCGGTGCGCTGGAGTTCTACGATTTCATCATTTTCGTGTTCTTTGCCACCGTGGTCGGCAAATTGTTCTTCCCTGCCGAAATGCCCGAGTGGCTGCGCATGATGCAGACCTTCGGCATCTTTGCCGCCGGCTACCTGGCCCGGCCGCTGGGCGGGATCATCATGGCTCACTTCGGCGACCTGCTGGGGCGCAAGAAAATGTTCACCCTGAGCATTTTCATGATGGCCGTGCCGACCCTGATCATGGGCCTGCTGCCGACCTACGCGCAGATCGGCATGTGGGCGCCGATCCTGCTGTTGCTGATGCGCGTGATCCAGGGTGCAGCCATTGGCGGCGAAGTGCCAGGCGCCTGGGTGTTCGTATCCGAACACGTGCCGGCGCGCCATATCGGCTATGCCTGCGGCACCCTGACCTCCGGCTTGACGGCAGGCATCCTGCTGGGTTCGCTGGTCGCTACCGCGATCAACAGCCTTTATACGCCCGTGGAAGTGGCCGATTACGCCTGGCGGATTCCGTTCCTGCTGGGTGGCGTGTTCGGGCTGTTCTCGGTGTACCTGCGCCGCTGGCTGCACGAAACCCCGGTGTTCGCCGAGTTGCAGTTGCGCAAGGCCCTGGCCGAGGAAGTGCCGCTGCGCGCGGTGCTGCGCGACCATCGCGGCGCCATTGTCGTGTCGATGCTGCTGACCTGGTTGTTGTCCGCCGCCATCGTGGTGCTGATCCTGATGACCCCGACCGTGCTGCAGACGGTCTACCACTTCGCACCGACCACCGCGTTGCAGTCCAACAGCGTGGCGATTGTGATGCTGACCATTGGTTGCATCCTGGCCGGCGCCCTGGCGGATCGCTTCGGCGCGGGCCGTGTCTTTGTGTTCGGCTGCGCCGCCTTGCTGGCCAGCTCCTGGACCTTCTACCACAGCCTGGCCGAGCACCCTGACTGGCTGTTCCCGCTGTACGCCCTGACCGGGCTGCTGGTGGGCACCATCGGCGCGGTTCCCTACGTCATGGTCAAGGCGTTTCCGCCGGTGGTGCGCTTCAGTGGCCTGTCGTTTTCCTACAACGTGGCCTACGCCATTTTCGGTGGCTTGACCCCGATGGTCGTCAGCCTGCTGCTCAAGGAAAACCCGATGGGGCCGGCTTACTATGTGGCGGTGTTGTGTGGGCTGGGGATGGTGGTGGGGGCCTATCTCTGGAAGAAGGGGCGCTAGGTCGGCTCACTTGCGTATAGGTTGATCGACTTCGCGAGTAGGCTCGCCCCCACGGATGCCGTGCAGCCCGCTCGCGAAAAGGCCCGTTCAATCAGCCGATGTCTTCGGCGCTGCCAGGGCCTTCAACGCCGCTTTACGCGCCTCGATAGGCAGCCTGCCAAGCTTCTCGACCGCCGAATAGAACGCCTCCCAGTCTCCGTCTTGCTGCCTGTACAGCGCCGCAAACGCCGGGACCCATTGGTCGTACAGGCCGAACGGCAATAAGCGGGCGTTGTTCATGGGCGCATAGACCCAGGCATCGTAGCGCTTGTCGCCCGCCCACTGGCTGTCGCGCAGGTGTTCGTAGTCGCTGCGCAAGCGCTTGAATGCCTGAGCCTTGCGCTGGCGCATCTGCTCGGCTGGCAGTGGCTGGGCGTAGAGGGTCTCCAGCCGTTGCCGGGTGTCGAGCACCAGTTGGGTGAATTGGTCGCGCTGCTGCATCCGCTTGCCGTTGTCCGGCGCCAGGCCGCGGCTGGCGCGCCATTGCCGGGTGCCTTCCTGTTCGACGAAGGTGGCGAAGGACTCATTGAACTCGGTGTCGTCCTTTACATAGAACCGCTGGTGCGCCAGCTCATGAAAAATCAGCGTCGCCAGGCGCTCGTCGCCCCAGTGCATCATCGAACTCAGGATCGGGTCGTTGAACCAGCCCAGGGTCGAATAGGCCTCCACGCCGCCAATCGACACGTCCATGCCCTGCAAGCGCTGCAAGGCCGCCTCGCCACGGGCGGCGCCCTGGCTGTAGTAGCCGCGGTAGGCCACGCAGCCGGCGATGGGGAAACAATGGGTTTGCGGCGCCAGGGAAAACTCTGGCGTGGCGAAGACATTCCAGACCACGAACGGCCGGCCAATGTCGGCGTACAGGCGATAGCTCTTGTTGTCCGGCAGGTGCAGGTGGGCGCTGGCGAACGCGCGGGCCTCGCGGGCTTGGGCCAGGTGCGTGCGTAATTGGGCATCGCGCGTGGGGTCGGCAATCACCTTGTCGATCGGCTCGCGGGCTTGCAGCAAGCGCAGTTGTCCGCCGACCAACTGGCTGTAGTAGCCAACACTGGAGCAACCGTTGAGTAACAAAAGCAGGAGGCCTGGAAACAAAACCCGGAAAACACGGTCGAGTAACCGATGGCTTGAACGCGGCCTGATCAATTGGAATCACCTTGGGAGAGTCTGCCCACAAGACTATCTCGCTTGCCTGGAGCTTCGCTATGCGCGTGTTGATGCTGACAAGTGGCCTTTTGCTGCTGACCGGTTGTGCCGGGCTGCCGGACCCCGATCCGTCCCAGGCGTGGATTGACCTGGGAAGCCATCAGGACACCGCGTTGCAAGCGTTGGAGGTCGACGACAAGACGTCCATCGACAAGCGTTATTTCGAAGTGCAGCCTGGCAGCCATGAGCTGACGGTGCGTTATCAATTTGCCGTCGAGCCCGGCAACATCGGTCCGGATGCCGAGCCGCTGTGGCGTGATTGCCGGCTGAACGTCAAGTTCAAGGACTTCAACGCTGGCCAGCGTTACCAGTTGCAGGCCGGCAGCATTGGTTTCCGGCCGTGGGCCAAGCTCTACGATCAACAGCGCAAAGTGGTGGGGCAAGGTACGCCGGCAGGCTGCCAGCAAAGCTGATCGGCGCTATGCTCAGGGCCTGATTTTCCAGGACGCTGAACATGCGCGCTCTTATACCGATACTGACGCTCATTGCTCTGGGCGGCTGCGCAATGACCCCGCTTCCCCCGGTTGACCCGAACATGGCCTGGGTCGATTTCGCCACGCCATCGCCGGGTGGCAAGGTCCTGATGGCGCAAAGCCTGGATGGGCAACGCTTGCGGGATGGGCGATTTTTCCAGGTGTCACCAGGCAGCCACGAACTGGAAGTGCGCTTCGACTTCGAGGTGTTCGGTGGTGGCGGGTTGGGGATGTTTTCCGAACCGCAAGAGCGGCTGTGCTACCTGACCGTGCGCTACGATGGCTTCGAGGCCGGCCAACGCTATCGCCTGGAGGCCCGTAACCTGGCCTATAGCCCAAGCGCCAGGCTATACAACGCCAAGCGAGAAGTGGTCGCCGAAGACCGACAAGCCCATTGCCTGATGTAGCGCGGCTAGCGGTCGTTCTTCTGGTAGATGATTTTCTTCGTGCCGTTTTCGCACGTCCCCACCACCATGTTCTGGTCGTGGACTTCATCATTGGTGACGATTTCCAGCGTGTAGGACGTTACGCCCTGCGCCTGGATCTTGGCTTCGATCTCGGCCTTGAGCTCTTCGCACGGTTTGGGCGCCGCGAGGGCGGATGTGGCGAAGGCGCAACCAATGACCACCACGGCAAATCGTTTCATGCTCGAAATTCCTCATGGCAGCGCGCACTGCCTGTGCGCAGACACTGCATACCTTCATTCGACCACAGATTGCTGATGGGGTGACAGGGTAAAAAGACCGCAGCCTGCGGCGGCCCAGAGGCTGCGATCTTCGGTTTGTCAGCTCACCAGGGTCGCGTCCAGGGTGATCTTGGCGTTCAGCACCTTGGAAACCGGGCAACCTTCCTTGGCCTTGTTGCTCAGTTCTTCGAACTGCTGCTGGCTGGCGCCGGGGATCTTGGCCTTGAGCGTCAGTTTCACCGCGGTGATCGCAAAGCCGCCATCGACCTGATCCAGGGTGACGTCGGCGTTGGTGTCGATGGCGTCAGCCTTGAGCCCGGCTTCGCCGAGAATCATCGAAAACGCCATGGAGAAGCAGCCAGCGTGGGCCGCGCCGATCAGTTCTTCGGGGTTGGTGCCCTTGCCGCCTTCGAAGCGGGCCTTGAAGCCATAAGGTGCTTCGCGCAACACACCGGTTTCAGTGGAGATGGAGCCGATGCCGGTTTTCAGGTCACCTTCCCAGTGAGCCGATGCTTTCTTAATGATAGCCATGTCTGCCTCCTCAAGGTCCGGCGCGAGGTTTCGCGTCCGTGTTTGTCATTACCAGGGTTGTGAGGATAGACCGGCCAGGAAAGTTCATCCTGTCGATTAGTTGACCAATTTAGTAGGAAAATTCATTGTTGCTATTGAAACTCGGGTATATGCCCACATTGCATAGCACACACCTTTAGAAACGGCAGGCTTTCGCCCTTAGGAACGCCCGGAACGCCGTTGGAGATCCCGGCCCATGAAACAGTTGTCCGAAGTGAAATTCTCAACCCTGGACCTTGTGCCCGTTCGCGCCGACGGCAATGCCGCCCAGTCCCTGCGCAACTCCCTGGACTTGGCGCAGCACGTGGAAAAATATGGCTACACCCGCTTCTGGGTGGCCGAGCACCACAACATGGATGGCATCGCCAGCTCCGCGACGGCGGTGCTGCTGGGTTACCTGGCGGGAGGCACTTCGACCATTCGTGTCGGTTCCGGCGGGGTGATGTTGCCCAACCATGCGCCGTTGGTCATTGCCGAACAGTTCGGCACGTTGGAAAGCCTGTACCCCGGGCGAATCGATCTGGGCTTGGGCCGGGCGCCGGGTTCCGACCAGATGACCGCCCGGGCGCTGCGTCGCGAGCGCTCCGGCAGCGCCGACGACTTCCCTGATGACGTGGCCGAACTGATGCGCTATCTCGGCCCGCGCACGCCGGAGCAACGCATCATTGCCATGCCGGGCACCGGGACCAATGTGCCGGTGTGGCTGTTGGGTTCCAGTCTGTTCAGCGCGCAACTGGCTGGTGAGCGCGGTTTGCCCTATGCCTTTGCCTCACATTTCGCACCGCGCTTCATGCACGAGGCGATTCGCATCTACCGCAACCACTTCAAACCGTCCGCGGTGCTCGACAAACCTTACGTGATGCTCGGCGTGCCACTGGTGGCCGCCGACACGGATGAGCGGGCCGATTATCTGGCGACGTCGGTGTACCAGCGGATCCTGGCATTGATGCGTGGGCAGAGCCTGGTGCAGCGCCCGCCGGTGGAGTCCATGAACGGGCTCTGGCTACCTCATGAGAAAGAAGCGGTTGGCGACTTCCTTGGCCTGGCTATGGTCGGTGGCCCGCAGAAGATTCGCGCCAAGCTGGAGGTGTTGATCGAACAAACCCAGGCCGATGAGCTGATTTTCACCAGCGACCTGTATGAACATGCCGATCGCCTGCACTCGTATGAGCTGCTGGCCCAGGTCATGAAAGGCTGAATCGCAGCCATGAAAAAGCCGACGCATTGCGTCGGCTTTTCGTATGCATCAGATCAACCGCGTTTGTAGGTAATCACCTTACTGCCGGCCTCGCAGGTGCCGACGACCTTGGCGTCAGCCGCTGCGCTTTTTTCGACAATTTCAAGGGTATAACCTGACACGCCCTTGGCATCCAGCTTCGCTGCGATTTCGCTTTTCAGCTCTTCGCAAGGCTTGCCGGCCGCCAATGCGCCACCCGCAAGGCTCAGCAAACCCACGGCCACCATTAACTTTTTCATCGCTTGCACTCCTTGGTCGGATCAAATAGGGCAGGTATTGGAAAGACGTGACACGCAGACAATAGCGCATCGCCAGTCCCTATGGCACTCCGCCAGCGCGCAAGTTCATTGTCCTCAGCTGTTGGCGATGCGGAATCCGACCTTGATGGTCACTTGAAAGTGCGCGGCCCGGCCGTTTTCGATGTGTCCGCGGGTTTCCGTGACTTCAAACCATTCCAGGTGCTTGAGGCTTTTGCTGGCCTCGGCGAGGGCGTTGTTGATGGCGTCCTCGATGCTGGTGGGAGACGAGCCGACCAGCTCGACTTTCTTGTACGTGTGATGATCAGTCATGACGTTCTCCTGTAGGGGTCTTTAACAGCCTAGCAGCGATTTTTCGCCTTACATCTGGCGCCGCTTGCCCCTGGAAAGTTCAGATTTACTGCACTTTCAGAAATGGCTGGAGTCCCAATTCACACCACTCAACCACTGCAGGAGAGAGCCACCATGGCCAGCAATTCGTTACGTAAAGCCTCGTTGCAAAGCATGGAAGCGGAGATCGAGAGTCTGCTCAAGTCGTTGGAAAGCTTGAAGGACGACGCCTCTGATGAGTCGCGCAAGACCCTCAAGACGCTCAAGGCGAATGCCGAAAGTGCGTTGAAACATTCTCGGCACCTGCTCAGCGATGCGTATGAAGAGGTCAAGGTGAAAACCCGCGAAACCGGGCTCGCCACTCGCGATTACGCGCAAGAGCACCCTTGGACCACGGCCGGTGTCGCGGTGGGGGCCATTGGCCTGCTGGCCGCTTACCTGTTGTGCAAACGCGGTGACTGAGCCGGTTGGCCCAACTCATGCCTGAGCCACTGGGCCAATTGACGAGCGCGCCCGTCCGCGGCGCGCTTGGGTAGCCACAACGCCAGTCGCGCCGGGGTTTCACCGAAGCCCCAGGGCGCGACCAGCCGCCCGGCACGTACGTCCTCGGCCACCAACGGCTCGGGGGCGATAGCGACGCCCAGTCCGGCGACGGCGGCCTCCAGCAAATAATACAAATGTTCGAAGCCTTGCCCGAATGTCAGTGCCCGGGATTCGAGGGCGTTTTGCTGTGCCCAGGTCGGCCACGCCTGGGGGCGGGACGTGGTGTGCAGCAGCGGCTCATCCAGCAGCGCATTGGCCGGGGCACCTTGCAGCCGGGCGAACCCGGCGTAGTGCGGGCTCATCACCGGGCCGATGCGTTCGACCGCCAGCTCATACACCTGCATGTCGGCTGGCCAGGGCGGTTCGGCGAAGACCAGCAAGGCGTCCAGGCCCGGTCGCCTGGGGTCCAGGTCGCCTTCACCGGCGGACAGGTGCAGGCGCAGGTCCGGCAAGTCGGCATTGAGCCGGCCCAGGCGGGGAATGAACCAGCGCGCCAGCAGGCTGCCCGAGCAACCCAGTACGAACGGAGCATCCGCCGTGCTTTGGGTCAGTTCCGCGCACACGCTGCGCAGGCGTTCGAAGGCGTCGCTGCTGGCGTCGCGCAGACGTGCGCCCGCATCTGTGAGTTTCAAGCCGCGCCCATCCTTGACGAACAGACTCACGCCCAAGTGTTCCTCCAGTGCTTTGAGCTGGCGACTGACCGCACCGTGGGTCACGTGCAGTTGTTCGGCCGCCTGGCTTACGCTGTTGAGTCGGGCGGTGGCCTCGAAAGCGCGCAGGGCGTTGAGCGGAGGAAGATCGTGACGCATTTTATCTGTGAGTTTTCCTGACAGGTTGTGGCGATCTTATCGGTTTTCAGCGGGCAATGTCAGGGGTAGAGTGAGCCTCATTGTCTCTCTACACATTTGCCTGGAGCGCCCCGATGACCCAGCCTACGACCCCTTTCAACCTGCGCAGTGGCCCCGACGCCAATGGCCTGTTCGGTGCATTCGGCGGCCGCTATGTGGCCGAAACCCTGATGCCGCTGATCCTGGACCTGGCCCGTGAATACGAAGCGGCGAAGGAAGATCCTGCATTTATCGAGGAGTTGGCCTACTTCCAGCGCGATTACGTCGGGCGTCCGAGCCCACTCTATTTCGCCGAACGCCTGACCGAATACTGCGGCGGCGCCAAGATCTACCTCAAGCGCGAGGAGCTGAACCACACCGGCGCCCACAAGATCAACAACTGCATCGGCCAGATCCTGCTGGCGCGGCGCATGGGTAAAAAACGCATCATCGCCGAGACCGGCGCCGGCATGCACGGCGTGGCCACTGCCACCGTGGCCGCACGGTTCGGGCTCGATTGCGTGATCTACATGGGCACCACCGACATCGAACGCCAGCAGGCCAACGTGTTCCGCATGAAGCTGCTGGGCGCTGAGGTGATCCCGGTGGTGGCTGGCACGGGCACCTTGAAAGACGCGATGAACGAAGCGCTGCGCGATTGGGTGACCAACGTCGACAGCACGTTCTACCTGATCGGCACGGTGGCAGGCCCGCACCCTTATCCAGCCATGGTGCGCGACTTCCAGGCCGTCATTGGCAAGGAAACCCGCGATCAACTGCAAGCTCAGGAAGGCCGCCTGCCGGACAGCCTGGTGGCGTGCATCGGTGGCGGCTCCAATGCCATGGGCCTGTTTCACCCGTTCCTGGACGATAAGAGCGTCGACATCATCGGCGTCGAGGCCGCCGGCTATGGCATCGAGACCGGTAAACATGCGGCGAGTCTGAACGGCGGCGTGCCGGGTGTGCTGCACGGCAATCGCACCTTCCTGTTGCAGGACGACGACGGCCAGATCATCGACGCTCATTCGATTTCCGCCGGCCTCGATTATCCGGGTATCGGCCCGGAGCACGCCTGGCTGCACGACATCGGCCGCGTCCAGTACACCTCGGTCACCGATGCCGAAGCTCTGGAAGCGTTCCACAAGTGCTGCCGCCTGGAAGGGATCATTCCTGCGCTGGAAAGCGCCCACGCCCTGGCTGAAGTGTTCAAGCGCGCGCCCAACCTGCCCAAGGATCACCTGATGGTGGTCAACCTGTCCGGCCGTGGCGACAAAGACATGCAAACCGTGATGCACCACATGGAACAGTCCCAGCAGGAGAAACACTGATGAGCCGCCTGCAAACCCGTTTTGCCGAACTCAAGCAACTGAACCGCGCTGCCCTGGTGACGTTCGTCACGGCCGGTGATCCGGACTACGACACGTCGCTGGCGATCCTCAAGGGCCTGCCGGCAGCCGGTGCCGACGTGATCGAGTTGGGAATGCCGTTCACCGACCCGATGGCTGACGGCCCGGCGATCCAGTTGGCGAACATCCGTGCCTTGGGCGCCCAGCAGAACCTGGCGAAAACCCTGCAGATGGTGCGCGAGTTCCGCAAGGACAATAACCAGACGCCGCTGGTGTTGATGGGCTACTTCAACCCGATCCATCGCTATGGCGTTCAGCGTTTCATCGGCGAGGCGCTGGATTCTGGCGTTGATGGCCTGATCGTGGTCGACATGCCGCCTGAGCACAACGCTGAGCTGTGCGATCCGGCCCAGGCAGCGGGGCTGGACTTTATCCGCCTGACGACGCCCACCACCGACGATGTGCGGTTGCCCACCGTACTCAACGGTAGCTCTGGCTTCGTCTACTACGTATCGGTAGCGGGCGTGACCGGTGCTGGCGCCGCCACCCTGGAGCACGTCGAAGAAGCCGTGACTCGCCTGCGTCGTCATACCGATTTGCCCATCAGCATTGGTTTTGGCATCCGCACACCGGAGCAGGCCGCGGCGATCGCACGATTGGCCGATGGCGTGGTGGTCGGTTCGGCGTTGATCGACCATATCGCCAGCGCCGATACCCCGGCCCAGGCAATCGATGGTGTACTGAGTTTGTGTGCCGCATTGGCCGAAGGTGTGCGTAACGCGCGCTGAGTGTTCAGCCAGCGGGACACGAAAAAGGGTTCAGAACCAGGTTCTGAACCCTTTTTTGTTGTGCATGACGTGGTCGGTGGCTGGCGTCAGGGCAACTCCAACCCTCCGCCTGCCTTGTGCAGTTTTCGCAGGTGCTCGCCGATCTCTTTGACGTTGGCCTCGCTCGCTGCAATTTCGGCGGCGCGGCTTGGCTCCAGTAATGCCCGGACTTCCTTGTCCAGGTCGCCGGTCAGCGTTTGCAACTGTTTCTGTCGCAAGTTGCTCTCCGATTCCAGGCGCTGCCACTCACTGGGTTGGGGCAATCCGTAGCCGCTTGTGCCCAGCAACTCGGCGGGGCGGCTCAGAAAACCGCTGTTGGCGAGAATCTGTTGCAGCGTGGCATTCGCCCTTTCCATGCCGCCGTTTTGCAGCTCGCGGGCTCCGAGGTAGCGTTGCTTGACCTCGTCCTGGGCCAGCAGCAACTGCCGGCGGTAGCTGGCCTGCTCCAGCAACAGCAATGCCGCGCTGGTGCGCAGATCGGCCTGCTCGAACCAGACGCGGCGCTCGGCGGCATCCAGGGCCAGCCAGTCTTCCACGGTTTGTTGCTTGATGGGCAGGTACTTTTTCAGCACGTTGAACATGGCCTGGTAGCGTTCGCGGAACGAGTCGAAGCGGTAGCCCAGGCGCAAGGCTTCCTTGGGGTCGTCCAGCACGCTGGTGTCGGCCAGGCCCCGACCCTTGAGCACTTCCAGCAAACCATTGGGCATGATGCTGTCCAGGCCGGTGAGTTGCTGGTTGTTACTGCCGCTGCGCAGCAGTTTCAAGCTCTCGACTGCGCAGTTATTGGACAGGAAGTAATAGTTGCCGTCATAGCTCCAGTGCATTTCGGCGGCGTGTTCGACGGTTTCCTCGATTTCGCGGCGTGACAGCTTCAGTGGCACCGACGCCAGGCTGCGTAGTTCGGTCTTGGTGTACTCGTCGATCACCTGGGACAACGGCAATACGAACAGGCGCGACGGGTATTTGCCCACCAGGCCGTCCCAACTGGACAACTGCACATCGCCCACGAAAGCGCGATACGACAGCACCAGGTGTTGGTCCAGGTCCAGCCGGCAGTCGGGGCCACGGGGGCGGCCTGGAGCACAGATCACCAGTCGCAGCATGCTGTGGCCCCAGCGGCTGACCCAGTTCTGGTTGGCTTCGGCCAGCAGATAATCGATGGCGTAGACTCGCTCCGGGTCGACCTTGCCCAGCGGGGTCTTCGCGAAGTCGTTGCCGGCGTTGAGGAAGGCGAACGACTTGGCGCAGGCGTCCTTGGCAGCGGGAGCCCAGCCGAAGTGTTCCTGATAATAACGGTACAGGGCGGGTCGGCGGCAGGCATAGCTGGAGTCCAGGAGGAAGTACTCCATGTTGACCGCGACGAATTCCTTGGGGCTGCTTGTTTCGTAGAGGTCCGGGCTGCGGGCGACCTGGCGATTGTGTTGTTCCCGTTCGCCGCGCCGACCTACGTACTGCGGCCAGCCGGCGAGGTCCAGCAAGCGTGGATCATCGCTGAGGGTAAAGCGGCGGCCGTTCTGACCGCGGCATTCGTCTGGAAGGCCGATCAGCCCGGCGCTGTCGTTGCGTCGGGTGCAGCGCTGGATCAGCGCGCGTTCGGCATCAGGCCATAGACGCGAACGGTCATAGATGTGGGTCAGTTCATGGAGCACCGTGGCGAGCATCTCTCGCCGCACAGTGCCGTGGGGGCGGTGGGTCTTTTGGGTCGCGGCGCTGCCGTCGGTGAGGCTGTCGAGCAGGTTGCTGTTGAGGTCCAGTTGCGACACCAGCGAAGCCTGGCCGTAAGCATTGGCTGGCATCTGGTCGGTCCAGCCGACATCGATGCGTCGGTCCAGACGTTCGATGAAGCGCGGCGGCAGGGCCTGCATGGCCTCATCGAGCAGCGCCTGGCTGGCCTGCTGTTGTGCGGGGCTGAGCCCTTCGGTGTTGAGGTGCAGTTGCAGGCCGGCCTGGGCCGTGCTGCCCATGAGCAACAGGACCCCGGCCGTCAGCCAGGCGGCGAGCCGCCTCACAATGCGAGGATGGCTTCGGCGAGAACCTGGTCGCTGGCGTCACGCGCTTCCGGCACGCGGGTGCGCAAGGTGTCGAAGGCTGCCTCGAGATGAGCGCCACGGATCTCGCCATTGCTGGCGACAAAACTGGCGGCATCGTCGTGGGCTTCGCGGACGATTTTCGAATCGCGGATCGACGTGGTGGTGTCGGAAGTGAAATCGATCGTGCGCTGGGAGGCGCGGACGATGATGTTACTGGTGGCTACCAGGGTATGTGCCTGGGCCACATCGGCCAGTACCAGCAGGCCTAGGGCGGCAGCAATCAGCGGGCTACGCATGGAACGACTCCGGAGAATAAAGATAACTATTGGACGAGAATTGCTTGTGCCAGTTCAAGGTCGCTGACGTGAAGTTTTGGTTGGGTCCGGCGCAGGTAGTCCAGGGCCGATTCCAGTTGTGCACCTCGCAGCTGTCCGTCACTGGCGACAAACGCCGCGGCGTCATCGTGAGCGGCGACGATCAGTTTATGGTCGAAGGGCGCAGAGGTCACCATGCTCGTGGCATAGCCGCTGGCCACCACTTGCTGCGTGGACACATCGAAGGCATGGGCCGGAACAGACCAGCACGCCGCTACACAGGCAATTGCTAAGAACAGATCTGAGTAAAAACGCATGGGGCTCGACGGTTGACGGTGGACCTGAAGGCTAGCGCAAACCTCCGGCCCAGAGCCAGCGTTGAAACATCGGAACATATTTTGAAGCCCGATGTTTCATGTTGCATCAGATAACCAGGATGGCCTGGGCCAACTGCGCGTCGGTGGCGTTCAACTGAGGTGCCTGGTGGCGGATGTAGTCCAGGGCGCTTTCCAGCTTCACGCCGCGAATGGCACCTTCGCTGGCCACGAAGCTGGCGGCGTCGTCACGGGCCGCCTGGACGATTTTGTTGTCCCGCAGTGACGAAGTGGCATCGGAGGTCGCGTCGGAAGTGGCCTTCAATGCGCCGACGAGGGAATCGGTCGTGACGATGAAGCTGCTGGCGTTGGACTGGGCGGCTACGGCCAGCAAGGCAACTGCGCTAAGCAGACGAAGACGGGTCATGATGGAACTCCTTGGGCATTGAGGTGATGTCGGTGCGTGTAGCTGGAGAGGAGACGCATGCTCGACTCGCTTCGCCACGGTTGCACCGATATTAGGGCAGAACGAGTCGGCTGGCAGCCCTGCATGACTGATCAGTTCTGATGTCATTGATTCAGTGCCGCCTCCAACATAACTGTGCTGGTAGATTTTTATTAATCTATAAACTGTTATGGTGCCGCTTTTTTACCCTATCGAGGACCTGAAACGACAAGACCCGTCGTGGTTTCCCACGACGGGTCTTGTTTGTTCAATTCAGTGCTGGCGGTGGACCCGGAGGGTCAGGGCCAGCGACGCTGAGTTAGCGCCAGAACGGCTTGCTCAGCTCTTCGTAGCGTTGTGCTTCGCTGATACCGGCGTCAGCCAGCAGGCGCGAATCCAGACGAGCCAGTTGATGGCGGCTGGCGATGCGGCGCTGCCACAGCATCAGGTTGGCAATAAAGCGAAGAGGCAGGGAAGCCTGGTTTTTTGCAGCGTTGTCTTCGAAGAACAGCTCGGAACTGAGTGTACGTTCCATGGTGACATCCTTCCGCTTGTGGCGGGATTAGGTAGTGGTTTGACTGGTGCCCATGATCCTCTCGTTTGGCCAGTCTCTCTAGATACAGTTCACCTGTATTGTGAGAGACCAGTTAACTGTTAAACAGCGGTGTACTGGTCGATATTGAGGCAACTGTACCTATGTGCTCCAACTTGGTGCGAAACTGGAGGTCTGGCAAGTGTTTCTAGGAAAAGACTGTAAGAAAACACCGGTACAGCAGTACAGTTTTTGCCGAGAGTGAGCTGAGTTGCCGAGCATGGCCAAAACTGTAATTGCCAATAGGCCGATCCAACTGTGTCAAACCGCCAACATGCGACCGGTTTCTTCCAGGTTCACGTGCCAACTCAGTGCATCACGCAGAATGTGCGGGGTATGGCCTCCCAGTTTGCATGCTGCTTCGAAATACTGGTTCAAGGCCTCGCGATAGCTAGGGTGCACACACTTGTCGATGACCACGCGTGCCCGCTCCCTTGGAGCCAGGCCCCGAAGGTCGGCGAGGCCGATCTCGGTCACCAGGATGTCGACATCATGCTCGGTATGGTCCACATGGCTGACCATTGGCACGACGCTGGAAATCGCACCGCCCTTGGCAATCGACTTGGTGACGAAAATGGACAGGTGCGCATTGCGGGCAAAGTCCCCCGAGCCGCCGATGCCGTTCATCATCCGTGTGCCACAGACGTGGGTAGAGTTGACGTTGCCATACAGGTCGAACTCCAGCGCAGTGTTAATACCAATGATGCCCAGGCGGCGCACCACCTCGGGATGGTTGGAAATTTCCTGTGGGCGCAGGACCAGTTTGTCCTGGTAGCGCTCCAGGTTCCCGAACACATCGGCATTGCGCCGGCTCGACAGCGTGATGGAGCTGCCCGAGGCGAAGCTCAGTTTGCCGGCGTCGATCAAATCGAACGTGGAGTCCTGCAGGACTTCGGAATACATGGTCAGGTCTTCGAACGGAGAGTCGATCAACCCGCACATCACCGCGTTGGCAATATTGCCGATGCCGGCCTGCAGCGGGCCGAGCTTGTTGGTCAGGCGCCCAGCCGCCACTTCCTGCTTGAAGAACTCGATCAGGTGATCTGCAATGGCCTGGGTGTCGTTATCCGGTGGCGTGACGGTCGAGGGTGAATCGCCCTGATGGGTGATGACGATGGCGGCGATTTTTTCCGGCGGGATCGGGATCGCGGTACTGCCAATGCGGTCGTCGACCTTCACCAGCGGTATTGGCGTGCGGGTCGGCCGATAGGTCGGAATATAGATGTCATGCAACCCTTCCAGGTTCGGATTGTGGGCCAGGTTGATTTCCACGATCACCTGTCGGGCAAAGATGGCGAAGCTGGCGGAGTTGCCCACCGACGTGGTCGGTACGATGTGGCCTTGCTCGGTGATGGCGACGGCTTCGATCACGGCAACATCGGGCAGCTTGAGTTGGGCGTTGCGCAGTTGCTCGACGGTTTCCGAAAGATGCTGGTCGATGAACATCACTTCGCCTGCGTTGATCGCCTTGCGCAGCGTGCTATCGACCTGGAAGGGCATACGCCGGGCCAGTACGCCGGCTTCGGTGAGCTCTTTGTCGAGGTCGTTCCCCAGGCTCGCACCGGTCATCAGGCTGATCTTCAGCGGAGTGACCTTGGCGCGTTGGGCCAGCGCGTGAGGTACCGCTTTCGCTTCGCCGGCACGGGTGAAACCGCTCATGCCGACGGTCATCCCGTCCTGGATCAGCAGGGCGGCTTGCTCGGCGCTCATCACTTTGTTCAACAACGAAGGCAGGCGGATGCGATCACGGTACATGGTGTGTTATCTCGGGCTGGAAGCAAGGAGTGCGCAGTCTAGTGAATTCGCGCCATGCCCGACCCGCTACAAAAGTCGCATTTAAGGCGTCTATTACGGGGGTTTCAGGCAAAACATTATTACCGGATCGGTAACGCTGGGCCTTGATACAAATCAAAACGCCCCGACGAGGCGGGGCGTTTTGACGAAGCGAGGGAGTGTTTATTCCACGGCTTTGACCATGTCTTCGATGACCTTCTTGGCGTCACCGAAGACCATCATGGTCTTGTCTAGGTAGAACAGTTCGTTATCCAGGCCGGCGTAGCCGCTGGCCATGGAGCGCTTGTTGACGATGATGGTCTTGGCCTTGAAGGCCTCGAGGATCGGCATGCCGGCAATCGGCGATTTCGGATCGTTCTTCGCCGCCGGGTTGACCACGTCGTTGGCGCCGAGCACCAGCACCACATCGGCCTGGCCGAACTCGGAGTTGATGTCCTCCATCTCGAACACCTGGTCATAAGGCACTTCGGCCTCGGCGAGCAGTACGTTCATGTGCCCGGGCATGCGGCCCGCCACCGGGTGGATCGCGTATTTCACCGTCACGCCGTGGTGGGTCAGCTTCTCGGTCAGCTCTTTCAACGCGTGTTGTGCGCGTGCCACCGCCAGGCCATAGCCCGGAACGATGATGACCGTGTCGGCGTTGGTCAGCAGGAACGTCGCATCGTCCGCCGAACCGGACTTCACCGGACGGGCCTCTTGCGAACCGGCCGGGCCTGCCGCGTCGGCGCTGTTGCCGAAGCCGCCCAGCAGCACGTTGAAGAACGAACGGTTCATCGCCTTGCACATGATGTACGACAGGATCGCACCGCTGGAGCCTACCAGGGAGCCGGCGATGATCAGCATCGAGTTGTTCAGCGAGAAACCGATGCCCGCGGCTGCCCAACCCGAATAACTGTTGAGCATCGACACCACCACCGGCATGTCGGCGCCACCGATCGGGATGATGATCAACACGCCCAGCACGAACGCCAGGGCCAGCATCAAGGCGAATGCGCCGAGGTTGCCAGTGAACATGAAGGTCAGGCCCAGGCCCAGCGTGGCCAGGCCCAGGATCAGGTTGAGCTTGTGCTGGCCACCGAACTGTACGGGTGCGCCCTGGAACAGGCGGAACTTGTACTTGCCCGACAGCTTGCCGAAGGCGATCACCGAGCCGGAGAAGGTGATTGCACCAATTGCCGCGCCGAGGAACAGCTCCAGGCGGTTACCGGCCGGAATCGAATCGCCCAGTTGCTTGACGATGCCCAGCGATTGCGGCTCGACGACGGCGGCAATGGCGATGAACACCGCTGCCAGGCCGATCATGCTGTGCATGAAGGCGACCAGTTCCGGCATCTTGGTCATCTCGACGCGCTTGGCCATGATCGAGCCGGCGGTACCGCCGATCAGCAGGCCGACGATGACGTAGCCGATGCCGGCGGTTGCCAGCTCAGCGCCCAGCTTATAAATGAGGCCGACGGTGGTGAGGACCGCCAGCGCCATGCCGAGCATGCCGAACAGGTTGCCGCGACGGGACGTGGTCGGGTGCGACAGGCCTTTGAGGGCCTGGATGAAGCAGATCGACGCGATCAGGTAGAGCGTCGTTACCAGGTTCATGCTCATTACTTGGGCGCCTCTTCTTTTACGGCTTTCGGGGCTTTTTTCTTGAACATCTCAAGCATGCGGCGCGTCACCAGGAAGCCACCGAACACGTTCACGGCGGCCAGGGCCACAGCGAGGGTACCCATGGTTTTGCCCAGGGGCGTGACGGTCAGCGCGGCGGCGAGCATGGCGCCGACGATCACGATGGCCGAAATGGCGTTGGTCACCGCCATCAATGGCGTGTGCAGCGCAGGTGTGACGTTCCAGACCACGTGGTAACCGACATAAATAGCCAGCACGAAGATGATCAGGTTGTAGATACCGGGGGAGATAAGCTCTTCCATTGTCTGAATCCCTGCTTAGGCGTTTTTGCGGATGACCTGGCCATCGCGGCACATCAGGCACGCGGCGACGATGTCGTCTTCCAGGTTCACGTCGAACTGACCTTCCTTGGTGAAGACCAGCTTCAGGAAGTCCAGCAGGTTGCGGGCATACAGCGCCGACGCGTCAGCGGCGACCTCACCGGCCAGGTTGGTCGGGCCGACGATGGTCACGCCGTTCTCGACAACCACCTGATCGGCCACGGTCAGCGGGCAGTTGCCACCCTGGGCTGCCGCGAGGTCGATGACCACCGAGCCGGGTTTCATCTGCGCGACGGTGTCGGCGCTCAGCAGGGTCGGTGCCTTGCGGCCCGGGATCAACGCGGTGGTGATGACGATGTCGGCCTGTTTGGCGCGCTCATGCACGGCTTGCGCCTGGCGCTGCATCCAGCTGGCAGGCATTGGCCGGGCATAACCGCCCACGCCAACGGCGCACTCACGCTCCTCGTCGGTTTCGTAAGGCACGTCGACGAACTTGGCGCCGAGGGACTCGATCTGTTCCTTCACAGCCGGGCGCACATCCGAAGCCTCGATCACTGCACCCAGGCGCTTAGCCGTGGCAATCGCCTGCAACCCGGCCACACCCGCGCCGAGAATCAGCACGCGCGCCGCTTTCACGGTACCCGCCGCGGTCATCAGCATCGGCATGAAGCGTGGGTAGTAGTGGGCAGCCAACAGCACGGCCTTGTAGCCGGCAATGTTCGCTTGAGACGACAGCACATCCAGGCTTTGCGCGCGCGAGGTGCGCGGCGCGGCCTCCAGGGCGAACGCGGTAATGCCGCACTCGGCCAGCTTGGCGATGGTTTCGTTGTTGAACGGGTTGAGCATGCCCACCAGAACGGTGCCGCGTTTGATCAACGTCAGTTCGCTGTCGTTGGGGGCGACCACCTTGAGAATCAGCTCGGCGCCGAATGCCTCGCTGGCGCTGCCAATGGTGGCGCCTGCTGCCTCGTAAGCACTGTCGATAACGCTGGCCTTGATGCCGGCGCCGCTCTGGACGGTGACTTTGTGGCCTTGGCCGATCAGCTTCTTGATGGTTTCCGGGGTAGCAGCAACCCGTGTTTCACCCGGTTGGGTTTCGAGGGGAACACCAATGTGCACGTCAAATCTCCTGCGTGATCTTATTGAGTAAACCCATGCACTTCGGATGGTGCGGTTGGGGCGGCGGATCAGCACGACCCCACTGATTCAGGCGGGGCGCGGCATTTTGCAGGCGAAAATTCAGGCCTTCAAGGGATTATGACGTGTGACGGAAAATTAACTACAAGTCACCCTGTGACCGAATGTCGCAAGCGCCCCTGGACGTTCCTCTGAAACCCTTGCTCTGTAAGGCTTCAGGGGGTTTTCAAAGGTTTTGCCATGAATCAGGTGAATATGCATTGGTGAATGGCGATATGGCTCAAAGCCACGTATTTAAACGCTTTCGAGACTACCGTACTGATTTCCAACAGATTGACTGAAAGCGACAAAAACTTATATCTGTAGCGCTTTTTATTAGCTGACTACCGGAGTCGGTTATCGATTTATGGCTATTTTTCAAGGTGATAGTCCTTGGCTTGATCCACCAGCCAATCACGAAAAGCACGGAGCGACGCCGACTCCACCTTGCGTTCCGGGATCATCAGGTAATAAGCCTTGATGCTCGACAGCGCGCTGCGGTTGGCAATGACCAGGCGCTTTTCCGCCAGTTCGCGCTGGATCAGA
Source organism: Pseudomonas sp. MS646 (assembly GCF_036693845.1). Taxonomy (NCBI): domain Bacteria; kingdom Pseudomonadati; phylum Pseudomonadota; class Gammaproteobacteria; order Pseudomonadales; family Pseudomonadaceae; genus Pseudomonas; species Pseudomonas sp. MS646. The sequence goes on from NZ_CP144763.1 coordinate 126,345, forward strand.
AACGGCGGGATCAGGGCAATGCCCATGTCGTGCATGGCCGCTTGGGCCAGCATGGAGAATAGTTCATAACGCGGGCCTGTCAGGTCGCGAGCGATGTTCAGGTTCTGGGCGTTGAACCATTGGCGCCATGCATAAGGACGAGTGGTCTGCTGGAGCAGGGGGAGTTCGGCGATGGCTTCTGGCGTCAGACCTTTGCGGCCATCCAGTAGGGCTGGGCTGCACACCGGCATCGGATTCTCACCCATCAGTTTGTGGGACTCGGTTCCGGACCAGTCCGCATCACCGAAATAGATGGCGGCGTCAAATTCCGTGTCTGCAAAGAGAAAGGGTCGTGTGCGGTTCGTCAGGTTAACGGTGACCTCCGGGTGCTGCTGTTGGAAATCCTTGAGGCGTGGCAGCAGCCATTGGGTACCGAACGTCGGGACCACAGCCAGCTCGATCACGTTCGCACCGGTATGCCCCATCACTGACAGCGTATCTCGCTCAACGGCGTCCAATTGAGCGGCCACCCGCCGACTGTAGGAAAGGCCTGCCTCGGTCAATTTGACTCCTCGCCGTGAACGTCGAAAAAGCTCGACGCTGAGGAAGTCTTCCAGGCCCGCGATCTGTCGGCAGATGGCACCTTGGGTCAGGGAAAGTTCTTGAGCGGCCTTGGTGAAGCTCTCATGCCGGGCGGCGGCCTCGAAGCTGATCAGGGCGGCGGTACTGGGGATTTTGCGGCGCATGTACGGCTACCTCACTCATTACCGTTGTAAACAGGGCATACGGCATTTACGGAGTGAGAAATTAGCACAAGAGGATGCGTAATCCTCGTTTGCCCTTGTAGGAAACCGCGCCTAGGATCAACCCACGATTTTCATCTAATTGGCGAGGACTCTTTCATGGCCGGTAAAGCGAGCTTCAACTGGATCGATCCATTGTTGCTGGACCAGCAACTCACCGAAGAAGAGCGCATGATCCGCGACACTGCCGAGCAGTTTGCCCAGCAGAAGCTGGCGCCGCGGGTGCTGGAAGCTTTCCGTCATGAAAAGACCGACCCGGCGATCTTTCGCGAGATGGGCGAAGTGGGGCTGCTGGGTGCAACCATTCCCGAACAATACGGTGGCAGCGGGCTGAACTATGTCAGCTATGGCCTGATTGCGCGTGAAGTGGAGCGTGTCGATTCCGGCTATCGCTCGATGATGAGCGTCCAATCCTCCCTGGTCATGGTGCCGATCAATGAATTTGGCACCGAAGCACAGAAGCAGAAGTACTTGCCCAAGCTGGCCTCCGGTGAATGGATCGGCTGCTTTGGCCTGACGGAGCCGAACCACGGTTCCGACCCTGGCGCGATGATTACTCGTGCGCGCAAGGTGGAAGGCGGCTACAGCCTGACGGGCAGCAAGATGTGGATCACCAACAGCCCGATAGCCGACGTGTTTGTCGTCTGGGGTAAGGATGACGCGGGTGATATCCGTGGCTTCGTTCTCGAGGAGGGTTGGAAGGGGCTTAGCGCTCCGGCTATCCACGGCAAGGTTGGGTTGCGCGCGTCGATCACCGGCGAGATCGTCATGGATAACGTGTTTGTCCCTGAAGAAAACATCTTCCCGGATGTGCGTGGCCTGAAGGGGCCGTTCACTTGCTTGAACTCGGCGCGCTATGGCATTTCCTGGGGCGCGTTGGGTGCCGCTGAATTCTGCTGGCACACCGCTCGCCAGTACACGCTGGATCGCCAGCAGTTTGGCCGTCCTCTGGCGGCTAATCAGTTGATCCAGAAGAAACTGGCCGACATGCAGACAGAAATCACGCTGGCCTTGCAGGGTTGCCTGCGCCTGGGCCGTATGAAGGATGAGGGTTCGGCTGCGGTCGAAATCACGTCGATCATGAAGCGCAACTCCTGCGGTAAATCCCTGGATATCGCCCGCATGGCGCGGGACATGCTGGGCGGCAACGGCATATCCGATGAGTTTGGTATCGCGCGTCATTTGGTGAACCTGGAAGTCGTGAACACCTATGAAGGTACCCATGACGTTCATGCGCTGATCCTGGGGCGTGCACAAACCGGTATCCAGGCGTTCTATTAATAGGAGAGCGGTCATGGGCGCGCTTTCGCATCTGCGGGTGCTGGACTTATCGAGAGTATTGGCCGGGCCTTGGGCCGGACAGATCCTGGCGGACCTGGGGGCGGAGGTCATCAAGGTCGAGCGCCCTGGCAATGGTGACGACACGCGTGCCTGGGGCCCGCCGTTCCTGACGGATGCGTCTGGCGAGAATACGACCGAAGCGGCTTATTACCTGTCGGCCAATCGCAACAAGCAATCGGTAACGATCGACCTCACGCGCCCGGAAGGGCAGCAACTGGTTCGGGAGCTTGCGGCCAAGTCCGACATCCTGATCGAGAATTTCAAGGTGGGCGGGCTGGCGGCTTATGGCCTGGACTATGACTCGCTGAAAGCGATCAATCCGCAACTGATCTATTGCTCGATTACCGGCTTTGGCCAGACTGGACCTTATGCCAAGCGTGCCGGGTATGACTTCATGATCCAGGGGCTCGGCGGCCTGATGAGTCTTACCGGTCGGCCTGAAGGTGACGAGGGGGCGGGCCCGGTGAAGGTCGGGGTGGCGCTGACGGATATCCTTACGGGCCTGTATTCGACCGTGGCGATTCTGGCGGCGTTGGCTCATCGCGATCAGGGGGGTGGCGGGCAGCACATTGATATGGCCCTGCTGGACGTCCAGGTGGCTTGTTTGGCCAACCAGGCGATGAACTACCTGACCACGGGGCAGGCGCCGAAGCGGTTGGGCAACGCTCATCCGAATATCGTGCCTTATCAGGATTTTCCTACGGCTGATGGCGACTTCATTCTCACCGTGGGTAATGACAGCCAGTTCCGCAAATTCGCCGAGGTGGCCGGGCAACCTCAGTGGGCCGATGATCCACGGTTTGCGACGAATAAACTGCGGGTGGCGAACCGGACGGTGCTGATCCCCTTGATTCGCCAGGCGACGGTGTTCAAGACCACGGCGCAATGGGTGGCTCAGTTGGAGCAGGCGGGTGTACCGTGTGGGCCGATCAATGATCTGGCGCAGGTGTTCGCGGATCCACAGGTGCAGGCCCGAGGGCTGGCGGTGGAGCTGCCTCATGCGCTGGCCGGCAAAGTACCTCAAGTGGCTAGTCCGATTCGTCTGTCCGAGACGCCCGTTGAATACCGCAGCGCGCCGCCTTTGCTGGGGGAACATACCCAGGAAGTGCTCCGGCGCGTGCTGGGCTTGGACGAGGCCGCGGTGACCGCACTCAAGGAAGCTGGCGTTCTTTGAAACCGTCCTTCTATATAGAGAGACCCCAATAAGGGTTTTCCGGGCTCACTTAACTTATTGATAGGAAAGTGAAATTAAGTGTTGACGGCAGATTCCAGACGTCTATAATTCGCCCCACTTCCGGCGCAGTCGAAACGAAAAAATCCTTGAGTTTCAATGAGTTAAACGATTTTAGGCAGTGCAGGGCTTCAGTTCATCGAAGTCCGGAAGCCGTGGATAAGGCGCTGTCGTTTGGCTTTATCAACGGTTCGATCCTCTCGATCGAAAGCGGTGAAAAAGAGGTGTTGACAGCAGCGAACAACGCTGTAGAATTCGCCTCCCGCTAACGAGAGATCGAAAGCGCAAGTGGTTGAAGTTGTTAGTGTTTCCCACGGGAAACTTTGAAAAACTTCTTAAATAACCGCTTGACAGCAACACCAGGCGCTGTAGAATGCGCGCCTCGGTTGAGACGAAAGAATCAGCCACCGCTCTTTAACAACTGAATCAAGCAATTCGTGTGGGTGCTTGTGGAGTCAGACTGCTAGTCAACAGATTATCAGCATCACAAGTTACTCCGCGAGAAATCAAAGATGTAACCAACGATTGCTGAGCCAAGTTTAGGGTTTTCTCAAAACCCAAAGATGTTTGAACTGAAGAGTTTGATCATGGCTCAGATTGAACGCTGGCGGCAGGCCTAACACATGCAAGTCGAGCGGTAGAGAGGTGCTTGCACCTCTTGAGAGCGGCGGACGGGTGAGTAATGCCTAGGAATCTGCCTGGTAGTGGGGGATAACGTTCGGAAACGAACGCTAATACCGCATACGTCCTACGGGAGAAAGCAGGGGACCTTCGGGCCTTGCGCTATCAGATGAGCCTAGGTCGGATTAGCTAGTTGGTGAGGTAATGGCTCACCAAGGCGACGATCCGTAACTGGTCTGAGAGGATGATCAGTCACACTGGAACTGAGACACGGTCCAGACTCCTACGGGAGGCAGCAGTGGGGAATATTGGACAATGGGCGAAAGCCTGATCCAGCCATGCCGCGTGTGTGAAGAAGGTCTTCGGATTGTAAAGCACTTTAAGTTGGGAGGAAGGGTTGTAGATTAATACTCTGCAATTTTGACGTTACCGACAGAATAAGCACCGGCTAACTCTGTGCCAGCAGCCGCGGTAATACAGAGGGTGCAAGCGTTAATCGGAATTACTGGGCGTAAAGCGCGCGTAGGTGGTTCGTTAAGTTGGATGTGAAAGCCCCGGGCTCAACCTGGGAACTGCATTCAAAACTGTCGAGCTAGAGTATGGTAGAGGGTGGTGGAATTTCCTGTGTAGCGGTGAAATGCGTAGATATAGGAAGGAACACCAGTGGCGAAGGCGACCACCTGGACTGATACTGACACTGAGGTGCGAAAGCGTGGGGAGCAAACAGGATTAGATACCCTGGTAGTCCACGCCGTAAACGATGTCAACTAGCCGTTGGGAGCCTTGAGCTCTTAGTGGCGCAGCTAACGCATTAAGTTGACCGCCTGGGGAGTACGGCCGCAAGGTTAAAACTCAAATGAATTGACGGGGGCCCGCACAAGCGGTGGAGCATGTGGTTTAATTCGAAGCAACGCGAAGAACCTTACCAGGCCTTGACATCCAATGAACTTTCCAGAGATGGATTGGTGCCTTCGGGAGCATTGAGACAGGTGCTGCATGGCTGTCGTCAGCTCGTGTCGTGAGATGTTGGGTTAAGTCCCGTAACGAGCGCAACCCTTGTCCTTAGTTACCAGCACGTTATGGTGGGCACTCTAAGGAGACTGCCGGTGACAAACCGGAGGAAGGTGGGGATGACGTCAAGTCATCATGGCCCTTACGGCCTGGGCTACACACGTGCTACAATGGTCGGTACAGAGGGTTGCCAAGCCGCGAGGTGGAGCTAATCCCATAAAACCGATCGTAGTCCGGATCGCAGTCTGCAACTCGACTGCGTGAAGTCGGAATCGCTAGTAATCGCGAATCAGAATGTCGCGGTGAATACGTTCCCGGGCCTTGTACACACCGCCCGTCACACCATGGGAGTGGGTTGCACCAGAAGTAGCTAGTCTAACCTTCGGGGGGACGGTTACCACGGTGTGATTCATGACTGGGGTGAAGTCGTAACAAGGTAGCCGTAGGGGAACCTGCGGCTGGATCACCTCCTTAATCGACGACAGCAGCGACTCCATGAGCTCCCACACGAATTGCTTGATTCATTGAAGAAGACGATTAGAAGCAGCCCGAAATTGGGTCTGTAGCTCAGTTGGTTAGAGCGCACCCCTGATAAGGGTGAGGTCGGCAGTTCGAATCTGCCCAGACCCACCAATTTTGTGTGGGAAACGCCTGTAGAAATACGGGGCCATAGCTCAGCTGGGAGAGCGCCTGCCTTGCACGCAGGAGGTCAGCGGTTCGATCCCGCTTGGCTCCACCACTACTGCTTCTGAGACTGAAAGCTTAGAAATGAGCATTCCATCGACGCGATGGTGAATGTTGATTTCTGGTCTTTTGACTGGATCGTTCTTTAAAAATTTGGGTATGTGATAGAAAGATAGACTGAACGTTACTTTCACTGGTAACGGATCAGGCTAAGGTAAAATTTGTGAGCGTTCTTAATTGAACATGCAAATTTTCGGCGAATGTCGTCTTCACAGTATAACCAGATTGCTTGGGGTTATATGGTCAAGTGAAGAAGCGCATACGGTGGATGCCTTGGCAGTCAGAGGCGATGAAAGACGTGGTAGCCTGCGAAAAGCTTCGGGGAGTCGGCAAACAGACTGTGATCCGGAGATGTCTGAATGGGGGAACCCAGCCATCATAAGATGGTTATCTTGCACTGAATACATAGGTGCAAGAGGCGAACCAGGGGAACTGAAACATCTAAGTACCCTGAGGAAAAGAAATCAACCGAGATTCCCTTAGTAGTGGCGAGCGAACGGGGACTAGCCCTTAAGCTTCTTTGATTTTAGCGGAACGCTCTGGAAAGTGCGGCCATAGTGGGTGATAGCCCTGTACGCGAAAGGATCTTAGAAGTGAAATCGAGTAGGACGGAGCACGAGAAACTTTGTCTGAATATGGGGGGACCATCCTCCAAGGCTAAATACTACTGACTGACCGATAGTGAACTAGTACCGTGAGGGAAAGGCGAAAAGAACCCCGGAGAGGGGAGTGAAATAGATCCTGAAACCGTATGCGTACAAGCAGTGGGAGCAGACTTCGTTCTGTGACTGCGTACCTTTTGTATAATGGGTCAGCGACTTATTTTCAGTGGCGAGCTTAACCGAATAGGGGAGGCGTAGCGAAAGCGAGTCTTAATAGGGCGTCTAGTCGCTGGGAATAGACCCGAAACCGGGCGATCTATCCATGGGCAGGTTGAAGGTTAGGTAACACTGACTGGAGGACCGAACCGACTACCGTTGAAAAGTTAGCGGATGACCTGTGGATCGGAGTGAAAGGCTAATCAAGCTCGGAGATAGCTGGTTCTCCTCGAAAGCTATTTAGGTAGCGCCTCATGTATCACTGTAGGGGGTAGAGCACTGTTTCGGCTAGGGGGTCATCCCGACTTACCAAACCGATGCAAACTCCGAATACCTACAAGTGCCGAGCATGGGAGACACACGGCGGGTGCTAACGTCCGTCGTGAAAAGGGAAACAACCCAGACCGTCAGCTAAGGTCCCAAAGTTATGGTTAAGTGGGAAACGATGTGGGAAGGCTTAGACAGCTAGGAGGTTGGCTTAGAAGCAGCCACCCTTTAAAGAAAGCGTAATAGCTCACTAGTCGAGTCGGCCTGCGCGGAAGATGTAACGGGGCTCAAACCATACACCGAAGCTACGGGTATCACGTAAGTGATGCGGTAGAGGAGCGTTCTGTAAGCCTGTGAAGGTGAGTTGAGAAGCTTGCTGGAGGTATCAGAAGTGCGAATGCTGACATGAGTAACGACAATGGGTGTGAAAAACACCCACGCCGAAAGACCAAGGTTTCCTGCGCAACGTTAATCGACGCAGGGTTAGTCGGTCCCTAAGGCGAGGCTGAAAAGCGTAGTCGATGGAAAACAGGTTAATATTCCTGTACTTCTGGTTATTGCGATGGAGGGACGGAGAAGGCTAGGCCAGCTTGGCGTTGGTTGTCCAAGTTTAAGGTGGTAGGCTGAAATCTTAGGTAAATCCGGGGTTTCAAGGCCGAGAGCTGATGACGAGTTACCCTTTGGGTGACGAAGTGGTTGATGCCATGCTTCCAAGAAAAGCTTCTAAGCTTCAGGTAACCAGGAACCGTACCCCAAACCGACACAGGTGGTTGGGTAGAGAATACCAAGGCGCTTGAGAGAACTCGGGTGAAGGAACTAGGCAAAATGGCACCGTAACTTCGGGAGAAGGTGCGCCGGTGAGGGTGAAGCACTTGCTGCGTAAGCCCACGCCGGTCGAAGATACCAGGCCGCTGCGACTGTTTATTAAAAACACAGCACTCTGCAAACACGAAAGTGGACGTATAGGGTGTGACGCCTGCCCGGTGCCGGAAGGTTAATTGATGGGGTTAGCTAACGCGAAGCTCTTGATCGAAGCCCCGGTAAACGGCGGCCGTAACTATAACGGTCCTAAGGTAGCGAAATTCCTTGTCGGGTAAGTTCCGACCTGCACGAATGGCGTAACGATGGCGGCGCTGTCTCCACCCGAGACTCAGTGAAATTGAAATCGCTGTGAAGATGCAGTGTATCCGCGGCTAGACGGAAAGACCCCGTGAACCTTTACTATAGCTTTGCACTGGACTTTGAATTTGCTTGTGTAGGATAGGTGGGAGGCTTTGAAGCGTGGACGCCAGTCTGCGTGGAGCCATCCTTGAAATACCACCCTGGCAACTTTGAGGTTCTAACTCAGGTCCGTTATCCGGATCGAGGACAGTGTATGGTGGGTAGTTTGACTGGGGCGGTCTCCTCCTAAAGAGTAACGGAGGAGTACGAAGGTGCGCTCAGACCGGTCGGAAATCGGTCGTAGAGTATAAAGGCAAAAGCGCGCTTGACTGCGAGACAGACACGTCGAGCAGGTACGAAAGTAGGTCTTAGTGATCCGGTGGTTCTGTATGGAAGGGCCATCGCTCAACGGATAAAAGGTACTCCGGGGATAACAGGCTGATACCGCCCAAGAGTTCATATCGACGGCGGTGTTTGGCACCTCGATGTCGGCTCATCACATCCTGGGGCTGAAGCCGGTCCCAAGGGTATGGCTGTTCGCCATTTAAAGTGGTACGCGAGCTGGGTTTAGAACGTCGTGAGACAGTTCGGTCCCTATCTGCCGTGGACGTTTGAGATTTGAGAGGGGCTGCTCCTAGTACGAGAGGACCGGAGTGGACGAACCTCTGGTGTTCCGGTTGTCACGCCAGTGGCATTGCCGGGTAGCTATGTTCGGAAAAGATAACCGCTGAAAGCATCTAAGCGGGAAACTTGCCTCAAGATGAGATCTCACTGGAGCCTTGAGCTCCCTGAAGGGCCGTCGAAGACTACGACGTTGATAGGCAGGGTGTGTAAGCGCTGTGAGGCGTTGAGCTAACCTGTACTAATTGCCCGTGAGGCTTGACCATATAACACCCAAGCAATTTGCGCTTAGAAAGCCAGATTGCGGTGTGGTGAAGACGAAACAAACCGAAAGTTTGCGGCTCACACCCGATCACATACCCGATTTGCTGGAACGCTGAAAAGCGCGCTGGCTCAAGAATTTCTTGACGACCATAGAGCATTGGAACCACCTGATCCCATCCCGAACTCAGCAGTGAAACGATGCATCGCCGATGGTAGTGTGGGGTTTCCCCATGTGAGAGTAGGTCATCGTCAAGATTAAATTCCGAAACCCCAATTGCGAAAGCAGTTGGGGTTTTGTTTTAGTAGAAGTTATCGATTTTCTCCGGCTCGTTGTTGTTGAACGAGCGGGACACAGAATTTCTTGACGACCATAGAGCATTGGAACCACCTGATCCCATCCCGAACTCAGAAGTGAAACGATGCATCGCCGATGGTAGTGTGGGGTTTCCCCATGTGAGAGTAGGTCATCGTCAAGATTGAATTCCCAAAACCCCTGTCTGCTGACGCAGACAGGGGTTTTGTCGTTTTGGGCCGGTAATCGGATCAAGCGCTGATTGTCCGTGATGCCCCGGCAAACCCCGTTGCCGTTGCTATGCTGTGATAGTCGGGGTACCTCGAACCAAGGGCCCGCGACGTCACTGGTCATGGGGATTCCAATAATGAAAAACCCTTATGCTCCTGGCTTCTGGTGCGCGATTGCGGCGTTGTTGCTGCTCTCGGCCACCTACTTCTATGGCGTCATGCTCACTCACCAGATCGACAAGGCGCTGCTCTTCCTGGACAGCGCGGCGGCGTTGATCGGTGTGATCTCCATCGCAACCGTGGCCTGGGCATCCTTGCAAGGCCAACGCATCAAGAAAAAACACCTTGAGCAAGGCAAGACCCTGGTGCTGATCTGGGACACCAAGGTGGCGCTGCGGCGAGTGGAGACAGTGTTCGACCGATACTTCTGGGGCAGCTACTGGCAGCCGGGCCGCACTTTTCAGGAGGTCATGGGAGAGCTCACCGGCACTCCGCTGGAAAAGAGTCTCGAAGCCCTGAAGGTCCAATGCGCCGCCTTGGACAAGCAAGTCACCCAGGACGGTTGGCATTGGCTCAATAACGCACGTGAGCTGTGTGATGTCGCTAACGCCATGGCCCGGGAGCGCTACCAGCTGGATTTCTGCGACTCGCGGGCTGACTCATCTGGCGCCGCGGTGATCAACCGTGATTTCGAAGTGCTGGTCTACACATGGAGCGCCCGGCTCAAGACCTTCGACCATCAACTCGACGAAATTGAAGTCCAATATTCGTAGACCACCTCTCAAGAACAGGTTTTTACCCCTTTAAACATTGGGCCCGAAGGCCTGCGTGATGGTAATCTCCCCTCCACTTCACGGCGTCGAGCCACACCCCTTTGCGGGTCAGGGAAGACGACGGCTCTCTTCAACCATGGATATCAATCGGGTCACTCATGAATAAATCAGCAAGCGTACTTCTGGGTATCGTCGTGGCGGTCGGTGCGATCAGCGCGGGAGGCGCGTGGTACACCGGCACCAAGCTCGAAGGCGTGCTGCAAAAAGCGATTGTCGACAGCAACAAGCAAATGCAAACGGCCATGGCAGGCTCCAATAGCACCGCCGTCCTGGAGCTGGTTTCCATGGAACGTGGCACGTTCAGCAGCACCGCTCACTATCGTCTCAAGGGTGAGGGCGAGGTGTTTGGTGGTGAGCCGGTCGAGCTGCTGCTCGTCGACAAGATCGAACACGGTCCAATCCCGTTCTCGCGTCTGGTAACGCTCAAGTGGTTGCCAGTCATGGCCACCAGCCATACCGAGCTGGAGCCCAACCCGCTGACTGAAAAGTGGTTCGCTGCCACCCAGGGCAAGTCGCCGCTCAAGGGCGTGACCAACCTGGGTTATGACGAGTCCTTCAACGGCATCTATGAACTGTTGCCGCTGGACACCAAGCTGGATGAGAAAACCCAGCTGATCTTCTCTGGCCTGAAAATCGATATGGCCGCCAGTGCCCAAGGGCAGAAGGTCAAGGCTGACGGCTACATGGACAGCATCAAGCTGACCACGGTCAGCGAAGACCAGACACCGGTGCACGTCGAGGTAAACGGCCTGACGCTGGCCAGCAACCTGAGCAAAAGCACCTATGGTTACTACATGGGTGACAACACCGTGTTGCTGAGCAACATCAAGTCCACCTTTGGCGAGCCGAAGTCGGTGCTGGGCCTGAAAAACCTGGAGATGAAGAACAGCAGCTCCGAAAACGGCACCAGTGCATCCGGGCGCGCCGACTACAAGATCGGTGAGCTGTCGTACAACGACAAGACCATCGGTGCTGCGCAGATGGCTGTGAGCCTGAAGAACCTGGACATTCCGGCCACGATGTCGCTGATGCAGATCTACCAGACCAAGCTGCAACCCTACGAGAAAGCCGCCGCTGAAGCCGCTGCTGCCGGCGAGCCAACGCCTGAGTTGAACCTGACTGAAGCCGAGGAAGCGCAGGTCAAAGCCGATCTGGAGAAGATCCTGGCCGGCGCCCCGCAAATCGCTTTGGAGAACCTGTCGTTCAGTACCGCCAACGGTGAAAGCCGTGCGAGCCTGGTCGTCGACCTGGCCAAGCCGCAATCCATGGACCTGCCGCCTGATGAGCTGGGCCGCCAACTGCTCGCCCTGCTGGAGTTCAACCTCAAGGTGTCCAAGCCGATGCTGGCGGACCTGATCACTGTTCAGGCCCAGATGGAAGGCCAGACGGATGCCAAGATGATCGCCGACCAGGCCACCGCCACCAGCGATATGTTCAGTGCCATGGCTGTTGGCACGCAGCTGGCGACGCTTGATGGCAATGACGTGGTGACCAAGCTGCACTACGCCAACAATCAGGTTGATTTCAACGGTCAGAAGATGACAGTGGAGCAATTCACCGCGTTTGTGATGAATCAGATTGGCGGTGGCGTCTCGGTCCAGTAAACCGCCTCGCGCTGCATCCAGGCCGGCCCGTGCACTGCGCACGGGCCGGTTTTTTTTCGCCCGCGAAACCTTCGTTGAAATCTGTATCGATTCTGAAGAATTGTGGCGTTGCGAAAGATGACCGCTCGGACAGTGCAAAACTAAGCCCATTAGAGCTTGGCTGGATTCCTTTGATCCGGCTTCCTGTTTGATGGGCAAGGGGGCACTGCGACCCGGCTGGCCATGTAAGGATGCTGACGAATGCCGCGTACCGTGGGTCCCTTTATTCAACGTGGTTTACGCCCGCTGTTTCGCATGGCGCTGTGCGGTCAATTGTGCTGGCCGATGCTCGCGTTTGCCGACACGGCTTATGACCAGAAGGTGCTCGATGCCCGAGCGGGTCACTACACGCCCGCCTTGACCGTGTTGCGCCAGGTTCCGGCCGGCCAGGCCAGCGCCGGGCAAATCAGTGATCATCTGCAGATCGCCAGTTGGGCCGGCCTCGATGCCGAGGTGGTCGACGTCTATGAAACCCAAGGTCGTTATCGCGACCTGCCGGTCCAGGCACTGAGCGCAACGGCCCGCGCCTATCGCAATCTCAAACGCTGGGACGCGGCGGCGCAGGTGTATCGCCAGGCGTTGCGGATCGACCCACAGAACCCGGACCTGCAACTGGGCCTGGCCCTGACCCAGGCCGATGGCGGCAAACCCGATGAAGCCGTCAGCCGCGCCCGGGCTCTGGTCCAAGCGAAGCCAGCGGACCCGATGCGCCGAATGGCCCTGGGCTACGCCCTGACCCGGGCCAACAATCCCCACGAGGCGTTGTTCGAGTACGATCAGGCCTTCGCGCGCGCCGGCCACAACCCCGAAGTCGCCCGCGAATACATCGTCGCCCTGCAACGGGCGCGTTTGCCCGAGCCGGCGCTGCGCCTGGCCCGCCTGCAACCAGGGTTGATCGACCGGGGCATACAGCGCCGCCTGGAAGGCGATGTGGCGGCCGAACGGGTACGCCTGTCGGACATGACCAGCCGCGGCGAACAGGAACGCTTCGTCATTGCCGACCGCGCCCTGGCCGACTACGACAAGCTGCTAGCCACCTGGACCCCGGTGGCGGAGGCCCATGACGACGTGGTGCGTTGGCGGATCGACCGCATGGGCGCCCTCAATGCCCGTGCCCGCCGTGCTGAAGTCATTACCGAATACCAGAAGCTGCTCGCCGAAGGGGTGGGCATTCCGACTTATGCCCTGCGTTGGGTGGCCTCCTCGTACCTGGAGCAGCGGGAGCCGGAGATCGCCGTCGACCTGTACCGACGGATACTCGCGGCGCCGGATGCCGATCCGGCGGACCGCTTCGAAGACAGCACCGCGCTCTACTACGCGCTGCTGGAAAGTGAGCAGTCCGAAGAAGCCCGCGCCTTGGCCGAAGACATGGCCAAGTCCCAACGCCCGCGCATCGAGCTCAAGGGCTTACCGATCGGCAACCCCAACGACGAATGGATGGACGCCCAGCAGTTGGCTGCCCAGGCCGGAACCTACGGGGCTGATCTGCCCTCGGCCGAGACTCGCCTGGAAAACCTGGTCAGCCAGGGCCCCGGCAACACCGGCATGCGCCTGGCCCAGGCCGATCTGTACCAGGCCCGTGACTGGCCACGCCGTTCGGAAAGCCTTCTCAAGGAAATCGAGGCGACGATCCCGCGCAACCGTGACCTGGAAATTGCCCAGGCCCGTGCCGCGATGGATTTGCAGGAGTGGCGGCAGTTGGATGCGCTGACCGACGACGTGGTCGCGCGCTACCCCGAAAACGCCCACGTCAAACGCCTGCAACGCCAGCGCGAAGTGCATGACATGGCCGAGCTGCGTATCGAAGCCTACACCGGCAAGAGTTATGGCGGCGGCAACGGTGACGCGGGGGCCGTCACCGGTAGCCGGGACTTTGGTATCGAAACGCTGCTCTACAGCCCGCCGATCGACGAAGACTGGCGGCTGTTCGGCGGCACCGGCTACGCCACCGGTGATTTCGAGGAAGGCACCGGCCATCACCGCTGGCAACGCCTGGGCGTGGAGCGGCGCGCGCGTGACATGACGCTGGAAGCCGAGGTGTCCAACCACGACTACGGCTCCGGCGACAAACAGGGCGCGCGCCTGGCGATGGCCCTGGACGTCAATGATCATTGGCAGTACGGCGGCGGCCTGGACTACCTCTCGGCGAACACCCCGTTGCGAGCGCTCAACAGCGGCGTCCGGGCCAATGGCGGCAGTGGTTTCGTGCGTTGGCGGGCCAATGAAAGCCGCGAGTGGCGACTGACCGTCAGCCCGTCTCATTTCAGCGATGGCAATAACCGCCTCGAGACCCAGTTGACTGGTCGCGAGGGCCTCTACAGCGCGCCGCGCCTGCAAGTGGAACTGGGGCTGGAGGTGGCGGCCAGCCGCAACAGTGGTTCCAACGAAGTGCCCTACTTCAACCCCAAGTCGGACTTGAGCGTCATGCCGACGGTGCTCGCCAACCATGTGCTGTATCGCCGTTACGAAACCACCTGGAGCCAGCAATTTCAGGTCGGCGCGGGGGCCTACAGCCAGCGTGACTACAGCACCGCTGCCACGGGATTGCTCAGCTACGGCCAGCGTTTCATCTGGAACGACGTGGTCGAGGCCGGTGCCGCTCTGAGCTGGCTCAACCGCCCTTACGACGGCGATCGCGAAAGCGACCTGCGCCTGCTTGTCGACCTCACCTACCGCTTCTAGAAGAGTTTGAAGATGCCTGTCATTTCGCGATTCATCCTTCTGCTGGGGGTCTTGCTGATCAGCGCTTGTGCCCAGCAGGCCCCGGCCTTCACGCCGCCCGCGCAACGTCCCGTGGCCGCCAACGATGCGCCGTGGCCGAAGAACCACGTGCTCGGCATCGCTTACCACGACGTCGAGGACCTCGACCCGGACCAGGCCCTGGTGGCGGTGCGCACCGAGCGACTGATCGAGCAACTGGCCTGGCTGCGGGAAAACAACTACCAGCCGGTGACCGTGGACCAGATCATCACCGCTCGCAATGGTGGCCCTGAACTGCCGCCGCGTGCGGTACTGCTGAGTTTCGACGACGGTTACTCGAGTTTCTACACCCGCGTCATGCCCATTTTGCGCGCCTACAACTGGCCGGCGATCCTGGCCCCGGTCGGCAGCTGGGTCGACACACCGCTGGATCAACCGGTGGATTTCGCCGGGGTGCCGCGCAAGCGTTCCGAGTTCCTGACCTGGGAGCAGATTCGCGAAGTGTCGAAGTCGGGCCTGGTGGAAATCGCCGCCCACACCGACGCCAACCACAAGGGCGTACTCGCCAACCCGCAAGGCAACCAGCAACCGGCGGCGACCACCCGCCGCTACGATCCAGCCACCGGTCGCTATGAAACCGAGGCCGATTTCCAGGCGCGCTTGCGCAAGGACGTCGTGGCCATTTCCGAAAAAATCCGCAAGGTCACCGGCTATAGCCCACGGGTCTGGGTCTGGCCTTACGGGGAAGCCGACGGCACTGCGTTGCAGGTGATTGGCAGCGAGGGCTATCAGGTGGCCCTGACCCTGGAGGACGGACTCGACAGCCTCGATAACCTGATGAGCGGCCCGCGCTTTTTGGTGGCTTCCGACCCGGATGGCGCCCATTTCGCCGAGAGCGTGGTGTCCGTGCAGACGATGGACCCGATGCGCGTGGTCCATGTCGACCTCGATTACGTCTACGACCCGGACCCGGTGCAGCAGGAAGCCAACGTCGGCAAGTTGATCCAGCGCATTTCCGACTTGGGCGCCAACACGGTGTTCCTGCAGGCCTTCGCCGATCCGAAGGGCGACGGCCTGGTGCATTCGCTGTACTTCCCCAACCGTCACCTGCCGGTGCGGGCCGATCTGTTCGACCGGGTGGCCTGGCAACTGCGCACCCGGGCCAATGCCAAGGTCTACGCCTGGATGCCGGTGCTCAGTTTCGCCCTGGACGCGAAACTGCCGCGGGTGCAGCGTTGGAATCCTGAGACCGGCAAGACCGAGGTCGCTGCGGACCAGTACGTACGGTTGTCGCCGTTCGACCCGGCGGTGCGCAAAGTCATTGGCGAAATCTACGAAGACCTGGCGCGGATGAGCTCGTTGGATGGGGTCCTGTATCACGACGACGCGGTGTTCTCCGACTTCGAGGACGCCGGCCCCGCTGCGCTGAAAGTCTACGCGGCCAACGGCTTGCCGACGTCCATGGCGGCCCTGCGGGACGACCCGGCGACGATGCAGCGCTGGACTCGTTTCAAGAGCCGTTACCTGATCGACTTCACCCATGAACTCACCGCCAAGGTCCGGGCGATTCGAGGCCCGCAGGTTCTGACGGCGCGCAATATCTTTGCCGAGCCGATGCTCAACCCTTCGAGCGAAGCCTGGTTTGCCCAGAACCTCGACGACTTCCTCAATGCCTACGACTGGACGGCGCCGATGGCCATGCCGTTGATGGAAAAACAGACGCGCCAGCAATCCGGCCCCTGGCTGGAGCGCCTGGTCCAGACCGTCAAGTCCCGCCCCGGAGCCCTCAAGCGCACCGTGTTCGAATTGCAGGCGCGTGACTGGGACAGCCAGCCGGTGGCCGACATCGACGGCGAACTGCTCGCCGACTGGATGGGGCGCCTCAAGCGCCAGGGCGTGACTAGTTTCGGCTACTACCCGGACAACTTCATCGAAGACCAGCCCGCTGTGAAAACCGTGCGGCCGGCGCTCTCCAACAAGTGGAATCCTTGACATGCTCGACAGACTGCTCGCCCTGCTGGTGCTGGCGATCGTCCTTGGGGTGCCCCTGGGCCTGATCTTCCTGGTCACCGGGCAATTCCTGATGGACTTCGTGTTCTTCTATCCGTTGTTTATGTCCGGGCTGTGGATCGCCGGCGGCCTGTATTTCTGGCTGCACTGGGAGCGTCACTGGCCCTGGCAGGACGACACCTTGCCGCCGCCCCTGGCCGGCGAGCCGCTGATCAGCATCCTGATCCCGTGCTTCAACGAAGGTGACAACGTCGCCGACACGATTCACGCTGCGCTGGGCCAGCATTATCCGAACATCGAAGTCATCGCCATCAATGACGGCTCGAAGGACAACACCGCCCAGATGCTCGACCAACTGGCCGCCGAGGACCCGCGCCTGCGCGTGCTGCACCTGGCGGAAAACCAGGGCAAGGCCGTGGCACTGCGCATGGGGGCCATCGCGGCGCGCAGTGAGTACCTGGTGTGCATCGACGGTGACGCGTTGCTGGCGCCCAACACCTGCGCCTACCTCGTGGCACCGATGTTGGAGAACGCCCGCCTTGGCGCGGTGACCGGCAACCCGCGTATCCGCACCCGCTCGACCTTGATCGGCCGGGTCCAGGTCGGTGAGTTCTCCTCGATCATCGGCTTGATCAAGCGCACCCAGCGGGTTTTCGGGCGGATCTTCACCGTCTCCGGCGTGATCGTCGCCTTCCGTCGCACGGCCCTGCACCGGGTCGGCTACTGGAGCCCGGACATGATCACCGAAGACATCGACATCAGTTGGAAGCTGCAACTGGACCACTGGAGCATCTTCTACGAACCCCGTGCGCTGTGCTGGATCCTCATGCCCGAAACCCTGCGCGGCCTGTGGCGGCAGCGCCTGCGCTGGGCCCAGGGTGGTGCCGAAGTGCTGTTCAAGAACATCCGTGGCATCTGGCAGTACCGGCACCGTTACCTGTGGCCGTTGCTGTTCGAATACTGCCTGTCCACCGGTTGGGCCTTCACGTTCCTGTTGTCGGTGATCTTCTGGGGCGTTGGCAAGTTCGTGGCGTTGCCGGCGGCCATTTCCGTCGATCACCTCATGCCGCCAGCCTTCACCGGGCTGCTGCTGGCGGTGGTGTGCCTGATGCAATTCGGAGTGAGCATCCTGATCGATCGTCGTTACGAAAAAGGCCTTTGGCACATCATGTTCTGGGTGGTCTGGTACCCGTTGGTGTTCTGGCTGATCAGCCTGTTCACGACCTTGGTGAGCTTTCCGAAAGTGCTGTTCGGCCAGCATCAGAAGCGGGCGCGCTGGGTCAGCCCGGACCGCGGTATCAAGCCGTTCGATGATCAGGAAGAGGAAGTGATCCGATGAAAATTATCAGGACCCGACAGCGACCTTTTCTGGTGCTCATCGATGCGTTCATTACCGTGCTGGCGTGGGTCGGGCTGTTGTACCTGCTGGTCAACGGGCTCTGGCCGCTGTTCGACAGCCACGCCGGCCCCCGCCTGGGCGGCTCGCTGGTCGATACCCTCGCGACCTTGCAGGTGTATGGCTGGATCGCACTGGTCAACGCGGTGCTGCTGATCGCCTGGGCGCGGTATCAGCAGCGCAAGAGCCGCAGTTTTGCCCAGCGGCGGCTGCCGGCGCCGGTGGTGGACGACCAAGGCCTGAGCGACAGCTTCAAGTTGACTGACGAACGCCTGGAAACGCTGCGCCAGCCGGGCTCGAAGATCATCCACAACAATCAGGACGGCGATATCAGCCACGTCGTGCCGCATTTCCACCTGCTCGGCCCTGACCTGCAACCACCGCCCCTGGCCCCGCCGGAACGGCCGCGGGTCATTCACCTGCCGGCGGACCAGTCAGTGCACTGATACACGCTACAAAACGGTGGGCGCGAGCTTGCTCGCGATGGGGACGGCTCATCGATATTGACGTCCGCTGACCCACCGCTATCGCGAGCAAGCTCGCTCCCACAGAGGATTAGGGTGGATGTGGGCAGGCCTACGACGAAAAATCCCGCACCAGTCGCCAGGCCTCGTCCACCGGCAACGGTTGTTTCATGCGTTGTGCCAATGCCGCCATGGCCCGGCCTTCGTCGCACGCCACGGCCGCGGCCACGAGGCCGTTCTTGCCCAACAGGGCGATGAAGGGGGGATGTTCCGGCGTGCCCTTGAATTCCACCTCGTCCCAGTGTTCGGCGTGGCCGAGGTAGTCATAGCGTTTGCCGAAGTGATAGGTCCAGAAGAACGGCACGTCCAGATAATGCTCGTCGCCACCGAGCATGTTCGCGGCAGCGATGCGCGCGTGCTGCTGGGCCAGCCGCCAGTGCTCGATGCGTTGGGGCTGACCGCTGAGGGGAAAGGTCGCGATATCACCGACGGCCCACAATCCGTCCGTCACCCGCATGCCCGCGTCAACGCTCAGTGACAGGTCCTGTTGCCGTGGCAGGTCGGCAAACGGTTCGGTAGCGGGGCGTACGCCGACACCGATGATCACCAGGTCGGCGGCCAGGCGCTGGCCGTTATCCAGCACCACGGCTTCGACCTTGTGCGCGCCCTCGATTCCGGCCGCTTCGCCGTCGGTGCGATACACCACGCCATTGGCCTGGTGCAGGGCGAGGATCGCCTTGCCGACGCTTTCGCCCAACTGTGCGGCAAAGGGCACCGGATGCCGGGCCAGGACGGTGACCTCCAATTCGCGTTTGCGCAGGGAGGAGGCGACCTCCATGGCAATGAAACTGTCGCCGATGATCACCGCCCGCTGCCCGGGTCGGACTGTGTCGAGAATCTGCCGGGCGTGGGCGATCGAGCGCAGCACGAACACCTGCGACAGATCGATGCCGGGCAGCGCGGGCGTCTTCGGCTCCCCGCCCGTGGCAATGAGCGCGGCATCGTAGTCCAGGCGCCGGCCGTCTGCGAGCTGGATCTGTCGGGCATGGGGGTCAAGATGGGTGACCTCGCCATGGAGCCGTTCGATGCGTTGCTGTGTGAAGTAAGTTTCATCGCGCAGCGGCACTGTCTCGTTGACGGCCATGTCGCCGGCCAACACGTACTTGCTCAGTACCGTGCGGTCGTAGCTGGCTTCGGCCTCTCGGTCGATCAACAGGATTCGGCCGCCAAATCCCTTCTCCCGCAACGCCGCCGCGCCTGCCGTGCCGGCTGCACCGGCGCCGATGATGACGAAGGTGCGAGGGTCGTCGGCGGGCGGAGTTTTATCGGCCGGCAGCGGTTGGTCGTCGACCCAGACATCGGCGCCGCGCACCTCGACGTGATAACGGGCCAGGCTGTCGAGGGCCGGCGGTTCGCACAGGGCGCCGTCTTCGAGGCGAAACGCCGCCTTGTGCCAAGGGCAGATCAGCCTTCCATGGCACACCGCACCTTTGGCCAGCGGTGCGCCGGCGTGCGGGCATTTGCCCTGGAAAGCCCGCACCTGATCGCCTGAGCGCAGCAGCAGGATGGATGTTTCACCGAGTTTGACTTCGAGGCCGCGGTCTTCGCGCACATCGGCGAAGCGGGCGACTTGATGCATAGGCATGGTCGTTCTCCGGCAGGCATTTGCCGTTGGAGTCTCAGGATCTGAACGAGGTTCAGCGTAATTGTCACTGCAACCGGATGGGCGCTGCGGCTATAGTTCGCAGGCCGTCCATGGCCTGATCCGCATAAGGTGCCCGGTATGACCCGATTGAACTCCCTGACTCCCTGGCTGGCGGCCGTCGCCCTGGTGCTGTGCGCACAAGGCGTTGCCCAGGCCGAAGAGCGCTTCACGCTCAACATCCCCGGTGTGTCGGACGACCGCCTCTTCACCGCCGCCGCGGCCAGTGACGCCAACAACTGTGGCGGAAAGAACATTTCCCCGGCCCTGAGCTGGAACGCCGGCCCGCCCGGTACCCTCAGCTATGCCATCGTCATGTTGGACCCGGACGGTCAACGTGGCCAGGGCGTCGACCATTGGGTCCATTACGGCATCAAGGCCTCCACGCGGCAGATTCCGGCCGGCGCCGGCACCAAGGCCACGCTGGAAGGCATGAGCGGCATCAACAGCAAGAACACCCGTGGCTACATCGGTCCGTGCCCACCCATTGGTGACAGCGCGCATCATTACCTGATCCAGCTCTTCGCCCTGGACTTGCCGCCGGATGCCTTGCCCACGGGCCTGACGCGCGCCCAGTTGATGGAAAAAATCAACGGCCATGTCCTGCGCAACAGCAGCGTCGTGCGGCGCTACCACCGCTGATCAGCCCGCACGAACCCTGTGGCGAGGGAGTTTACCGTGGGGCCAGAGCGGCCCCCGAACCTCAACATTGGCATCACGGGCCAAAAGCGAGCACTATCGAGGCCCTGTTCACTCATGCCGGAGGATGGCGATGACGCAGAAACCCGACGGCATCGCCTGCCTCAAGAACTGCCCTACCAAGGGCGATGAAATACGCCGGGCCATCGCCCAGAGCCGCAAGGACTTCCTGCCCGCCGATGAGGCCGACGAAGCCGAAGTGGCCGCGCCGGCCCAACCCGTGGACCCTCGCGACAGCTGAGCCGTCGCCCTTTCCCAACTGTTCAAATCTGCCCATGACTGCCAACACTCATTTACCAGGCGAGCGATTCAGCCGATCCGACTACAAGACCCTAGGCCTCGCTGCCCTGGGCGGGGCGCTGGAAATCTACGACTTCATCATTTTCGTGTTCTTCGCCCTGACCCTCAGCCAGTTGTTCTTTCCCCCGGAAATGCCCGATTGGCTGCGCTTGCTGCAAAGCTTCGGGATCTTTGCCACCGGCTACCTGGCCCGGCCCCTGGGCGGCATTCTCATGGCGCACTTCGCTGATCGGCTGGGGCGCAAGCGGGTGTTCAGCCTGAGCATCCTGATGATGGCCTTGCCCTGCCTGCTCATCGGGGTGATGCCGACCTACGCGCAAATCGGCTATTTCGCCCCGTTGCTATTGTTGGCGTTGCGCATCCTGCAGGGCGCCGCGGTGGGCGGCGAAGTTCCCAGCGCCTGGGTGTTCGTGGCCGAGCACGCGCCGCTGCATCATCGCGGCTACGCGCTGGGCTTCCTCCAGGCCGGGCTGACGTTCGGCTACTTGCTGGGCGCCCTGACGGCCACCGCGCTGGCGCGGATCTACACACCGCAGGAGATTCTCGATTACGCCTGGCGCCTGCCGTTCCTGCTGGGCGGCCTCTTTGGCGTGATCGGCGTCTGGCTGCGCCGCTGGCTGAGCGAAACGCCGATCTTCATGGCGTTGCAGGCCAATCGCGAAGGGTCGGCTGAACTGCCGTTGCGCACGGTCCTGCGTGAGCACCGCCAGGCCTTGCTGCCCGCTGTCATCCTGACCTGCGTGCTGACGTCCGCCGTGGTGGTATTCGTGGTCATCACCCCCACCGTGATGCAGAAAAGCTTCGGCCTGACCCCCGGCCACACCTTCGCCCTGAGCAGCCTGGGCATCGTCTTCCTGAACATCGGCTGCGTCCTGGCCGGGCTCATCGTCGACCGCATCGGTGCCTGGCGCACCGTCATGCTCTACAGCCTGTTGCTGCCCCTGGGCATCGCCGTGCTCTACGCCAGCCTGATCAGCGGCAGCGCCTGGCTGGGCCTGGCGTACGCCATCGCCGGCCTGGGCTGTGGCGTGGTCGGTGCGGTGCCTTCGGTGATGGTCAGTCTGTTCCCGGCGAACATCCGTGTGTCCGGTATTTCGTTCACCTACAACATCGCCTATGCGTTGTGGGCCAGCATGACGCCGTTGCTGCTGATTGCGCTGGTGCCGTGGAGCCCGTGGGTGTGCGTGGGGTATAGCGTGGTGATGGGGGCGGTGGGCGTCGCGGCGGCGATGTATTTCTCGCGCCGTCCCATGACGTCGGCGCAGCCCTCATTGGCCTGTGATGCCTAGTTTGCCCAGGTGCCTGCAGGTTGGGTGGCCGTCCTTCAAAGGCGTTCACGCAAGAAGTCCACGAAAGCCCGGGTGCGTGCCGAGCGGCGTCGATCCTGGCTGAAGACGGCATGGATGGGCAATGCCATTGGCAGATAATGGGTAAGCACGTTGGTCACGGTTCCCTGGCGAACGTCGGCGGCGAACAACCAGTGTGGCGAAAGCGAAAGCCCTAGCCCGGCAAGCACCATTTCCCGGATCGCTTCGCTGCTGTTGCTGGTGACGTTGCCCTTGATCGTCACGTGATGGGGCTCGCCAAGGTGGTCGAACTGCCAGACGTCATAATGCTCCAGCAGGGTAAACCCCAGACAGTTATGGCGGCTCAGGTCGGACGGTTCGAGTGGCGTGCCGTGCCGTTGCAGATAGGTAGGGGAGGCATACACCTGGCGCGTGCTCTCGCCGAGCTTCACGGCCACCAGCCCTTCGTGTTTGACCTGGCCGATACGAATGGCCACGTCGATATTTTCCTTCAGCACGTCCTCCTGTTGATCGCTCAGCCTCAGGTCGATCCGAACCTGTGGATGACGCGCCAGGAAGTCACCGATCAAAGGTGCAATGCATAACCGTCCGAAACTCACCGGCGCCGCCACGCGCAGCGGGCCGGCGATCTGCTCCTGTCCGCTGGCGAAACTGAGCCGGGCAGTGTCCAGGCTGGCGAGGATTTCCTTGCTTTGGGCATAGAAGCGCTGGCCTTGGTCGGTCAGCGCCAGATGGCGGGTGCTGCGAGCAAACAGCGCCCCACCCAGGTGTTTCTCCAATCCGCGGATCTGCTTGCTCACCGCCGGTTGACCCAGGTTCAGTTCTCTGGCGACGGCCGAGAACGAGCCGCGTTCCACCACCCGTACAAACACCCGCATTGCCTCGAACAGATCCATGGGATTTGGCCTTTATGAGGAATAAATCCTATCCATTATTGCTTACTTATCGGAATGTTTCGGCGCTCGCACTATAAACCTACCCACTCATTGGAGGTTTACCCGTCATGAACAACACCATGTCTGCTGCCATTGCCGAAGTTGCCCAGGCGCCGCTGGTCGTGCGCTCCATTCCCCGGCCTGCTCCAGGTAATGGACAGGTCCTGATCAAGGTTCAAGCTGTAGGGATAAATCCGTTGGACACCAAGATCGCGACAGGCGGTGGTGCCCATGCTCGTCAGCCGCTGCCGGCTGTATTGGGAATTGACCTGGCCGGGACGGTGCTGGAGCTGGGCGAGGGCGTGGATGACTTTGTTCCCGGCCAGGAGGTCTTCGGCATGGCGGGCGGTATCGGGGGTGCCCAGGGTGCCCTGGCCGAATACATTGTCGTCGATGCTCGCCTGATCGCCCCCAAACCCGCTTCACTGAGCATGCGGGAAGCAGCGGCACTGCCGCTGGTCTTCATCACGGCTTGGGAAGGGCTGGTGGATCGGGCCAACGTCCGGGCCGGCCAGCAAGTACTGATTCATGGTGGCGCGGGAGGTGTCGGTCAAATGGCTGTGCAGATTGCCAGGGCGCGAGGTGCGCAGGTGTATGCCACCGGTTCGATCGGCAGCCTGGATTTCATTCGCGAGCTGGGTGCGACGGCCATTGACTACCGATCCGAGAACACCGACAGCTACGTACGCCTGCACACCAATGGCGAAGGCTTCGACATCGTGTATGACACGGTCGGCGGCTCGACCCTGGACGCGTCGTTCAACGCGGTGAAGACCTACACCGGCCATGTCCTCAGTTGCCTGGGCTGGGGACAACATAGCCTGGCGCCATTGTCGTTTCGTGGCGCGAGCTATTCCGGCGTCTTCACCTTGATGCCCTTGCTGGCCGGCAAAGGCCGCGAGCACCATGGCCAGATTTTGCGGGAGGCGGCAAAGCTGGTTGAGGCCGGGAAGCTGCGGATCAAGGTCGATCCACGGCGGTTTGGCCTGGGCCAAGTCAATGACGCGTTTGCGCAAGTGGCCGAAGGGCGCGGGCAAGGGAAAACGGTGGTGGAAATCGACGCCGAATGATTGGCTCTCCCGTTACGGGTCATGTGCCAGGAAAAGCTCGATCCCTGACGACCGGGGCCCTGGCCTCTGGGGAGGAGCGTCTTGGCAACACAGTCCGGTAAACAGCTTGAGAAGCCCTCCAGACTCCGTAGAATCCGCCGCGTTTACAATCCACTCTTCAAGGACGAGTCCTGATATGCGTTTTCTCGCCACATTCCTGGCCCTCTGCTTCCTGGCGGGCTGTGCCTCCACGCCTGATTACTACATTTCTCCCGCGCCGGTCGCGATCCCCAAGACAGCCACCTACTGGATCGACACCTTCAACGTTGAAGTCGTCGGCAAGAATGAACGCTTCCTGCCTGACGAAACCGTTCGCGAGCAATTGAACAGCGATCTGGTCCTGCGCCTGCTCGATGCCAATCGCTATGCCTCCAGCCGGGAAACAGCGGACTATCTGCTGGACGTGAACACCGTTTACGCGCGCCGCATCCAGGACACCCAGGGCGGCTTCATGAACAAGATCGTTGCCGACGGTACGTACCTTGCCAGCGTTGATTTCAGCTATCAGGTCAAGGTGAAGAAGGACGGCGCCGAGGTGTTGCACTTTGCCCAGGCTCGTGAAGGACTGATGCCGGCCGGGGCGATGGGGCAAATGCAAAACATGAAGAGCATGCTGGGCGCGCTGACCAACAAGGGGAACTCCGATGTAGAGGGGTACTATACCGGCGTGTTGAGCCGCTTTATCGTCGATGATCTGCAAGCCATTCCGTCTCGCTAGCCGCGTCTTGCGCCTGGACATCCTGGGTGACCAGGCGCTGCTGTTTCACCCCACAAAAAATTTTGCCGTCCTTAACCCGAACCGAAAATCCTCCTCGTCTGAGCTTGTGAACGGATTATCCACTCACGAGGTTCTGCCCATGTCCCGTCCATTCCCCTTCCTGCGTCCTGCTGCCCAGGGCTTCGCCGTGACCTTATTGGTTTCGCTGGCCGGTTGTGGGTTGTCGTCACGGGAGAGCGCCGGCCCCATCTCGGCGGCCGACAAGCCCGAGCTGCAACGCGAGGCCGCCGCCGTGCAGCCCTCCGTGGCCAAGTACAGGATCGCGCCAGCCCCGATGCCTTCGCCGATGGTGGCGAGTGATGCCATGTCCCCGGACTACCGCAGCGAGCCGCGCGAACAGTATGAAAAACTGCCGGACAACCCGGTCCACAGCGTCGCCGAAACGCCGGTCTCGACCTTCAGCGTGGATGTCGACACCGGCAGCTACGCCAATGTGCGCCGTTTCCTCAACCAGGGCAGCCTGCCGCCGGAAGGGGCGGTGCGGCTGGAGGAAATGGTCAACTACTTTCCCTACACCTACGCGCTGCCCACCGATGGTTCGCCTTTTGGCGTGACCACCGAAGTGGCTCCGTCGCCGTGGAACCCGCACACCCGGCTGCTGCGCATTGGCATCAAGGCATCCGACCGCGCCGTGGCTGACCTGGCGCCGGCCAACCTGGTGTTCCTGGTGGACGTTTCCGGCTCCATGGACCGCCGCGAAGGCTTGCCGCTGGTCAAGAGCACGCTGAAGCTGCTGGTGGATCAACTGCGCGACCAGGACCGGGTGTCCCTGGTGGTGTATGCCGGCGAATCCCGAGTGGTGCTCAAGCCCACGTCGGGTCGTGAAAAGGCCACCCTCCGCAACGCCATCGACCAATTGAACGCCGGTGGTTCGACCGCCGGGGCGTCGGGCATCGAGCTGGCCTACCAGATGGCGCGGGAGAGCTTCATCGACAACGGCATCAATCGCATCCTGCTGGCCACTGACGGTGACTTCAACGTTGGCATCAGCGACTTCGACAGCCTCAAGCAAATGGCCGTGGACCAGCGCAAGAGCGGTATTTCCCTCACCACGCTGGGTTTCGGCGTGGACAACTACAACGAGCACCTGATGGAGCAACTGGCGGATGCGGGGGATGGTAACTACGCCTACATCGATAACCTGCTCGAAGCGCGCAAAGTGTTGGTGGACCAGCTCAGCTCGACCCTGACCGTGGTGGCCCGGGACGTGAAGTTGCAGGTGGAGTTCAACCCCGCCCAAGTCAGCGAGTACCGCTTGCTGGGCTATGAGAACCGGGCGCTCAAGCGTGAGGATTTCAACAACGACAAGGTCGATGCCGGCGAGATCGGTGCCGGGCATACGGTCACGGCGCTCTACGAAATCGTGCCCAAGGGCGAGAAGGGCTGGTTGGAACCGCTGCGCTATGCCAACCCGCAGGCAAAGAAGGAAGGCACGTCCGGGGAAATGGCGATGCTGCGTGTGCGCTACAAGCCCGCTGAAGGCGGCAGCAGCCGGCTGATCGAGCACCCGATCGCCAGCGCGCAGGCCGAAGACAAGGCCAGCGATGACCTGCGGTTCGCGGCGGCCGTGGCGGCGTTTGCGCAGCAGCTCAAGGGAGATGGGCGCTACACTGGGTCGATGAGTTTGAAGGACACCGCGCAACTGGCCCGTGCTGCCCGCGGTGACGACCCGTTCGGGTTGCGCGCCGAGTTCGTGCAACTGGTCGAGCTCGCCCAGAGCCTCAAGCCCGAGGTCAAGCGCGGCTCCTGAAGAGTCATGGTATCAACCTGTAGAAGCCGGGCTTGTCCGGCTTCTACAAAGGATCGGTGTTGTTTGCAGGATCGCATTTCAATTGGAAGGAGTCCGCCGCCCAAATGCCCACCCCGATCGACTCAGTCAGCGACGAATCGTTGCTGACCCGCTACCGCAACGGTGATGGCGCCAGTTTTGAGATCCTGTATGCGCGGCATCGGCAGGGGCTGTACCGTTTCCTCGTATCCTTGAGCAACAAGGCCGAACTGGCCGAGGAAGTGTTCCAGGACACCTGGCTCAGCCTGATTCGCAGCGCGACCCAGCCACAGGGCCGGGCGAGTTTTCGTACCTGGTTGTTCCAGATTGCCCGTAATCGGCTGATCGACCACTGGCGCAAGCATGGCGTTCATAATCCACTGCATGACAGCTACGACGAACAGCTTCACGTCCAACCCGACGACACCGCCAGCCCCGAGCGACAGTTGAGCCTGAGTCGCGACCAGGCGCGCCTGGAGGCCGCTTTGCAAGCCTTGCCCGAGGACCAGCGCGAGGTCTTCCTGCTGCGCCTGCATGGCGACCTTGAGTTGCCGCAGATCGCCGTTCTGACCGGCGTCCCGTTGGAAACGGTAAAGAGCCGTTTGCGTTACGCCCAGCAGAAGTTGCAGCGCCTGCTGGCCGAGGAGGTACCCGCATGATCGATTCCCGACAGACCCCGGATCCCGCCGACGAAGCGCTGATCGAGCATTTCCGCCAACACACCCGCGGCGAGCCGCCCGCGTCCCTGGACGCCTTCATCCTGGCCACCGCCCAGCGCGAAGCCCCCGCGCCCCGGCCTGGTTTGTGGAAGCGCTGGTGGCTGGCCTGCCAACGACCGCGCTGGCAGATGGCGTTCGCCACGGTGGCAGGTGTCGCGCTGATGATCGGCCTGGTGCTGCGCTCGCCGGTACCCCAGCAAGAACTGGCCGCGCCGGCCTCGCTGGATGAGTCCGCAAGCCAGGCACCCGTCGTGGCCGCAGCGCCCGCGAAGCCGGCCCCCGCGCCGATGGCCCGCATCGCCCCCCAGGCCGAAATGGCCCTGGCACCAGCGCCGGCGAGCCCTGTGCAATCGCTGGCGGACGAGCCCAAGGCTCGGATGAGCAAGTCCGCGGCCGTTGCCCTACCGTCCCTGGAGCAAGGCTTGCAGGAAATACTGCGCCTGCGTCAGGCAGGGGACACCAAGGCGGCGGATGAGAAGCTGCTGGCACTGCACAAGCGCTTCCCCAAGGAAGACTTGCCGGCCCGGCTGGAGGCGTTGCAAAAGCGTTGAGGGACAGGTCTCCCGAGAACGGGATCGCTTCACAGTCGGCAGAAAATGTGCACCGGCCATTATCGCCTGGTTGCCGGGCATGGGGTTACAAATGCAGACATAGCAGGATCAAATGAGCGGAACTATACTCACGATCATGAAAAAGCTGATGCTCGAACTCGACGGAACCGACCCAAGCAAGCTCTCGATGGCTCGCTTGACGGATTATCTGCGTGAGCTCGTTGAGCTCTTCGGCTCTCAAGATGATGTTCATTTTGACTCTATAACTGAAGGCTGTGTCTGTCTGAACACGTGGGTAAAGGATGAGAAATACCCTCACGTTTTGAACAGAGTACGTGAAGCTGCTCAGGGAATTGGGCCTAAGCGTGCAAGGAAGGCATACGCGCAGCTCTCCGCATTGATGGAGCAGGACCGAGTCGACGGGGTCTTGCAAGCAGCGGATGTGAGTATTCTCCAGTTCCCGAAAGCCAAGACATCCCCTCCTCCCATGGTCGTCATCAAGCAGGGTAGCGTTCAGGGACGTCTGTATATCGTAGGCGGGAAAGACGAGACGATTCCTGTCCGGCTTGAGGGCGCTGGTGGTGAAACTCTTCTTTGTGAAGCCGACACGGCGTTGGCTGAACAATTGGGCAAGTTGTTGTTCAAGCAAGTCCGAGTTCATGGAAAGGGCGAGTGGGAAAGTCGACCCCATGGTGGTTGGCGACTGCGGAAAATGTTTATTCAATCTTACGAAAAGCTTGAAAAAAGCTCTTTGCGTAGCGCGGTTACTCAGCTCAAGGATCTTGGTGGCATCACTTGGAGTGAGATGGACGACCCTCATGGGACGATCCAGAACTTAAGGGGATGAGGTGCGCATAGTTCTCGACACCAACGTTCTCGTCCAGGTCCTGGGGAATGCCAAGGATGGTATCGTCTTGGTTGACCCTCTCACCCGTCACCCTGTTGAAAGGGCGGAGGCGAGAGCTGATGCATTGATCGAACAAGTTGATGCCGAGGGCGGGACGGTACTGATACCAACACCTGCTTTGGCCGAGTATTTGGTCGGTATTGATAGGCTCTTCCATCAGAGTCATCTTGATGTCATCAACGGTTTCTCATGTTTTGAGATCGTGTCATTCGATCAGATTGCTGCGGTTGAATGTGCCCGTATGGTTGATGACAACGAGCTGAAAGTGCTTGATCCCGCAGCGACAAAAGCCAAGCTACGGTTTGACCGTCAAATCATTGCCATTGCTCTGGCAACCAACGCTGATGAAATCTGGACCCACGATGCAGGTCTTTATTCCAAGGCTCGACAGTGCGGTCTTCTTGCGAAGTCCTTAGGGGATATTGACCCTTCCCCTGAACAGCTTGAGGTTGATCTCGACCACTGAACCCATCGGATAAGCATGCACCACTGCGCTCCTTTGAATTGTTATGCCCACAAAAAAGCCCCACGTCTTGCGACGTGGGGCTTTTGATCATCTGTATGGTGCACCAGGCGGGATTCGAACCCACGACCCCTGCCTTCGGAGGGCAGTACTCTATCCAGCTGAGCTACTGGTGCAGCGCGGGCGCCATGATACTCATATGCTGGGCGGGCGTCCATGCTGCTGATTTGCCGTTGTTTTCCCAAGGCTGTTCGGGCGTCGGCTACGCTGATCAGAAAAAACGGGCAAATGGGGGTTTTTCGTTCTTTTTTTCGAACAGCCTATTGTCCTCTCCCCCTATCGGCCCTAGGATTCGTTTGAGATTTCAAACGCTCTTGTCTGGGTGCTGAACCGCACGTCTATGCTTATGTGCGTTATTTCTGTGCTTCAGCCCGGTGGATGATTTCCCTGACGGCAGCCCATAAGGCGCCTTTCTACAACTCTAATTCGCTCCGCGTGCGCGCGGTGCTGTTAAGGAAAGCCGACATGCAGCTTAAAGACACCCAGTTGTTCCGCCAGCAAGCCTTTATCGATGGCGCTTGGGTCGATGCGGACAATGGTCAGACGATCAAGGTCACCAACCCGGCAACGGGCGAAGTGCTGGGCACGGTGCCGAAAATGGGCGCTGCCGAAACCCGCCGCGCGATTGAAGCCGCCGACAAGGCGCTGCCGGCCTGGCGTGCGCTGACCGCCAAGGAGCGCGCCAACAAGCTGCGCCGCTGGTACGAATTGCTGATCGAAAACCAGGACGACCTGGGTCGCCTGATGACCCTGGAGCAGGGCAAGCCCCTGGCCGAAGCCAAGGGTGAGATCGTCTATGCCGCGTCCTTCATCGAGTGGTTCGCCGAAGAGGCCAAGCGCATCTACGGTGACGTGATTCCTGGCCACCAGCCCGACAAGCGCCTGATCGTGATCAAGCAGCCGATCGGCGTGACCGCGGCCATTACCCCGTGGAACTTCCCGGCGGCGATGATCACCCGCAAGGCCGGCCCAGCCCTGGCCGCCGGCTGCACCATGGTCATCAAACCGGCTTCGCAAACCCCGTTCTCGGCCCTGGCCCTGGTGGAGCTGGCGCACCGTGCCGGCATTCCGCAAGGCGTGCTGAGCGTGGTCACCGGCAGTGCCGGCGACATCGGCGGCGAGCTGACCAGCAACCCGATCGTGCGCAAACTGTCCTTTACCGGTTCGACCGAGATCGGTCGCCAGCTGATGGCCGAATGCGCCCAGGACATCAAGAAAGTGTCCCTGGAGCTGGGCGGCAACGCACCGTTCATCGTGTTCGACGACGCGGACCTGGATAAGGCCGTCGAGGGCGCGATCATTTCCAAGTACCGCAACAACGGCCAGACCTGCGTCTGCGCCAACCGCCTGTACATCCAGGATTCGGTGTACGACGCGTTCGCCGAGAAACTCAAGGCCGCGGTGGCCAAGCTCAAGATCGGCAACGGTCTGGAAGACGGCACCACCACCGGTCCGTTGATCGACGAGAAAGCCGTCGCCAAGGTCCAGGAGCACATCGCCGATGCTGTCGGCAAAGGCGCGACCGTACTGGCCGGTGGCAAGGCGATGGAAGGCAACTTCTTCGAGCCGACCATCCTGACCAACGTCCCGAAAACCGCTGCCGTGGCCAAGGAAGAGACCTTCGGCCCGCTGGCGCCGCTGTTCCGCTTCAAAGACGAAGCCGAAGTGATCGCGATGTCCAACGACACCGAGTTCGGCCTGGCCTCGTACTTCTATGCCCGTGACCTGGGCCGTGTGTTCCGCGTGGCCGAGGCCCTGGAATACGGCATGGTCGGCGTCAACACCGGGTTGATTTCCAACGAAGTCGCGCCGTTCGGCGGCATCAAGGCTTCGGGCCTGGGCCGTGAAGGCTCCAAGTACGGCATCGAGGATTACCTGGAAATCAAATACCTCTGCCTGGGTATCTGATCCTGCTGCAAGCGCAAAGGGCACGAGAGCGCTGTCCTTTGCGTGCTCCACCTGTTCTGTTTCTTGTGGCCGGAACGCTGCGGCAGTCGATCATCGCATGCTGTCGCAGTTGCCTCCCCGCCATGTATTCCTTGGACTACGCCGACCGATGAGCGGCGAATGAGGACTGTAATGAGCAAGACTAACGCTGACCTGATGGCCCGTCGTACCGCTGCCGTTCCACGTGGCGTCGGCCAGATCCACCCGATCTTCGCTGAATCGGCGAAGAACGCCACGGTAACCGACGTTGAAGGCCGTGAATTCATCGACTTCGCCGGCGGTATCGCCGTGCTCAACACCGGCCACGTGCACCCGAAAATCATCGCCGCCGTGACCGACCAGCTGAACAAGCTGACCCACACTTGCTTCCAGGTCCTGGCCTACGAGCCGTACGTGGAACTGTGCGAAAAAATCAACGCCAAGGTGCCCGGCGATTTCGCCAAGAAAACCCTGTTGGTGACCACCGGTTCCGAAGCGGTGGAGAACGCCGTGAAGATCGCCCGCGCCGCCACCGGCCGTGCCGGCGTGATCGCCTTCACCGGCGCTTACCACGGCCGCACCATGATGACCCTGGGCCTGACCGGCAAGGTTGTACCGTATTCGGCCGGCATGGGCCTGATGCCTGGCGGCATTTTCCGCGCGTTGTACCCGAACGAACTGCACGGCGTGAGCATCGACGACTCCATCGCCAGCATCGAGCGCATCTTCAAGAACGACGCCGAGCCGCGTGACATCGCTGCGATCATCATCGAGCCGGTGCAGGGCGAGGGTGGTTTCTATGTCGCGCCGAAGGAATTCATGAAGCGCCTGCGCGCCCTGTGCGACCAGCACGGCATCCTGCTGATCGCTGACGAAGTGCAGACCGGCGCCGGCCGTACCGGCACCTTCTTCGCCATGGAGCAGATGGGCGTTGCGGCTGACCTGACCACGTTCGCCAAGTCCATTGCCGGCGGCTTCCCACTGGCCGGCGTTTGCGGCAAGGCCGAGTACATGGACGCCATCGCCCCGGGCGGCCTGGGCGGTACCTATGCCGGTAGCCCGATCGCCTGTGCGGCGGCGCTGGCGGTGATGCAAGTGTTCGAAGAAGAACACCTGCTGGACCGCTGCAAGGCCGTGGGCGAGCGCCTGGTGACTAGCCTCAAGGCAATGCAGAAGAAATACCCGGTCATCGGTGAAGTGCGTGCACTGGGGGCCATGATCGCTGTGGAGCTGTTCGAGGACGGCGATTCCCACAAGCCGAACGCCGCCGCTGTGGCCCAGGTCGTGGCCAAGGCCCGGGACAAGGGCTTGATCCTGTTGTCCTGCGGCACCTACGGCAACGTCCTGCGGGTGCTGGTGCCGCTGACCTCGCCGGATGAGCAACTGGACAAAGGCCTGGCAATCATCGAAGAGTGCTTGCGCGAACTCTGATTGTGGCTTGATTCACAAAAAACCCGCTTCGGCGGGTTTTTTCATGCCCGCTAAACGGTGTGGCCGCTTTTGAGCTGTCTGGAACGGCCGTCATTGGCTAAGGTGAAAGTATGGCAAGGGAGATGCGCAATGACTGCTGTGGTGTTACCCGCTGTACCGCGAGTGTTGATTGCCGAGGCTGATCCAGCCTCCCGGGAGTTGTTGGAGGAGGTGTTGTCACACGTGCGCTGTGACGCCCAGGTGGACAGCTGTAGCGATGGCCGTGAGGCGTTGGAGCTGCTGGGGCGCAATCCTTACGACTTGGTGGTAGCCGACTGGGAGTTGCCGGGCGTCGATGGCCTGAGCCTCTTGCGCGGCCTTCGTCAGCAACCCCGTACGCCCGTGCTGCCGTTCATCCTGATGAGTCGGCGCAATGACAGCGCCAGTGTGCGTGAGGTCTTGCCGCTGGCACCGACGGCCTACCTGAGCAAACCCCTGAACCGGGAAAACCTGATCCAGCGTTTGCAGGGATTGCTGCTGGGCGGCCCTGAAGCGGCGGACGCCGCGCCCACCCTGGAACCGGGCCTGACCCTGGCTGCCTTTCTCGAGCGTCGCCGGGACCAGTCCCAAGGCGCGCCATTGATGACCGACGTGCAAGTGGCGGTCAAGCGCAGCCTCAACCCCAAGGGGTTGGACCTGAAACTGCTGGAAGAAGAGATCCGCACGGATCCGCAGATCACCGCCGCGCTGATCGCGGCGGCCAACAGCGCGGCCCAGCATCAGAGTGGCGGCCCGGTGCAGACCGTGGCCCAGGCGCTGCACCAGCTGGGCAGCGGCCCGAGCATGAACCTGATCCTCGGCTTGACCCTCAAGCGTTGCGCCCGGCTTAGCGTTCCCGGCCTGGCGCATTACGCCGAGCGCTACTGGCAATTGTCGCTGTACACGGCCGAATACGCCCGGACGATCGCGCGATTGCTGGATTTGGAGCAGGAGCGCTGCTATTGCGCCGGGCTCTTGCATCGCTTGGGTGACCTGGCGGTGCTGCGTTGCCTGGAGGAATGGAAGCAGGCTGGCGGCGAGTTGGACGAGCCGGAGGAAGTGGGGGATTGCCTGGAACGGTTCGGTGCCGGCTTTGGCTCGGCGCTGCGGACCCGTTGGCGCCTGCCGCTGGAATTGCGCGAGTTGATCGCAGCGGTCTACGGATTGGGAGGCGGGGTGTATTCGCGCGAGGCGCTGGTGATGAACATGGCCGCGCAAATGGCCCGCCTGCCCGCGCACGAAGGGCTTGAGGAACTGGCACGGGGGCGCACGGCGCGTTTGCTGAAGGTCGGTTTGCCGGAGCTGACGTGCTTGCGCAAAAAGTAGCCCGCCGGCTCGCTCCCACAGGGTCAGGCGGCGATGATGCGGTTCTTGCCCTGGTGCTTGGCTTCGTACATGGCGGCGTCGGCGCGGGCGAACAGGCTGTCGAGGCTCTGGTCTTCGGCCGTGATGCTGGTCAGGCCCTGGCTGACGGTGATGCCGAAGCTCTGCTCGCCGCTGCGGAACGTCAGGCGCTGGATTTCCCGTTGCAACCGCTCGGCCACCTGCAACGCCATGTCCGGGGCGCAGCCGGGAAACACAGCGGCGAACTCTTCTCCGCCGATCCGGCCGAACAGATCGCCACGGCGCAGCACGGAACGACCGCTCTCGGCGATTCGCTGCAGCACCGTGTCGCCTTCCTGGTGGCCGTAGGTATCGTTGATCACCTTGAAGTCATCGATATCCAGTAGCAGGAACGCCATGGGGATTCCCTGGAGCCGGGCCTGCTCGAACTCGCGGTGGGCACATTCGAAGAAGTGCCGGCGATTGCTGCTCTGGGTCAGCACATCGGTGGTCGCCAGGCGCTGCAGCTCACTTTCCAGCAACTTCTTTTCAGTGATGTCTTCGGCGATGCCGACCACGATCACCGGTTGCCCCGGTTCGGCCTGGCGACTGATGAAGCATTTGTCGCTCAACCAGCGAATTTGGCCATCGCCGGCGATGATCCGGTATTCGCGGTCCTCGACGGCGCCCTTGACCAGCACTTCGGCCAGGCTTCGCTCGGCGTATTCCAGGTCGTCGGGATAGATCGCGTCGCGCCATTCGTTGAAATCGGCCAGGACCAGGCCGGCTGGGCGGCCGAAGATCCGTTCGTAGGCGGGGCTGACGTACAGCACTTGCCGGGTTTCCCAATTGAACGCCCAAAGCACGGCATTGACGCTGACCAACAGCGAACTGAACAACTGCTCACGTTCGCTCAAGCGCGCCACTTCACCCTGGGCGTGCATCAGCGCCATGAGCGTCTGGGCCGCCTCGGGCCAGTGAGGTAGGGATGAATCCTGTAGGTTCTTGTCGACCATCGGCACAAATCTCAAAGAGCGTGCACTGCTGAAGGTTCGCACGCGCTTTCTCCAAAGCCCGCCTGGATGGCGAAGTGCTCTTTGAGATAGGGGATTGTGGTCGAAGTTCCTTTTCAGGCGACGAAGGGCGGGGTGTCGGGGCCAAATCTGTGGCGAGGGGATTTATCCCCGCTGGGCTGCGGAGCAGCCCCGAATCTCGACTGCGGTGCATCTGGCTCACCGAGTTGATTTCGTGGGGTCGCTTCGCAACCCAGCGGGGATAAATCCCCTCGCCACAACAAGCTCCTTGCTACTTCAGCAAGCGCTTGCGGTTTGAATGTCAGGCCGTGGCAGGCCGCAGCGAATAGGTCTTGAGCTGGTCGGCAAAGTCGCGCAGGGACTGGATGCCGCTGGCCTCGGCTTCGTGGACCCAATCCTTGATGGCGGCGAGCATGTCGTGCCCGTTGCTGCTGGTCTTGATCCAGATCTGTTGCAGGGCCAAGCGTTTCTCGTAGATCACCTTCAACGCCTGGCTGTGTTCGAGCATGTTCTGGATGCGCAGGTGATGGCGGTCGTCCAGCAGGCTGGTTTCCCGCGACAGCAGGCGCTTGGCCCGGTGGAACTGGTGGCGCACGGAATAATCGACCTTTTCCAGCTCCTGCTTGACCAGCGGCGCGATGACCAGGCGACGGTACTGCGCCATGATCTGGAAGCGGTTATTGAGGATCGCCATGGCCGTGTCCATGTCCAGGTGGCCCTTGCCCTCGACCCGGTGGGCGATCGGCGCGACACGCTGGACCTTGGCCAGGCGCAGGAAACTGAAGACCTGGATCCAGGCCCAGCCCAGGTCGAACTCCCATTTGCGAACCGACAGCTTGGCCGAGTTGGGGTAGGTGTGGTGGTTGTTGTGCAGCTCTTCGCCGCCGATCAGGATGCCCCAGGGCACCAGGTTGGTCGCCGCGTCGCGGCATTCGAAGTTGCGGTAGCCCACGGCGTGGCCCAGGCCATTGACCACGCCGGCGGCCCAGACCGGAATCCACATCATCTGGATGGCCCAGATGGTGATGCCGATAGTGCCGAACAGCAGCAGGTCGATGACGCCCATGATCGCCACACCCAGCAGCGGGAAGCGGCTGTAGAGATTGCGCTCGATCCAGTCGTCCGGGCAGTTCTTGCCGTAGATGCGCAGGGTTTCCGGGTTCTCGGCTTCGGCGCGGTACAGCTCGGCGCCCTTGCGCAGCACGGTGGACAAGCCCTTGATGACCGGACTGTGGGGGTCATCGACGGTTTCGCACTTGGCGTGGTGCTTGCGGTGGATGGCGGTCCACTCGCGGGTGTTCTGGGCCGTGGTCAGCCACAGCCAGAAACGGAAGAAATGCTTGAGGCCGGCGTTCAGCTCCAGGGAGCGATGCGCCGAATAACGGTGCAGGTAGACCGTGACGGCAATGATCGTGACATGGGTCATCAGCAGGGTGACTGCCACCAGCGACCAGGCTGACAAGCCAAGAAAACCTTCGTACCACATAGGCTGTAGGGCCCTCGATAAAGATAGAAGCAGCCGTTGCATTATCACCGGCCCCACGGATAAAACCAGTCGGCCTTTCAGATAAGAGTGGCAGGATGTTTCTTCCTCTATAATTCCCGCCTCTCTGTAGGGACATGGACGACCGAATGACTGCCCATCAACGCGGTGCCTTGCGTACGGCGCTGCTTTATCTCCTGTTTTCAGTCATCTGGTTGCAGCTCGTTGGTTATTTATTGAGCAGTTTCTTCGATAAATTCGTCGACAAGCAGCACTGGCTCCTGATCAACGGTTACGCCTGGGTACTGGTCAGCGCCGGGCTGATCTTCCTGGCGCGGGTGCGCATTGCGCGCTGTTTTGCAAAGACCGGGCAAAGCGCCGACCGCGAGCGCCTGCGCCAGGCCGCGGCGGTCTTCGACTGCACTCGCGAAGGGGTGCTGGTGACGGACCGTAACGGCCTGATCGTGCACGTGAACCGCGCCTTCATGGCGATCACCGGTTACGAGGAGGACGAGGTCCTGGGCCAGCGTCCCAATCTGTTCAAGTCCGGCCGCCATGGTGCGGATTTCTACCGCGCCATGTTCACCGCCCTGGCAGAGGTGGGCGAATGGAGTGGCGAGATCTGGAATCGGCGCAAAAGCGGCGAGATCTACCCGCAATGGCAGACGATCCGCGTGATTCGCGACGATGACGCCAAGGTCAGCCATTACGTCGCGGTGTTTTCGGACATCAGTGCGATCAAGGATTCCGAACACGAACTGGCGCACCTGGCCCATCACGACCCGCTGACCGGCTTGCCCAACCGCCTGCTGTTTTCCGATCGCACGGAACAGGCCCTGGCCTCGGCGCAACTTCACAAGCGCGGCTGCGCCCTGTTGCTGGTGGACCTGGATCATTTCAAGAACATCAACGACAGCCTGGGCCACAACGTCGGCGATGAGTTGCTCAAGCGCGTGGCCGAACGGTTTCGCGGGCTGTTCGCGCCGGGCGTGACCCTGGCTCGGTTGGGCGGTGACGAGTTCGCGGTCCTGGTGGAAAACTGCTCGCAACCCGGCCAGGCGGCGGTATTGGCGCGCCGGATCCTCGACGCCTTGAAAGAGCCGCTGCGGTTCGACGACCACGCCTTGTTCATCAATGCGAGCGTGGGCATCAGCCTGTTTCCCGGCGACGCCCGCAGCGCCGGGCAATTGCTGCGCAACGCTGATTCGGCGCTGTTCAAGGCCAAGAGCGCCGGGCGTGATGGCTACGCCCTGTACACCGAAGAGCTCACGGCCCACGCCCAGCAGCGGGTCGAAATCGCTTTCGAACTGCGCCGCGCCCTTGAGCAGCAAGAGTTGCGCGTCTATTACCAGCCGGTACACGACCTGGCGAGCAGCCGTCTGGTCGGGGTCGAGGCACTGGTGCGTTGGCAGCACCCCTCCCGTGGGCTGGTCTCGCCTGCCGAGTTCATTCCCATCGCCGAGCGTACCGGGTTGATCGCCCGGATCGATGCCTGGGTCATGGACCAGGCCTGTCGGCAGATGTGCCGCTGGCAACAGGCCGGCGTGGCGCTGGAGTTTGTCGCGGTCAACGTTTCGAGCCGGCTGTTCGCTCATCGCGAGCTGTACGACGAAGTCGCCCGGGTGTTGCATGACACGGGGCTGGACCCGGCTTGCCTGGAGCTTGAGGTGACCGAAAGTGCGGTGATGGAAGACCCGGAGGTGGCACTGGAGCAGATGTATCGCCTGCGGGAATTGGGTGTGCGGCTGGCCATCGATGATTTCGGCACCGGCTATTCGTCGCTGCTGCGCCTCAAGCGCCTGCCGGTGCAGAAGCTCAAGATCGACCAGGGTTTTGTCGCCGGGCTGCCGTGGGACGAGGACGACGTGGCGATCGTCCGCGTCATCGTGGCCCTGGCCCGCAGCATGGGCATGCAGGTGCACGCCGAGGGCATCGAGCAGCGCGAGCAGGCGGCTTTCCTGCTCGAACAGGCCTGCGAGCTGGGGCAGGGCTACTGGTTTGGACGGCCGGTGCCGGCGCCGCAACTGGACTGGGCGCACGCCCCTGCAATCACCTGATGGTAAACCGTCGTGGAAATGAGCCTGCTCGCGATGGGGCTACCCTGATGAAAAGCCGGCTGCGCGGCGGTTTTCGCGAGCAGGCTCGCCTCGACGAAGACCAGCACCGGTCGAATGTTATTTTGGTTATATAAAAATTCTTAAATAGTCTTTTTAAGAATATCTGGCTTTATCTAGTATTGCTCCCACGCCGCAAGCAGTGCCGCCCACTGCCAGGCATTCATTCAAGGAGCAGCAGCATGAGCGCATCCCTACGTAGCGTTGACGGCCAGGACGAAGCAACCATCTTGCGTGAAATCCAGAGCGCCTTGCGCGATCTGCGTTTCGGCGCGGTGGAAATCACCGTGCACAACGCCCAGGTGGTCCAGATCGAGCGAAAGGAAAAATTCCGCTTGCAGCAGCCGAGCCATAAACCGGGCTGAAGAACCGTTGGGGCTGTGGGAGCAAGCCTTGCTCCCACAGGGCGGGGATTTTTCAGGGCCGTTTGATTCTTGAAGCCATAAGAAACCAGAATTCCAGGAGCTTTCACCATGTCGTCGATTCGCCGTTATGCCTTGGCCGCCCTGGCCAGTGCTGTTTTTGCAGGTTCCGCGGTTGCCAAGGATTACGAACTGCTCAACGTGTCCTACGACCCGACCCGCGAGCTGTATCAGGACTACAACGCCGAATTCACGAATTTCTGGAAGCAGTCGCACCCAGGCGACAGTGTGAAGATCCAGCAGTCCCATGGCGGCTCGGGCAAGCAGGGCCGGGCGGTGATCGACGGCCTGCGTGCCGACGTGGTGACCCTGGCGTTGGCCGGTGACATCGATGAAATCGCCAAATTGGGTAAAACCTTGCCGGTGGATTGGCAGAAGCGCCTGCCGGACGCCAGCACCCCCTACACCTCGACCATCGTGTTCCTGGTGCGCAAGGGCAACCCCAAGGGCATCAAGGATTGGGGCGATTTGATCAAGGACGACGTGTCGGTCATCACGCCGAACCCGAAGACGTCCGGCGGTGCTCGCTGGAACTTCCTGGCCGCCTGGGCCTATGGCCTGAAAGCCAACGGCGGTGACGAAGCCAAGGCCAAGGCGTATGTGCAAACGCTGTTCAAGCACGTGCCGATCCTCGACACCGGTGCCCGTGGCTCGACCATTACGTTCGTCAACAACGGTCAGGGCGACGTGTTGCTGGCCTGGGAAAACGAGGCGTTCCTGGCGCTGAAGGAAGACGGTGGCGCCGACAAGTTCGACATCGTCGTGCCGTCGCTGTCGATCCTGGCCGAACCGCCGGTGGCGGTGGTGGACAAGAATGCCGAGAAGAAGGGCAACGCCGAGATCGCCGAAGCCTACCTCAAGCACCTGTACAGCCCGGCTGGACAGGAAATTGCCGCGAAGAACTTCTACCGTCCGCGTGACAAGGACGTGGCCGCCAAGTACGCCCAGCAGTTCCCGAAACTGGAGCTGGTGACCATCGACAAGGACTTCGGCGGCTGGAAAAGCGCCCAGCCGAAATTCTTCAACGATGGCGGCGTGTTCGACCAGATCTATCAGGCGCAGTAAGCTGCTCCGATTCAAGTCGTAATTTTGATTCATCGTGGCAAGGGTGCTTGCTGTGGCGAGGGAGCTTGCTCCCGCTGGACCGGGCTGGCGCACCAGTGCGAAGCGCTCCCAGGATTCTGGGGCTACTTCGTAGCCCAGCGGGAGCAAGCTCCCTCGCCACAGTTGCTCCCTTGCCACAATCAGCCAAGGACTTCTATGTCGCGTCGCATCTCACCCGTCATACCCGGCTTCGGGCTGACGCTGGGCTACACCCTGGTGTACCTCAGTCTGATTGTGCTTATACCCCTGGCGGCCATGTTCGTGCATGCCGCCCAGCTCACCTGGGAACAGTTCTGGGCGATCATTTCGGCGCCGCGAGTGCTGGCGGCCCTGAAGCTCAGCTTTGGCACCGCGCTGTACGCCGCGATCATCAACGGGGTGATCGGGACGTTGCTGGCCTGGGTGCTGGTGCGGTACACCTTCCCCGGTCGCAAGATCATCGACGCGATGATCGACCTGCCCTTCGCCCTGCCCACCGCCGTGGCCGGTATCGCCTTGACGGCGTTGTACGCGCCGACCGGCCTGGTCGGCCAGTTCGCCACCGACCTGGGTTTCAAGATCGCCTACACCCCTTTGGGCATCACCCTGGCGCTGACCTTCGTGACGTTGCCGTTCGTGGTGCGCACGGTGCAGCCGGTGCTCGCTGATATCCCCCGTGAAGTCGAAGAAGCCGCCGCGTGCCTGGGGGCCAAGCCGTGGCAGGTGTTCCGCCACATCCTCGTCCCGGCGTTGCTGCCGGCCTGGTTGACCGGCTTCGCGCTGGCGTTTGCCCGTGGCGTCGGCGAGTACGGCTCGGTGATTTTCATCGCCGGCAACATGCCCATGAAAACCGAGATCCTGCCGCTGTTGATCATGGTCAAGCTCGACCAGTATGACTACACCGGCGCCACGTCCATCGGTGTGCTGATGCTGGTGGTGTCCTTCGTCCTGTTGCTGCTGATCAATTTGCTGCAGCGGCGCATTGAAACCCCATAAGGAGGCGCGAACATGTCCCAATCGTCCATTGCCGCCGCTTCCACCAATGCGGCCCGTCGCGGCAGCGCGACCTCGCGGCGAATCCTGATTGGCCTTGGCTGGCTGATTTTTGCACTGTTCCTGCTGCTGCCCCTGTTCATCGTCGTGTCCCAGGGCCTGAAGCTCGGCCTGGGGGCCTTTTTCAGCGCGATCTTCGAACCCGACGCGCTGTCGGCGCTCAAGCTCACGGTGATCGCCGTGCTGATCTCGGTGCCGCTGAACCTTGTGTTCGGCGTCAGCGCCGCGTGGTGCGTAAGCAAGTATTCGTTCCGTGGCAAAAGCATGCTGGTGACGCTGATCGACCTGCCGTTCTCGGTGTCGCCGGTGATCGCCGGCCTGGTCTATGTGTTGATGTTCGGCGCCCAGGGCCTGTTCGGACCGTGGCTGTCGGATCACGACATCCAGATCGTGTTCGCGCTGCCGGGCATTGTCCTGGCGACCATCTTCGTGACGGTGCCGTTCGTGGCCCGGGAATTGATCCCACTGATGCAGGAGCAGGGCACCCAGGAAGAGGAGGCCGCGCGCCTGCTGGGCGCCAATGGCTGGCAGATGTTCTGGCATGTCACCGTGCCGAACATCAAGTGGGGGCTGATCTATGGCGTGGTGCTGTGTACCGCCCGGGCCATGGGCGAGTTCGGCGCGGTGTCGGTGGTGTCCGGGCACATTCGCGGGGTGACCAACACCCTGCCGTTGCACGTCGAGATCCTCTACAACGAATACAACCACGTGGCCGCGTTCGCCGTGGCGAGCCTGTTGCTGATCCTGGCGCTCTTCATCCTGCTGCTCAAGCAGTGGAGCGAAAACCGAATCAACCGCCTGCGCGCCAGCGCCGCGGAGGAATAAGTCATGTCGATCGAAGTTCGTAACGTCAGCAAGAATTTCAACGCGTTCAGGGCACTGGATGACATCAGCCTGGACATCCAGAGCGGTGAGCTGGTGGCGCTGTTGGGCCCGTCGGGTTGTGGCAAGACCACGCTGCTGCGGATCATCGCCGGCCTCGAGACTCCGGACCAGGGCAACATCGTGTTTCACGGCGAGGACGTTTCCGGCCACGACGTGCGTGATCGCAATGTCGGTTTCGTGTTCCAGCACTACGCCTTGTTCCGCCACATGACGGTGTTCGACAACGTCGCCTTCGGCCTGCGCATGAAAGCCAAGGGCCAGCGCCCGACCGAAAGCCAGATCGCGACCAAGGTCCATGAGTTGCTGAACATGGTGCAACTGGATTGGCTCGCCGACCGCTACCCCGAGCAACTGTCGGGCGGCCAGCGTCAGCGTATCGCCCTGGCCCGCGCCCTGGCCGTGGAACCCAAGGTGCTGTTGCTCGACGAGCCCTTCGGCGCGCTCGACGCCAAGGTTCGCAAGGAGCTGCGCCGCTGGCTGGCGCGGCTGCACGAGGACATCAACCTGACGTCGGTGTTCGTGACCCACGACCAGGAAGAAGCCATGGAAGTCGCCGATCGGATCGTGGTGATGAACAAGGGCGTGATCGAGCAGATCGGTTCGCCAGGCGACGTCTACGAGAACCCG
The DNA here is from genome assembly GCF_036693845.1 of Pseudomonas sp. MS646. Lineage (NCBI taxonomy): Bacteria > Pseudomonadati > Pseudomonadota > Gammaproteobacteria > Pseudomonadales > Pseudomonadaceae > Pseudomonas > Pseudomonas sp. MS646. Next base: position 169,471 of record NZ_CP144763.1, read on the forward strand.
GCCAGCGATTTCGTCTATCACTTCCTCGGTGATTCGAATCGCCTGCACTTGGGTGAGGACCAGCACGTGCTATTCCGCCCCCATGAGGTTTCGCTGTCGCGTTCGGAACTGGAAGACCATCACGCCGCCGAGGTGCGCGATATCCGGCCACTGGGCGCCACCACGCGGGTGACCTTGAAGGTGGAAGGCCAGAGCGAGCTGATCGAAGCCGAAGTGGTCAAGGACCACGACAGCCTGGTGGGCCTGGCGAAGGGCGAGACGTTGTTCTTCAAGCCGAAGGTCTGGCAGAAAGTCGCCAGCCTTTAAGCGCTTGGCGAGCAAGCTCGCTCCCACGATGGACCTGAGGTGGCCGCTCATTGCGCCGTCACCACAGTTCCTTCTGTGAGCGCGAGCTTGCTCGCGAAGACGACTTCACCTTCACCCCATTCAAATCTGAATAACCGCGCGCAGTCTTGCGCCGATCGGTTCTACCCCCAAGCGTCTCCCTACCTAGACTCTGATGGGCCAGGAGGCGTTGTAAAGGTCCAATGACGGGCCGGTGTTATCTCCTGGTGTCTTGATGCCAAGGAGAGAAAGCATGAACAGTGACCTGGATAACTTCATCGGCCTGTCATCGGCCCTGACCGGTATTCCCTGCGAGCGATTGGCGCCGGCGATCGATCCGATGGGCCTGCCGCGTATCTTCCTCGAGTTCATCACCCCACGCGTCACGCCCGAAGTGCTCGACACCCTGTTGACGCAGTACGCCCGGATGGCGGCCGAACGCCGGCCGGCGGGTCAGATTGCCCAGGCCGTGTTGATGAACGGATCGCGCCCGGCCGTCACCCGGCCCGCACAGGCCGCGCGTTCGATCATGAAGTTGTGGCTGCTGGGCGTCTGGTACCAGCCTTATGCTGCCGGGCTCCACCAGCCGACCGATTCGACGGTGGTGTCCGACCAGGCGTACATCCAGAGCTGGGCCTGGAAAATTGCCCAGGCCCGTCCCAGGGATTACAGCGAGGTAACGCTCGGCCGCTGGGACCTGCCGTCGGCCCATCGACCCTCGCGCGCAGGCCTTGTACCTCGCGACCCCGAGCCTGGCCTCGGCCAGCGCTAGGGGTTGGGCCTCAGGCGGCCGAACGTTGCTGACGCACGGCCACCGGTCCGGCACGTTTCTCGATGGCGTGTTTCAGGTCATGCCTCAACCCCAGCAGGAACCCTGCCTCCGCGACCACGAACAACGGTCCGACGATCAGCCCGGTGAGGTCATCGACGAACGCCGGTTTGCGGCCCTCGTAGTAATGGCCGACGAACTGGATCACCCAGCCCACCACGAACATTCCCAGGCCACTGGCCAACCACACCGAGGTGCTCTGGGCGGCCAGGAATTGGCCGAACCATACCGCCAGGCCCAGCAGCACGGTCATCAGCACCCCCAGGCGCAGTTCCAGGCGCAGGTAGAACCAGGCACTGGCGATGGCCACCAGCAGCGCCGGCGAGACCAGGACCGCACCCACTGGCCAGCCTGGCCGCGACAGCAGTACGGCCACGGCGACGAAGATCAGCGGAATGCCAATGAAATGGCTGGCGATGTTGCGCGGGTCGCGGTGGTAGGCGGCGTATTGACTGAGATGATCGACGAGGCTTTTCATTGTTGTTCCTCCTGAGGTGATGCCTGCATGATGCCCAGGTTCGACGCGGTGTTCTGTCAGCTAGCCGACACTTGTCCCGGAGTCTCCATGAATTCGCATCCCTGGCACTCGCACCTGATGGCCGGCCACTGGTACAGCCATCTGCCCGTCGAGTTGCAGCATAGCCTGCTGGACATGTCGCGGGTGCGCCGCGTGCCGGCGGGGCATGCGTTGTTCCGGCGCGGCGACCCGCCCTGCGGGTTGTACGCCGTGCTGGAAGGCGCGGTGCGGGTCGGCTCGGTGAGCGAGCAGGGCAAGGAAGCGCTGCTGAGCGTTATAGAGGCGCCCCACTGGTTCGGCGAGATCTGCCTGTTCGACGGTCAGCCACGCACCCACGACGCGGTCGGTGTCGGGCACTGTACGCTGCTGCATTTGCCTCAGGCACCATTGCTGGCGTTCCTGCAGGCACAACCGATGTATTGGCGGCACCTGGCACTGCTGATGAGCCACAAGTTGCGCCTGACTTTCATCAACCTCGAACACCTGAGCCTGATGCCCGCCCCGGCCCGCGTGGCCCATCGCCTGCTGCTGATCGCCGAAGGCTACGGCGAAATCGAACCGGCCCGCCGGGTCCTGCAACTGCCCCAGGAACAACTGGCGCTGATGCTCTCGCTGTCGCGCCAGACCACCAACCAGATCCTCAAGGACCTGCAGGTCCAGGGCATTCTTCACCTCGGTTATGGCGAGATCGAAATCCTCGACATCGAACGGTTGCGGGCGCTGACGGCGCCTTGAACGCCGCCCTGTCTGTTGACGGGCCTGGCCCCTTCGCGAGCAAGCCCGCTTCCACAGGGGGATCTGTGCCTGGCAAAAATCTCATGTGGGAGCGGGCTTGCCCGCGAAGGGGCCAGATCAATCGCCGCAAACGCTAGCGCAACCCCTCCCGAAACTGCCCGGGCGTCATCCCGGTCCAGCGTTTGAATGCTCGGCTGAAGCTGCTGGTGTCGGCAAAGCCGAGCAGGTAGCTGACTTCGCTCAGCGAGCAATGCGGGTCGCGCAGGTGCAGCAGCGCCAGGTTTTCGCGACATTCGTTGAGCAGCGCGTCGAAGCGGCAGCCTTCGTCGGCCAGGTGCCGTTGCAGGCTGCGCAGGCTCAGGTGCATGGCTTGGGCGATGCGTTCGGCGCTGGGTTCGCCTTCGGGCAACTGGGCCTCGATGGCCGCACGCACCTTGCGCTCCCACGTCAGTGGCTTGAGCTGGGCAAGGGTGCGTTCCAGCACCGCTTCGTTGTGTTCGGCCAGCTCCGGATTGGCGTCGTCCAGGTGGCTGTCGAAATCATTGAGGTCGAACTCCAGGCAATTCTGGGCGGCGGCGAAGTGCACGGGGCAACGCAAGACCTTGTGCCAGGGGCCAGGGTCTGCCGGTTCCGGGCGCCGCAGGTACACCGCCAGCGGTGCGTAGTCGCGGCCCAGTCGGTTGCGGCAGGTGCGCACATAGATCGCGACGAACGCGTCGATGGCTTCGTAGGCCGGCGCCGGATTGCACGCTGGCACATCGAGGCTGAAGCGGTAGCGGTCTTCGCCGCGGCTCAATTGCAGGGTCAGGGCGTCGCTGACCACCGGGTGATAGCGCACGATCCGCTCGAACACTTCCCGCAGGCTGCCGCTGGCGACCAGGGCATAACCCAGGGCGTGAAACGTGGTGGGGCTGACGAAGCGTGACACGCGCAGGCCGATCGCCGGGTCGCCACTGGCCTGTACCGCCAACGCCCACAGACGCGTCGTCGCCGAGAGCGGGTAACGGGCGTTCGGGTCGTCCATCCATTGCGGGTCGAGGCCGGCCTCCAGGCACAAGGCATGGCTGTCCAGGCCCAACGCATCGAGCTGTTTGCGCAGGGCGCGGGTCCAGCTGGCGAGTGAGGTCGGTTCAGGCATGACGATTGGCGCTTGCGGTCAACAGGTTGGCGTATACGGCTACCACCCCATGGGACAACGCCCGGCAGGATGAGCACATCGATAACTAGAGGATGTAAGCCATGCACGGCCGTTGCGCAAGTCCCGAGCGATTGAATGCACAAGAACGATCCGCCCATATTCGCCAGGTGGTGTTGGCCCATGGCGAGCACTTGCGCCAGCGCTACCCGATCCTGCGGCACCAGGATGCGATCGGCGCGGGCATCCTGGCGTTCGCCCTGGCGGGAATGATCGGTTCGGCGCTGCTCTATCTCAACGGCGCGCTGGCCGGATGGGCGTGCCTGCTGCTCAATGCGTTCTTCGCTTCGCTGACCCACGAGCTGGAGCATGACCTGATCCACAGCATGTACTTTCGCAAGCAACGCCTGCCTCACAACCTGATGATGGGCCTGGTGTGGCTGGCGCGTCCGAGCACCATCAACCCGTGGATCCGTCGCCACCTGCACCTGAACCATCACAAGGTGTCCGGCAGCGAGGCCGACCTCGAGGAGCGCGCGATCACCAACGGCGAGCCCTGGGGCTTGGCGCGGTTGCTGATGGTCGGCGACAACGTGATGTCGGCCTTCATCCGGCTGTTGCGGGCCAAGAGCTGGGCTCACAAGCGCGGCATCCTCAAGCGCACGCTGAAGGTCTATTTTCCGTTGGCGCTGCTGCATTGGGGCGCCTGGTATGTGTTCCTCGGCTTTCACGGGGCCAATGCCGTTGCGGGCCTGCTCGGCGCCTCGATCGACTGGTCGGCGGACACGCTGGCGGTGATGCGGGTGATCGACATCGCGGCAGTGGTGATCATCGGCCCCAATGTGCTGCGCACCTTCTGCCTGCACTTCATCAGTTCGAACATGCATTACTACGGCGACGTCGAGCCAGGCAACGTCATCCAACAGACCCAGGTGCTCAATCCCTGGTGGCTGTGGCCGTTGCAGGCGTTCTGCTTCAATTTCGGCAGCAGCCACGGGATCCATCATTTCGTGGTGAAAGAGCCGTTCTACATTCGCCAGCTCACCGTGCCGGTGGCCCACAAGGTGATGCGCGAGATGGGCGTACGGTTCAATGATTTCGGCACCTTTGGCCGGGCGAACCGGTTTGTGCGGGAAGAGGGTGTGGCGCGGGAGAAGGTGAGTGCGGCCCAGGTTTGAGACGCACCACTTCAGGGACAAACACAGAACCTGTGGCGAGGGGATAAATCCCCTCGCCACAGGTGCATGTAGGGCCTGAAGAATGAGTTAGAACCGATAACTCACCGTCGCCGCCACATTGCGCTCCTCACCCAGGTAGCAATAGCTCAGGCTGGCGCACGAGGCGACGTAGTTTTCGTTCGTCAGGTTGTTCGCATTCAGGCGCACATCGACCCCTTTGAGCCCGACCTTGCCCAGGTCATACCCCACCGAGGCATCGAACAGCGTATAGGACGGCACCTTCGTGGTGTTCTCCGCGTCGGCCCAGCTGTAGCCGACATAGCGCACGCCACCGCCCAGGCGCAGGCCGTCGAGCGCGCCGCTGTCGAACCGGTAGTCGGCCCAGAGCGAGGCCATGTGCCGCGGCGCCTGGGTCGGTGAGTTGCCTTTGTTTTCGATGATGTCGGCGGCGCTGCTGAGGGTGCTGATCATCGACTTCGAGTATTCGATATCGGTAAAGGTGTAGCTGCCCAGCACCTTGAGCTGCTCGGTCAGTTGCAGGTGCGCTTCCAGCTCCAGGCCCTGGGAGCGCACGGCCCCGACGGCGCGGTAGAAGTTTTCCTGGGGCAGCTTGGTCGCCAGGTTCTCCTGGTCGATGCGAAACAGCGAGGCCGTGTACAGGTCATCGGTGCCCGGCGGCTGGTATTTCAAGCCCAGCTCCCATTGCTTGCCGTCAGTGGGTGGCAGTGGGTTGCCGGCGCTGTCGGCGTAGGAGTTGGGGTTGAACGACTCCGAATAGCTGATGTACGGTGCCAGGCCGTTGTCGAACAGGTACAGCGCACCGGCGCGACCGGTGAGCTTGGTGCGCTTGTCGTTGATCTCGGTGCCTTGCGGGCGACCGGATTCGGCGATGCGGTTTTCATCGGAGGTTTCGACCCAGTCCTGGCGCAGGCCCAGGGAAAAGCGCCACTGGTCCATTTCGATCAGGTCTTGCAGGTAGACGCCGGTCTGCTCCAGGCGCCGCAGGTAGCTGGTGGGACTGAAATAGGTAATGGCGGCGTTGCCGTAGGTCGGATCGAAGGCGTTGATCGGGGCCAGGCTGCCGCTGGTCCAGTCGACCACGGTCTTGCGGCGTTGGTAGTCGGCACCCATCAGCACGGTGTGTTTCGTCGCGCCGGTAAAGAACTCGGCTTGCAGCATGTTATCGACGATGAAGGCGTGGAGTTTTTCCTCGGCGCCGCTGTAGTAGCGGTTCAGCTCGTTGCTGGTGGGGGTGGTCCAGCCGTAGGCGTAGACCTGGTCGTTCTTGACCTCCGAATCCAGGTATCGGAAGTTCTGCCGCGCCGTGAAGACGTCGTTGAAGCGATGTTCGAACTGGTAGCCGAACGACTGCTGGTCCCGTTCATACCCATCGATGCCCGGCTCGCCCTCGAAAAAGTGTTCGGAAATCCGCCGGCCGTTGCGCGAGTGCAATGTGCCGTCGGCCGGCATGCCGCCGTGGTAGCCGCCCTCCGGGTCATGCTGCAGGTAGGCCTGGAGTGTCAGCGAGGTGTCTTCGCTGAAGTCGATGTTCACCGTGGGGGCGAGGGCGAAGCGCTTTTCCTTGTTGTGGTCGAACTGGGTGTCGGAGGTGTCCGCCAGGCCGACCAGGCGATAAGTGATGCGTTTGTCGTCATCCACCGGGCCGGTGAAGTCAAAGCCCATGCCGCGCTGGCCCTGGGTGCCGACCGTGGCCTGGACCTGGCGATAGGCTTCGTACAAGGGTTTCTTGCTGGTGAGGGCCACCAGGCCACCGGGGGAGCTGCGGCCATAGAGCACCGAGGACGGTCCCTTGAGGATATCGACCCGCTCCAGGAAATACGGGTCGATCTGTATGGAACTGTAGGTCCCGCTGTCGCCCATGGATTTGAGGCCGTCGAGGTAGATGTTGTCTACCGAGCCGTCGTTGAAACCGCGCATGGCCACGTAGTCGTAGCGATGAGTCGCACCGTAGGGGTTGGTCAGTACGCCGGGGCTATAACGCATGGCCTGGGACACGGTTTGCGCGCCCTGGTCGTCCATTTGTTCGCGGGTAACCACGGACACGCTTTGCGAGGTTTCCCGCAGGGCGGCGCTGGTTTTGGTGGCAACCTGGCTGTGGGTGGCGTTGTAGCCTTCCATGCTGCCCAAGGCGTTGCCCAGCGCGAAACCCTTGATGTCCGTGGTGGGCAGTTCCAGGGCGTTGTCGGCGGGCGCGGCTTGCAGCACGTAGCTGCTGCCGTCCTGGCTGACCGCAACCAGGCCCGTTCCGCTGAGCAGGTGGCTCAGGGCCTGGTCGGGCGAATAGTCGCCCTTGAGTCCGGGCGATTGGACGCCGCTGGTGTGGGTCGGCGTGCTGGCCAGGGTGATGCCGGCCTGGCGGGCGAATTGATTCAAGACCTCGCTCAGCGGGCCAGCCGCGATGTTGTAGCGCTGATGGCTGGCCGTCACGCCATGGTCGGCGGCGACCGCCAGCAGCGGCAGGGCGCCGACGCCCAGCACGGTGCAGAACAGCGCGGCGTGGACCGCCTGGCACAACAGGCCCGGTTGCGCGCGCAGGCCTAAGGAATTGCGGTGAAGTAAGCGCTCAGTCATTGTGGGTTCCATTGAAGTCGCTGAAGGCAGATAAGCGTTGCTTACTGTCCTAGCCGGACACCGGCTCGAAACCCGCCAAAAAAAATCAAGCCAGCCGTTCCACCGTGACCCACCACCGGGTTCGGTAGCGTATCTGCACCGGCAGCGTACGGGGCAGGACCGCCAGCAATGTGTCGGTGTCCTCCAGGCGAAACACCCCTGACAGGCGCAGGTCGGCGATGGACGGCGCGCACTTCAGCAAGCCCGGGCGGTAGCGGCCCACCTCACTGAGAAAGTCCTCCAGGCGCATGTCGCGCGTGACGATCAAGCCGTCCGCCCAGGCACTGGTGTCCATGTCCAGCGAGGCCGCCAGCGTCGTGGTCGACGGGGTGAGCACATAGCTTTGCCCGGCAGTCACCTGGAGGGGCGCACCACTGCCGCTGGAGTGGGAACGGATCGCCACCGTGCCGCGGGTGACGCTCAAGCGCGTGCAGTCGCTGTCCTGGCGTACGACGAAGCGCCCCTCGACGGTCTCGAACAGACCGTGTCGGCTTTGTACCCGCAAGGGCCGCGCGGTGTCGCGGTTGCAGGTGAGCATGATTTCCCCGCGCACCAGGGTCACCCAGCGATGGTCGGCGTTGAAATCCAGGTTGGCGGCGCTGTGGGTATTGAGTTCGAGGCGGGAGCCGTCCGGCAGTTGGAAGCCGCGGCGTTCGCCCGTGACGGTGGCGAAGTCGGCGCTCCAGGGTTGCCATGGCGACGTTTTGCCCAGCCAGGCGACACCACCCACCAGCACGAGGCCCGACAGCAGCTTCAGGGCCTGGCGGCGAGCGAGGCGCTGGGCGCTGTTTTCCAGGGTGTCGAGGGCCGTGTGGACGCCGGGCACTGCTCGCAGGTTCGTGGTCAGTTCGCTGTGCAGCGATTGCACCCGTTGCCAGGCCCGTTCGTGCGCCGGGTCGGTCGCGCGCCAGGCGTCGCATTGTCGGCTCAGGACAGGATCGGGGGCGTGGTTGCGCAGGCGCAGCAACCAGTTGATCGCTTGCCTGACGACCTGTTGCGACGGATCACTGGGGCGGGGGGTGTCCAGTGGTTCAACTTTCATAGCGCAACACATAGCAGTGGTACAGCGCATCGGCGACATAACGCTCCACCGATCGCAACGAGATCCCCATCTGTTCGGCGATCTGTTTGTAGGTCAGGCCCTCGCACTGGGCCAGCAAAAAGGCCTTGCGCACTTTTGGCTTGAGGCCTTCGAGCATCCGTGCGATGGCTTCCAGCAGTTCCAGAATCAAGGCCTGGGCTTCGGCCCCCGGGGTTTCGGCGGGCGGCAGGTGGGCAATGGTTTCAAGGTAGGCGCGCTCGATTTCTTCCCGGCGCCAATGATCGATTACCAGGCCATGGGCGATGGTGCGCAGGAACGCCCGCGGGGCCTTGAGCTCCAGGCGTTCGCTGCGTTGCAGTAGGCGCACGAACGTGTCCTGGGCCAGGTCCGCCGCATCGGCGGCATTGCCCAACCGGGTGCGCAACCAGGTGTTGAGCCAGCCGTGATGATTGCTGTAGAGCGCCTGAACTGCAAACTCGGGAGACGACATGAACGCGACGGGCCTGGTATCACAAATGATAATAGGTCGCATTGTCATCATGGTCCGATGAATTTGCAACCACCGTTCGCCCCGCCATGGCCTTCCGTCGCCCATTTCTGTTAAGCGCTCATTTTTTTCAGGCGTTGGCCGACAGCCTGATATGTGTGCACCAAAGTGGAGCGGACCACCTGTCCTGCCCGCGCTGTTACATGGATTGTTGCAACCGGAATGCACCCCCACTCCCTGCATAAGAAGCCTCGTCGATGAATCTGAAGTTCAGCCACAAAATCCTTCTAGCCGCCTCCGGTGTGGTGGTGCTGGCGTTTGCCCTGTTCACGTTCTACAACGACTATCTGCAGCGCAACACCATCGGCCGTAGCCTTGAATCCTCCATCGCACAATCCGGCGACCTCACGGCCAGCAGCGTCCAGAACTGGATGAGCGGGCGCGTGCTGGTGCTGGAGAACCTGGGGCAGAACATCGCGCACCAGGGGGCTGCCGCCGACCTGGCGGGGCTGGTTGACCAACCGGCGCTGACTTCCAATTTCCAGTTCACCTATGTGGGCCAGGCCAACGGGGTCTTCACCCAGCGGCCCGACGCCAAAATGCCTGACGGCTACGACCCGCGCCAGCGCCCTTGGTACAAGCAGGCGGTGACCAGCGATAAAACCATGCTGACCCCGCCGTACTCGGCCGCCGTCGGTGGCCTGGTGGTGACCATTGCCCTGCCGGTGAAGAAAAACGGTGAACTGCTGGGCGTGGTGGGCGGCGACCTGAGCCTCGATACCCTGGTGAAGATCATCAATTCGGTGGATTTCGGCGGTATCGGCCATGCGTTCCTGGTCAGCGGCGACGGTCAAGTGATCGTCAGCCCGGACAAGGACCAGGTGATGAAGAACCTCAAGGACATCTACCCAGGCACCCCGGTGCGCATCGGCAAGGGCATCCAGGAAGTCGAGCTGAACGGGCAGGACCGGATTCTCTCGTTCACCCCAGTCACCGGCCTGCCGGGCGCCGAGTGGTACATTGGCCTGTCGATCGACAAGGCCAAGGCCTACGCGCCGCTGAGCCAGTTCCGTACCTCCGCATTGATCGCGATGTTTGTCGCGGTGGCGGCCATCGCCTTGCTGCTGAGCCTGCTGATCCAGGTGCTGATGCGTCCATTGACCACCATGGGCCGCGCCATGCAGGACATCGCCCAGGGTGAAGGCGACCTGACTCGCCGGCTGGTCGTGCAGGGCAAGGATGAGTTCGCGGTACTGGGGGGCTCGTTCAACCAGTTCGTCGAGCGTATCCATGCCTCGATTAGCGAAGTGTCTTCCGCTACCCGCCAGGTGCACGACCTGTCGCAGCGAGTGATGAGCTCGTCCAACGCTTCACTCGTGGATTCGGATGAGCAGAGTGCTCGCACCAACAGCGTGGCGGCGGCCATCAACCAGTTGGGCGCCGCCACCCAGGAAATCGCCCGCAACGCCGCCGATGCCTCGCAGCAGGCCAGTGGTGCCAGCGAACAGGCCGACGATGGTCGCCAGGTGGTGGAAAAAACCATCCAGGCCATGACCGAGCTGTCGCAGAAGATCAGCCTGTCGTGCACCCAGATCGAAACCCTGAACGCCAGCACCGACAACATCGGCCACATCCTGGACGTGATCAAGGGCATTTCCCAGCAAACCAACCTGCTGGCCCTGAACGCGGCCATCGAAGCGGCCCGTGCCGGTGAAGCCGGGCGTGGTTTTGCGGTGGTGGCCGACGAGGTGCGCAACCTGGCGCACCGCACCCAGGAGTCGGCGGAAGAGATCCACAAGATGATCACCTCGCTGCAAGTGGGCTCCCGCGAAGCGGTGACCACCATGAACGCCAGCCAGGCCTCCAGTGAAGAAAGCGTCGAAGTTGCCAACCAGGCCGGCCTGCGGCTGGTCAGCGTGACGCAGCGCATCGGCGAGATCGACGGCATGAATCAATCGGTCGCCGCCGCGACCGAGGAACAGACCGCCGTGGTGGAAACCCTCAACATGGACGTCAGCCACATCAACCTGCTGAACCAGCAAAGCGTGGCCAACCTCAATGAAACCCTGAGGGACTGCGACGCCCTGTCCCAACAGGCCAATCGCCTGAAACAGCTGGTAGACAGCTTCAAGATCTGATCCACCGCATCGTCGGATCGCCGCTCGGAGCTGGCTCGCTCCCGCAGGGGATTGGGGGTGGACCCGGATCTCGGATCTACCCCGGAACCAGTTGTGGGAGCGAGCTTGCTCGCGATAGCGTCAGTCCAGCCAGCATCACCACCACTGATCCATTGCCATCGCGAGCAAGCTCGCTCCCACAGGAGATGGTGGCCTGGGGTTATTTGAACATCGCCTGTACGTTCCCCATCGCTTCATCGGCGAAGCCTTGCAGGAAGTCCCTGAAGCCCAACGGGGTGTGGGCGTCGGTGTGGTCGGCGATGATGGTCCAGGTGGCGCGGCAGCGGTTGTCCGTCAGGGGGTCGACGCGCATCGCCGCCCACAGGTTGTCGATGCCCAGGGTGTTGTAGATCAGTGTCCAGGTCATGTGCATGGCCTGGTCGTCGCGGCTGTTGAGCTGCTCCACCACCAGGTTCTGCCCATCGGCGAAGAACTTCTTGCGCAGCGACCTCTCGCCCTCGCCCGTCATTTCGATGCGCGCCAGCGCCGGGATGAAACGGTTGAAGCCGCCAAAATCACCTACCACGTCCCACACTTGAGCGGCAGGGGCCGCTACGTCCACCGAGGTTTCGACCTGGCAGGCGTGGGGGTTCTTGATCAGGGTGTCGGGTTGTAATGCAGTCATGGTCTTGCTCCTTGCGTGAGTGAGGGTGGTTCAAATGAAATCGATGGCCTTGAGGTACTCGGCGCCGCGCCGTAGCAGGGCCGGGGATTTTTCCGGGTAGCGCGCGCCCATCTGCCGCACACCGGTGCGGGCGTTGTCGTGGCGGATCAGCGAGATATCGCCGATGTCTTCCTCGAACCCGTTGAGGTAGAACCCCAGTACGCCGAACAGCGCGTTGTCGGCATCGACCCGGCCCAGTTGCCGTTGCCAGTCGGTGACGCTCACCAGGGAAAACTCCCGGCCGCTGTCGCGGAACGACGCCACGTAGGCATCCCAGCTCAACGGCTCGGGGTTGTGCAGGTTGAACACCGCTTGCGCCGGCTGGTAGCGGCTGGCGTGGAAAGCGATGAAACGGGCCAGGAAGTCCACCGGCATCAGGTCGAAATTGAGCGATAGGTCGGGCACCTGGCCGAGCTGGATCGAACCCTTGAGCATCAGCATCAGGCGGTTTTTGTGGGGCTGGCAGACCCCGGTCAGGCTGTTGAAGCTGATGTTGCCGGGGCGAAACAGGTTGACCCACACCCCACGATCCCGGGCCCGTTGCAGGATCCGTTCGCCGACCCACTTGGACAGGTTGTAGCCGTTCTTGATGTAGATCGGCGGCGTGGGCGCGGCGGGTTGTTCCAGCACCTGGCCGTTGGCATCCAGGGCGCTGGACGCCGACAGCGTGGAAACGAAGTTGAAGATTTTCTTACTGCGCCCCTCGCACAGGCGCAGGCATTCGAAAATCGGCTCCACGTTGTCCCGCGCCAACGACTCGTAGTCGAGCACGTGGTTGACGTGGGCGGCGTTGTGCACCAGCGCGCCGAACGTGCGGTCGATGCGGGCGTAGACGTCGTCCGCCAGGCCCAGTTGCGGTTGGGTGATGTCGGCGGCGTAGACGCTGACGCGGCTCAGGTCCAGGTGGGTCAGGCGGTTGTCCTGCAAGGCCTGGGAAAAACGTTGCGCCGCACTTTGCCCGGCAGACGCGCGCACAAGGCAGGCGACTTCGGTGGCGCCCCAGGCCAGCAAGGCTTCGACGATGTGCACCCCGAGAAAACTGTTGGCGCCGGTCACCACGACTTTGTGCACGTCACCGCACTGGCTGATGGGCAGCGGGTCGAGGTTGAGCTCGGCTTCGGCGTCAATGAACGCCTGGGGACTGAGGGTCGACGTCTCGTGTTGTTCGGGGCTGTCGAGCAATTTTGCCAAGGTCAGCAAGGTGGGTGCCTCGATGAACCGGTTGATCGACAGGCTGCGCCCGAACGTCTGGCGAATGCTCAGCAACAGTTGCGACAGCAGGATCGAATGCCCGCCCAGGTTGAAGAAACTCTCATCCGTCGCGATGTCCTCGGCCGGCACCTCCAGCAGCTCGGCCCACAGTTGGCGCAACTGCGTTTGCAGCGGGGTCTGAGGTTGTCGTCGCTGGCCGCCGACCTGGACCTGCACCGACATCGCGAGCAAGGCGCGGCGATCCACCTTGCCGTTGCTGGTGTAAGGCAGGCTCGGCAGTTCAACGTAGGCCGCCGGGTGCATGTAGCTGGGCAGCGAGTCTTGCACATGTTCGCGCAGGGCCTGGAGCGCGGCGCCGGGGCGGTCCTCCTCGGGATGAACCAGGAAGGCCAGGATCCGTCGCCGCTCATCCACGCCCACCGCCACCTGGCGAAACAACTGGCGCTCGCGCAGGCAGTGTTCGATTTCCTCTGGCTCGACCCTGAAGCCGCGAATCTTCACCTGGTTGTCCCGGCGGCCGCAGAGCTCGATGCCGGCGGCGGTCCACTGAGCGATATCACCGGTGCGATAGACCCGCACCGTTTGCCCGCCGGGCAGCGCCAGGTCGAGGTAACGGGCGGCGGTCAGCGTCGGATCGTTGAGATAACCCAGGCCGACCCCCGGCCCGGCGATGTAGAGCTCGCCGGGCGTATCCTGGGGTACCGGTTGCAGCTGCTCGTCCAGGATCAGCACCCGAGCGTTGGCGATGGGCACGCCCAGGTTGCGGTTGCTGTCGCCGACCGCGAATGGCCGGGTGGTCACCAGCACCGTGGTTTCGGTCGGGCCATAGATGTTGTGGAACGCACATTGTGGGGCGAGACGTTCGATCACGAACGGCTCACAGACATCGCCGCCGGTGATCAGGTGCGACAGGCCCAGGGGCTCGTCGAGGGGCATCACGCTCAACAGCGCCGGCGGCAGGAAGGCATGGGTGACCTGCCGGGCGTGCATCAGCATGACCAACTGCTGCGGATCGCGGCGTTGGTCTTCGCTGGGCACCACCAGCAGGGCGCCGCGGATGAACGTTGGCAGGATATCCAGCAGCGATGCGTCAAAGTTGATGGTGGAAAACTGCAACGCCCGGCTGTCGCGCTGCAACCCGACGTAATCGCCGTACCAGGCACAGAAATGGCTGAGGTTGCGATGGCTGAGCAAGACGCCCTTGGGCTGGCCGGTGGTGCCGGAGGTGTAGATCGCAACGGCCGGCTCGTCGCCGTCCACCACGCGGCGGATCAGCGAGGTCGGCAAGCCTGGCTTGAGTGCCGGCAAGCGCAGCACATCCAGCGTCGGCAGCGCGAGCTCGCCCAGGTCACTGTCGCCGGCGTGCAACAGCAGGTCTGCCTGGGCGTTCTCCAGGATGAAGCGCCGACGTTGTGCCGGGTGTTGCGGGTCCAGTGGCAAGTACACCGCGCCGCAACCCAGCACCGCCAGAATCGCTGCATACAGGTGTGCGGATTTGGGCAGACATACCGCAATCACCTTTTGCGAGCTAGGCTGGTGAGAGCAAGGCTTGCCCGCGATAAACGATGACTTGGTCTGGTTGGGTACCGCTGTGTCTGTATCGCGGGCAAGCTTTGCTCCCACAGGGCTGGATTGCCCTGGGTCTGCATGTTCCAACCGCTCCAGCAGCGCCTGCTGCAGCCTCAGCGTCAGGCCGCGCAAGGCCTTGTAGTCGATGCATTGCCCATCGACCCACAGGGCCGGTTGCGTCACGTCGTCGAGCATGCGCTGTTCGATGTCGTGCATCACCGGCACGTCGGCGGCGGCCAGCAGCCAGGGCACCGGCGGCCGATTGAAAGGGTGCTCGAAAGCCAGCGGCTCCAACGCATCGAGCCCGTGCAGCGGCTCGGCAACTGCATTGTCCTGCACCAGGGGCCAATGCTCGAAGCAGGTTTCATCCCGCGAGAACTGACTGACCAGCTGCGCCAACTGCTCGACCACCACCGCCTGCGTGCGCAGCCGCAATGACTGGCCATTGCCGCAGCGTTGCGGGGCGATTGTCTCCTGGCATAACACCCGCTGGTCGCCGTCGCGAATAATCACGGTCGGTTGCGGCAAGGGGTCACCGGGCAGCGTGCGCAGTGCCACGCGCACCTCAAGACGCATACGGGTTTGAACGGCGCACGGCTGCGTACCGTCGTCAATCAACAGGTCGAGCGCGGCAGGGACGGCCGATGTGTGCAGATCCACCACACCATGGCCGTGCAGTTCCAGTTCCTTGGCCAGTTCGGCCATGGCCTGGCTGCTGCCAGGCACTGCAATGTCGAGGCGTCTCATGGAAAGGTCCTCATGGGGTCAGGTAATCGGCGAGGGCATCGCGCACGCAGGGGGACGCGAGCATCGAGCTGCCGCGAAAGAACCGCGTGATGTTGCCCACCAGTGGATGGAAGCGATTGATGGGGTAGGCCAGTGCACTGGCGTCCTCACGCAGTGCCTGGCGTACCGACTCGTCGACGGGCAGGTGGGCGATCAGCTCGAAATCGAACGCCTGCTGCAGGTCGCTCGCCAGGTACTCGGCGATGAAGCCGGGCATCAAATGCGCGATCGCTTCACGGTCTTCCTCGGGCGCGGTGCGCCAGTACATCTGCACCAGCCGTGTCCAGAACCCCGAATGCCGGCCCTCATCGAGCAAGTGGTCGGCCATCAGCCCCTTGATCGAAGCCTTCACCGAATCGTCCCGGGCGAAGGCCGCGACTTCGTTGGTCACCGTGTTTTCGGCAATGGCGATGCAGATCAGCTCCACGGCGCTGAGCAAATGTTCCGGCGCCCGGGCCAGGGTCGCCGGTATCGCCCGGCTCAGCTCGATCTGCCCCGGCAACGGGATCGGCGCGATGCCGGTCATGTCGATGGTCTGTTGCATGAAGTCCATCGCCACCAGCGCGTGATAATCCTCGTCCACCACCACGGTCATCGCGTCGTAGCGGCACGGGAACGGGAACTCGATGCCGAAGCGATTCTTGGCGATGCGCCGGGCGGTGTGGTCCACAAGCTCGGTCTCGAAAATCACCACGTCGTTGATGAACTTGTACAGGCTCTGCACCAGCACGAAATCGCGCAGGGGCGCACAGTGGCTGAGAAAGGTCTGGCTGTGCACCAGCGGTTGGCGGCTCATGGGGAAGATCAGCTTGTCGTCGTCCTCGACCCGCCGGCGTGGCCGCGTGCGGATCGTGGCGCGGCTTTCCCAGGCGTCGGCGAACGATTGGTAGGCGAGGGCGTTCATAGGGTCACCTGCGCGGCCGGTTGGCTCATGCTTTCGCGCAGGCCGTCCCACAGGGCCGCGCGGCTGTGCACGGCGGCGAGTGCGGCGGCCAGCACTTCGGTTTCGCGCTGCGGATCGCCGTCGATCAGCCGCGCCAGCAGCTTCTCCGCGGCCGGGCCGTGGTCTTCGGAGTCGACCTCGATGTGGCGTTGCAGGTAGTAGCGAAAGGTGGGTGCCTGGTCCAGGCCAATGCCCCAGGCGTCCAGCATGCGTTGGAACATCTGCGGGATGACGCTCTCGCGGCCATGCACGAATGCGGCGGCCACACTGTGGGCCGGCGCATGCAGGGCGGTGTGCAGGGTCTGGCGAACGAACCGTGCCGCCGCCGGTTCCACTTCGACGCTTTCCAGCGCGGTTTCGGGGCTGACGCCTTCCTGTTGCAGGGTGATGAATCGCTCGATCGCCCGGGTGTCCGCGCCCACTTCGCGCATGGCGTCCAGGTACAGTTCGAAATGGCTGCAATAGCCCGCTCCAGGCCGATCATCCGACTCTTCGCCCAAGACGATTTCGTTGATCAGGCGAGCCGAATGTGGGTCGGCCGGCGGCAGCCAGGGCAGATGCACGCAGGTCAGTTCCCGTTGCAGGCGCTTGGTCAGGGACATGAAGTCCCACACGGCAAATACGTGGCTTTCCATAAACCGGCGCAGCAGATCAATTGATGTTATTTCGGAAAAAACCGGGTGTTGGCCAAGTTCGTGTTTTTTCAGAGATAGTTGTTCTTTGGTTGGCTGCATTGGAACGTCCTCATCAATGATATTTGTCCGGCAGGTGGCTCGAGTTTTTATATAGGCGAGCGGGTGCCTGAACCGGAATCCATGAATTACCCAAGTGGCTCAAGCATTCGCTTAATGTGCGTGTTTCGAGTCTGCGGTGCCTGTATTCAGGCGTTGTTGCGCTCTTTAAACAGCCGGTAACAATCCGGCGAATAAAAAACTAATACACGTATCAAGCGGGCGGCAAGTTATTTTTTAATTATTTAAAGTTGGGTATTTATTGGGCGCGAAGGAAGTTATTAAAACTTCTGGAGTAAGTTTTATTGAGGCGAAGAAGCTCCTTCCGATGGATAAGGATCAGAATCGAATCAGTCGAGTGAATGCCTCACTCGGAGCACTTCAGGGATCGGGAAGTTAAGAAGTCTTATGTTTAGGGGAGAGACGTCGGTCGGACATCCGATCATCCCGCCGGTTGGACGACGCTCCTTGCGTGTGGGCTTCGATTCGCCTGGTTTCAGCCAGGCACTGACTGCGACAGGTCTGTTTTTTCAATCGACAAGCGCAAGAGTGGGCCCAAATCGATGGCAGTGCCATTGGGCTTATGGGGCGGGGCGTCGCGGCCACGGCCGCGCCGCGCCGGGCAGGTAATTCGCTGGGTAGGCAGGATATGTAAGAAATTGATACGCCGGCCCGGACGCCGGCGCGAGGTCAGCGTTTCGACGTTTGTTCCAGGTATCGGCGTATGGTGACCGAGGCTTTTTCCAGGTGGTGTTCCAGCAGGGCAACGGCCTTATCGATGTCTCTGGTCGTCGCGGCTTCCAGCAGGGCGCGATGGTCGTCCTGGGTCAGCTTGCCCAGGCCCATGGACGATAGATGAAAACGCAGGAAGCGCTCTTCTTCGTTGAGTTCGCGTTCGATCAGGTCCAGCAGCTTGGCGTTGGGCGCCTTGTGGTAAAGCGACATGTGAAACAGCCGGTTGAGCTTGCCGATCTGGGCATGGTCGGTTTGCGCTTCCAACTGCTCGATATACTGGGCGGCGTGCGCCAGGTCGTCGTCGTCCAGCAACGGAATGGACAGGCGCAAGGCGAAGGACTCCAGGACCGAGCGCAGGGCGTAGGTCTCGACCGCGTTGTTGGTGATCAGTGGCGCCACCACCGCGCCCTTGTGCTGGACCACGTTGAGCAGTGATTGCGCTTCGAGCTGGCGCAGCGCCTCGCGCACCGGCATGCGGCTCACGCCGAACAGATCGGCCAATTCCTGTTGGCGCAGGGCCGTGCCACTGGGCAGGCGCCCGTCGAGAATGGCTTCGCGCAGGGATTCTTCGATGATCGAACGTGCCCGGTCAGCGGGAATGGGTCCGTTGACCTGGATGGTGCTGAGCGGTCTGGGCTTCTGGGTCACGACAACGCATCCTGACGAGTAGTAGAAAATGGATCCAGGCGAACATTAGTAACAGCTTTACGGGCCGTCAAAGACTTGTGGTGTCGGATCCTGAACTACAGTTTAGTCTGCTTGGAGTGATTGCATCCTGCCATTGTCTTTTGCCGGGCCAGGCTTCACCATCCAACGATTTCCAACGGCCCTTTTCGGACGTATTTCCCTTGGCTGCACCTTTCCCTGTTCCCAGGCCCTTGCGTTGGTTGTGTTCGGCAGTGTTGCTGGCCGGCCTCATGCTGGGCGGCCTGCAGGCCGACTGGGACTTCGCGCAGATCAGCCGACGGGCCCAGGCGCTCTACGGGCCCCTGGGGCAGGGGCAGCAGCGAATCGATGCCTGGCAGCAATTGCTGGCGACCCAGAAACAGATTCCCGAGCTGGAACAACTCAAGGTGGTGAACCTGTTCTTCAACAAACAGGTGCGCTACGTGGAAGACATCGACCTGTGGCACGAGGTGGACTACTGGGAAACCCCGATCCAGGCCCTGTGGAAAGGAGCCGGCGATTGCGAGGACTATGCCATCGCCAAGTACTTCAGCCTGCGCCATCTCGGGGTCTCCAGTGACAAGTTGCGCATCACCTACGTCAAGGCGTTGCGGCAGAACCGTGCGCACATGGTGCTGACCTACTACGCCACGCCCGAGGCGATGCCGTTGGTGCTCGACAGCCTGGTCGACGGCATCCTGCCGGCCAGCCAGCGAACCGACCTGTTGCCGGTCTACTCTTTCAATGCCGAAGGGTTGTGGCTGCCGGGCGCCAAGGGCAACAAGAAAGTGGGTGATACCAAGCGCCTGTCACGGTGGCAGGATGTGTTGAAAAAAATGCAGGCCGAAGGTTTTCCGGTCGAGACGACTAACTAGGAGCGCGCGCTCAGATGTCCTTGTTCAAACAGCTGTTGATCGCTATCTGTCTGTTCCTGGTGGTTGCCTTCAGCGGCAGCTTCATGGTCAGCCTCGAGAGCTCGCGGACCCAGTACGTCAACCAGTTGCGCTCCCATGCCCAGGACGCGGCCACGGCGTTGGCGCTGTCGCTGACACCGAACATCGACGATCCGGCGATGGTGGAGTTGATGGTCAGCTCGATCTTCGACAGTGGCTACTACGCCAGCATCCGGGTAGTCGATGTGGCCACCGACAAGACCCTGGTCGAGCGCACCGGCACGCCGGACGCCGGCAGCGTGCCGCAGTGGTTCGTCAAACTCATCGGCCTGGAGCCGGCCGGTGGCGATGCGATCGTCAATCGCGGCTGGGAGCAGGCGGCGCGGGTCGAAGTGGTCAGCCACCCGATGTTCGCCCTCGCCAAGCTGTGGCAGAGCGCGCTGGGCAGCCTGGGTTGGTTGCTGTTGTGCGGCGCTGTCAGCGCGGTGCTGGGGGCCTTGCTGCTGCGGCGTCAGCTCAAACCGCTGGATTACATGGTGCACCAGTCCCACGCCATCGCCCGGCGCGAGTTCCTCAGCTTGCCGGAGCTGCCGCGCACCCCTGAGCTGCGTCGCGTGGTCCAGGCGATGAACCAGATGGTCGAGAAGCTCAAGGCGCTGTTCCAGGAGCAGGCCGAGCGCAGCGAGAAACTGCGCGTGGAGTCTTATCAGGACAACCTCACGGGGCTGGCTAACCGGCGCTATTTCGAAATGCAGCTCAACGCCCGGGTGAGCAACCCGGAGCAGGCCAGCTCCGGTTACCTGTTGCTGTTGCGGGTCAAGGACCTGGCCGGTTTGAACCAGCGCTTGGGCGGCCAGCGCACGGACCAATTGCTTAAGGCGGTGGGCGAGCAGTTGCTGCGTGAAAGCGCGCGCTACCCGGAAACCCAGAACCTGGTGACGCGTATTCGGGGTGGCGAATTTGCTGTGTTGGCGCCGGGCCTGGTGCGTGAGGAAGCGCTGCAACTGGCACAGAACCTTGAAAACGCGCTGGCCAGCCTGCATGCCACCGGCGCGACCGACGTGGCGTCGGTGGCTTCCATCGGCCTGGCGCCCTTCGTCCATGGCGACTCACCGCAAGCAGTGCTCCAGCTCGGCGACCAGGCCCTGGCCCAGGCCGAAAGCCAAGGCGAACCGAGCTGGGCCTGCCTTGACCACAGTGCGGTCAAGCGTGTGGCCGACGATCACCATGCCTGGCATACGTTGCTCGACCAGGCCCTGAACCAGCAGCGTTTCGAGTTGTACTTCCAACCGGTGGTAGCAGCCCAGGACACCGCCATGGTGCTGCATTACAAGGTCTTGTCGCGGTTGCTCGACGAGCAAGGCCAGACCATTCCCGCCGGGCGTTTCCTGCCCTGGCTGGAGCGTTTCGGCTGGACGGCGCGGCTGGACCGCCTGATGCTCGAACAGGTGCTCAGGCAAATGGCCGGGCACGATCAATCCCTGGCGCTGAACCTCTCTTCCGCCACCCTGGGTGACCCACAGGCGTTGAACAAGGTCTTCGAGATCCTGCGGGCCCACTCCAACTTCGGGCCGCGCCTGACCCTGGAGATCGGCGAGGAACAGTTGCCTGAGCAAGCGGTGCTGGAGCAACTGACCCGGCAACTGCGCGAGCTGGGGTTCTCGTTGAGCCTGCAGCGCTTTGGTGGGCGGTTCAGCATGATCGGTAACCTGTCGCGGTTGGGGTTGGCTTATCTGAAAATCGATGGCGGCTACATTCGCGCCATCGACCAGGAGAGTGACAAGCGCCTGTTCATCGAGGCGATCCAGCGTGCTGCCCACAGTATCGACTTGCCGTTGATTGCCGAGCGGGTGGAGACCGAGGGGGAGTTGGCGGTGATTCGGGAGATGGGGTTGTTTGGGGTGCAGGGGCGGTTGGTTGGGGAGCCTGGGCGTTGGGGGAATTGAATTGAGAGTATATCCGTTGCTGCGGTAACGGCGGCTTATGGTTCCGCCCTTACGGCGGCTCACTTTTTTCAGGCGCCAAAAAAAGTAAGCAAAAAAGGCTTGCCCCACCACTCGGCACCTCGCTTAGGCGAGGTGTTCCCTCACTCCGGCATTGCTCCGTGGGCCCGCCGCGAAGGGCCATCCATGGCCCAGCGCGGCTACCTCGGCATCCATGCCGAGGTGCCCACTGCGCAATGCCTGCGTTCGGCCAGCGTGGTTAACGGGGCCTCAAGATCAAAAGCCAAAGCCAAAGCCAAAGCCAAAGCCAAAGCGAGGCGGTTTTACGGCCGACTTGTCTCTCTCGGGTGTAAGCCGATCCATTGTGGGAGCGGGCTTGCCCGCGAAGGCGGCGGCCCAGGCAATCCAGCTCTTGAAGATGCATAAAGCCAGCAAGTCCTAGGCGATGGATCGGCTGGAAGCGCAAGCGCCGAGCTGACAGGTCTGTGGTGGATTGAAAACCGCCTTCGTCGGATCAGACACACCCCAAAGACCGTGGCGAGGGAGCTTGCTCCCGCTCGGCTGCGCAGCAGTCGCAAGATCGGACAGTGCGGTCTGCCTGGAGAAATGCCGGGGCCTGCTTCGCAGGCCAGCGGGAGCAAGCTCCCTCGCCACAGAGGCTATGTATTGCCTGGAATGGCGTCAGCCTGAGAGTCAGGGCTAGATCAACCCCTTCTCATCATCATCGATCAACCGGCTCAACCCTCCCAATGCCACCCGTGCCTGGTTGCGGTCCATCAGTTTGGCCTGGGCCGCCGGTGGCAGGTCGGTGACGCGGATGACGCCTTTGCTGGTCAGCACCTGGATCAAGTCGTCGAGTACCCGGATCATCTCCAGGTCGCTCTGCTTGAGCTGCTTGAGACTGTTTTCCACCGCCTGGTTGGCAAACCAGTCCTGGATCTCGTGGTTGTCGGCCGGCAGGGTTTCGGTGGCTTCGGCATAGGCGATGGCTTCTACGCGCACCAGCAAGCCTTGTGCATCGCGTTGCACATAAAACATCGGGCATCCCTCATGTATGAAGCGGCGTCATGCTGGGCAGCATAGGCCAACTCTGCGGGAGTATGAACACTTATTGTGGCGAGGGAGCTTGCTCCCTCGCCACCGGTTTGTGTCAGGTTCAGCTGTTGTTGTGATCGATCTTGATGGTCGGGTCGCTGCCGGCGATCAACGAGTTCAGGTTGACGCTCGACCAGTTGTTGCCTTCCAGCTTGATCGTCACGTCCGGCGTCGCCGCGGCGTTGCCGGTGTTGAACTGACCGGAGCTGCTCACTTGCAGCGACGACACGCCATCGACCGTGCTGATTTTCAGGAAGTGGTCGATGGTGCTGCCGCTTTCGCCCTGCAATAGATCCCGCAGGTCGATCCGGTCACCTTCAGCGGCCTTGAAGTCCTTGATCACGTCAGTGCCGGTGTCACCGGACTTCCAGACAAAGGTATCGCCGCCCAAGCCACCGATCAGGGTGTCATTGCCCTGGCCGCCAATCAGCGTGTCGTTGCCGGTGCCACCGAGCAGGATGTCGTTGCCCTTGCCACCGTCGAGCAGGTCGTTGCCGCCCTGGCCGAAGATGATGTCGTTGCCGGCGCCGCCGAGCAGGGTGTCATTGCCATCGTGGGCACCCGACACATCGAACGCGGTGTAGTGTTCGGTGATGTACTGGTGCACGTTGCTGGTGGTGACTTTGCTGACGTCCACGCCGTTTTGCTGGGCAACGAACGCCTGGATGGCCTGGTAACCCTCGCCGGCAATGCCGTTGAAGCTCACCAGGTCGCCGAACAGGATGTCGTGGCCATCGCCGCCATTGACGGTGTCGGCCCCCGGCAGGGTCGCTTCGGTGTGGCCGATGATCGAGTTGGCCAGGTTTTTCGGGTCGATGTTGGTCTGCGGCGTCTGGTCCGAGTCGTAGGGCTTGAGGTCGGCCAGGGTCACGCCCTGGTTCAGGCCGATGGCTTCCACGCCGGACACCGAGCTGAGCAGCGCAAAGGCACTCAGGGAGTTGCTGCTGGTGGCCGAGTCGGTGCTGTTGCCGGTGCCGCTGAGGTAGGACAGTTCATAGGTGCCGTCCCCTTGGGCGTGCAGGGTGCCCAGTTCCTCGCTGCTCCAGTAGCCGCCCCAGGACTTCTGCCAGGTCTGCAGCGTGACGTTGCCGCTGCTATCGACCTGCACGCGGTGCTTGCTGTCCAGATCGGCGCTGAAGGTTTGCCCAAGCTTGTAGTTGTTGGTGGTGATGAGGCTGTCCAGCTTCACATCGCCATACAGGGTCGGGTTCGTCTGCTCGCCGGCCTGGTAGAACGTCGGCTGGCCGTCGGTGATGAAGTACGTCAGGTTCTTCGCGCCGGTGTTGGCCATGGCCTCGGTGCTCTTGAACCAGTTGGCCGTGGTCTTGAACACGTCCTCGTAGTTGGTGCCGCCGCCGGAAACCATGGAGTTCAGCACGCCCTTGAGCAGTGTCAGGGCATTCGGGTCGTTGAGGTTCACCGAAACGGTCTTGTTCACCTGGGCGTCGAAGTCGGCCAGGAAGATGTTCACCGTGCCGGAGTTGCTGCCCAGGCTTTGCTTGAGGGTGTTGAACACCGACGTCAGCGAGTCCTTGGCCGCGGTGATGGACGAGGAACTCATGCTGCCGGAGCTGTCGACCATGAAGGCGATGTTGTAGTTGACGCCCGGTACCACGGTCAGGCCGCCGATGTCGGCGACAATGATGTCGTTGGCGTCGGTGCCGACGACGTTGTCACTGGCGGAGGTCGCGGTGGTGGCGTTGTAGACGGCCGGGTACACGGTAACCGGGATCTGGGCCGTGGTGACTGCCGAGCCTCCCAGGGCTTCGGTGGCCGTCGACGTCACGGTCACGTTGAACTTGCCGTTGTAGTACGCCGGTGGCGTCAAGGTCAGGCTGCCCAGGTTCCAGCCGGTGATCGAGGCTTCGCCGCTGCTGCCCACGGTCGCGGTGTGGCCCGCGCCATCGGTCAGCACGCTGCCTTCAGGGATACCGCCGACTTTCACGCTCAGGCTTTCGGAGCCGTCGGTGTCGGTCAGGGCGGTGGTGATCTTCGACAGGTGCACGCTGGAGCCTTCGGCGCCTTCGTTGAGCTTGTAGCCGTCGTAGTAACCCTCGCCATTGCTGCCGTGCAGGTCGGAGACCGTCACGCCCGCATTCGCCAGGTCAGCCACGCCGGTGTACAGCGGTACGCCAGCACTGCTCAGGTCGACCGCCGTGCCGCCGTTGACCGACAGGTTCACGTCATAGCTGCCCGGACCGGTCTGGTTGTGGTGGTAGATGTCCAGGGTGTAGTAGCCGCTGGTGGTCGGCGTGAACGAGCCGTTCAGCTTGCCGCCCGCGCCCCAGGTAATCGCCGCCACGTCCTTGCCGCCGACGGTCACCAACAGGCTGTCGTCGCCGGTGCCGCTGAAGGTGTAGGTCTTGCCGGCTTCGAGGTAAATCAGACCGGAAGTTTTCGACGCCGTGCCAGGGTTCACGTTGCTGTCGGACTGCACGTTGGTCACGGTGCTGCTGCTGTTCGGCGTGCCGGCAGCATCGATCACCGACTTGAGGGTGCCGGACGGCGCGCCGCTGCCATCGGTGCCCAGGCCAGACAGGCCGGTCCAGACTTCCTTGATCAGGCCGGTGGAGGTCACGCTGTTGCCGGCCACGTTGAGGGTCGGGGCGTCGGCAACGGGTGTGATGTCGATCTTCACGGTGCCGGTAGTGCCCAGTGCCTGGCCGTCGGTGGGCTGGAAGCTGATCTGTGCGTAATCGGCCTTTTGATCGCCCACGCCGGCCGGGTTGCCGTTGGCACCGGATTCGTTGGCATCCGGCGTGAAGCGCAGCTTGCCGGCATCAATGTCGGCCTTGGTGAAGGTCTGGTTGTTGGCCACGTCCTTCCAGGTTGCGCCATCGAGGTACTGCAACTTGCCGTCGCTTGGCAGGCCGGTGATTTTCACGCCCAGGCTGGCTGCCGGGCTGTCCAGGTCGCTGACGCCGAAGGTCGACCAGCCGAGGACCAGCGAAGTGTCCTCGGTACCGGTCACCGCACCGCCGGTGGCCACCGGTGCATCGTTGACCCCGACCACGTTCACGGTGGTGGTGGCGGTGTTGGAGTAACTGGTGCCGTCGGTCACGGTCACGGTGATGATGCGCGGGACGGTGCTTGGGTCATCGCTGCTGTTGGTGAAGCTGATGTTCTTGATCTGCTGCATGTAGTCGGCGAGCGTCGCGTTGCCGGACAGGGTCAGCGTGACCGTACCGTTGGTGCTGTTGGCGTTGATGCTGATGCCATTGACGCTGTTGCCCAGGTTCAGCGCATCGCCGGGCTGACGGTTGGTCAGCACGATGGTGGCGCCGGTCAGCATGGTGCTGTCCGGGTCGGTGATTTTCAGGTCAGTGTCGCCAATCGACACGCCCTGGCCAGGGGTGCCTTCGGTGAAGGTCACCTGATAGTCAGCGCCGGTCTTGCCGCTGGAGTTGTTGGCATCCAGGTCGAGTACCGGTGGCGCATCGTTGTCGATGATCGAGGTGCTGACGCTGCCATTGGTGCCGCTGATCGCCAGGTTCTCGAAGTTGCCGCCGGTGGCCGAGTCGATCTTGACCACGAAGTTTTCCGTGCCTTCGGTGATCTTGTCGTCCAGCGTGGCCACGTTGAAGGTGGCGCTGGTGCCGTTGGCCGGGATCTTCACGGTGTAGACGCCGGTGAAGTCCGAGCCGTCGGCGGCGGTGCCGCTGTAGACGATCTTGAGCGTCACCTCGGTTTGCGCCGGGTTCGTCAGGCTGACGGTGTACGTAGCGGTCTGGCCTTCGGTGACCGACGTGCTGCCGCTGATGCTGACAGTACTGGTGTCGATGGTGTCGGTGACATTGGTCACGGCTGGAGTGGTACTTGGCACCAGGTTTTCGAAGTTACCGCCTGTGGCTTTATCGATGCTGACTTCGACCTTGCCGGCGTCTTTGTAGACGTCGTCTTTAGGTGCATCGACAGTGACGGTGCCGGTGGTTTTGCCGGCGTCGATGTGAATGACGGCGCCATTGCTCAGGGTAACGTCGACAGGTGTACCGGCCGCGTTGGTCAGGGTCGCGGTGTAGGTGATCTGACCACCCTCGGCCACGGTACCGGTAGCGCTCAGGCTCAGGCCGGTAGTGTCCTGAGTATCCGTAACGGTGGTGTCAGCGGTTTTGCCGTCGATGGCGAGTTTTTCGTAGTTACCGCCCTGGGCGTCATCGATCTTGACGCTCAGGTGATTGCCGCCGGCGAGGGCGTCGTTTGGTGCAACGAAGTTCACCGAAGCAGAGCTTGCGCCCACTGGGATGGTGATGGTCTGGCCGTTGCTCAGCGTGACGACCAACGGCGCGTTGGTGACCGGGGCGTTGACCGAGGCGGTGTAGACCACGGTGCCGCCTTCGGCGACGGTCGAAGTGGCGGACAGGCTGACGGTCGATGTGTCGATGGTGTCGGTGACATCAGTCACTGCTGGGGCAGTGCTCGGAACTAGGTTTTCGAAGTTGCCGCCAGTGGCTTTATCGATGCTGACTTCGACCTTGCCGGCGTCTTTGTAGACGTCATCCTTCGGCGCGTCGACGGTCACGGTGCCAGTGGTTGCACCGGCCGCGATGTTGATCACCGCACCGTTGCTCAATGTAACGGTCACTGGCGTGCCGGCGGCATTGGTCAGGGTTGCGGTGTAAACGATCGATCCACCTTCAGCAACCGAATCAGTCGCACTCAAGGTCAGGCCGGTAGTGTCCTGGGTGTCTGTGACTGTCGTGTCCGCAGTTTTGCCATCGATGGCGAGTTTTTCGTAGTTGCCGCCCTTGGCATCGTCAATCTTGACGCTCAGGTTATCGCCTCCGGCGAGGGCGTCGTTTGGCGTAACGAAGTTCACCGACGCGGAGCTTGCACCCACTGGGATGGTGATGGTCTGGCCGTTGCTCAGTGTGACAACCAGCGGCGCGTTGGTGACCGGTGCGTTGACCGAAGCGGTGTAGACCACGGTACCGCCTTCAGCAACGGTCGAAGTGGCGGTCAGGCTGACAGTCGACGTATCGATGGTGTCAGTAACGTCCGTTACGGCTGGAGTGGTGCTCGGAACGAGGTTCTCGAAGTTACCGCCAACCGCTTTATCGATGCTGACTTCAACTTTGCCGGCGTCTTTGTAGACGTCGTCTTTTGGCGCGTCGACAGTGACGGTACCGGTGGTCGCACCAGCGGCGATGTTGATCACGGCGCCATTGCTCAACGTGACGGTCACTGGGGTGCCGGCGGCGTTGGTCAGGGTAGCGGTGTAAACGATCGAGCCACCTTCAGCAACCGAATCAGTCGCACTCAAGGTCAGGCCGGTAGTGTCCTGGGTGTCTGTAACCGTAGTTTCAGCTGGAGTTTTATCTGCAACCAGATTTTCGTAGTTGCCGCCCTTGGCATCGTCAATCTTGACGCTCAAGTTGTCGCCGCCAGCGAGTGCATCGTTTGGCGTAACGAAATTCACCGATGCGGAGCTCGCGCCCACTGGGATGGTGATGGTCTGGCCGTTGCTCAGTGTGACAACCAGCGGCGCGTTGGTGACCGGTGCGTTGACCGAAGCGGTGTAGACCACGGTACCGCCTTCAGCAACGGTCGAAGTGGCGGTCAGGCTGACAGTCGACGTATCGATGGTGTCAGTAACGTCCGTTACGGCTGGAGTGGTGCTCGGAACCAAGTTCTCGAAGCTACCGCCAACCGCTTTATCGATGCTGACTTCAACTTTGCCGGCGTCTTTGTAGACGTCATCCTTCGGCGCGTCGACGGTCACGGTGCCAGTGGTTGCACCGGCCGCGATGTTGATCACCGCACCATTGCTCAGCGTCACAGTGACTGGCGAACCTGCAGCATTGGTCAGAGTAGCGGTGTAAACAATCGAGCCGCCCTCAGCGACAGTGTCAGTTGCGGAAAGCGTCAGGCCGGTGGTGTCCTGTGTATCAGTAACGGTGGTGTCCGCAGTTTTGCCATCGATGGCGAGTTTTTCGTAGTTGCCGCCCTGAGCGTCATCAATCTTGACGCTCAAGTTGTCGCCGCCAGCAAGGGCGTCGTTTGGTGCAACGAAGTTCACCGACGCGGAGCTTGCGCCCACGGGGATAGTGATGGTCTGGCCGTTGCTCAGTGTTACAACCAGCGGAGCATCAGTGACCGGGGCGTTGACCGAGGCGGTGTAGACCACGGTACCGCCTTCAGCGACGGTCGAAGTCGCCGTGAGTGAAACGGTGCTGGTGTCGATGGTATCGGTAACGTCAGTGACCGCTGGAGTAGTGCTCGGAACGAGGTTCTCGAAGTTACCACCAACCGCTTTATCAATGCTGACTTCAACTTTGCCGGCGTCTTTGTAGACGTCATCTTTCGGTGCGTCGACGGTCACAGTGCCGGTGGTTGCACCAGCCGCGATGTTGATCACGGCGCCGTTGCTCAGCGTGACGGTCACTGGTGTGCCGGCGGCGTTGGTCAGAGTAGCGGTGTAAACGATCGAGCCGCCCTCAGCCACAGTGTCGGTTGCGGAAAGCGTCAGACCGGTAGTGTCCTGGGTGTCTGTAACCGTAGTTTCGGCTGGAGTTTTATCTGCAACCAGATTTTCGTAGTTGCCGCCCTTGGCATCGTCGATCTTGACGCTCAAGTTGTCGCCGCCGGCGAGCGCATCGTTCGGTGCAACGAAGTTCACCGAAGCAGAGCTTGCGCCGACCGGAATGGTGATGGTCTGGCCATTGCTCAGCGTGACAACCAACGGAGCGTCAGTCACGGGGGCATTAACCGAGGCGGTATAAACCACGGTGCCACCTTCAGCCACGGTCGAGGTGGCCGACAGGCTGACGGTCGATGTATCGATGGTGTCGGTAACGTCAGTCACAGCAGGGGTAGTGCTCGGAACCAGGTTCTCGAAGTTACCGCCTGTGGCCTTGTCGATGCTGACTTCAATTTTGCCGGCGTCCTTGTAGACGTCGTCTTTAGGCGCATCGACAGTGACGGTACCGGTGGTTGCACCAGCCGCGATGTTGATCACCGCGCCATTGCTCAGTGTCACAGTCACTGGCGTGCCGGCGGCGTTAGTCAGGGTTGCGGTGTAAACGATCGAGCCACCCTCAGCCACAGTGTCGGTTGCAGAAAGCGTCAGGCCGGTGGTGTCCTGGGTATCGGTAACGGTGGTGTCAGCGGTTTTGCCATCGATGGCGAGTTTTTCGTAGTTACCGCCCTGGGCATCGTCAATTTTGACGCTCAGGTTATCGCCGCCGGCGAGGGCGTCGTTTGGTGCAACGAAGTTCACCGAAGCAGAGCTTGCGCCTACTGGGATGGTGATGGTCTGGCCATTCGACAAAGTGACGACCAGCGGTGCTTCAGTGACTGGAGCGTTGACCGAGGCGGTGTAAACGACAGTGCCACCTTCGGCCACCGTCGAAGTCGCGGTGAGCGAAACGGTACTAGTGTCGATGGTGTCAGTGACATCTGTTACCGCTGGAGTGGTGCTCGGCACCAAATTCTCGAAGTTGCCGCCTGTGGCTTTATCGATGCTGACTTCAACTTTGCCCGCGTCTTTGTAGACGTCGTCTTTAGGCGCATCAACGGTGACGGTGCCAGTGGTTGCACCAGCCGCGATGTTGATCACCGCGCCATTGCTCAGTGTCACAGTCACTGGCGTGCCGGCGGCGTTGGTTAGGGTTGCGGTGTAAACGATCGAGCCGCCTTCAGCGACAGTGTCGGTTGCGGAAAGCGTCAGACCGGTAGTGTCTTGGGTGTCTGTAACCGTAGTTTCGGCTGGAGTTTTATCTGCAACCAGATTTTCGTAGTTACCGCCCTGTGCGTCGTCAATCTTGACGCTCAGGTTATCGCCGCCGGCGAGGGCGTCGTTTGGTGCAACGAAGTTCACCGAAGCAGAGCTTGCGCCTACTGGGATGGTGATGGTTTGGCCATTCGACAAAGTGACGACCAACGGAGCGTCAGTCACCGGGGCATTAACCGAGGCGGTATAAACCACGGTGCCACCTTCGGCCACGGTCGAAGTCGCAGTAAGCGAAACGGTGCTGGTGTCGATGGTGTCGGTAACGTCAGTGACCGCTGGAGTAGTGCTCGGAACGAGGTTCTCGAAGTTGCCGCCAGTGGCTTTATCGATGCTGACTTCGACCTTGCCGGCGTCTTTGTAGACGTCGTCTTTTGGCGCGTCGACAGTGACGGTACCGGTGGTCGCACCAGCGGCGATGTTGATCACGGCGCCATTGCTCAACGTGACGGTCACTGGGGTGCCGGCGGCGTTGGTCAGGGTAGCGGTGTAAACGATCGAGCCACCTTCAGCAACCGAATCAGTCGCACTCAAGGTCAGGCCGGTAGTGTCCTGGGTGTCTGTAACCGTAGTTTCAGCTGGAGTTTTATCTGCAACCAGATTTTCGTAGTTGCCGCCCTTGGCATCGTCAATCTTGACGCTCAAGTTGTCGCCGCCAGCGAGTGCATCGTTTGGCGTAACGAAATTCACCGATGCGGAGCTCGCGCCCACTGGGATGGTGATGGTCTGGCCGTTGCTCAGTGTGACAACCAGCGGCGCGTTGGTGACCGGTGCGTTGACCGAAGCGGTGTAGACCACGGTACCGCCTTCAGCAACGGTCGAAGTGGCGGTCAGGCTGACAGTCGACGTATCGATGGTGTCAGTAACGTCCGTTACGGCTGGAGTGGTGCTCGGAACCAAGTTCTCGAAGCTACCGCCAACCGCTTTATCGATGCTGACTTCAACTTTGCCGGCGTCTTTGTAGACGTCATCCTTCGGCGCGTCGACGGTCACGGTGCCAGTGGTTGCACCGGCCGCGATGTTGATCACCGCACCATTGCTCAGCGTCACAGTGACTGGCGAACCTGCAGCATTGGTCAGAGTAGCGGTGTAAACAATCGAGCCGCCCTCAGCGACAGTGTCAGTTGCGGAAAGCGTCAGGCCGGTGGTGTCCTGTGTATCAGTAACGGTGGTGTCCGCAGTTTTGCCATCGATGGCGAGTTTTTCGTAGTTGCCGCCCTGAGCGTCATCAATCTTGACGCTCAGGTTATCGCCGCCGGCGAGGGCGTCGTTCGGAGCAACGAAGTTTACCGAAGCAGAGCTTGCGCCCACGGGAATGGTGATGGTCTGGCCATTGCTCAGCGTGACAACCAACGGAGCGTCAGTCACGGGGGCATTAACCGAGGCGGTATAAACCACGGTGCCACCTTCAGCCACGGTCGAGGTGGCCGACAGGCTGACGGTCGATGTATCGATGGTGTCGGTAACGTCAGTCACAGCAGGGGTAGTGCTCGGAACCAGGTTCTCGAAGTTACCGCCTGTGGCCTTGTCGATGCTGACTTCAATTTTGCCGGCGTCCTTGTAGACGTCGTCTTTAGGCGCATCGACAGTGACGGTACCGGTGGTTGCACCAGCCGCGATGTTGATCACCGCGCCATTGCTCAGTGTCACAGTCACTGGCGTGCCGGCGGCGTTAGTCAGGGTTGCGGTGTAAACGATCGAGCCACCCTCAGCCACAGTGTCGGTTGCAGAAAGCGTCAGGCCGGTGGTGTCCTGGGTATCGGTAACGGTGGTGTCAGCGGTTTTGCCATCGATGGCGAGTTTTTCGTAGTTACCGCCCTGGGCATCGTCAATTTTGACGCTCAGGTTATCGCCGCCGGCGAGGGCGTCGTTTGGTGCAACGAAGTTCACCGAAGCAGAGCTTGCGCCTACTGGGATGGTGATGGTCTGGCCATTCGACAAAGTGACGACCAGCGGTGCTTCAGTGACTGGAGCGTTGACCGAGGCGGTGTAAACGACAGTGCCACCTTCGGCCACCGTCGAAGTCGCGGTGAGCGAAACGGTACTAGTGTCGATGGTGTCAGTGACATCTGTTACCGCTGGAGTGGTGCTCGGCACCAAATTCTCGAAGTTGCCGCCTGTGGCTTTATCGATGCTGACTTCAACTTTGCCCGCGTCTTTGTAGACGTCGTCTTTAGGCGCATCAACGGTGACGGTGCCAGTGGTTGCACCAGCCGCGATGTTGATCACCGCGCCATTGCTCAGTGTCACAGTCACTGGCGTGCCGGCGGCGTTGGTTAGGGTTGCGGTGTAAACGATCGAGCCGCCTTCAGCGACAGTGTCGGTTGCGGAAAGCGTCAGACCGGTAGTGTCTTGGGTGTCTGTAACCGTAGTTTCGGCTGGAGTTTTATCTGCAACCAGATTTTCGTAGTTACCGCCCTGTGCGTCGTCAATCTTGACGCTCAGGTTATCGCCGCCGGCGAGGGCGTCGTTTGGTGCAACGAAGTTCACCGAAGCAGAGCTTGCGCCTACTGGGATGGTGATGGTTTGGCCATTCGACAAAGTGACGACCAACGGAGCGTCAGTCACCGGGGCATTAACCGAGGCGGTATAAACCACGGTGCCACCTTCGGCCACGGTCGAAGTCGCAGTAAGCGAAACGGTGCTGGTGTCGATGGTGTCGGTAACGTCAGTGACCGCTGGAGTAGTGCTCGGAACGAGGTTCTCGAAGTTGCCGCCAGTGGCTTTATCGATGCTGACTTCGACCTTGCCGGCGTCTTTGTAGACGTCGTCTTTTGGCGCGTCGACAGTGACGGTACCGGTGGTCGCACCAGCGGCGATGTTGATCACGGCGCCATTGCTCAACGTGACGGTCACTGGGGTGCCGGCTGCATTGGTCAGAGTAGCGGTGTAAACGATCGAGCCGCCCTCAGCCACAGTGTCGGTTGCGGAAAGCGTCAGGCCGGTGGTGTCTTGAGTATCGGTAACCGTGGTATCCGCAGTTTTGCCATCGATGGCGAGTTTTTCGTAGTTGCCGCCCTGGGCATCGTCGATCTTGACGCTCAAGTTGTCGCCGCCGGCGAGGGCGTCGTTCGGTGCAACGAAGTTCACCGAAGCAGAGCTTGCGCCGACCGGAATGGTGATGGTTTGGCCATTCGACAAGGTGACGACCAATGGCGCGTCAGTGACTGGAGCGTTGACCGAGGCGGTATAAACCACGGTGCCGCCTTCGGCCACCGTCGACGTCGCCGTGAGCGAGACAGTGCTGGTGTCGATGGTGTCGGTGACATCAGTCACCGCTGGCGTGGTGCTCGGCACCAGGTTTTCGAAGTTACCGCCAGTGGCTTTATCGATGCTGACTTCAACCTTGCCGGCATCCTTGTAGACGTCGTCTTTTGGTGCGTCGACAGTGACGGTACCGGTGGTCGCACCAGCGGCGATGTTGATCACGGCGCCATTGCTCAACGTGACGGTCACTGGGGTGCCGGCGGCGTTGGTCAGGGTCGCGGTGTAAACAATCGAACCGCCTTCAGCAACCGAATCAGTCGCACTCAAGGTCAGGCCTGTAGTGTCCTGGGTGTCGGTAACGGTGGTGTCAGCAGTTTTGCCATCGATGGCAAGTTTTTCGTAGTTACCGCCCTGTGCGTCGTCGATCTTGACGCTCAAGTTGTCGCCGCCGGCGAGCGCATCGTTCGGTGCAACGAAGTTCACCGAAGCAGAGCTTGCGCCGACCGGAATGGTGATGGTCTGGCCATTCGACAAAGTGACGACCAATGGCGCGTCAGTGACTGGCGCGTTGACCGAAGCGGTGTAGACCACGGTACCGCCTTCGGCGACGGTCGAAGTGGCGGACAGGCTGACGGTCGACGTGTCGATGGTATCGGTGACATTGGTCACGGCTGGAGTGGTACTTGGCACCAGGTGCTCGAAGTTGCCACCCGTGGCTTTATCGATGCTGACTTCAACTTTGCCAGCATCTTTGTAGACGTCATCCTTCGGCGCGTCGACAGTGACGGTGCCAGTGGTTGCACCAGCCGCGATGTTGATCACCGCGCCATTGCTCAGCGTCACAGTCACTGGCGTGCCGGCGGCGTTGGTCAGAGTAGCGGTGTAAACGATCGAGCCGCCCTCAGCCACAGTGTCGGTTGCGGAAAGCGTCAGACCGGTAGTGTCCTGGGTGTCGGTAACGGTGGTGTCAGCAGTTTTACCGTCGATGGCAAGTTTTTCGTAGTTGCCGCCCTGGGCGTCATCGATCTTGACGCTCAGGTTATCGCCGCCGGCGAGCGCGTCGTTCGGTGCAACGAAGTTCACCGACGCGGAGCTTGCGCCCACTGGGATGGTGATGGTTTGGCCGTTGCTCAGCGTGACGACCAGCGGCTCTTCAGTGACCGGGGCGTTTACCGATGCGGTGTAAACGACAGTGCCACCTTCGGCCACGGTCGAAGTCGCAGTAAGCGAAACGGTACTGGTGTCGATGGTATCGGTAACGTCAGTCACAGCAGGGGTAGTGCTCGGAACCAGGTTCTCGAAGTTGCCACCCGTGGCCTTGTCGATACTGACTTCAACCTTGCCAGCATCTTTGTAGACATCGTCCTTCGGTGCATCGACAGTGACGGTGCCAGTGGTCGCACCAGCCGCGATGTTGATGACCGCACCATTGCTCAGCGTCACAGTCAC
The DNA here is from genome assembly GCF_036693845.1 of Pseudomonas sp. MS646. NCBI lineage: Bacteria > Pseudomonadati > Pseudomonadota > Gammaproteobacteria > Pseudomonadales > Pseudomonadaceae > Pseudomonas > Pseudomonas sp. MS646. Next base: position 204,145 of record NZ_CP144763.1, read on the forward strand.
TGGGGTGCCGGCGGCGTTGGTCAGAGTAGCGGTGTAAACGATCGAGCCGCCTTCAGCAACCGAATCAGTCGCACTCAAGGTCAGACCGGTAGTGTCCTGGGTGTCGGTAACGGTGGTGTCAGCAGTTTTGCCATCGATGGCAAGTTTTTCGTAGTTACCGCCCTGGGCGTCATCGATCTTGACGCTCAGGTTATCGCCGCCGGCGAGGGCGTCGTTTGGTGCAACGAAGTTCACCGAAGCAGAGCTTGCGCCCACTGGGATGGTGATGGTCTGGCCATTGCTCAGCGTGACAACCAACGGAGTGTCAGTCACGGGGGCATTAACCGAGGCGGTATAAACCACGGTGCCACCTTCTGCCACGGTCGAGGTGGCCGACAGGCTGACGGTCGATGTATCGATGGTGTCGGTAACGTCAGTCACAGCAGGGGTAGTGCTCGGAACCAGGTTCTCGAAGTTACCGCCTGTGGCCTTGTCGATGCTGACTTCGACCTTGCCGGCGTCTTTGTAGACGTCGTCTTTCGGCGCGTCGACGGTCACAGTGCCGGTGGTTGCACCTGCCGCGATGTTGATCACGGCGCCGTTGCTCAACGTGACGGTCACTGGGGTGCCGGCTGCATTAGTCAGGGTCGCGGTGTAAACGATCGAGCCACCTTCGGCGACGGTGCCGGTAGCGCTCAGGCTAAGACCGGTGGTGTCCTGTACGTCAGTCACCGAGGTTTCAGCTGGGGTTTTATCTGCAACCAGATTTTCGTAGTTGCCGCCCTGAGCGTCGTCAATTTTGACGCTCAAGTTGTCGCCGCCGGCGAGGGCATCGTTTGGCGCAACGAAGTTTACCGACGCGGAGCTTGCGCCCACGGGGATAGTGATGGTCTGGCCGTTGCTCAGTGTTACAACCAGCGGAGCATCAGTCACCGGGGCATTAACCGAAGCGGTGTAAACGACGGTGCCACCTTCGGCCACCGTCGACGTCGCAGTGAGCGAAACAGTGCTGGTGTCGATGGTGTCGGTGACATCAGTCACTGCTGGGGCAGTGCTCGGCACCAGGTTTTCGAAGTTACCGCCAACCGCTTTATCGATGCTGACTTCGACCTTGCCGGCGTCCTTGTAGACGTCGTCTTTTGGCGCGTCCACAGCCACGGAACCAGTGGTTGCACCGGCCGCGATGTTGATCACGGCGCCGTTGCTCAGCGTCACGGTGACTGGGGTACCGGCAGGGTTGGTCAGTGTCGCGGTGTAGAGGATCTGACCGCCCTCTGCCACTTCGGTGGATGCCGACAGACTCAGATCGGTAGTGTCCGTCGAATCGGTAATCGTCGTGACCGCTGGCGTGGTGCTCGGAACCAGGTTCTCAAAGTTGCCGCCGGTGGCACCGGTAATGGTGGTGCTGACGGTGCTGCCGTTGTTGTAGACGTCGTTAGCCGGGGTGTCGACGGTGACGGTGCCGGCAGTCTGACCTGCCGCGATGGTGATGACCGAGCCATTGCTCAAGGTCAGGGTCACCGGGGTTTGAGCGGCGTTGGTCAAGGTGGCGGTGTAGGTGATCTGGCCGCCTTCGGTGATGGTGTTGCTGGCGGACAGGGTCAGGCCAGTGGTATCAGCCGAATCGGTGATCGTCGTGACCGCTGGCGTGGTGCTCGGTACCAGGTTCTCGAAGTTGCCGCCGGTGGCACCGGTAATGGTGGTGCTGACGGTGCTGCCATTGTTGTAGACGTCGTTAGCCGGGGTGTCGACGGTGACGGTGCCGGCGGTCTGGCCCGCAGCGATGGTGATGACCGAGCCATTGCTCAGGGTCACGGTCACCGGCGTTTGAGCGGCATTGGTCAGGGTGGCGGTGTAGGTGATCTGGCCGCCTTCGGTGATGGTGTTGCTGGCGGACAGGGTCAGGCCGGTGGTATCGGCCGAATCGGTGATCGTCGTGACCGCTGGCGTGGTGCTCGGTACCAGGTTCTCGAAGTTGCCGCCGGTGGCACCGGTAATGGTGGTGCTGACGGTGCTGCCGTTGTTGTAGACGTCGTTAGCCGGGGTATCGACGGTGACGGTGCCGGCAGTCTGACCTGCAGCGATGGTGATGACCGAGCCATTGCTCAAGGTCACGGTCACTGGGGTCTGTGCCGGGTTGGTCAGGGTCGCGGTGTAGGTGATCTGGCCGCCTTCGGTGATGGTGTTGCTGGCGGACAGGGTCAGGCCGGTGGTATCAGCCGAATCAGTGATCGTAGTGACCGCTGGCGTGGTGCTCGGTACCAGGTTTTCGAAGTTGCCGCCGGTGGCCCCGGTAATGGTGGTGCTGACAGTGCTGCCATTGTTGTAGACGTCGTTAGCCGGGGTGTCGACGGTGACGGTACCGGCAGTCTGGCCTGCCGCGATGGTGATGACCGAGCCATTGCTCAAGGTCACGGTCACTGGAGTTTGAGCCGGGTTGGTCAGGGTCGCGGTGTAGGTGATCTGGCCGCCTTCGGTGATGGTGTTGCTGGCGGACAGGGTCAGGCCGGTGGTATCAGCCGAATCAGTGATCGTAGTGACCGCTGGCGTGGTGCTTGGCACCAGGTTTTCGAAGTTGCCGCCGGTGGCACCGGTAATAGTGGTGCTGACGGTGCTGCCATTGTTGTAGACGTCGTTAGCCGGGGTGTCGACGGTGACGGTGCCGGCAGTCTGACCTGCAGCGATGGTGATGACCGAGCCATTGCTCAAGGTCACGGTCACTGGGGTCTGTGCCGGGTTGGTCAGGGTCGCGGTGTAGGTGATCTGGCCGCCTTCAGTCACCGTGTTGCCTGCGGTCAGGGTGACGTTGGTGGTGTCGATGGTGTCGGTGATCTGGGTCACGGCTGGCGCGGTAGGCAGGGTCACGGCGATGCCGGTACCGCCCGTGGTGCCAGTAACGGTCACGCTGATTTGGGTGGGGTCGTTGTAGACCGTGTCGTTCGGCGCCAGCGGAACGTTGACGGTGCCGGTTGTCTGGCCCGCTGGAATCACGATCACGGAGCCGTTGGACAGTGTCACGGTCAGGGCGGTCTGTGGCGCCTGGGTCACGGTTGCGGTGTAGACCAACACACCACCAGCCTCTGTCAGGGTCGGCGTGGCGCTCAGGGTCATCGTCGCGTTGACCACCGCGTTGGCGGTGGTATTGGCATTGGCGTTGGTATCCAGGCCAGTGAGGTCGGTGGTGGTGGCGGCGGCCGTGCTCAGGCCTTCCGTTGGAAAACCGACGGTAGGGTCGACGCTGCCAGCGGTGGCGTCCAGCGCCACGAAGGTGTGACCGCCACCGGCGGCACCGCCCGTCCCCGCGGCGGTGGCGCCGGCAGCGGTGGCTTCCAGGGCTGTCGTCGGGTCGGCACCGGCGGCGATGGCCTGCTGCAGTTCTTCTACCGACGGCGCGGCCTGGGCAGTGGCGGCGGCGAGATCGGTGGAAGAGTCGGGTGCATTGGCGCTCCACTGGGTGTCGCGGCCCAGGTCGAGCGTGCGGCCGTCGGCCAATTCCAACGTGACGGCGCCCGCAGGGCCGGTGTCCAACTGGTCGCCCGTGTACAGGCGATCACCTTCAATGAGTACACGCCGAATGCCCTCGGGGGATACGACGAAAACCTGACCAACAATGCTTTTGACAACGGCAATAACACTGCTCATTGAAGACTTCTCCGGGTGCCACGCTCAGTAGACTTCCATGGACCCGACAGCCTGTAAGGCAGCAGCGGTCTGGACGTTCTTGTTTCGCAAATAGGGGTTGTTTTGACGCTCTACTATGTCAATATTTTGGCTGGTTTTTTTCGAGCTTTTTGTTTATGCCAAACTATTGACCTTATGCCGGCCATCCTAAACAATCGCTTCGGTAATGTCACATTGATATTTAAGCGGCGACCTGTTAATTCGGTGCACGATTCGTTTCCTGTTTCGAACTTTCCGACATACGGTCATTCCGGTTGCCATCATCCGATGCAGCGCCACGTTTCGCTGTGATCCACGACAAGAGTTTCAGGAAAAATCCCACCATGCGTTCGCCTCTGTTCAAGGCTTTACCCTTCGCCCTCGCCGCCAGTTTCGTACAAGCACAAACCTTGCCGCAGGCCATGCAACAGGCGCTGGATGTTCATCCTGAAATTCAGGCTGGCGTTAACAGTCGCCTTGCGGCGGACTATCAACTCAAGGCGGCCAAGGGCGGCTACCTGCCTAGAGTGGACCTTGCAGCCGGGTACGGTCGCGAAGGCACCGACAGCGTCACCACCCGCTCGGGCAGCAACAATCACTGGGAAACCCTGAACCGTAGCGAGTCGAGCCTGCGCCTGACGCAAATGGTTTTTGACGGTTTTGCGACGTCCAGCGAAGTGGGGCGTCAACAAGCCACCGTCAACGCCCGCGCGTATTCGCTGCTGGACACCTCCGAGCGCACCGGTCTGACCGTCGCCCAGGTGTACCTGGACGTGCTGACCCGCCGCGAATTCGTGCGCCTGGCCGAGGAAAACCTCAAGAGCCATGAGCGCATCTTCGACCAGATCAAGCTGCGCACCAGCCGTGGCGTAGGCAGTGGCGCCGACCTCGACCAGGCGGAAGCGCGCATGGCCCAGGCCCGCAACAACCTGATCACCGAGCAGACCAACCTGGCCGACGCCGAGACCAACTACCTCAGCGCCGTGGGCCAACTGCCCGACCAACTGGAACGCCCCGCCGATTTTATGGCGCTGCTGCCGGCCAACCTCAACGAAGCCCGCAATCAGATGTTGGAAAACAGCCCGGTGCTGCGTTCGGCCGAGGCGGACATCGTTGCCACCGAGAAGCAGTACGAAGCCGCCAAGTCGAGCTTCTACCCTCGCTTCGACGCTGAGCTGGGCCGCACCGCCGACAACGACCTGGACGGCCAGAACGGCCACAACAATGAATGGCAGGCCATGCTGCGCATGCGCTTCAACCTGTATGCCGGCGGCAGCAACAAGGCTGACCTGGAATCCAAGTCGTACCTGTCCAACCAGGCCTTGGACATCCGCAACAACGCCCTGCGCCAGCTCAACGAAGAGTTGGGCCTGGCCTGGAACGCCATGAACAACGCCAATGCCCAGGTGCCGATCGCCCAGCAGTACGTGGACCGCAGCACCAGCGTGCGCACCGCCTACCAGAAGCAGTTCAGCCTCGGCGAGCGGACCCTGCTCGACTTGCTCGACAGCGAAAACGAGCTGTTCACCGCCTCCCGGCGCCTGGTGGAAATCAAGAACGTGCAGCTGTTCACCCAGTACCGGATCAAGGCGACCATGGGCCAGTTGCTCAAAAGTCAGGGGGTCGTCGCGCCGTTGGCATCGGTTGTGCAGAACGACGTGAAACCCAAGGTCCAGTTGCCTGGGATGAATTAAGCTCCCCATCCGTTTTAACCAGCAAGAGTGCCGAGCGTGGAATCAGAAGTCAGTCGAGTCGAACTCAGCCATGATCCGCGCACGCTGCACGATGACCCGTTGCTGGACGGTCTGCTGGCGCTTTGCATGCTGCACCAGAAGCCGGCCAGCGCGGCGATGCTCACCACCGGCTTGCCGTTGCCCAAGCAGCGCTTGAGCGTCGAATTATTGTCGCGCGCGGCGGCCCGTGCCGGTTTGCAAGGACGGGTGCTGCAACGCGAGCTCGACCAGATTCCGACCATTGCCATGCCGGCCCTGTTGTTGCTCAAGGACGGTCGAAGTGCCGTGCTGCTGGGCTGGGTCGGTGATGACCAGGCGCGCTTGCTGCTCAGCGAAAGCGATGGCGGCGAAGTGACCATCAACCGCGAACTGCTGGCGGACGACTACAGCGGCAAGGTCTTCTTCGCGCAGCCGCAACATAAATTTGACGTGAACCACGGCACGCTGATCCCTCGGGCACGCTCCTGGTTTCGCGACACCCTCAAGCGATCCCGCTGGCTGTACGCCGATGCTATCGCCGCCAGCCTGCTGATCAACATCATTGCCATGGCCGCGCCGCTGTTCGTGATGAACGTCTACGACCGCGTCGTGCCGAACCAGGCCGAATCGACCCTGTGGGTACTGGCCGTGGGTATCACCGGCGCCTATCTGTTCGACCTGATCCTCAAGATGCTGCGCAGTTTATGCCTGGACCTGGCCGGCAAGAAAACCGACCTGATCATCTCGGCCACGCTGTTCGAGCGCATCGTCGGCATGGCCATGAAATACCGCCCGGCGCGCGTCGGCAGCTTTGCCCAGAATATCCATGAGTTCCAGAGCCTGCGGGACTTCTTGGCCTCGCTGACGCTGACCAGCCTGATCGATTTGCCGTTCACCCTGCTGATCTTCCTGGTCATTGCGATTCTCGGCGGGCACCTGGTGTGGATCCCGGTGCTGGCGTTCCCGATTGCCCTGTTGATCGGCTATGCGTTGCAGAAGCCGCTGGTGGCGACCATGGAGCGGACCATGGCCCTGGGCGCCGAGCGTCAGTCCAGCCTGATCGAAACCCTGGCCGGCCTGGACGCCGTGAAGGTCAACAACGCCGAGAGCGAGCGCCAGTACCAGTGGGAACAGACCATCGGAACCCTGAGCCGCCTCGAACTGCGGGTGAAGATGCTGTCCGGCCTGGCGATGAACATCACCTTGCTGATCCAGCAACTGGCCGGTGTGATCATGATCATCTTCGGCGTCTACCAGATCATCGCCGGCAACCTGAGCATGGGCGGCCTGATCGCCTGCTACATGCTCAGCGGCCGCGCCCTCAGCCCGCTGGCGTCGTTGTCGGGCCTGCTGACCCGCTACCAGCAGGCGCGGGTCACCATGACCTCGGTCGACCAGATGATGGAGCTGCCCCAGGAGCGCAATTTCGAAGAGCGGCCGCTGAGCCGCAAGGTCCTGCAGGGCGCCATCGAATGCCGCCAACTGGACTTCACCTACCCGAACCAGCAGAACCCGGCGCTGAAGAACATCAACCTGGTGATCAAGCCCGGCGAGAAGATCGGCATCATCGGCCGCAGCGGCTCGGGCAAGAGTTCCCTGGCGAAGTTGCTGGTGGGCCTGTACCAGCCCGATGCCGGCGCGTTGCTGGTGGACGGCGTGGACATCCGCCAGATCGACGTCAGTGAGCTGCGCTACAACGTCGGCTACGTGCCCCAGGACATCCAGTTATTGGCCGGCACCCTGCGTGACAACCTGACCTCCGGCGCCCGCTACGTGGAAGACGAGCTGGTGCTGCAGGCCGCCGAGCTGGCGGGCGTGCACGAGTTCGCGCGCCTGCATCCGCAGGGCTACGAGCTGCAAGTGGGGGAGCGCGGGCAGAACCTGTCCGGCGGCCAGCGCCAGAACGTCGCCCTGGCTCGGGCGTTGCTGCTCAACCCGCCCATCCTGCTGTTGGACGAACCCACCAGTGCCATGGACAACACCGGTGAAGAACGCCTCAAGCAGCGTCTGGCCGCCGTGGTGGAAAACAAGACGGTGCTGCTGGTCACGCACCGGGCATCGCTGCTGTCGCTGGTGGATCGCCTGTTGGTGATCGACCGCGGGCAGATCCTGGCCGACGGCCCGAAAGCGGTCGTGATGGAAGCGTTGAAGAAGGGGCAGATCAGTGTTGCTTAAATCGGGTTTCAAGGAGTCTGTCGGCCGTTACTTCAAAGGCTCGGCGTCGTTGCAGGGCCAGCCTCTGCCGGAGGTCAACAAGGCCCTGATCGAAGACGCCCCGCGGGTGGTGCGCCTGACGATCTGGGGGATCATCGGCTTCTTCGTGTTCCTGATGGTGTGGGCCAACTTCGCCGTGCTCGACGAGGTGACCAAGGGCGACGGCAAGGCGATTCCGTCGTCCAAGATCCAGAAAATCCAGAACCTGGAGGGCGGTATCGTCGCCGAGCTGTTCGTCAAGGAAGGGCAGATCGTCGAGGCCGGCGCGCCGTTGATTCGCCTGGATGACACACGGTTTGTCTCCAACGTCGGGGAAACCGAGGCCGATCGCTTGTCCATGCTGCTGCGGGTCGAGCGCTTGAGCGCCGAAGTCGACGACCGACCGCTGAATTTCCCGGCCGATGTGCTCAAGGCCGTGCCCGGCCAGGCCGCCAGCGAGGAGTCGCTGTACATCAGCCGGCGCCAACAGTTGCACGACGAGATCGGCGGCTTGCAGGAACAGCTGGTCCAGCGCCAACAGGAGCTGCGCGAGTTCGTGTCCAAGCAGGCCCAGTACCGCTCCGGCCTGGCGCTGCAACGCCAGGAAATCAACATGTCCGAGCCGCTGGTGGCCCAGGGCGCGGTCTCCCCGGTGGAAGTGCTGCGGCTCAAGCGTGCGGAAGTCGAAACCCGTGGGCAACTGGACGCGACGACGCTGGCGATCCCCCGTGCCGAATCGGCGATCAAGGAAGTGCAGCGCAAGATCGACGAAACCCGCGGCAAATTCCGCAGTGAGGCCCTGACCCAGCTCAACGAGGCGCGCACCGACCTGAACAAGGCCCAGGCCACCGGCAAGGCACTGGAGGACCGGGTCAGTCGGACCCTGGTCACCTCGCCTGTGCGGGGCATCGTCAACAAGATGCTGGTGAACACCATCGGTGGGGTGATCCAGCCCGGCAGCGACCTGGTGGAAATCGTGCCGCTGGACGACACCATCCTGGTGGAAGCGAAAATCCGTCCCCAGGACATCGCCTTCCTGCACCCCGGCCAGGACGCCACGGTGAAATTCACCGCCTACGACTACACCATCTACGGCGGCCTGAAAGCCAAGCTGGAACAGATCGGTGCCGACACCATCACCGATGAAGACAAGAAAACCACCTACTACATCATCAAGCTGCGCACCGAACGCAGCCACCTGGGCACCGATGAAAAGCCCCTGCTGATCATCCCCGGCATGGTGGCCTCGGTGGACATCATCACCGGCAAGAAAACCGTGCTCAGCTACCTGCTCAAGCCCATCATCAAGGCCCGGGCCGAGGCGTTGCACGAGCGATAGACGCCCTGACCCTAGCGACTTGAGGCTTGAGGCTTGAGGCTTGAGGCTTGAGGCTTGAGGCTTGAGAGCTGAGAGCTGAGAGCTGAGAGCTGAGAGCTGAGAGCTGAGAGCTTGAGGCTCTTGTGGCGAGGGAGCTTGCTCCCGCTTGAGTGCGAAGCGCTCATCGCTGTTCAGGGCCGCTGCGCGCCCCAGCGGGAGCAAGCTCCCTCGCCACGGCTTGCACACTGACGTCCTGTGGAAAGGGAGCTTCCCGCCCCACCAGACCCCTACCAAAACTCCATATCGTTATTCGTTAACGGTATTTAAATTTCAATTCTTATAGCTATAAAGTCACTCCCCTGCGTACCTGCCGACCAATCGGCGCGCCGCACGACACGAACCGACACGGCAACGCCGTGAGTTTTGATCGACGCGCGCCATTGAAGCGCGCTGTGCGTGGGAGTGATGTATGCCAGCCGTTTCCTATTCTCCGGATCACCTTGCTTCAAGTGCCGCCGACATCGCGCCGCAGGCCTTCGATATCCGCCCGTTCGGCGACAGCGTCGGGGCCGAAATCGTCGGCCTGGACCTGTCCCGGCCGCTCAACGACCGCGACTTTGCCCGCATCCATCGCGCCCACCTGGATCACCACGTGGTGGTGTTTCGCGACCAGCACATCACCCCCGAACAACACATCGCCTTCAGCCGTCGCTTTGGCGTGCTGCAGATCCATGTGCTCAAGCAGTTTTTACTGGCCGGGCACCCGGAAATCCTGATCGTCTCCAACATCATCGAAAACGGCCAATCCATCGGCCTCGGCGATGCCGGCAAGTTCTGGCATTCCGACCTCTCTTATAAAGAACTGCCCAGCCTGGGCTCGATGCTGCATGCCCAGGAATTGCCGAGCGAGGGCGGCGACACGTTGTTCGCCGACATGCACAAAGCCTGGGAGGGCTTGCCCGAGGCCTTGCGCAAGGCCGTGGAAGGCCGTTCGGCGGCGCACTCCTACACGGCGCGCTACAGCGAGAGCAAGTTCGAAGGCAACTGGCGCCCGACGCTCACCCCGGAACAACTGGCCCAGGTCGCCGAAGTGGTGCACCCCATCGTGCGCACCCACCCGGAAACCGGGCGCAAGGCGTTGTTCGTCAGCGAGGGCTTCACCACCCGTATCGTCGGCCTGCCGGAGGATGAAAGCGCCGCGCTGCTGGCCGAACTGTATGCCCACAGCGTGCGGCCCCAGAACATCTATCGCCACCAATGGCAGCCCCATGACCTGGTGTTCTGGGACAACCGTTCGCTGATTCATCTGGCCGCCGGTTGCCCGAGCCATCTGCGTCGCAAGTTGTACCGCACCACCATCCAGGGCGATGCCCCTTTCTGATCGGCCGCGCCTCGCGCAAACAGCCCGGAGAATCACCATGTCCAAACGCATTGCCTTTGCACCGCTGGCCGCCGCCATCGGCCTGGGTTTCAGCCTGCTGGCCGGCAGCCTGGTGGCGCCCGCCAGCGCCCAGGCCGAGGGCGAGATTCGCATCGCCGAGCAGTTCGGCATCGTTTACCTGCTGCTGAACGTGGTCCGCGATCAGCAGTTGATCGAGAAGTACGGCAAGCAGGAAGGCCTCGACATCAAGGTCGATTGGACCCAGTTGTCCGGCGGCGCGGCGGTCAACGACGCGTTGCTGTCGGGCTCCATCGACATCGCCGGGGCTGGCGTCGGGCCGCTGCTGACGATCTGGGACCGCACGCGCGGCAAGCAGAACGTCAAGGCCGTGGCTTCGCTGGGCAACTTTCCCTATTACCTGTTGAGCAACAACCCCAAGGTCAAGACCATCGCCGACTTCACCGAGCACGACCGCATCGCGGTGCCGGCGGTGGGGGTGTCGGTGCAGTCGCGCTTCCTGCAATACGCCGCCGCCAAGCAATGGGGCGACAAGGAGTTCAATCGCCTCGACAAGTACACCCTGGCCGTGCCGCACCCGGACGCCACGGCGGCGCTGATTGCCGGCGGGACGGAATTGACCGGGCACTTCTCCAACCCGCCGTTCCAGGACCAGGCCCTGCAGAACCCCAATGTTCACGTGGTGCTCAATTCCTATGATGTGCTCGGGCCGAACTCGCCCACCGTGCTGTTCGCCACGGAAAAATTCCGCGATGAAAACCCCAAGACCTACAAGGCGTTTATCCAGGCCCTGACGGAAGCGGCGGCGTTCGCCCAGAAGGATAAAGAGGGGGCGGCGGATACGTATCTGCGCGTCACCCAGGCCAAGATCGACCGGGCCACGTTGCTGAAGATCATCGAGAATCCGCAGATCGAGTTCACTGTCACGCCGAAGAACACCTACCCGCTGGCGGAGTTCCTCTACCGTGTCGGCGCGATCAAGCACAAACCGGCGTCGTGGGAAGACTACTTCTTCCAGGACGCCCAGCCGTTGCAAGGGAGTTGATGGTCATGAACGCCCCCCTGCAAGGCCACGCGGCCAGCAACCTCAGTCGCACCGACGCGGCATTGCTCTCGGTGGACAGCGTCAGCCTCGAATACCGCACGCCGCAACGGGTGGTGCGGGCGACGCACCAGGTGAGTTTCGAGGTCGATCCGGCGGACCGGTTTGTCCTGCTCGGCCCGTCCGGTTGCGGCAAGTCCACGCTGCTCAAGGCCGTTGGCGGCTTCATCGCGCCTTGCGAGGGCGAGATTCGCTTGCAGGGCCAGCGCGTCAGCGCTCCGGGGCCGGATCGAATCGTGGTGTTCCAGGAGTTCGACCAGTTGCCGCCGTGGAGAACCGTCAAGCAGAACGTGATGTTCGCGTTGCTGGCGTCCCACACCCTCAAGCGCCGCGAGGCCGAGGAGCGAGCGTTGCACTATCTGGACAAGGTCGGGCTGGCGGCATTCGCTGATGCCTACCCACATACGTTGTCCGGGGGCATGAAAGCCCGGGTCGCCATTGCCCGGGCATTGGCGATGCAACCGAAAATCCTGCTGATGGACGAGCCCTTCGCCGCCCTCGATGCCCTGACCCGACGCAAGATGCAGGAAGAATTGCTGCTGCTCTGGGAGGAGGTGCGTTTCACCCTGCTGTTCGTTACGCATTCGATCGAGGAAGCGCTGGTGGTGGGCAACCGGATCCTGTTGTTGTCGCCCCATCCGGGCCGCGTACGGGCAGAAATCCACAGCCATCAGTACGACCTGCACAGCCTCGGGGGTGGGGCGTTCCAGCACACGGCGCGGCGGATCCACTCGCTGTTGTTCGAACCGGGCCAGTCGCCGCAGACCGAGCGTGAGCTGGATTTCGCCGACATTCGCATCGCGTACTGAGGGAAGCGTCCATGAACCATCTATCGCCTGTGCGCGAAGAATACGAAGTCGACCTGCAACCCTTGACCCACATCCCGCTGGAGCGGGCCTTGCCGTTGAGGCAGCGCCTCTGGCAGCAGGGGTGGTTGCGCAAAAGCCTGATTTTGCTGTTGCTGGCGGTGCTCTGGGAAAGCGTGGCCCGCTACCAGAACAACGACCTGCTGCTGCCGGGGTTCCTGCAAACCGCCAGCGCGCTGTACGGGGGCCTGGTCAGCGGCGAGCTGCTGGGCAAGGTCTGGATTTCCCTGGTGGTACTGCTCAAGGGCTATCTGCTGGGCATTGTCTTGGCGTTCGGCCTGACCACCCTGGCGGTGTCGACTCAACTGGGCCGCGACCTGCTCAGTACGTTGACGTCGATGTTCAACCCGCTGCCGGCCATTGCCCTGTTGCCGTTGGCGTTGCTGTGGTTTGGCCTGGGGCAGAACAGCCTGATTTTCGTCCTGGTGCACTCGGTGCTGTGGGCGTTGGCGGTGAACATGTACGCAGGCTTTCTCGGGGTGTCCGACACCTTGCGCATGGCCGGGCGCAACTATGGGCTCAAGGGTCTGCGCTTCGTGCTGTTCATCCTGATTCCGGCGGCGCTGCCGTCGATCCTCGCCGGGTTGAAGATCGGCTGGGCCTTCGCCTGGCGCACGCTGATCGCCGCCGAACTGGTGTTCGGCGCCACCAGCGGCAAGGGCGGCCTGGGCTGGTACATCTTCCAGAACCGCAACGAGCTGTACACCGACAAGGTCTTCGCCGGGCTGGCGGTGGTGATCCTGATCGGCTTGCTGGTGGAAAACCTGGTCTTCGACAGCTTGGAACGGGTGACGGTCAAGCGTTGGGGGATGCAGCGTTGAGCGGTGCTGGCGAGCTGTTCGGGTAAGCATTCCGGGCTTGGGCGACCGCCTTCGCACAGGTTTATTTATCGGCCGCCCCCGTCGGCCGGGTAAAGCCCCGGCCTTTTCCTTTAGACTTGCAGCCCTCAAGCACGCCTTCGGGACACGGAATGCCAAGCCCTCGCCACACTCTTCGCAAAGCCCTGATCGCCTGGCTGTATGCCTTGGCGCTGTTGCATCTGCTCGCCGGTTTCATGCTGAGTTGGGCCGGGCATTCGGGCGTGTTCGATGACTATCTGCTCACTCTCGAACAAGCGTTCTGGGCCTCCGACGCGGCGCCTGCGGCGGCCAGGGCGCAGCAGGTCTGGTGGCTGGCGTTGTTCGGCGCGACGTTGCAGAGCTATGCCCTGTACATGCTCGCCCTGGTGCACATCGGCCATCGCATGAAACGCGCCGCGCCCTGGGGCTGGATCATCGCCGGCATCCTGCTCTGGGCACCCCAGGACATGTTGATCTCCGCCCAGGCGCGGATGTGGTCGCACCTGTGGCTCGATGGCGTGGCATTGCTCCTGCTGCTGCCGCCGTTGCTCTGGCTCTATCGCCACGACGGCAACGGCTGTGCAGCCCGGGAGGCCCGCCATGGTTGATCTGGCATCCGCAGGCAAACCGTTGATGTACCTGCTGGCGGGTAACGGTAGCGCCGCCGATTGGTGGGATGACGTGCTCCCGCATTTTGCGCACTACCAGGTGGTGCCGCTGGAGTTGCCCGGTTTCGGTGACAACCCACAGGCGCCCTGCGAAGACCTGGCCGCCTACGCCGAGGCTTTGTTGGCGATGACGGCCAGGGGCAGCGCGATCACCGCGGTCGGGGTGAATGCGTTGTTGGTGCTGCACGCCTTGCAACGTCAGCCCGGGCACTTCCAGCGCAGCGTATTGCTGGCGCCGGTGGGGGCGTTCCTGTGGCAACGGCGCCTGCCGGCACTGATGTCGCCATTGCCGGTGCGCAAAACCATCCATTGGTTGCTGGCGAACAAACCGACGCTGTTTGCACGCAAATTCTCCAACCGGCCCTGGACGCCTGCGCAATACCTACGCATGGGCGCTGGCTACGCCCGCTGCCGTGCCTTCGTGCCGCACTGGGACCTGGTGCGGGCGGACACCGCGTTGCCGCTGCTGGAATGGATCACCGACCCGGTCGAGTTGGTCTGGGGCGACCAGGACAACATGCTGGGTGTCGAGCAGGCGGCGGCCTGGTCGGCGATTCTCGCCCGCGCCGACCTGACCATCAGCCTGAAGCCAGGCTGGGGCCATTACCCCTGGATCGACGCGCCGGCCGAGTTCGCCGCGTGGCTGGAGTCGGGCGCGCGTGGGTTTGTCGCGCACACCAAGGGCGGGCGTTTGCGCCTGGCTGCGTTGGCCGGGCAAGCGGTGCCGCCGGCGCTGACCCTCAATGAGTGCCACGACCCGCGCCTGCCGGCGTTTCTGGCCAGCCAAGCGCACGCCACGTGGGCGGTCCGCTCGTCCAGTTATGGCGAGGATCAAGCCGATGCGGCGAACGCCGGCCTGAGCAGTACGTTCCTGCGCGAGCCGGCGAGCCAGGTGCCGGGGCGCATCGCTGAGTTGACGGCGATGGGCGTCGAGGAAGTGGTGGTGCAACGCTTCATCACGCCGCAGCTGTCCGGAATCGCTTTCGTGCGTCACCTGGCGGTCGAGCTGGAGTGGGTCGAGGGGCACCTCGAGTCGTTGGCCGATGGTCAGGTGAGCCCCCGGCGCGCAGTCATTTCTCGCCTGGGAGCGGCCTGGAACTGCGGTGCGTTCGAGCCCACCCACGGTCTTGACGCCGACCTGTTGTGGCGCTTCCTGCAAGGTGTGCTGCGGGTTTTCCACTACGTGCCCGGTGACATCGAATGGGCCTGGGACGGCCAGCAACTCTGGCTGTTGCAGTACCGCCCGATCAGTGATTACGGCTGGCGTCGACACCTGACCGCGGCCAACATCGCCGAAATTCTGCCGCCCCAACCCAGCGTGTTGGTGGAGTATGCCCAGCGTCGTGCGGCGGCAAGCATCCCGGCGATCATGGCGCGTTGGGATGCACGGGTGTTGCAAGACAACGAGCCTTTCACGGCCGTGTTTGGCGGCGCGTCGTACATCAACAACGACTTGTTTCTCGCCCGGCTCGCCGACTGGGGCATCCGTTCCAGCAGCTACGCGGGGGAGGTCGGCGGGGCGACCCCGCGGTTGTCCTGGCGACCGGTGCGCCTGGTCCGATCACTGCCGTTGTTCCTGCGCATGCAGCACGTGGCCCGTGGGCACCTGTTGACGCTCGAAGCCGGTTTGCGCCGTTTCGATCATGAGCTTGCGCAACTGGCCGGGCAGGGCGCCGGAGGTCAGTCACTGGCCGATTGGTTCACCCGCTTCTATGTGTTCGTGGTGCAGGGCAACCTGTGCATCGCCACGGCATTGGCTAGCAGCGGTGGCGCCTGGCTCGGCCGGCCACCCACCGCCTATGACAACCTCGAGTCCGCCCCGCATCGGTTGCCCTGGGAAACCGACCCGGCCACGCCGCGTCCGGCCCCGACCGAGCTGCCCTTGCAAGCCTTTCCCCATTGGTCCCTGCCCGTACGCCTGGCGCATTCGGCGGGGCTGCCGGGGTTGCGTGGCTACTATCTGCAAGTGCGCGAATGGTACCGCGACAACCTGATGCGAATGTTCTTTCGCCTGCACCACGCCATGCCGCTGGCTGACCGCGCCCATTGGTTCGCGCCGCACCCGGACATTCGCAGTCGTGACGGCAGTTTTTGGCAGGACGGTCGCGAGGGCACCGAGCAGGCAGCGGGCTTCTTGATCTACCCGGGCCAGGCACAAGGCATCCTGGGCGCGGACATCCTGCTGGAAGACACCCTGGACCCCGGTCGCCACGCGCACTATCAGCGTGCCCGGGCCGTGATCGCGCGCATGGGCGGTCGCCTGTCCCACGGTTCGACCTTGTTGCGCGAACTGCGCAAGCCTTCGGCGGTACTGCCTCAGGTGGATGCCACGTGGCTCGGGCGGGAGGTGGTGTACCGCGACGGTGAGTTGACCTTGTTGGACAAGTCGCCAGCGGCCGGGGGGTGATCTGCTAGCATTGCGTCTGGATCAATGTTGATCTGTCACGAGTGCTCAGCATGCAACTCCCGGACATGAACCTGCTGGTCGCCCTCGATGCCCTGCTCGACGAGGGCAGCGTGGTCGGTGCGGCGCGACGGATGAACCTGAGCCCTGCCGCCATGAGCCGTACCTTGACGCGAATCCGCGAGGCCGTGGGTGACCCGATCCTGGTGCGCGCAGGCCGTGGACTGGTGCCGACACCCAAGGCCCAGGCCCTGCGCGAACAGGTGCGCGACGTGGTGGAGCAGGCGGCGCTGGTCTTCCGTTCGGCCGATGCGGTTGACCTGAGCACCTTGCGGCGGCGTTTCAATGTCCGGGCCAACGACTTCTTCGTCGGCGTCTATGGCGGCAAGTTGTTCGACACCCTCGAACGCAAGGCCCCGCATTGCGAGCTGCGCTATGTCCCGGAAGGCGACGGCGATGATGAGGCGCTGCGTGAGGGGCGGATCGACCTGAGCATCAGCAACACCCGGCCAGTGATGCCGGAAGTAAAGGTGCAGAACCTGTTTTCCACCCACTTCGTGGGCCTGGTGCGCGAGGACCATCCCTTGCTCAACGGCGAGATCACCGCCGAACGGTTCGCCGGGTTTTCCCACATCAGCACCTCCCGCCGCGGCATTGCTCGCGGCCCCATCGACACCGCGCTCAACGCGTTGGGGCTGGAGCGACGGGTGGCGGTCATCGCGCCGAGCTTTCATGCGGCCATGTTCGCCTTGCCCGATTCGGACCTGATCCTGCCGGTGCCCAAGGAAGCGTTGCTGAGCGTCAGGCGCCTGGGGCTGCACCTGCGCTCCTTCACGCTACCGGTCCCGTTGCCCACGCTCATGCTGACCCAGGCCTGGCACCCGCGCTACGACAACGACCCGGCCCACCGCTGGCTGCGCGAAACCCTCAAGGCCTGTTGCGACGAGACCTGGCTGGAAGCGCAGACGGGTTGATCGCCAGACTTTGGCTTTGGTGGCAGAGGGTTTCAATTGCTGCGTTAAACGCACTTATAAACTGCCAATAAGTCACTTTTTGTCAGCACTGCGGCTTTTTAAACTGCTCCGGTATTTCTCACTGGAGTGTTAACCCCCAATGACATCCCTCACAACCACGGCGCTACCGACGGCAGCGGCCGCGCCGCCGGCGTTCGGCCCGAGGATCGTCATCGGCCTGGTGGGCGTGTTGCTGGCGGTGCTGGTGTCGGGGCTGAACGAGATGGTCACCAAAGTGGCCCTGGCCGATATCCGCGGGGCCATGGCCATCGGGTATGACGAAGGCACCTGGGTGGTGGCGTGCTACGCCGCGACCTCAGTGGCCGCCATGGCCTTCGCGCCCTGGTGCTCGGTGACCTTCTCGCTGCGCCGTTTCACGCTGTGGGCCATCAGCCTGTTCACCCTGCTGGGTGCGCTGTGCCCGTTTGCGCCGGACTACGAAAGCCTGCTGGTGATGCGCACCCTGCAAGGGCTGGCCGGAGGTGCATTGCCACCCATGCTGATGACCGTCGCCCTGCGCTTTCTGCCGCCGGGCGTGAAGCTCTACGGCCTGGCCGGCTACGCCCTGACTGCCACGTTCGGCCCTGGCCTGGGCACGCCCCTGGCCGGCCTGTGGACCGAGTACCTCGGCTGGCAATGGACCTTCTGGCAGATCATCGTGCCTTGCCTGATTGCCATGGCCGCGGTGGCCTATGGTTTGCCCCAGGACCCGCCGCGCCTGGAGCGCCTCAAGCAATTCAACTGGCGAGGCCTGCTACTGGGTTTTCCGGCGATCTGCATGTTGGTGATCGGCATCCTGCAGGGCAACCGGCTCGACTGGTTCGAGTCGAGCCTGATCTGCACCTTGCTCGGCGGCGGGCTGGTGTTGCTGGTGCTGTTCCTGGTCAACGAGTGGTCGCAGCCGGTGCCGTTCTTCAAGTTGCAGATGCTCGGCATCCGCAACCTGGCCTTCGCCCTGATGACCCTGGCGGGTGTGTTGGTGGTGCTGCTGGCGGTGATCATCATTCCGTCCAGCTACCTGGCCCAGGTCCAGGGCTATCGCCCGGTCCAGACCGCTCCGGTGATGTTGTTGATGGCGCTGCCGCAGTTGCTCGCACTGCCGTTGGTGGCGGCGCTGTGCAATCTTCGCTGGGTCGATTGCCGCTGGGTGTTGGGGCTGGGCCTGGGCCTGTTGGCACTGTCCTGCCTGGGGGGGTCGCAACTGACGTCGGCCTGGATCCGCGATGACTTCTACGTCTTGCAACTGTTGCAGATCTTCGGCCAGCCCATGGCGGTGCTGCCGCTGTTGATGCTGTCCACCGGGAGTATTTCCCCCCTCGAAGGCCCGTTCGCTTCGGCGTGGTTCAACACGGTCAAGGGCCTGGCGGCGGTGATCGCCACGGGCGTGTTGGACGCGTTGACCACCGCACGCCTGCATTTTCATTCGACGATGCTGGTGGACAGCCTCGGCAACGCCCCGTTGGTGGACAACGACAGCGCCGGGCTTGCCCATCGCCTGCACCAGCAGGCGGTGGTGCTGACCTCTTCCGATCTTTACCTGTGCATGGCGGGCGTCGCGCTCGCCCTGATCCTGCTTATTTTCTGGTTACCGACGCGGATCTATCCGCCTCGTGCGCCGCGCTGAACCCTGAAGGTTTCCATCATGAATCAATTGAAAAAGCCCATAGCCCTGACCCTCGCGGCAACCCTCGTGCTCGGCGGGCTGACCTATCTGCTGGCACCGGGACTGTTCGGTAAACGCGTGCAGCAGAGCACCAACGATGCCTTTGTTTCGGCGGACTACACCCTGGTGGTGCCGCGCGTTGCCGGTTTCATCAAGGAAGTGCTGGTGGAAGACAACCAGCAAGTCAAGGCCGGGCAACTGTTGGCCCTGATCGACGACCGCGACTTGCACGCCGCCGCCCAGGCCGCCGACGCGCAGACCCTGGTTGCCCGCGCCCAGCTGGAAAACGCGCGGGCGACACTGGAGCGCCAGGCGTCGGTGATTGCCCAGGCCCAGGCCAATGTGGTCGCGGCCAAGGCGCAGATGGCCTTTGCCGAACATGAGCGCAATCGTTATCAACACCTGGCCGGCGTAGGGGCCGGTACCGTGCAGAACGCCCAACAGGCCCAGACCCGGATCGACCAGGCCACCGCGCAGTTGGCGAGTGCCACGGCGGTGTTGGCGGCCGAGCGCAAGCAGGTGGAGATTCTCACGGCCCAGCGTGACGCCGCCGAAGGTGGGTTGAAACGCGCCCAGGCGGCGTTGGAAATCGCCAGTTTTGAACTGTCGTACACCCGCATCGTGGCGCCCCAGGACGGCATGGTCGGCGAACGCGCGGTGCGGGTCGGTGCCTACGTGACGCCGGGCAGCAAGCTGTTGGCGGTGGTGCCGCTGGCCCAGGCCTATGTGGTGGGCAACTTCCAGGAAACCCAGCTCACCGATGTGCAGCCGGGCCAGCGGGTGAGCGTGCGGGTCGACAGCTTCGGCGGGCAAGCGTTGCTGGGCCGTGTGCAGAGCATTGCCCCGGCGACCGGCGTGACGTTCGCGGCGGTCAAGCCGGACAACGCCACCGGCAACTTCACCAAGGTGGTCCAGCGCATCCCGGTAAAGATTGTCCTGGACCCGGACCAGCCGCTGGCGCAGCGGTTGCGGGTGGGCATGTCGGTGGAAGCGAGTATCGATACCGCCCGTTCGGAGGGTGATGGGCGGGAGGTGGCGCAGCGATGAAATCGAGCCCCTTAGTCGCCCTGTGGCGAGGGAGCAAGCTCCCTCGCCACACAGGCCTGCTGGTCTGTGTGGCATCGGCGCTATGCGCCTGCACTGTCGGCCCGGACTTCCAGCGCCCCGTGGCACCCTCGCCGTCTCAATGGGCAACGCCGGCCAACGCCGCTGCCAGCCAGGTGGTCACCACGGACATGAGCGAGCGTTGGTGGGAGGTCTTCGATGACCCGGTGCTGTCGGCGCTAACCCGTCGTGCCGTGGCCGATAACCTCGACCTGAAACTTGCCGGCAGTCGCTTGCAGCAGAGTCGCGCGGCCCGCCAGGTCATCACCTCGGCGCAGTACCCCAACACCGCCGCCACCGGCAGTTATGGCCGTAAACGCAACAGCGGTGAAGGGCTCAATGACCCGTCGGGCCACAACGGCGATTCGGCTTTCAACCTGTGGGACGCGGGCTTTTCCGCGGCGTGGGAGCTGGATGTGTGGGGCCGGGTACGGCGTGAGGCCGAAGCGGCGGATGCCAACCTGGAGGTCGCGCGGGACGACCGTCGCGGTGTGCTGTTGGCGGTACTCGCCGAAACGGCTCACGACTACCTGCAACTGCGGGGTGTGCAGAGCACCCGGGCGGTCACCGAGCAGAACCTCGACGTGGCCCGCCACAGCCTGAAGCTCACCCAATTGCGCCTGGCCGATGGGGTCGCCACGGATCTGGACGTGGCCGAAGCGGCGGCCCAGGTCGCGGCCATCGAAGCGCGGCTGCCGACGTTGCAGCAGCGCCAAGCTCAACTGATCAATGCCCTCAGCCTGTTGATGGGCCAGCCTCCGCAAGCGTTGCAGGCCGAACTCGCCGCCGACGCACCGGTGCCCCAGGCGCCTCGCCAGGTCGCCATCGGCCTGCCCTCCCAGTTGGCTGAGCGGCGCCCGGACATCCGCCAGGCCGAGGCCCGGCTGCATGCCGCCACCGCAAGCATTGGCGTGGCCAAGGGCGATTTCTACCCGCGCATCACCTTGTCGGGCAACCTGGGCTCCCAAGCCATACAACTCAGTGATTTCGGTTCCTGGGGCTCCCGTGCGTTCGGCATCGGCCCGCAGTTCAACCTGCCGTTGTTCGACGGTGGACGCCTGCGCGGCATGCTGCAGTTGCGCGAGGCCCAGCAACAGGAAGCGGCGGTCGCCTACCAGCAGACCGTGCTCAAGGCCTGGCATGAAATCGATGACCAACTGAGCGCCTACAACGCCAGTCAACTGCGTCGCGACAGCCTCGCCGAGGCCGTGCGCCAGAACCAGATCGCCTTGCGCACCGCGCAACAGCAATACGTGGAAGGCGTGGTGGACTTCGTCACCGTGCTCACGGTCCAGGGCGCGCTGTTGGCCACCCAGGAGCAACTGGTGGAAAGCGCCACGGGCGTGTCGTTGGCGATGGTCGGGTTGTACAAGGCGCTGGGTGGGGGATGGGAGTCGGTGTACCCGGCGGGCGCTACCAATAATCCGGCTTGATGGCCGGCGCCTTGCGCGTGGGGACCCGGTCGGGGAACTGGTGGGATTGAAGCTCATCGCAAGTGACGACGCGGCGCATCCAGTGGGCGTGTTCTCTCAAGGAGCCTGGCGCAAGGCGCTTGGAGCCGGTTCGGTAGGGAAGCACGACGCCGACTCTCAAATGGGGAAAGTCTTCTCGAATAGCTCGCAGTGCGGGCGCCATATCAGTGTCGCCCGATACCAGCACAAGCTGTTCGATACGCTGGTGCTCGGGCAGTGCTTTTTGTCTGGATGCCGTGCGATACATGCTGATTGCGATGTGGACATCGGTTTCCTTTTCTTCAAGCTTCCAGATAGCAACGGTGTCTTGGCGTGAAGCACTGATCTTTTTGCTGACGAAGCGGGGGGCGTTGGCACGCTCGAGCTGGTGACGTCCATAGTGGACAGTAACCTGATTGGCCTTTAATGCGCGGACATAAGCGTCCTGAGCCTCTTTGGATACGATTCCACGCGTTGCCAGTTCCGGTTTGACGGAGGACGTGAAGTAGTCGAGTGAAGAAAATGAACTGTGTGGATTCTCGACGCGGGCTATGTGTATCAGTAGCTGCGTAAGGTTCAGCCATTTATAGGGCGTACCGGCGAGCAGCCCATAAAAAACGTTATAGCCGTCAACAAAAAAAGCGGTACGCACAAGCTCAATCCCCAGAAACGAAAAAACCGGCCGAAGCCGGTGTTTTCACCCCAACGGCCAGCGAATTTAATCGCTGCGTACGAGGTTGAGCAGTGGACGAATCCTAATCCCAGGGTGTTCGTGCGTCAACCGTGGATAGGAAAGCTGCGGCACCGGCGGTTTGAGAGTTGTGTGCTTTTATGGCTTGAGGGCAAGGCGTTTTTGAACCGATTTGGCTAAGTGTATTTCAGGGCTTTTCCGTGTAAGTGACAGTGGCTGATGATTTGAGTAGTCCATCCTGCCTGGCTGATTTTGAGGAGTGTATCTGCCTAAATCCTTGTGGGGTTTGATACCTGCCGGTGTCAGTAAAAAAGCCGGCACCTTTTATCCCCAACTCCAGCCTTTTTGAAACCAGAGATTTCTTCTAGACTCCGCCCATCCGTCAGGGAGTAAAACGGTCATGCGGCGTTTGAGTAGTTGGGTTGTGGGATTGACCTTTGTAGCGTGCGGCGTTCAGGCGCAGACGCCTGATGCAGGCGATCCGTTGCTCGAGAGCAACGCGGCGGCCAGTGCACCGGCTGGCAATGAGGCGCGTGGGGTGCTTCGGGCGCGGGATCAGGCGGTGCTGGCGAGTGAATTGGCCGGGCGTATTGTCGAGTTGCCATTCAGTGAGGGCGAGTCGTTCAAGAAGGGCGATACCCTGGCGCGGTTCGATTGCTCGGCCTATCAGGCCCAGCTCAATGCGGCCCAGGCGGCCAGCCGTGGGGCCAACGAAGAGTTGGCGCATAACCGGCAACTGGAGGCATTGAAGTCGGTCGGGCGTTTCGAAGTGTCGCGGGCCGAGGCCCGGGTCAGCGAGGCGCAGGCGCAGTCCCAGGTGTACCAGGTACAGGTCAAGCGTTGCAGTGTCATCGCGCCGTTCGACGGCCAGGTGGTGACGCGCAAGGTCCAGCGTTATGAAAGCGTGGCGGCCGGCGCGCCGTTGCTGGATGTGGTCGACAACCGCACCCTGGAAATCCATCTGCTGGTGCCTTCGCGCTGGATGGACCGGCTCAAGCCCGGCCAGCCGTTCACCTTCATTCCCGATGAAACCGGCAAGCCGTTGCAGGCCACGGTCAAGCGCCTGGGCGCGCGCATCGACGAGGGCAGCCAGACCTTGCTGTTGGTGGCGAGCGTGCCGGATGCCAGCGGCTTATTGTCCGGCATGAGCGGTACGGCGCGTTTTGCGGAGCCCAAGTGAACGCGCCGATAACGGGCAGCACCGAGCAGGTGTTCGCCCGCTTTCTCGACCTTGAGCGCCAGACGCGGGCTGCCCGTACCCCGGCGCAGTTAAGCTACAGCCTGGTCAATGACGGCCAAGCGCTGTTCGGGTTTCGCCATGCCGCGCTCTTGATTGCCGGCAAGGTGCACGCGGTGACGGGCGTCAGTGCCGTGGAGCCCAACGCGCCGTTCGTGGCATTCGTCGAGCAGGCGGTGGCCCAGTTGTTCAAGCAGGGGCTACTGAACCAGGCCCGGGTGATCGCCGCCGACGGTGTCAGTGAATCCATCCGCGCGGATTGGCGCAGCCTGTCGGCCGGGCAGGTGTTCTGGCTGCCGTTGGTCGATCATCAGGGCCAGGTGTTCGGCGGCTTGTGGCTGGCCCGCGACTTGCCGTGGACCCCGTCTGAACAAGTGCTCTTGTCGCAACTGGGCGACACCTACAGCCATGCCTGGCTGGCCTTGCAACCGCGCAAGCCGTGGCGCCTGCGCTGGACGCGCAAGCGCCAGGTGGCGCTGGTCGCGGTGCTGTTGCTGGGCCTGCTGATCCCGGTGCGCCAATCGGTCCTGGCCCCGGCCGAAGTGGTGCCGCTGGGCGGACAAGTGAAGGCGGCACCGTTGGACGGCGTGATCGCCGAGTTCATGGTCAAGCCCAACCAGGCCGTGAAGAATGGCGACCTGTTGTTGCGTTTCGAAAGCACCAGCCTCAAGGCCCAGGCCGACGTGGCCGAGCGAGCATTGGGGGTGGCCGAAGC
Source organism: Pseudomonas sp. MS646 (assembly GCF_036693845.1). Classification (NCBI taxonomy): domain Bacteria; kingdom Pseudomonadati; phylum Pseudomonadota; class Gammaproteobacteria; order Pseudomonadales; family Pseudomonadaceae; genus Pseudomonas; species Pseudomonas sp. MS646. Next base: position 228,159 of record NZ_CP144763.1, read on the forward strand.
GGAGCTCAAGGCCAATTCCCAGCGCTCGTTTGCCGATGCAGAGTCCAGTTCCAAGGTGGACCTGTTGGCCGCCCGTGTCGAACAGAAACGGGCCGAACGCAACTATGCGATGGAGCTGCTCAAGCGCAGCGAGGTACGTGCCGAGCGCGACGGTATTGCCGTGTTTGCCGATGCCGAGCGCTGGCTCGGCAAGCCGGTGCAGACCGGCGAGCGGCTGATGGAAATTGCCGATCCGAACCAGGCCGAGTTGCGCATCGAGCTGGCGGTGGGCGATGCGATTGCCTTGGAGCCCGGCGCACAAGTGGCGCTGTTTCTCGACAGCGATCCGTTGCAGCGGCACCTGGCCTGGCTCGAGCGTTCGGCCTATGAAGCGCAGCCCACGGCGGGCGGCCAACTGGCTTACCGACTGGATGCGCGCTTCGACGCCACGGCGCCGCGCATCGGCCTGCGGGGTACGGCCAAGGTCTTTGGCGAACGCGCCCCGTTGGCCTTGTACCTGTTGCGTCGACCACTGGCCGGGCTGCGCCAGAGCGTAGGCCTGTAGCATGGACCTGCCGAGCCTGCGGCCAGACTTGCAATTGTCCCCGGCGGCTCCAGACCCCGACGGTTCTCCGCAATGGACCCTGGCCGACCCGGTGCGTGGGCGTTATTTCAAGCTGGGTGCGGCGGCGATGCGCATGTTGCGGCATTGGTCCCTGGGCGACCCGGAGCGGGTGCTGCAAGCGGCGAATCGCGAGCCGGGCCTGCCCCTCAACGGTGAGTCGCTGGAACAGTTGCTGGGTTTTCTGCGGGGCCATGATCTGATCAGCGCGATGGACCCGCAACAGCGCGACAGCTACCTGTTCAAGACAGCGGCCCGGCGCCAGAGCCTGTGGCAGGTGCTGCTGCACCAATACCTGTTTTTCCGGATTCCGCTGTGGCGCCCGGACGCCTTCCTCAATCGTGCCTGGCCCTGGCTGGCACGCTTTGGGCCCAAGCTCTTGCGTTATGGGCTGCCGCTGACCCTGGGGCTGGGCATTTTCCTGGTGTCGCGCGATTGGCAGCGGTTCCTGGCGACCTTTCCGCACCTGTTCAGCCTGGGCGGCGCATTGGCGTTCGGCGCGGCGTTGTTTTTTGCCAAGCTGTGCCATGAGTTCGGCCATGCGTTCATGGCCAAGCGCGCCGGTTGTCGGGTGCAGAGCATGGGCGTGGCGTTCATGGTGCTGTTGCCGATGTTCTATACCGATGTCAGCGACGCCTGGCGGATCAATGACCGGCGGGCGCGGTTGTTGATCGGCGCCGGTGGCGTATTGGCCGAATTGCTGCTGGCGTGCATCGCCCTGCTGGCCTGGTCGCTGTTGCCCGACGGGCCGGCACGCACCGCCGCGTTCATGTTGGCCAGCGCCACCTGGATCACCACGCTGGTGATCAACTTGAATCCCTTCATGCGCTTCGACGGGTATTTCCTGCTCAGTGATTTCTGGGCGGTGGATAACCTCCAGGGGCGTGCATTCGCCCTGTGTCGCTGGCGCTTGCGCGAAGCCTTGTTTGGCTATGGCGTGGCGGCCCCGGAACCCTGGTCGCCGAAGATGCGCCGTCGCTTGCTGGTCTGGGGATATGGCTCGTGGTTATGGCGGGCGGCGTTGTTTTTCGGCATTGCCCTGGCGGTCTATCACCTGTTTTTCAAGGTGCTGGGCATTTTCCTGATGATGGTGGAATTGGTCTGGTTCATTTTTATGCCCATCGTGAATGAGTGGCGGCAATGGTGGAGTCGCCGTGAACAGGCCCACGGGCCGCGGGTGCTATTGAGCGGCCTGGTCTTGCTCGCGCTGGTGCTGGCGTTGCTGCTGCCCTGGCGCAGCGCCGTGGAGGTGCCGGCGATGCTCGAAGCCGGGCGCGCCAGTGCGTTGTATGCGCCGGTGGCGGCGCGGGTCAAACAGGTGAATGTGCGCGACGGCCAGACCGTGGCCCAAGGCGACGTGCTGATTGAACTGGAGTCGCCGGACATGGCTTCGCGCCTGGTCATCGTGCGTCGGGAAATCGAGATCCAGCAGTTGCAGATGCGTCGTCAGGCCGGACGCAGCGAGACCGCCGCCGATGCCGGCATCGTCGAGCAGCAGTTGGCCGAAGCGGTGGCGGAGTACCGGGGCCTGGTCGCCCAGCGCGAGCGCCTGTTGCTGCGTGCGCCTCATGCCGGCCAGGTGCGCGACCTGCTGCCGCAACTTTCGGTGGGGCGCTGGCTGTCGCCCACGCAGCCGCTGGCGCGGGTGGTGCAGACCGATTCTCGCCTGCGTGGGTACCTGACCGAGGCCGAGCTGTGGCGAGTCAGTGCCGGTGCCACGGGGCGGTTCATTGCCGACGATCCGATGCACCCTTCAATTGCCGTGCAACTGGATGAGATCGACACCAATGGCGTGGCCTGGGTCGAGCAGCAGGCGCTGACCTCCGATCATCACGGACCGATTGCGGTGCGCCGTGATTCGCAGCAGCGGGCCGAGCCAGTGCAGGCCCAGTACGGCGTGCGCTTGAGCGCGGTCGAGGACGGGGTTGCGCCGCTGCAACCGCTGCGTGGCGTGGTGGTGTTGCAGGGGCATGGCGAGTCGGTGCTGGGAGCGGCTTGGCGCCGGTTGGCGGCGCTGGGTGTGAGGGAAAGCGGATTTTAAGGAGCGAACATGAATTCAGTGGCGGCAGACGGATTGGTGGTGCGGCCATCGCGGGTCAGCGATGGTCCGTTTCTGCAGCGTCTTTACCAGGCGGCGCGTCCGGATTTGCAATGGATCGACGGCGAGCACGAGCAAGTGCAGCAGGTGATCGCCCAGCAGTTCCAGGTGCAGGAACAGGGCCTGGGGGAGAACTTTCCCAATGCCATGCATTACGTGGTGGAGAAGCTCGGCACCGCCATCGGCGCCCTGAGCACGGATTTCGGCCCGAATGAAATCCGCGTGCTGTACCTGGCCTTCATCCCCCAGGCGCGGGGGCAGGGTTACGGCAGGACGGTGCTGCAAGGGGTGCAGAAAGCCGCGCAACACATCCGCTGCCCGGTGGCCACCGTGGTCTGGACCAGCAACCCCCATGCCCGGCGGCACTACCTGGCGCTGGGCTTCGAGGTGCAAGAGCGCAGCCCGGCGGCTGAGCGGCTGGTGTGGTATCCGAAAGGCGACTGACAAAAACACCGACTTCTGTGGGATCGGGCTTGCTCGCGAAAGCGGAGTGTCAGTCAGCAGATTTTTATCTGAACCACCGCATTCGCGAGCAAGCCCGTTCCCACAAAAAGCACAGCTTTGCGGCGGCCTCAGTTACGCGAAGGGAAGAGCCCGTTCAAGGCGATGCTGAAGTTGATGGCCAGGAACGGGTTCATGATCGCCATCGGCAGGCCATTGCCCGTCGGGGCCACCGTTCCGCTGACCGTGGTGGTCACGCCTTTGAGCGGCACCGGTGTGGCGCCGACCTGGTCGGAATAGATATTCGCCGCACCCGGCCCGGTGCCCGAGGTGCCAATGAACGAATTGGTGGGCGTGGGCGCGTTCGCCGGGTTGCTGGCCGGGTTCGCCAACTGCACGGTGGTGGCAGCGGTGATGCCCGTGAGGGTGTGAGTGTGGGTGGGCAGGTTGTTCAGGGTCGCGGTGACGTTTTCGGTGCCGGAGACCTCGCCGATGACCCGCGGGGTCAGGCCCAGCCCGTTGCCCTGGCCCATCGGCAGGCGACCTTGCAGGTTGGGGAGCATGAAGTTGGTCTGGCCGTTGCCGCCGTAATAGGTGCCCAGCAGCGAGAACAGCGCCTGATACTGCGAAATGGCGAGCGTCTGTCCATTGCACAGCGCCCAGCCACTGGGTGCGAAGTTAAAGGCAAAAGACTGGATAGTGCCCATGAATACTTCCATAAATTCCTCATCCCTCAGGTTATTGGTCTGGTGTGGCCAGAGAAGAAGATTGCGTTCAGCCCGATTCCCTGTTCCCTGGCCTGATCACGCACGGCTGAGCGTAGACGCGGTTGTGGCACTCTGCCGGCGGCCTTGGCGGATCGCTGCAAGACCTGTGTACACCACAGATCCCACAGGGTTGCCCCCAACGCTAGTGCCTGTGTGGCTAATTCGTTTACTCAACTTCGGCGCCAGGACTTGAGTACTCGAATTAACCGTACAGGCCACTAGTTGAACGCGATGTAGTAATAGCCCAGCGTGGGGTCACGGCCCATGGGGGGCACCCGTGACACGAACACCCCTTCGAGCCGGCCCAGTTCGGGCACGTCCAGCGCACACAGGCCATCGACGAACTCGGTGGTTTCCAGGCTGTTGAACGCCACGCTGAACGGCATGCGCTCGGTGTTCGGCATCTTGGCCCTGGGGGTTTGATCGAGGGTCTCGAACTGTATGGGCAGGCAACTGCCGTCGGGCAGGGTCAGGCGGCTGGTCTGGCCCAGCAAGGGTTGGAAATGGTGGCTATGAACCGCTTGCAGCATGTCGATACTCCAACGGACCGCAGGGCCATGGCCCGGCGGTAGGTCATCAATTGCGGGTCGGGAAGTAACCTTGGAGGGCGATGCTGAAGTTGATCGCCAGGAACGGGTTCATGATCTCCATCGGCAGGCCATTGCCCGTCGGGGCCACCGTTCCGCTGACCGTGGTGGTCACGCCTTTGAGCGGCACCGGTGTGGCGCCGACCTGGTCGGAATAGATATTCGCCGCACCCGGCCCGGTGCCCGAGGTGCCAATGAACGAATTAGTGGGCGTGGGCGCGTTCGCCGGGTTGCTGGCCGGGTTCGCCAGTTGCACGGTGGTGGCGGCGGTGATCGCCGTGAGGGCGTGGGTGTGGTTGGGCAGGTTGTTCAGTGTCGCCGTGACATTCTCGGTGCCGGCGATGGTGCCGATGACCCGTGGCGTCAGGCCCAGGCCATTGCCCTGGCCCATGGGCAGGCGGCCTTGCAGGTTGGGCAACTGGAAGGTGGTCTGGCCATTCCCCCCGTACGTCACGCCGATCAGGGCAAACAGTGTCTGGTACTGGGCCAGACTGAGCATCTGCCCGTTGCACAGGGCCCAGTCCCTGGGGGCGAAGTTAAAAGCGAAGGGTTGGATAGTCCCGATGAATACTTCCATAAATGCCTCATTCCTCAGGTGATTGGTCTGGCGTGCGTCCGGCAGGCTGGGGAAGGGAGCGATCAGCCCGACGCCTTCATTCCCTGGCCTGTCACGCACGGCTGAGCGTAGACGGGGATGTCTGATTTTGCCGGGGGAGGCACGAGGAAAATTCTCCTGGATCGGCTAAAACGATTCAGTGGCGCCCGTGCTTCTACCGCCCATCTTTTTTGTAGGATAAAGTTAATTTGATATCAAAGTACTACTAGGCGGCGTTTGTTTCCTAAGCTACGCTTCGGACACAAAAGGACTACACACGGTGAAGGGATTGTCGCAGTTTCACTTTATTTCCGGCCTGCCGCGCTCAGGCTCGACCCTGCTGTCGGCGATTCTGCTGCAGAACCCGCGCTTTCACGCCGGCATGACCAGCCCCGTCGGTTCGCTGTTCAGCAGTGTGCTGCAACAATGCAGCGCTGGCAGCGAGTTTGGTTCGGTGATCGACACGGACCTGCGCCGCCGTCTGTTGCGCGGGCTGTTCGACTCCTACTACGCCGACAAGGCCGACAAACCTGTCATCTTCGACACCAATCGCCAGTGGTGCGCGCGCCTGCCGGCCCTGCAAGACCTGTTTCCCCAAGCCAAGACCATCGCCTGCGTGCGCAACGTCGCCTGGGTGCTCGACAGCCTGGAGCGGCTGTATCGCGCCAATCCCTTCGAGAATACCAAGCTGTTCAACGACGATGACGAACGCAACACCGTCTACAGCCGGTGCGAAACCCTGGCCCAGCGCAACCGCCTGGTGGGGTTTGCCTGGACAGCGCTCAAGGAAGCCTATTACGGCGAGCACGCCGAGTCGCTGTTGATCGTCGATTACGACCTGCTGAGCCAGGCGCCCGAGCGGGTGATGCGGCTGGTCTACGAGTTCATCGGCGAGCCCTGGTTCGAGCACGACTTCAATCACTTGACCTACGACGCACCGGCCTTCGACCAGGCCTTGGGCGTTGCCGGCCTGCACAAGGTCAAGCCCCAGGTCGCGCCGCAAGTGCGGCGAACCCTGCTGCCGCCGGACCTGTTCGAAAGATTTTCCGAGTTGTCGTTCTGGCGCGATGGGTCTGCCAGCGCGGCCAATGTCATCCGTATGAAAACCGACGCCGCGCTCAGCTGATCGCGGTTTTTTTCATTTGCGTGTTCAAGCAGTTCGAGTCCAGGTGAACGTCATGTGGTGGAGCAAAGGTAAATCGCGGGTAATCGAGGGCACCCAGGCCCTGGCATCGCCAATGATCATGTCGCTGGAGCCGCGCATGCTGTTCGACGGCGCGGTGGCCGCGACCGTGGCCGAAGCCGCGCAGCCGGAGGCCCATCCCACGGCTGACGCCGCCAAGGCGCCGACGGCCGACCAGCCTGCCGATACCCACGCGCCCCAGGGCCAGGTGGATGCCACCGAGGCGGCCGTTCCGGGCAAGTCCGTGGTGTTCATCGATTCGCGGGTCAAGGACGCGGCCAGCCTGCTCGATGGCGTCGCGGCCGGTACCCAGGTGGTGCAGCTCGATGCGACCAAGGACGGCCTGCAACAGATTGCCGATTACCTGGACAGCCACCAGGGCGTGAGCTCGGTGCAAATCATCGCCCACGGCAACGCCGGCGATTTGTGGTTGGGCAACGCCTACCTGTCGGCGGACAACGTCCAAGCCCGCAGCGAAGTGCTGGCGCAGATCGGCCAGGACATGAACGTCGGTGGCGACATCCTGATCTACGGCTGCTACACCGCCGAGGGCGACCGGGGCCTGGCGCTGGTCGATTCGCTGGCGCAGTTGACCGGCCGCGACGTGGCGGCCTCCAATGACCGCACAGGCCTGGGCGGCGACTGGGACCTGGAAATCGCCACCGGCACTATCGAAAGCACCAACGTGCTGTCCGCCAGCGCGATGAGCCAATACCAGTGGGGCCTCGCCACCTGGACCGCCACCAATAACGCCAACACCGGCGTGGGTTCGTTGCGAGCGGCCCTGGCTTCGGCGCAGAACGGTGACATCGTGACCTTCAGCAGCGGCATGACCGTTGCGCTGACCCAGGTGCTGGTGGTCAACAAGAACGTGACCATCGACGGCGACCTCAATAACGACAACGTGGCCGATGTCACCCTCGATGGGCAGTTCCGCACCCAGGTCCTCAACGTGACGTCCGGTACGACGGCGACCCTCGATGGCCTGGTGATTACCCGCGGCATGGTGGCGGGCGACGGGGGCAATGGCGGCGTCGATGCGGCGGTCGCCAAGGCCGGCGGGATCTACAACGCCGGGACCCTGACCATGCGCAACGTCACGGTCACCGCGAACGCTGCGTCGGGCGGTGGCGGCGGTGGCGGCGTGACGCCGCAATATGCCGGTGGTGGCGGCGGTGGTGGCGGGGCGGTCGGCAGCGGAACGGGTGGTCGGGGCGGCGATACGATCAATGCCACAGGCTCCGTTGGGTCGACCGGACAAGGCGGCGCCGGCGGTGGCTTCTTCAATATGGGCGGGCGGGGCGGCAATTCCACCGGTGGCGCCGGTGGTGCGGCGTATCCGGGCTACAGCACCGGATCGGCCGGCGGCACGGCGGCCAGCGCAGGCCTGTCCATTGGCGGCGGCGGTGGCGGTGACGGCTACAACGCCGTGGGCGGTGCGGGTGGCGGCGCCGTCGGTGGTATCTACAACGACACCGGCGCGACTTTGCGCATCATCGGCAACTCGGTGATTTCCAACAACATCGGCGCCGGTGGCGGCGGTGGCGGCGGTGGCGCCGGCGGTGGCTACACCCACACCGGTGGTGCGGGCGGCGTCGGCGTTGGCGCCATCTGGAACAAAGGCTCGATCCTGATCACCGCCGCCAACTTCGCGGCGCTGTCGGGTAACGTCGGCGGCAGCGGTACCGGCGGTGGCAGTGCCGGCTCTGCGGGTACTTCGCCGGCCTCGGTGGCGAACGTCTATGGCGATGGCGGGACCATCAACACCAACTATGTGCCGGACGTCACGCCACCGACCGCGACTGTCGTGGTGGCCAACCCCAACCTGAACTCCGGTGGCACGTCGCTGGTGACCATCACCTTCTCCGAAGCCGTGACGGGCCTCACCGCGTCCGACCTGACGGTGCAGAACGGCACCGTAGGCACCTTGAGCAGCAGCGACGGCGGCATCACCTGGACCGGCACGTTGACGGCGGCCAGCAACATTGCCGACACCACCAACGTGATCACACTGGACAACACCGGCGTCGCCGACCTGGCCGGCAACGCCGGCGTGGGGACCACCACCTCGAACAACTACGTGGTCAACGACACCGTAGCGCCGACCGCGACCATCGTGGTGGCCGATACCACGCTCACCAGCGGCGAAACCTCGGCCGTGACCATCACCTTCAGCGAGGCGGTGACCGGCTTCACCGCTGCCGACCTGACGGTGGCGAACGGCACGATCACCGGCCTGAACAGCGCGGACGGCGGCATCACCTGGACCGCGACCCTGACGCCGACCGCCGATATCACCGATACCACTAACCTGGTGGTGCTGGACAAGACCGGTGTCGCCGACCTGTCCGGCAACGCCGGCGTGGGCACCACCAACTCCAACAACTACGCCATCGATACCCTGCGCCCGACCGCCACCATCGTGGTGGCCGATCCGTCGCTGAGCATCGGTGAAACGTCCCTGGTGACCATTACGTTCAATGAAGCGGTGACCAGTTTCACCACCGCCGACCTGACCGTCGCCAACGGCACGGTGACCGGGTTGAGCAGCAGCGACGGTGGCATCACCTGGACCGCGACCTTGACGCCGACCGCCAGCGTCAGTGACACCACCAACGTGATCACGCTCAACAGTGGCGCCGTTGTCGACCTGTCCGGCAACGCCAATCTGGGCACTGTCGACTCCAATAACTATGCGATCGACACGGCGCGTCCGACCGCCACCATCGTGGTGGCCGACCCTACACTGTCGGCCGGCGAAACTTCACTGGTGACCATTACCTTCAGCGAGGCCGTGAGCGGCTTTACCCTGGCCGACCTGACGGTCGCCAACGGCTCTCTGAGTGGCCTGAACAGCAGTGACGGCGGCATTACCTGGACCGCGACGCTCACACCGACCGCCAGCATCACCGACGCCACCAACCTGATCGTGCTGGCGAACACAGGCGTGTCCGACGCCGCCGGTAATGCCGGTAGCGGTACCACCAGTTCCAACAACTACGCCATCGACACCCAGCGCCCGACCGCCAGCATCGTCGTGGCCGATTCGGCGCTTAGCATTGGCGAAACGTCGTTGGTGACCATCACCTTCAACGAGGCGGTGACCGGCCTCACCACGGCCGACCTGACCGTGGCCAATGGCACCGTGTCCGCGCTGAGCAGCAGTGACGGCGGCATCACCTGGACCGGCACGCTGACCCCGACCGCCAGCATCAGTGACGCCAGCAACGTCATCACCCTGGACAACACCGGCGTGAGCGATGCCGCGGGCAACGCTGGCACCGGTACCACCAGCTCCAACAACTACGCCATCGACAACGTGCGGCCTACCGCGACGATCGTGGTCGCCGACAGCACCTTGAGCATCGGCGAGACGTCCCTGGTGACCATCACCTTCAGCGAAGCGGTGACGGGCTTCTCCCTGGCCGACCTGACGACGGCGAACGGTGTCTTGAGCGGCCTGAGCACCAGCGACAACATCACCTACATCGCGACCTTCACCCCAAGCGCGAGCATCAGTGACACCACTAACCTGATCACCCTGGATAACACCGGTGTCGTGGACGGGGCGGGCAACGCCGGCACCGGCACCACCGATTCGAACAACTACGCCGTCGATACCCTGCGCCCGACCGCCACGATTGTGGTGGCGGACAACGCGCTGAGCGTTGGCGAAACGTCCCTGGTGACCATCACCTTCTCCGAAGCGGTCACAGGTTTCGACAACTCGGACCTGATCGTGGCCAACGGCACGCTCAGCGCGGTCAGCAGCAGCGACGGCGGCTTCACCTGGACCGCCACCCTGACCCCGAACCTGGGCGTCAGCGACGCCAGCAACCTGATCACCCTGAACAACACCGGTATCAGCGATGCGGCGGGCAATACCGGCAGCGGCACCACCAACTCCAACAACTACCAGGTCGACACCAACGTGCCCACGGCGACCATCGTGGTGGCCGATACGTCGCTGAGCATTGGTGAAACGTCCCTGGTGACCATCACCTTCAACGACGCCGTGAATGGCTTCGACAACAGCGACCTGACCATCAGCAACGGCACCCTGAGCAGTGTGAGCAGCTCTGACGGTGGCGTGACCTGGACCGCGACGTTCACCCCGAGCGTCGGCATTTCCGACACCAGCAACCTGATCACCCTGGACAACACCGGCGTGCGCAATGGCGCGAACAACGCCGGGGTCGGCACCACCGATTCGAACAACTATGCCATCGACACCGTGCGCCCAACGGCGACCATCGTCGTGGCCGACACGGCCATTGCCGCTGGCCAGACCTCACAGGTAACCATCACCTTCAACGAGGCGGTGACCGCGTTCACCAGCGCCGACCTGACGGTTGCCAACGGTGTGATCTCCGGCCTGAGCAGCAGTGACGGCGGCATCACCTGGACCGCGACCTTCACCCCGACCGCGGGCGTCACGGACACCAGCAACGTCATTTCGCTCAACAGCGGCGCCATCGCTGACTTGGCCGGCAACGTCAACGTCGGCACCACCGACTCGAACAACTACGGCGTCGATACGCTGCGCCCGACCGCCACCATTGTGGTGGCGGACAACGCGCTGAGCGTTGGCGAAACGTCCCTGGTGACCATCACCTTCTCCGAAGCGGTCACAGGTTTCGACAACTCGGACCTGAGCGTGGCCAACGGTACCCTGAGCGCGGTCAGCAGCAGCGATGGCGGTATCACTTGGACCGCGGTGTTCACCCCGGCCCTAGGCATCCGGGACACGACCAACCTCATCGTGCTGGACAACACCAGCTTGAGCGATGGGGCGGGCAATGCCGGAACCGGCGCGACCAGCTCCAATAACTACACCATCGACACCCAGGTACCGACCGCCACCATCGTGGTGGCCGATCCGTCGCTGAGCATCGGTGAAACCAGCCAGGTGACCATCACCTTCAACGAAGCGGTGAGCGGTTTCGACAACAGCGACCTGACCATCAGCAATGGCACGCTGAGCAACGTGTCGTCTTCCGACGGTGGCGTTACCTGGACGGCTACGTTCACACCGAGCGCGAGTGTTTCCGATACCAGCAACCTGATCACCCTGGACAACACCGGTGTCGTCAACGTCTCGGGCAACGCTGGTGTAGGCACCACCGATTCCAACAACTACGCCATCGACACCGTGCGTCCGAGCGCCACCATCGTTGTCGCCGACACGACCCTCGCCGCGGGCGAGACGTCGCTGGTGACCATCACATTCAGCGAAGCCGTGAGCGGCTTTACCATTGCCGACCTGAGTGTGGCCAACGGTACGGTCAGCGGCCTGACCAGCAGCGATGGCGGCATCACCTGGACGGCGACCTTCACCCCGAGTGCCGGCATTTCCGATACCAGCAACCTGATCACCCTGGACAACACCGGCGTGGCCGACCTGGCGGGCAACGCGGGCAGCGGCACTACCGATTCCAACAACTACGCCGTCGACACCCAGTTGCCGACCGCCACGATCGTGCTCAGCGATACGACGCTCCGGCCGGGTGAAACCGCGCAGGTGACCATCACCTTCAGCGAGGCGGTGACCGGTTTCACCAACGCCGACCTGACGGTGGCCAACGGCACCTTGAGCGCCGTCAGCAGCAGCGACGGCGGCCTGACCTGGACCGCCACGTTCACCCCGACCCAGGGCGTGAGCGACGCCACCAACCTGATCACCCTGGACAACACCGGGGTGAGCGACGCGGCGGGCAACGCGGGCGCGGGCACCACCGATTCGGCCAACTACGCGGTCGAGACCCGCGTGCCCACCGCCACGATCGTGGTGGCCGACAACGCCCTCAGGGTCGGTGAGACCTCGCTGGTGACCATCACCTTCTCGGAAGCGGTCAGCGGCTTCGACAACAGCGACCTGAACGTGAGCAACGGCACCCTGAGCAACGTTTCGTCCAGCGATGGCGGCGTGACCTGGACCGCGACGTTCACGCCGGCGAGCAACATCACCGACACCAGCAACCTGATCAGCCTGGATACCGCCGGCGTGGTCAGCGTCTCGGGCAACAGTGGCGTCGGGGTGGTGAACTCCAACAACTACGCGATCGACACGGTGCGCCCAGGCGCCACCATTACCCTGGCCGATACCCGCCTGGGCATCGGCCAGACCACCACCGTGACCATCAGCTTCACTGAAGCGGTGACCGGTTTCGACCTGTCGGACCTCAGCGTCGCCAATGGCGTGCTGTCCAACCTTGCCAGCAGCGACGGCGGCTTGACCTGGACCGCGACGCTGACGCCTACCGCGGGCGTCAACGATGCCACCAACCTGATCCTGCTGGACGCCAGCACGGTGCAGGACATTGCCGGCAACGCCGGTGTGGGCGTCGCGATCTCCAGCAACTACGCCCTCGACGCGACCCGGCCGACCGCGACCATCGTCGTGGCCGACTCGAACCTGACCGTGGGCGAGACGACCCAGGTGACGTTCACCTTCAGCGAAGCGGTGACCAATTTCGACCTGTCGGACCTCAGCGTCACCAACGGTGAACTGACCAACCTGACCACCAGCGATGGCGGCAGGACCTGGACGGCGACGTTCACGCCGACGGTGAACCTCACCGACCCGAGCAACTTCATCGCCCTGGACACCAGCAACGTCAGTGACCAGTCCGGCAACGCCGGGGCCAGCGTGGCGGTGTCCAACAACTACGCGATCGACACCGTGGTGCCCAACGATGTGAAGCCGCCACCGGAGTTCCTGGTGTCGGACCCGGTCACCGTGGTGCCTCCGACCGAGGTGCCGTTGCAACCGGTGGTCTTCACCCCGCCCACCGGCAACCTGGGCTCGCCGCTGGGCTTCCCGCCGCTGTTCGAACAGCGGGACGTGGGCGGTGGGCTGGATCCGATAGGCGATATCTTCATCAATCGCGGTGAACTGGCGCCGAGCTACATCGCCCAGGTCTTCAGCAGCGACGCTGCCGGCGATGGCTCGGGCCATGGGTTCCTGGGCTTTGGCGGTGGCGATGGCGGGGTGTTCGGCAGCAGTACGCTGGCGACGCTGTTCAACCACGACTCCGTGTCTGACAGCGAGTCGATGAACGCCTTCGGCAGCTCATCGATGCAGGGTGGCGATGTGTCCCAGGGGCTGCGTGGAATGTTTGGCGCACCGACCTTGGGCCAGCAACTGCAACACCTCAAGGACACAGAACAACGTCAGGTGGATAGCCTGGCAATGGCTTTGCAACAGGTCGGCATCAGCCAGGTGCAGGCCTGATAAAACTAAAAAATTGGGGCAGCCAGGGGCAATCCAGGGAATGAATAGAAGTCAGAAGTTATTCGCAGTCAGTGCGCTGGCGTTGGTGGTCAGCGGATGTGCCGTCACCAGTGAGCCGATCGATCGAAGCGTCAGCGAACAGCGCGCCCGAACCGATCTGCAGAACATGTACAAGGACCAGGAGCCCCTCAGTGGCCCGCTGACCCTGCACCAGGCCATGGCCCGTGCGGTGAAGTACAACCTTGAAGGCCGCTTGAAGATCATGGAGGAGGCCCTGGCCAAGCGGCAGCTGGACCTCGCCAGTTTCGACATGCTGCCGCGCATGGCGCTGGATGCCGGTTATGTGGGCCGCAACAATGTCAGCGCCTCCAGTAGCCAGAGCGTCGAAACCGGCACCCAGTCCCTGGAACCGTCGACCTCCCAGGACCGCGACCGTGAGGTGGCGGACCTGACCATGGTCTGGAACGTGCTCGACTTCGGCGTGAGCTACATCAGCGCCAAGCAGGCCGGCGACCAGCGTCTGATCGTCCAGGAACGCCGGCGCAAGGTGATCAACACCATCGTCCAGGACGTGCGCTCGGCCTACTGGCGCGCCATGGCCGCCGAACGGCTGCTCAAACAGATCGACAGCCTGATGGCGCGGGTCGAGTCGGCGCGCGGCAACAGCCAGAGCATGAGCGAGCAACGCATCGGTGACCCGGTGCAGGCCCTGGGTTACCAGCGCTCGCTGATCCAGGCGACCCGCCAGCTCGAAGAGCAGCGCCGGGCGCTGTCGTTGGCCAAGACCGAACTGGCAACCTTGATCAACCTGCCCCTGGGCACCGAGCTGACCCTGGCGACCCAGGATGAGTACGAGATTCCGGAGCTCAAGGTCGACCTGTCCCGTCTCGAACAGGAAGCCCTGGCCAGCCGCCCGGAACTGCGCGAGCAGGACTACCAGACGCGCATCACCGCCGCTGAAACCCGCAAGGCCATGCTGCGCCTGTTGCCTGGGCTGGAGTTCTCCGCCGGCGGGCACTACGACAGCAACTCGTTCCTGGTGGAGCAGGGCTGGGCCGACTATGGCGTGAAGGTCACCTGGAACCTGTTCAACGTGATCTCCGCCCCGGCGGCCATCGACGTCGCCAAGGCGGGCGAGGAAGTGGCGTCGGCGCGGCGCCAGGCGATGTCGATCGCGGTGCTGGCACAGCTGTACGTCGCCAACGCCAACTATCGCGAGGCCCTGCGACAGTTCAAGACCAGCCAGCAGCTGTCGGACATCGACGGGCAGATCGTCGGCCAATTGCGCAGCCGTCACCAGGCCGCGGGCATTGGCGAGCTGGACCTGATCCAAGGCGAATTGAACACCTTGCAGGCTGATCTGCGCCGGGACCTGGCCTATGCCGACCTGCGCAACGCCTACGGCCAGATATTCGCCAGCGCCGGCCTCGACCCACTGCCCAACGAAGTGCAATCGACCGAGGTCCAGTCGATTGCCACGGCGTTGGCCAGCCGTGAAGCGGCGTGGGCCCAGGGCAATATCGCCGTACCGACGGCCGCGGTGCCCAAGTAACGGCGCGCGCCCAGGATGCGCCCGGCGTTTTCCCGGCTGCCGCTGACGGTTGACCTGCCATTGCTGTTGCAAGCCTTGGCAGGTGTTGCCGAGACGCGCTGGCAGGGCCATTTCAACAGCGCCTACTACAGCGGTGACTGGAGTGGCGTGGCGCTGATTACGCCGGCGGATGCCTTGACCGAATTGTCGCCGGGGCGCGGCCAGCCTGTGATCCGCGAGCCGTGGTCCAGGGATGAGCGATGGCAGGCGGCGCTGGGCGATTGGCCCCTTCAGATCGTATCGGCCCGGTTGTTGCGACTGGGGCCCGGTGGCTGCATCCACGAACATCGCGATTATGACCTGGGCGGGCCGGACGCCGACCTGCGCCTGCATGTGCCGTTGCTCAGCGCGCCGGGCGTGGACTTCTGGCTGGAGGGGCAAATCATTCCGATGGCGGCGGGCGAGTGCTGGTTTCTCGACCTGGCGCGTCCTCATCGGGTGGTCAATCGCAGTGCTTGGCCGCGGGTTCACCTGGTGCTCGATTGTCGCCCCGGCCCCTGGCTGGAGCAGCAGATTGCCGATGGGCTGCCCACCACGCCCGTGCCGGGCAACGGGCCAAGCGACCTGGCCCGGTTCCAGCAATGCGTGGCGGGCGACCCGAACCTCGCCCAGGCCCTGCAAGGCGTGCAGGACGTCGAGGCGTTCATCGAATGCGCCCTCGCCCTGGGTGCCCGGCAAGGGTTGCACTTTTCCCGGGAAGAATTGCGCACGGCCATGCGCCACGGTCGACGGCAGTGGAGCGATCAATGGAAGGCCTGAACCTGCAAGGCTGGCTGCCGATTCGCGTGTGGCAAGAGGCCGGGCAGTGGTGGGTCGACTGGTGCTGGTTCGGCGACAAGCCCTTGTCGCAACCTTTCTTTGGCGATGCCGTGGAAGACGCCTTGCGCCTGCCCTTCAACCAGGCGTTCCGGCGCCAGACTCCCTTGCACGCACTCGCCCAGTGGCAGCACCAGAGCCCGGGCCTCGCCCCCAGTGCGTTCATCTTCCATGCCTCGCGCTGCGGCTCGACGCTGATCAGCCAGATGCTGGCGCAGTTGGACGATCACATCGTCATCTCCGAACCGCCACCGCTGGATCGGTTGCTGCGCAGTGACCTGCCTGCCGCCGAACGTTGCGCGGCGCTCAAGGGCTTGCTGTCGGCCTACGGGCAGCCCCGTCGCGGTGTGGAGCGACGATTGGTGATCAAGCTCGACGCCTGGAACATTGGTGAGCTGTCGCGGCTGCGGGAGTGTTTTCCCGACACGCCCTGGCTGTTCGTGTACCGCGATCCGCTGGAAATCGCCGTGTCTCACCTGCGCCGCCCCGGCATGCACATGGTGCCGGGGATGATCGGCCCGAGCGTGCTGGACGACGGCGTGCCGTACACCGGCCCGGAAGATTTCATTGCGCGCAGGGTCGGGAAATTGCTGCAGGTTGGGCTTGAGCAGTGCCAGGCATTGGCCGCAGTGGCCGTGAACTACACCGAGCTGCCCGAGGCCATGGCGGGCAGGCTGGCGGATTTTTTCCAGCTTGATGAGGCGCAGCGCAGGCAAGCGTTCGCCACCGTGGGGCGACACGCCAAGCAGCCGGCGCAGGGGTTTACCGGGGATAGCGAAGAGAAGCGCCGGGAAGCGTCGGCGCTGTTGCGCGAGCTGGTCATGCGCTGGGCGCAGGGGCCCTATGAAGCGTTGAAGTCACTGCCCCCGTAGCGGGGAATCAAACCCGCTTTTGTGGCGAGGGGATTTATCCCCGTTGGGCTGCGAAGCAGCCCTAAAGCAGCGAACTCAATCTTCCTGGCACACCGAGCTGGCCGATTCGGGGCCGCTTCGCAGCCCAGCGGGGATAAATCCCCTCGCCACAGGGGGATGCTTGCTCTGTGGGTCAAGGCTTGTTCGGTGACAACTCAGCCATGCCCTTGAGCAACTCGATCGGCAGGGGGAAGACGATGGTGGAGGATTTGTCCCCGGCGATCGACCCCAGCGTCTGCATGTAGCGCAGTTGCATGGCGCCCGGTTGGCGCCCGAGCATTTCAGCGGCCTGCATGAGTTTTTCCGAGGCTTGCAGCTCACCTTCGGCATGGATCACCTTGGCCCGGCGTTCCCGTTCGGCCTCGGCCTGGCGGGCGATGGCGCGGATCATCGACTCGTTGAGGTCCACGTGCTTGATCTCGACGTTCGCCACCTTGATGCCCCAGGCGTCGGTCTGGGCATCGAGCACTTGCTGGATGTCGCTGTTCAACTGCTCGCGCTCGGCCAGCAACTGGTCCAGGTCGTGTTTGCCGAGGACCGCGCGCAACGTGGTCTGGGCCAGTTGGCTGGTGGCCATGAGGAAATTCTCGACCTGGATGATTGCCTTCTGTGGGTCGAGCACGCGGAAGTACAGCACCGCGTTGACCTTCACCGACACGTTGTCCCGGGTGATCACATCCTGGGGCGGCACATCGAGCACAATCGTGCGCAGGTCGACGCGGATCATCTGCTGCACCACTGGAATCAGCAGGATCAGCCCCGGCCCCTTGACCTGCCAGAACCGGCCCAGTTGGAACACCACTGCGCGTTCGTATTCGCGCAGGATCCGGAAGGTCGAGGCCGCCAGTGCGATGACCAGCAACAGCAGCAGCGTAAAACCGATCTGCATACCCATCTCATGCTCCTTGTGAATCAGCCGGGGCCACTTCCAGCAGCAGGCCTTTGCGGGCCATGACCCGCACCGCCTGCCCGGTTCGCAGCGGCGTGACGCAGTTCACCTGCCAGCGTTCGCCTTCCAGCTGGACCCAGCCATGATGGTGGTTGCCGGCCTGCAACGCGGTCACCGTCGTGACGTTGCCCAGCAGCGCAGCATCGCCGGTGACCGCTTGGCGTGGTCGGGTTTTCAGCGCCCGGATCACCAGCGCCACCAAGAGCAGGGCGCTGATCACGCCCAGGCCCATCATCAAGGGCACCGGGACCTCGGCGTTGGTCAGGATCACCGCGCCGATCACGCACAAGACAATCCCGCCCAGTCCTGCAATGCCGTAGTTGGGCAGCGCCGCCTCGGCGGCCAGCAAGGCCACGCCCACTGCGATCAGCCAGAAGCCCAGTGGATCGATCCCCGACGGCACCAGGCCATCGGCACCGAACGCGGGCCCGCTGATCGCCAGCAGCGCAACCGTCAACCAGTGAATGTTCACGGGATCCTCCGCAACGTGTCGTTGTCGGGATGTTTACTCAAAGTCTAGTCGAGTCGGGGCTGATTGAATTTTGATCAGTCTGGCGGTCGGCGAGGGGCTAGACTGCGAAGAAACACCCCGCCATCCCCATGATGTTCAGGAGGCCCGTATGCACACCCCAATTCACCCTCTTTCCTCATTATTCAAGCAACTGGGCTTGCCCGATGACGCTCAGGGTATTGATCAATTTATAACCAGCCATTCACCCCTCAAGCCTGAGCTGCACCTGGCCGATGCGTTTTTCTGGAGCGAGGGTCAGCGGCAGATGCTGCGCGACGAGCTCCTCGAGGATGCGGACTGGGCGGAAGTGATAGACCAGTTGGATGTGTTGTTGCGCAAGGGGCGCAGCG
The DNA here is from genome assembly GCF_036693845.1 of Pseudomonas sp. MS646. Taxonomy (NCBI): domain Bacteria; kingdom Pseudomonadati; phylum Pseudomonadota; class Gammaproteobacteria; order Pseudomonadales; family Pseudomonadaceae; genus Pseudomonas; species Pseudomonas sp. MS646. Next base: position 246,793 of record NZ_CP144763.1, read on the forward strand.
AGTGATGCAGAAAACCTGTAGAAAATAACAATTATTCTTTATGGTTATTAATAAATAGCTTCTTATTCCTTAAATAATATAACTCTCCTCCCTATACTCGTCCGGGAACAGACACGCAGGAGAGCATCCCCATGCGCAACGAATCGATTCGCTACCTGATTGTGCCGGGCTGGCAAGGATCGCCGGAAAACCATTGGCAAACCCACTGGCAGAACAGCCTGCCCAACAGCGCCAGGGTCGAGCAGGCCGATTGGTTGACGCCTCGGCGCGAGGACTGGGTCGCGGCGCTGGCCGAGGCCATCGCCAGCGACAGCACGCCGGTCATCCTGATTGCCCACAGCCTGGGCTGCATCACGGTCGCCCATTGGGCCGCCACCGCGCCAGCGCAGTACCTGCGGCAAGTGCGCGGGGCGTTGCTGGTGGCCCCGGCGGATGTCGAGCGGCCGGCCTGCACCCCGGCGTTGCGCAATTTCGCGCCGATCCCCATGGACCTGCTGCCGTTTCCCAGCCAGGTGGTGGGCTCTGACAACGACCCTGCCGTGAGTGCCTCGCGGGCCCTGGAACTGGCGCGCCACTGGGGCGCCGAAGCCGGGATCCTGGGCGGGGCCGGGCACATCAATGTGAAGTCCGGCCACCAGCGCTGGGAGCAGGGTTTCGCCTATCTCTATCGCCTGCAGAACCGCATGGAGCATCACGCCCTGCGTCGCGCCTGACGCTGCGTTGTATCTGCCCTGAATTCAAGAGTGCCCCTCCGTCTGCCGGCGGTATGGCGCGGAGACTGCCATGAGTTTGCATGAAACCTTCGGTCAGCCATTGCTGACCTTTCCCGAGGCGGAAAAAAGCCCCCTGAGCATCCGTGCCAAGGCGCTGGTGTTCGTCGATCCACGTTCGCGCCAGTTGCGCCAGGCCCTGGAGCAACTGGCGCCGCGGGCGATCTCGGTGCTGATACGCGGTGAAACCGGCACCGGCAAGGAGTTGCTGGCCCGGCACATCCATCGCGAAAGCGAGCGCGGCGGGTTGTTCGTGTCCGTCAACTGCGGCGCCATCAGCCCGACCTACGCCGATGCCGAACTGTTCGGCTATGCCGCCGGCAGCTATAGCGGTTCGGCCAGCAGCCGGGCCGGTTGGTTCGGTTCGGCCAACGGCGGCACCCTGTACCTGGATGAGATCGGCGATTTGCCGCTGCCGATCCAGGTCAAGTTGCTCGCCGCCCTGGAAAACCATGAGGTCACTCGTGTCGGTGCGCACCAACCCAGCCCGGTGGACGTACGCCTGGTCGCGGCCACCAGCATCGACCTGGCGCAGGCGGTGGAGGCCGGGAAGTTTCATCAGCGGCTCTACCATTACCTCAGTGAAGGTCACCTGGAACTGCCGGCCCTGCGCGAACGGGTGGGCGATATCCTGTCCCTGGCCGAGTACTTCCTGGGCATCTACAGCCAGCGCCTTGGCCTGGCGGTGCCGCTGATCAGCGAGGCAGCCCAGCGTGCGTTGGAGCGACACAGTTGGCCGGGGAACACCCGCGAGCTGGAGAACGTCATTCATTTTGCGCTGCTGGTCAGCACCGGGGAGGAGATCCTGCCGGAACATTTGAACCTGCCGGCGCAGCCATCGGTGCTGGCGCTGATCGAGCAGCAGGTGGCGCAGGTCATTGCTCGTGGCACCGACACTGAACGCACGGCGCTCAAAGCGCTGCTCGCCCGGCTGGACCAAGCGTTATAAAACCTGTGGCGAGGGCGCTGGCGCCCGCTCGGTTGCGCAGCAGCCATAATATTTTCAGGGCCGCTTCGCCCCAGACGTCGGACCGTCCCAGCGGGAGCAAGCTCCCTCGCCACGGTCGGTTATTTATATGAGCAAAATGAATATGAACTTGAATAAAAGATATTGTTAAGGCATAAAAAATATCGGTATTGTCCGTCTCACGCCAGCGATAGCACTTCGCTGGCACTCTCACTTTCTGGCTGTCGCCGCGGGCGACGGTGATTCTCGATAAGGACACTGCATGAAAAAGGTTCTGTTGTTTACCGCATTGGCGGCAGCCCTGACTTCGGGCCTGGCCCAGGCGGCGGAAAAACTGGTCGTGGCCGCCACCCCGGTGCCCCACGCCGAGATCCTCGAACTGATCAAGCCGGCCCTGGCCAAGGAAGGCGTGGACCTGCAAATCAAGGTCTTCACCGACTACGTGCAACCCAACGTACAGGTCGACCAGAAGCGCCTGGACGCCAACTACTTCCAGACCCTGCCGTACCTCAAGAGCTTCAACGAAGGCAAAGGCACCAACCTGGTGACCGTTATCGGCGTGCACGTCGAACCCTTCGGCGGCTACTCGAAGAAAGTCAAAAGCCTGGCCGAGCTCAAAGACGGCGCCACCATTGCCATCCCCAACGAAGGCAGCAACAGCGGTCGCGCCCTGATCCTGCTGCAGAAGGCGGGCCTGATCGAGCTCAAGGATCCGAAGAACGCCCTGGCCACGCCGAAAGACATTGCCAAGAACCCGCACAACTTCAAGTTCAAGGAGCTGGAATCGGCCATGCTGCCGCGAGTGCTGGACCAGGTCGACCTGGACATGATCAACACCAACTACGCCCTGGAAGCGGGTCTGAACCCGGCCAAGGATGCTTTGGTGATCGAAGGTTCGGATTCGCCCTACGTGAACTTCCTGGTGGCACGTCCTGACAACAAGGACAGCCCGGCCATCCAGAAACTGGCCAAGGCCCTGACCAGCCCTGAAGTGAAGGCGTTCATCGAGCAGAAATACAGCGGCGCGGTATTGCCGGCGTTCTGATCGAGCCAAGCTGACGCGTTTGTGGCGAGGGGATTGATCCGCTCGCCACAATGGCACATCGATTCTGCTGTGCTACGCAGCTCTGTTCTTCAGCGCTCGGCGCAGGGCCACGAGCAGTTTGACCACGTCTTGCGGGGCGAGTGGTTGGGGGGCTTTCACGTTGGCCATTCAATTCTCCTTGTGTGTGTCGCCAGAGAGGCTGGCGGTTGGCTGCGTTTCCTTGGCGGGCGATCAAACCCGTCCTGCAGCGCAAGGAAAATAGTCCCCCTGCAACGCTTGTGCAAATCCTGCCGGTCAATCCGGCCAGTTCCAGGCCGGCATATCCAGCATTCCCTGGCCCACCACTGCGGTCTGTCCCAGGTCTTTTTCCAGCACGATGCAATTGCAGTCCTCGTCTTGTTGCAGGGCGGCGATCAGGCGCGTGGCATGGGACACGACCCAGATCTGGCAATTGGCCGAGGCGCGGATGATCAAGCGTGCCAGGGCCGGTAGCAGATCGGGGTGCAGGCTGGTTTCAGGTTCGTTGAGCACCATCAGCGACGGCGGTCGCGGTGTGAGCAGGGCGGCGACCAGCAACAGGTAGCGCAGGGTGCCGTCCGACAGTTCGGCGGCGGACAGCGGACGCAGCAGGCCGTGCTGCTGGAACGCGATCGCGAAACGCCCACCTTGGAGTTTTTCGATGTGCAGCCGGGCGCCAGGGAACGCATCGCCAATGGTGGCGTGCAACGCCTCGACGTCGCCGATCTCAAGGATGGTCTGCAGGGCGGCGGCCAGGTCGCGGCCGTCGTGGTGCAGCACCGGCGTGCGAGTGCCCAGTTGTGGCTGGCGTACCGGGGCGTCGGCGTCGCTGCGAAAGTGGTCGTAGAAGCGCCAGCGTCGGATGAATTCGCGCATCTGGAACACCTCCGGCGAGGAGCGCAAGCTGCCGACCTGATCGAACAGGCTGTCGAAGGTGGGCGTGTGCTGGGCCAGTACATCCCAGGCGCGGCCTTCGCGGGCACGGATCATTGGCCCGTTGCGGTCCACCAGCAGACTGGCGGGACGAAAGACCGGGCCGGCCCAGATGCATTCGCGCTTGATTTCAGGGTCCAGTGAAAACGCCGAGAGGCTGGGCTCCGGCAGGCCCAGGGCGATCGAATAGCTGAAGTCTTCCCCGGCAAAGCCCAGGCGCAGGCGCTTGGTGCCCTGACGCACGATGCCCTGCACAGGCACATCGCCGCTGCGCATGCGTCGGCTGATTTCCTCCGGCCCGGCCCAGAAGGTCGAGTCCAGGCCACCTTCGCGGGCCAGGGCGTTGACCACGCCACCCTGCGCGGTTTCAGCCAGCAGGCGCAGGGCGCGGTACAGATTGGACTTGCCGCTGCCATTGGGGCCGGTGATCAGGTTCAGCCGCCCCAAGGGGATCACCAGCTTGTTGATGGAGCGGTAGTTGGCCACCGCGAGTGTTCTGAGCATGGACGATTTCCTGCTGTCGGGTTAGCGTCTGTGCATCCGTGGAACCCTGTTCTAAGCTCACAGTCGTATCGTCACTGGCACGTTCGTGCAATGCAAGGAGTCTGCATGGCTGGTCCTCGAATCAAACGGGTTGTTGGCTTGGCCTTGTGTGCGTTGTTGGCGGGATGCGGTGATGAAAAACCTGTTGAAAAAGCCTTGCCACGGGTCTTCGTGCAGCAGGTCGTGCCCAGCGAATATGCGGCCTCGGTGACGCTGACCGGTGATGTCCAGGCGCGGGTGCAGACCGACCTTTCGTTTCGCGTGGGTGGCAAGATCATCGAGCGCAAGGTGGATGTCGGCGACCGGGTTTCGGCACGACAAGTGCTCGCCCGCCTCGATCCGCGGGACTTGCAGACCAACGTTGACTCCGCCGAGGCCCAGGTGGCCGCCGAGCAGGCGCGGGTCAAGCAGAGTGCGGCAGCGTTCGTGCGCCAGCAGAAACTCTTGCCCAAGGGCTACACCAGCCAGAGCGAATACGACGCGGCCCAGGCGCAGTTGCGCAGCAGCCAGAGTGCCTTGACCGCGGCCCAGGCCCAGTTGGCCAATGCCCGCGAACAGTTGAGCTACACCGCGCTGGTCGCCGAGGCGCCGGGCATCATCACGGCGCGCCAGGCCGAGGTGGGGCAGGTGGTGCAGGCCACCGAGCCGATTTTCAGCCTGGCCCAGGACGGCGCGCGCGACGCGGTGTTCAACATCTACGAATCGCTGTTGCGTGAACCACCCTCGGATCCGGCGATTGTCATCAGCCTGCTGGACAACCCGGCCGTCCAGACCACGGGCAAGGTGCGTGAAATCACTCCGGCAGTGTCCGCCCAGACCGGCACGGTGCAGGTCAAGGTCACCCTCGATGACCTGCCCGAAGGCATGCGCCTGGGGTCGGTGGTCAGCGCCACGGCCAAATCCGCGGGCCAGACCGCCGTCGAGCTGCCCTGGTCGGCGTTGACCAAGAACCTCAGCGAGCCGGCCGTGTGGCTGGTGGACGGCGAGGGCAAGGCGCAACTGCATTCGGTCACCGTCGGTCGTTACCTGACCGGCAAGGTCATCATCAGCGACGGGCTCAAGGGCGGCGAGAACGTCGTCACTGCCGGCGGGCAGTTGCTGCACCCCGGCGTTCGCGTCGAGATCGCTGAAAACACCGCCGCGAAACCCCCGACAGGAGCCCAGCCATGAAAGGTCCATGGACGCTCCTGATGACGCTGCTGCTGGTCGCCTGTTCGAAGGAAGAAGCCCCGCCCGAGCCGGTACGCCCGGTGCTGTCCGTTGAAGTGCAGGCCCTGGACCAACAGGCTCTCGGACGCTTTGCCGGGAACATCCAGGCGCGCTACGAGACCAACGTGGGTTTCCGCGTGCCCGGGCGAATCGCCAGGCGCAATGTTGATGTCGGCGCCGAAGTGAAGAAGGGCGACCTGCTCGCCACCCTCGACCCCACCGACCAGCAGAACCAGTTGCTTGCCGCCCAGGGCGACTTGGCGCGGATCGAGGCGCAGTACATCAATGCCCAGGCCAATGCCCGCCGCCAGCAGCAATTGTTCGACCGTGGCGTCGGTGCCCAGGCGCAACTGGACATCGCCCAGACCGACCTGAAGACCACCGGGGCCTCGCTAGAACAGGCCAAGGCAGCGGTGCAACAGGCCCGTGATCAACTCAACTACAGCGAGCTGCACACCGATCACGATGCGGTGGTCACGGCCTGGAATGCCGAAGCCGGGCAGGTGGTCACCGCCGGCCAGCAAGTGGTGACCCTGGCTCGCCCGGACATCAAGGAAGCGGTGATCGACCTGCCGGCCGACTTGGTCGACCGGCTGCCCGCCGGCGTCGTATTCGAAGTTGCCGCGCAGCTGGATCCGGCCACCCGCACCACCGCCACCGTCCGCGAGATCGAACCCCAGGCCCAGAGTGCAACGCGCACGCGTCGCGCGCGACTGACGCTGGCCGAGACGCCGCCGGGCTTTCGCCTGGGCACGGCCATCAGCGTCACCCTGAGTTCGGCCATTGAACCGCGGATCGAGCTGCCCCTCAGTGCGCTGCAAGAGGTCGATGGCAAGGCCCGGATCTGGCTGATCGACCCGCAGAACCAAACGGTCTCGCCTCGCGACGTGCGGATCATCGAGCGTTCGGCGGACTCGGTGCTGGTCGCCAATGGCATCAAGCCGGGCGACCGCGTGGTCAGCGCCGGCGTGAACAGCCTCAAGCCGGGGCAGAAAGTGAAACTCGACGAGGACGCACGATGAAAGGGCCTTTCAACTTATCCGAATGGGCCCTGCGGCATCAGTCGTTCGTCTGGTACCTGATGTTCGTCGCGTTGCTGATGGGGGTGTTTTCCTACCTTAACCTGGGGCGCGAAGAAGACCCTTCGTTCACCATCAAGACCATGGTCATCCAGACCCGTTGGCCCGGTGCGACCCAGGAAGAAACCCTCAAGCAGGTCACCGACCGCATCGAGAAGAAACTCGAAGAGCTCGACTCCCTCGACTACGTCAAGAGCTACACCCGTCCGGGGGAATCGACGGTGTTCGTGTACCTGCGCGATACCACCAGTGCCAAGGACATTCCCGAGATCTGGTACCAGGTGCGCAAGAAGATCAACGACATTCGTGGCGACTTCCCCGAAGGCCTGCAAGGCCCGGGGTTCAACGACGAGTTCGGTGACGTGTACGGTTCGGTGTATGCCTTCACCGGCGACGGCTTGTCGATGCGCCAGTTGCGCGACTACGTGGAGCAGGTCCGTGCCGAAATCCGCGACGTGCCAGGCCTGGGCAAGGTGGAGATGATCGGCGAACAGGACGAAGTGCTGTACCTGAACTTCTCCACGCGCAAACTCGCCGCACTGGGCATCGACCAGCGCCAGGTGGTGCAGAGCCTGCAATCGCAGAACGCGGTGACGCCCGCCGGGGTGATCGACGCCGGTCCCGAGCGGATTTCCGTGCGCACGTCGGGGCAGTTCCAGTCGGAAAAAGACCTGGCCAACGTCAATCTGCGGCTCAACGACCGGTTCTACCGCCTGGCTGACATCGCCGACATCAGTCGCGGCTACGTCGACCCGGCCACGCCGATGTTCCGCTTCAACGGCACGCCAGCCATCGGCCTGGCCATCGCCATGAAGAAGGGCGGCAATATCCAGGCATTCGGCAAGGCCCTGCATGCGCGCATGAACGAACTGACGGCCGACCTGCCGGTCGGCGTCGGCGTGCACACTGTGTCGGACCAGGCCGAAGTGGTGGAGGAGGCCGTCGGCGGCTTCACCAGCGCGTTGTTCGAGGCGGTGATCATCGTGCTGGTGGTCAGTTTCATCAGCCTGGGCATACGCGCCGGGCTGGTGGTGGCCTGCTCGATCCCGCTGGTGCTGGCGATGGTCTTCCTCTTCATGGAGTACAGCGGCATTACCATGCAGCGGATCTCCCTCGGGGCGTTGATCATCGCCCTGGGGCTGCTGGTGGACGACGCCATGATCACCGTGGAGATGATGGTCACGCGTCTGGAGAAAGGCGACAGCAAGGACCAGGCCGCCACCTTCGCCTATACCTCCACCGCGTTCCCGATGCTCACCGGGACCCTGGTGACCGTGGCCGGTTTCGTGCCCATCGGCCTGAACGCCAGCTCCGCCGGCGAGTACACCTTCACCCTGTTCGCGGTCATCGCCGTGGCGATGCTGGTGTCCTGGATCGTCGCGGTACTGTTCGCCCCGGTGATCGGCGTGCACATCCTGAGCACCAACGTGAAGCCCCACAGCGCCGAGCCGGGCCGGATCGGCCGGGCGTTCAACGGTGGCCTGTTGTGGGCGATGCGCAATCGCTGGTGGGCCATCGGCATTACGGTGCTGCTGTTCGTGCTGGCGGTGTTTTGCATGCGCTTCGTGCAGAACCAGTTCTTCCCGTCCTCGGACCGGCCGGAAATCCTGGTGGACCTGAACCTGCCGCAAAATGCCTCGATGGACGAGACGCGCCGGGCGGTCGATCGCCTGGAAGCGAGCCTCAAGGGCGACCCGGATATCGAGCGCTGGAGCACCTACATCGGCGAAGGCGCGATTCGCTTCTACCTGCCCCTGGACCAGCAGTTGCAGAACCCGTACTACGCGCAGCTGGTGATCGTCAGCAAGGGCCTGGAGTCGCGCACGGCCCTCACCGAGCGCCTGCAAAAGCGCTTGCGCGAGGACTTCGTCGGCATCGGCAGCTACGTGCAAGCCCTGGAAATGGGCCCGCCGGTGGGCCGGCCGATCCAGTACCGGGTCAGCGGCAAGGACATCGACCAGGTGCGCAAGCATGCCATCGAACTGGCCACCGAACTGGACAAGAACTCGCACATCGGAGAGATCATTTACGACTGGAACGAGCCGGGCAAGGTGCTGCGCATTGACATTGCCCAGGACAAGGCGCGGCAACTCGGCTTGTCCTCCGATGACGTCGCCCGGCTGATGAACAGCATCGTCAGTGGCTCGCCCGTGACCCAGGTCGACGACGATATCTACCTGATCGATGTGGTGGGGCGTGCCGTCGACGCCGAACGCGGTTCGCCGGAAACCTTGCAGAACCTGCAGATTGTCACCCCCGGCGGCGCCTCGATCCCGCTGTTGGCGTTCGCCACCGTGCGCTATGAGCTGGAGCAGCCACTGGTGTGGCGGCGCGACCGCAAGCCGACCATCACCATCAAGGCCGCGGTGCGCGACGAAATCCAGCCCACTGACCTGGTCAAGCAACTGCAACCGGACATCGACAAGTTCGCCGCCGGCTTGCCGGCGGGCTACAAGGTCGCCACGGGCGGTACGGTGGAGGAAAGCAGCAAGGCCCAGGGGCCGATTGCCAGTGTCGTGCCGCTGATGCTGTTCCTGATGGCGACTTTCCTGATGATCCAGCTGCACAGCGTGCAGAAGCTGTTCCTGGTGGCGAGCGTGGCGCCCCTGGGCCTGATCGGCGTGGTCCTGGCGCTGGTGCCGACGGGTACGCCCATGGGCTTCGTGGCGATCCTGGGGATCCTGGCGCTGATCGGCATCATCATCCGCAACTCGGTGATCCTGGTGACCCAGATCGATGAGTATGAGCGCGACGGCTACGAGCCCTGGGATGCGGTGGTGGAGGCCACCGAGCACCGGCGCCGGCCGATCCTGCTCACGGCCGCTGCCGCCAGCCTGGGGATGATCCCGATTGCCCGCGAAGTGTTCTGGGGGCCGATGGCTTACGCGATGATCGGCGGGATCATCATCGCCACGCTGCTAACGCTGTTGTTCCTGCCGGCGCTGTATGTGGCCTGGTACAAGATCCGCGAGCCCAAGCGCGATTGAAGGGGCTGTTCTCGGCCCCTGTGGCGAGGGAGGGCGGGTCTGATAAATGGGTACTGACTGTACCGACGCCTTCGCGGGTAAACCCGCTCCCACAAAGGCGGTGGTGTGAATACAGATTCTGCATCCGCCCGCGTCCCCTGTGGGAGCGGGTTTACCCGCGAAGGCGTCCACCCAGCCAACCGTGACCTTTACTTACGCAACAACCGCAACCCATTGAACACCACCAGCAAGCTCACCCCCATGTCGGCGAACACCGCCATCCACATGGTGGCGAGGCCGGCGAAGGTCACGCCGAGGAAGATCGCCTTGATGACCAGCGCCAGGGCGATGTTCTGTTTCAGGATGTTGGAGGTTTGCCGCGACAGGCGGATGAAGGCCGGGATCTTGCGCAGGTCGTCGTCCATCAAGGCGACGTCGGCGGTTTCGATGGCCGTGTCGGTCCCGGCCGCTGCCATGGCGAAGCCGATTTCCGCGCGAGCCAGGGCCGGCGCGTCGTTGATGCCGTCACCCACCATGCCCACCCGGTGCCCCTTGGCGTACAGCGCTTCGATGGCTTGCAGCTTGTCGTTCGGCAACAGGTCGCCCCGGGCCTGGTCCATGCCCACCTGGGTCGCAATCGCTTCTGCGGTGTGAACGTTGTCGCCGGTGAGCATCAGGGTCTTGATGCCCAGCTCATGCAATTGCCGGATGGCTTCGCGGCTGGACTCCTTCACGGTGTCGGCCACGGCGAACAGCGCCAGGGGCCCCTTGGCATCGAGCAACAGCACCACCGACTTGCCTTGTTTTTCCAGGGCGAAGAGTTGCTCCTCCAGCGCCGGTGAGCACAGGCCCAGGTCTTCCACCAGGCGATGATTGCCCAGGTGGTAGGTCTGGCCGTCGATGTCGCCACGCACCCCTCGTCCCGCCAGGGCTTGGAAGTTATCCACAGGCTGCGCCGCCCGTTGCTTGTCCGTCGCCGCCTCGGCGATGGCGCGCGACACCGGGTGGTCGGAACGGGCGGCCAGGCTCGCGGCCAAGGCCGGGGCGGTGGTTTCCACGGTGGGGTCCAGCACCACGCAGTCGGTCTGCACCGGTTTGCCGTGGGTAATCGTGCCGGTCTTGTCCAAGGCCAGGTAGTCGAGTTTGTAGCCACCCTCCAGGTACACACCGCCCTTGACCAGGATGCCTCGGCGCGCCGCTGCCGCCAGGCCGCTGACGATGGTCACCGGCGTGGAGATCACCAGCGCACAAGGGCACGCCACCACCAGCAGCACCAGCGCCCGGTAGATCCAGTCGAACCACGCCGCGCCCATGAACAGCGGCGGCATGACGGCCACGGCGAGGGCCAGGGCGAATACCACCGGGGTGTAATAGGTTGAAAATTGATCGACGAAACGCTGAGTGGGTGCCCGCGAACCCTGGGCCTGTTCCACGGCGTGGATAATGCGCGCCAGGGTGGACTGGTCCGCCGCGGCGGTGACGGTGTACTCCAGCTCGCCGGCCTGGTTAATGGTGCCGGCAAACACCTTGTCGCCGACGGTTTTCTCCACCGGCAGGCTTTCGCCGGTGATCGGTGCCTGGTCGATGGTCGAGCGCCCGGCTACCACGTTTCCGTCCAGGGCGACGCGCTCGCCGGGGCGAACCCGGACCCGCGCGCCCAGGGCGATGGCCTTGACCTCCTGCACCTGCCAGCTACCGTCGGGCTGTTGCACGGTGGCCTGTTCCGGGGCCATCTGCATCAGGCCGCTGATGGCATTGCGTGCCCGGTCCAGGGATTTGGCCTCGATCAGTTCAGCCACGGTGAACAGGAACATCACCATTGCCGCTTCCGGCCATTGGCCGATCAGCACGGCGCCGGTCACGGCGATGCTCATCAGCGCGTTGATGTTCAGGTTGCGGTTCTTCAGGGCGATCCAGCCTTTTTTGTAGGTGCCAAGGCCGCCGCTGAGGATCGACACCAGCGCCACCACGGCCACCACCCAGGTGGGTGCGGCATTGGTGAAATGGATCACCTCGGCGCCCAGGGCCGTGACGCCGGACAACGCCAGCGGCCACCAGGGCTTGGCGGGGGCGGGTTGTGGGTTGGCAGGTTTCTCCTGACCCGGTGTCAGCGGCTCGGCCTGCATGCCCAGGGACTGGATCGCGCGGATGATCGGTGCGTCGTCGGGCAAGTCATGGGTGACGCCCAGCACGCGGTTGATCAGGTTGAATTCCAGCTGCTGCACGCCTTCAAGCTTGCCGAGCTTGTTCTGGATCAGCGTCTGTTCGGTGGGGCAGTCCATCGCCTCGATGCGAAAGCTGCTCAGCCGTGCGCCGTCTGTCGGTGCGTGGCCGAGGTTGACCACCGACGGTGCCGCTTTCGAGGCGCAGCAGGAATGCCCGTGGTCATGGCCATGGTTGGGCTTGTGGATGTGAAGGGAATCGCTCATCGGGTGACGTCCATGAAAAGTGCCTGTTGCACAGTAAAGACCCTGTAGCCACTATAGGGTCAAGCACCTATTTGGGAGACACCGCCATGAAGATCGGCGAACTGGCGAAAATCACCGACTGCCAGGTCGAAACCATCCGCTACTACGAGCGCGAAGGCCTGTTGCCGGAGCCGGCCCGCAGCGACGGCAACTACCGCGTCTACACCCAGGCCCATGCCGAGCGGCTGACGTTCATCCGCAACTGCCGCACCCTGGACATGACCCTGGAGGAAATCCGTAGCCTACTGACCCTGCGCGACAGCCCCCAGGACCAATGCGAAAGCGTCAATGCCCTGATCGATGAGCACATCCACCACGTCAAGGCGCGCATCGATGGCCTGCTGGCCTTGCAGGCGCAACTGATCGACCTGCGCCATCGCTGTGGCGAAGGGCCGGACCTGGAGCAATGTGGGATTTTGCAGCGGCTGGAGGTCAGCGGAGCGGTGGTGCCGGAGACGGAGCCTTCGCATGTGGGGCGCAGTCATGGGCATTGAAGCCTGTCACCCGTCTCGAATACACAGAAAACATCTTGTGGGAGCGAGCTTGCTCGCGATAGCGGCCAATCAGTCAACATCGATGTTGAATGTAATGGCCTCATCGCGAGCAAGCTCGCTCCCACAGGGAGATGCGTGGGGAGTCAGACCGCCATCGGCGCGGTCATCGGCGCATGGTGCTGGTAGCCTTCGAGGCTGAAGTCGCCCGGCTCCACGAGCTCCAGCCACTCCGGCTGGTACACGCCGGTCTTGGCGAACTCCGGCACGCGCTCGGAAATCACCAGCCTCGGCATCGGGAACGGCTCGCGGGTGAGCTGTTCGTTGAGCATGTCCAGGTGGTTTTCGTAGACGTGCGCGTCGCCGATGAAATAGGTGAACCAACGCGGGGTATAGCCGGTCAGGCGGCCGATCAGGCTCAGCAGCGCGGCGCCCTCGGTGAGGTTGAACGGCGTGCCCAGCCCCAGGTCGTTGGAGCGGATGTAGAGGGTCAGGGAGATTTCCTTGGTCTCGACATTCGGGTGGAACTGATAGAGCAGATGGCACGGCGGCAGGGCCATCTCATCGAGCTGGGCGCAGTTCCAGCCGTGGAACAGAATGCGCCGGCTGCCCGGGTCCTTGATGATGGTGTCGACGCACTGGCGGACCTGGTCGATGGCTTTGTACAGCACCACGTAGGCCTGGCCGTTCTCTTCGCCTTCGGCGATCTGCCGGTAGCCCTGGGCCAGGGTCTGCTCGATGGCCGCCCGGTTGGTCACCGGGATCTGCTTGTAGGCCGGCCACTTGCGCCATTGCACGCCATAGATCTCGCCCAGGTCGTCTTCGCCCTGGCGGAATGGGTTGGCCAGCCATTGGGCGTTTTCATTGGCGTTCTGGTCCCAGACCTTGCAGCCCAACGCCCGGAATTCGGCAGCATTGTTGACGCCGCGCAGGAACCCGCACATCTCGCCGATGGCCGACTTGAACGCCATCTTGCGAGTGGTGATGGCCGGGAAACCGTCCTTGAGGTCATAGCGCAGCATCGCACCGGGGAAACTGATGGTGTTCACGCCCGTGCGGTTGGCTTGCTTGGTGCCGTTCTTGATGACGTGGGCCACCAGATCGAGATATTGCTTCATGGGTTACCTGTGTCCTTGAACCCGAGGCCGGGCCCCGGGGTTCGAATTTTTTAAGCCTTGGCCGCCGCAGCCGGCGCACGATGATAAGCCAGCCAGATCAGCACCAGGCCACCGACGATCATCGGCAGGCACAGCACCTGGCCCATGGTCAGCCAGTTCCACGCCAGGTAGCCGAGCTGGGCGTCCGGTACACGGACGAACTCGACGATGAAGCGGAAGATCCCGTAGAACAGCGCGAACATGCCCGACACGGCCATGGTTGGCCGCGGCTTGCGCGAGAACAGCCAGAGAATCAGGAACAGCGCCACGCCTTCGAGGGCGAACTGGTACAACTGCGACGGGTGGCGCGGCAACTGCGCCGGGTCGCTGAACGGCGGGAAGACCATCGCCCACGGCACGTCGGTCGGCTTGCCCCACAATTCGGCGTTGATGAAGTTGCCGATGCGCCCGGCGCCCAGGCCGATCGGCACCATCGGCGCGACGAAGTCCATCAGCTCGAAAAACGACTTGTTGTTGCGCTTGCCGAACCACACCGCCGCGAGCATCACGCCGATGAAGCCACCGTGGAACGACATGCCGCCCTTCCAGACCTCGAAGATCAGCGTCGGGTTGGCCAGGTAGGCGCTCAGGTCGTAGAACAGCACGTAGCCCAGGCGCCCGCCGACAATCACCCCCATGGACAGCCAGAACACCAGGTCGGAGAGTTTTTCCTTGTTCCAGGTCGGGTCGAAGCGGTTGAGCCGGCGCGACGCCAACAGCCAGGCGCCGCCGATGCCGACCAGGTACATCAGGCCGTACCAGTGGATTTTCAGCGGGCCGATGGCCAGGGCCACCGGATCGATCTGCGGGTAAGGCAGCATTGATATTCCTCGTAAACGTCAAAAATACCCGGGCGACGCTGCCACCTCGGGATTAAGCCAGGATTGCGTCAGAGCAGGAAACTTGCGCCCACGCAGAACAGCAAAGCGGCGAACAGCCGTTTGAGCAAGCGCGGCGACAGGCGATGGGCCAGTCGCGCGCCGAAGCGGGCGAAGACCATGCTGGTCAGGGCGATGCCCAACAACGCCGGCAAATACACAAAACCGAGACTATGGGCTGGGAGCAGCGGATCGTGCCAGCCCAAAATCATGAAACTTAAAGCACTGGCCAGGGCAATCGGCAGGCCACAGGCCGATGACGTCGCCACCGCCTGCTGCATCGGCACGCTGCGCCAGGTCAGGAACGGTACGGTCAGCGAACCGCCGCCGATGCCGAAAATCGCCGACGCCCAGCCGATCACCGTGCCGGCCAGGGTCAGCCCGGCCTTGCCCGGCACCGTGCGGCTGGCCTTGGGCTTGAAGTCCAGGGCCAGTTGCAGCGCGACGACCATGGCGAACACGCCGATGATCTTTTGCAGGTTCGGGCCGGAAATCGCCTCGGCGGTGACCGCTCCGACGCCAGCCCCGACCAGGATCCCGACGGTCATCCAGGCGAAGATCGGCCAGCGCACCGCGCCTTTGCGCTGGTGCTCGCGCACGGCATTGACCGAGGTGAAGATGATCGACGCCAGGGAGGTGCCCACGGCCAGGTGCGTCAGGACCTGCGGGTCGAAACCCTGCAAGGTGAAACTGAACACCAGGACGGGAACGATGATCATCCCGCCGCCCACGCCGAACAGCCCGGCCAGCACACCGGCGCAGGCGCCGAGCAGCAGATAGAGCACAAATTCCACCAGCGTCTCCCCAGCCATCCCCGAAACAAGAGCGGCATGGTAACGGATCCATGGCCCCGGGCTCCACTGAAGGCGATGGATGCGAGGGCGATGTGTGGGTAGAGTGGGTTCGAACACCGATCGCTTTTGTGGCGAGGGAGCTTGCTCCCGCTGGGCTACGCAGTAGCCCAAAAATCGCAGGGGAGTGCTGCGCCCTCCAGCGGGAGCAAGCTCCCTCGCCACGGGTCTTCGCTAAATCCGTCTAACTGGCTGGGGACTACCTGATGTGCCTGATCGTATTTGCCTGGCGACCTGGCCACGCTTGGCCGTTGATCGTGGCGGCCAACCGCGATGAATTCTACGCCCGGCCGACCTTGCCCCTGGCCCAGTGGCCGGATGCACCCCATGTCCATGCCGGCCGTGATCTGGAGGCCGGTGGCACCTGGCTGGGCATCGGCGCCGACGGTCGCTTCGCCGCCCTGACCAACATCCGCGACCCGGGCCAGGGCCCGGCCTTCAAGTCGCGGGGTGAGCTGGTGGCGCGCTTTTTGGGCGGGAGCCTGTCGATTGCCGATTATTTCAGTGAAGTCGTGCCCCGTGCCGGCGAGTATGGCGGGTTCAACCTGTTGCTTGGCGACGGTGCTGAGCTCTGGCACTTCAATGCTCGCGACGCCCGTCCGCAACGCCTGGCGGAGGGCCTTTACGGGGTGTCGAACGCCGGGCTGAACACGCCCTGGCCCAAGCTTCTCAAGGCCCGGGCCGCGCTCGCCGAGGTGCTGGATGACCCGCATCCCCAGGCCTTGCTGGCACTGCTCAACGACCCGGAGCCGGCCCCGGTGGCCGATTTGCCGGACACCGGCGTGGGCCTGGCGACCGAGCGGCTGTTGTCGAGTGTCTTCATTGCCAGCCCCGCCTACGGGACGCGAGCGAGCACGGCGTTGATCGTCCATGCCGATGGGACACGGCACCTGGTCGAACGCAGCTTCGGGCCCCATGGGGGGCATTTGGGGGAGGTGGAGGTGGAGGTGCGAGCCTGAAGGGGTAGCGTCAACCCGTGGCGAGGGAGCTTGCTCCCGCTGGAGTGCAAGGCACTCCCGATTGCGGGGATATCGATAAGAACAGTGTCAGGGGGAGCTTGCGACTGCTTCGCAGCCGAGCGGGAGCAAGCTCCCTCGCCACAGATGCGGCGACTAGGCTCTGCCCGAAAAGCCTTGATACTCGGTGATGCTGCGTTAAAAACCGCCTCACTTCGTCTCAAGACTTTCAAACAGAACCTAGAGCGTCTTGTTCGAAGCCGGATTGATCATCCGCGCCAACCCGAGGTTCTTCAGCGCCAGTTGCAGGGAGCTGTGGATCACTTGCGGGTTGTCGATGGTCATGACTTCCGCCAGCAGTTCCTGGGCCTTGCTGAGGTTGATCTGGCGCAGCATCCACTTCACTTTCGGCAAGTTGGTGGCGTTCATCGACAGGCTGTCAAAACCCATCGCCATCAACAGGACGGCGGCTGCCGGGTCGCCGGCCATTTCGCCGCAGATGCTCACCGGCTTGCCTTCGGCATGGGCGTCGCGCACCACGGTCTGCAACGCTTGCAGCACGGCGGGGTGCAGATAGTCGTACAGGTCGGCCACCCGTGGGTTGTTGCGGTCCACGGCCAGCAGGTATTGCGTCAGGTCGTTGGAGCCCACCGACAGGAAGTCCACCTGGCGCGCCAGTTCCTTGGTCTGGTACACCGCTGCCGGGATCTCGATCATCACGCCCACCGGCGGCATCGGTACGTCGGTGCCTTCGTCGCGTACTTCGCCCCAGGCCCGGTGAATCAGGTGCAGGGCTTCTTCCAGCTCGTGGGTGCCGGAGATCATCGGCAACAGGATGCGCAGGTTGTTCAGGCCTTCGCTGGCCTTGAGCATGGCGCGTGCCTGGACCAGGAAGATTTCCGGGTGGTCGAGGGTCACGCGGATGCCGCGCCAGCCGAGGAACGGGTTGTCTTCCTTGATCGGGAAGTAAGACAGGGATTTGTCGCCGCCAATGTCCAGGCTGCGCATGGTCACCGGTTGCGGGTGGAAGGCGGCCAGTTGTTCGCGGTAGATCGCCAGCTGTTCCTTCTCGCTGGGGAAGCGCTGGTTGATCATGAACGGCACTTCGGTGCGGTACAGGCCGACGCCCTCGGCGCCGCGCTTCTGCGCCCGGGCCACGTCGGCCAGCAGGCCGGTGTTGACCCACAGCGGCATGCGATGGCCGTCCAGCGTCACGCAAGGCAGGTCCCGCAGCGCATCCAGGCCCAGGGCCAGTTGCTTTTCTTCTTCCACCACATCGGCGAACTGCTTGCGCAGCACGTCGCTGGGGTTGGTGTAGACCTCGCCGTGGTAGCCGTCGACGATCATCTGGATGCCGTCGACCTTGGAGTACGGCAGGTCCACCAGGCCCATCACCGTCGGGATGCCCATGGCCCGGGCCAGGATCGCCACGTGGGAGTTGCCCGAACCCAGCACCGACACCAGCCCCGCCAGCTTGCCTTCGGGCACTTCGCCGAGCATGGCCGGGGTCAGCTCCTCGCTGACCAGGATGGTGTTGTCGGGGTAGACCAGGGTCTGCTGGCGTTCCTGCTGCAGGTAGGCCAGCAGCCGGCGGCCGAGGTCCTTGACGTCGGAGGCGCGCTCGCGCAGGTAGGCGTCGTCCATCAGTTCGAAACGGTTGACGTGGTCGGTCACCACCTGGCGCAACGCGCCCTGGGCCCACTGGCCGGTCTTGATGACCGTGGTCACCTCGCTGCCCAGGGAGGCGTCGTCGAGCATCATCAGATAAACGTCGAACAGCGCACGCTCTTCGGGGCGCAGTTGCGTCGCCAGTTTGGCCGAGAGCGCGCGCATGTCGGCGCGCACGCCTTCGATGGCGGTCTTGAACAGCCCCAGCTCGGCGTCGATGTCGGTGATGGTCTTGTCCGGCACCACGTCGAGGTCGGCCGGCGGCAGCATGACCACCGCGGTACCCACGGCCGCTCCCGGTGAACCCGGCACGCCGACGAACTTGGCTTCCTGGATGCCCTTGCCCTGGCGACCCAGGCCGCTGATCGAGCCGGTGGCCTCGGCGTGGGCGATGACCCCGGCCAGTTGCGCGCTCATCGTCACGAGGAAGGCTTCTTCACCTTCGTCGAACTGGCGGCGCTCCTTTTGCTGGATGACCAGCACGCCGACGACGCGGCGGTGGTGAATGATCGGTGCGCCGAGGAACGAGGCGTAACGCTCTTCGCCGGTTTCGGCGAAGTAGCGGTAGCGCGGGTGGTCCGCGGCGTTCTCGAGGTTCAGGGGTTCTTCGCGCGTGCCGACCAGGCCGACCAGACCTTCATTGGGCGCCATGCTGACCTTGCCGATCGAGCGCTTGTTCAAGCCCTCGGTGGCCATCAGCACGAAACGGTTGGTCTCGGGGTCCAGCAGGTAGACCGAGCAGACCTGGCTGCCCATGGCCTCTTTGACGCGCAATACAATAATCCCCAACGCCGCCTTGAGATCCTTGGCGGAGTTAACTTCCTGGACGATCTTGCGCAGCGTATTGAGCATGGCTCGGGGTCGAACTCCGTCGTCAGTCGCGCGTCAGCAGGCGCGGGGCAAGCTCTTTGAGAGCGCGTCGATACACCTCGCGCTTGAATGTCACCACCTGGCCCAACGGATACCAATAGCTGACCCAGCGCCAGCCATCGAACTCCGGTTTACCGGTCAAATCCATCCGCACCCGCTGCTCGTTGGAGATCAGGCGCAGGAGAAACCATTTCTGTTTCTGGCCGATGCACAGCGGTTGGCTGTGCGTGCGGACCAGGCGTTGCGGCAAACGATAGCGCAACCAGCCGCGGGTGCAGGCGAGTATTTCGACATCTTCTCGCTCAAGCCCCACTTCTTCGTTCAACTCGCGGTACAAGGCCTCTTCCGGCGTCTCCTGGGGGTTGATCCCGCCCTGGGGAAACTGCCAGGCGTCTTGATTGATACGGCGAGCCCATAGCACCTGCCCTGCATCATTCGTCAGAATGATCCCCACATTGGGGCGGAAACCATCGGGGTCGATCACGGCAACAACCTCGCAAACGCATGTCGCCGCATTGTTCCACAAAGGTTGTGAAAGCAGCAACGCGCCGGCCTACCTTATGTGCACTCTTGTGAAAAGTCCGTATTCTGGACGCCTTTCTTCAGATTTTTCAGCGAGTAACTGCAATGCGGCTGGCTTTATTCGACTTGGACAACACCTTGCTGGGCGGCGACAGCGACCACGCGTGGGGCGATTACCTGTGTGAGCGCGGCTTTCTCGACGCCGTCTCCTACAAGGCGCGCAACGACGCGTTCTACCAGGATTACCTGGCCGGCAAGCTGGACAACGCCGAGTACCTGAATTTTTGCCTGGAAATCCTCGGCCGTACCGAGATGGACGTGCTGGCCCAGTGGCATCTGGACTACATGCGCGATTGCATCGAGCCGATCGTGTTGCCCCAGGCCCTCGACCTGTTGAAAAAACACCGCGATGCCGGCGACAAGCTGGTGATCATCACCGCCACCAACCGTTTCGTCACCGCCCCGATTGCCGAGCGCCTGGGGGTCGAGACCCTGATCGCCACCGAATGCGAGATGGTCGACGGGCGCTACAGCGGCCGCAGCACCGACATCCCGTGCTTTCGCGAAGGCAAGGTGACCCGGCTGAACCGCTGGCTGGAAGAAACCGGGCATTCGCTTGAGGACAGCTATTTCTACAGCGACTCGATGAATGACTTGCCGTTGCTGGAGGCGGTGACGCACCCGGTGGCCGTGGACCCGGACCCGAACTTGCGGGCCGAGGCGCAGAAGCGGGGCTGGCCGGTGATTTCGTTACGCGGCTGAAACCGCTTTCGCGAGCAAGCCCGCTCCCACATGGGCGTGCACAACCCTGTGGGAGCGGGCTTGCTCGCGAATGGGGCCGCTCGGTCTCAAGGCTTAGACCGGCTTGGCCCCCATCAACCCGGCAATGGCGATAAAACAGACCACACCGAACAGCGCCAGGGCAAAGGTGAACCTGCCGTTGCCCGCCGTCGGTGCCTTGCGCGCTTTGTTCAGCCGTACCAACAGCCAGAACCCCGCCAGCGCCGCCAGGGTGTAGAGCACGCTGGAAGCCAGCAGCCAGGTCTGCCCCAGTGGCCAGCCGACCTGATGCACCATCCACCAGCCGGTAAACGGCAGGCTCGCCAGGGACAGGCCCATCACCAGCCAGACAAACAGCCGAGGGCGTTGCAGCGTGCGCGCCGCAGCCGTGGCATCGCCGTTACGGCGTGTCCGCCAGACCCAGATAGCCAGCCCCAGGACGCCCGCCAGCAGCAGTACCGTGGCAATGACGTGAGCGACTTTCAGGATGGTCAAGGTTTCCATGGTTCGATTTCCTTATGACTTGTCCAGCACAGCTTAGACCCCTCTGTGGCGAGGGAGCTTGCTCCCGCTGGGTCGCGAAGCGGCCCCAAAAAAGCAGTGAGCGCTTCGCACTCAAGCGGGAGCAAGCTCCCTCGCCACAGGTCCACCCAGTCCCCAGTCCAAACCGCGGGATTCACCCCAGAAACAGTTGATACGCCGGGTTATCGCTTTCATCCCAGTACGGGTAACCGATTTCCTCCAGCGCCGCCGGCACCAGATGGCGTTCATCGTGTGGCACCTGTAGCCCCGCGACCACCCGGCCGTCCGCCGCGCCGTGGTTGCGGTAGTGGAACATCGAGATATTCCAGCGCCCGCCCAGCTTGTTGAGGAAGTTGAACAGCGCGCCCGGGCGCTCCGGGAACTCGAAGCGCAGCACCACTTCGTCGATGACATGGGCCGCGTGGCCACCCACCATGTGGCGGATGTGCAACTTGGCCAGTTCGTTGTCGGTCAGGTCCAGCACCGGGAAGCCTTGCGCGGTCAGGCTGGCGATCAGCGCCGTGCGCGGGTCGTTCTCCGGGTGGGTCTGCACGCCAACAAAGATGTGGGCTTCGCTGCCGGTGTTGTAGCGGTAGTTGAATTCGGTGATCTGGCGCTTGCCGATGGCTTCGCAGAAGGCCTTGAAGCTGCCCGGTTTCTCGGGGATGGTCACCGCGATGATCGCTTCGCGACCTTCGCCCAGTTCGGCGCGCTCGGCCACGTGGCGCAAGCGGTCGAAGTTGACGTTGGCGCCGGAGTCGATGGCTACGAGGGTCTGGCCGCTGGTGGCGCGCGTTTCGACGTACTTCTTGATCCCGGCCACGCCCAAGGCGCCGGCAGGTTCGGTGATCGAGCGGGTATCGTCGTAGATATCCTTGATCGCGGCGCAGATCTCGTCGGTGCTGACGGTGATCACCTCATCCACGTAGTGCTTGCAGATATCGAAGGTGTGCTGGCCGATCTGCGCCACGGCGACGCCGTCGGCAAACAGCCCCACCGTTGGCAGCACCACGCGCTCGCCCGCCGCCAGGGCCGCTTGCAGGCAATTGGAGTCGTCCGGCTCGACGCCGATGACCTTGATGTCCGGGCGCAGGTATTTCACGTAGGCGGCGATCCCGGCGATCAGCCCGCCACCGCCCACCGGGACAAATATCGCATCCAGGCGCCCCGGGTGCTGGCGCAGGATTTCCATCGCCACCGTGCCCTGCCCGGCAATGGTATGGGGATCGTCATACGGGTGGATGTAGACGTAGCCCTTTTCGTCGACCAGTTTCAGCGAGTAGGCCAGGGCTTCAGGGAACGAGTCGCCGTGCAGCACCACCTTGCCGCCACGCGAGCGCACGCCCTCGACCTTGATTTCCGGGGTGGTCTTGGGCATCACGATGGTGGCCTTCACGCCCAGCACCTTGGCCGCCAGGGCGAGGCCCTGGGCGTGGTTGCCTGCCGACGCCGTGACCACGCCGCGGGCGCGTTCTTCGTCGCTGAGTTGGGTCAGCTTGTTGTAGGCCCCGCGAATCTTGAACGAGAACACCGGCTGCAAGTCTTCGCGCTTGAGCCAGATGTCGTTGCCCAGCCGTTCGGACAGCTGGCGAGCGGTCTGCAGTGGGGTTTCTACGGCAACGTCGTAAACGCGCGAGGTGAGGATCTTTTTGACGTACTGTTCAAGCATCGGAAAGCATCACTGGGCGGGTTGGGCAGGGCCAAGGAGTCTAACCCGGCTTTTGGCCGGGCGACCATACGAATTAAAGGGTTTCAAGGTACAAGGCCCCCTGTGGCGAGGGCGCTTGCTGTGGCGAGGGAGCTTGCTCCCGCTGGACTGCGAAGCAGGCCCAAGATTCTGCGACGGCTGCGCCATCGAGCGGGAGCAAGCTCCCTCGCCACGGTTTCTACGCCTATAATGCCGGCCTTTCGTTCACTCTCGGCACCTTCGGAGCCCGCATGACCCAGGATCAACTCAAACAGGCCGTGGCCCAGGCCGCCGTCGACCTCATCCTTGCGAAACTGGATGACAAGAGCATCGTCGGGGTCGGCACCGGCTCCACGGCCAATTGCTTCATCGACGCGTTGGCAAAACACAAGGGCGCCTTCGACGGCGCGGTTGCCAGTTCCGAAGCCACCGCTGCGCGGCTCAAGGGGCATGGGATTCCGGTCTACGAGCTCAACACCGTGAGCGACCTGGAGTTCTACATCGACGGCGCCGACGAAAGTGATGCGCACCTGAACCTGATCAAGGGCGGCGGCGCGGCCCTGACGCGCGAGAAAATCGTCGCCGCCGTGGCCAAGACATTCATCTGCATCGCCGATGCCAGCAAACTGGTGCCGGTGCTCGGCGCTTTCCCGCTGCCGGTGGAAGTCATCCCGATGGCTCGCAGCCACGTCGCCCGCCAGTTGGTCAAGCTGGGCGGCGACCCGGTGTACCGCGAAGGCGTGCTGACCGACAACGGCAACATCATCCTGGACGTGCACAACCTGCAGATCACCCACCCGGTAGAGCTGGAACGCCAGATCAACGCCATCGTCGGCGTGGTCACCAATGGCCTGTTCGCGGCGCGTCCGGCGGACGTGCTGTTGCTCGGGACGGCTGAAGGGGTGAAGACCCTCAAGGCTTGATCCGATGTGGTGACTGGCACTCTTGCGGCGAGGGGATTTATCCCCGTTGGGCTGCGAAGCAGCCCTAAAACCTGAGTTGATCGGTGTGCCAGATAGATTGAGTTCGTTGCTTTTGGGGGCTGCTACGCAGCCCAGCGGGGATAAATCCCCTCGCCACAGGATTTTTGATTCTTATCAATCGGGCTGCGGCTTCTTGAACACGTAGAACAGATTCGGCTCACTCACCAGGTAAAGGGTGCCGTCGTCGTCCATGGCGAGGCCTTCGGCCTGGGGTACGGTCTGCTGCAAGCCCTGGCTGCCCTTGCTCAAGGACAGCGTGCTCAGCGGCCGGCCATTGATGTCCAGTTCGATGATCAACCGCGATTCCTCGGACAGCGCCAGCAGATGGCCGCTGCGTTCATCGTATTGCAGGCTCGAAAGGTCGCGCACGAACAGCCCGGCATCACGCTTGGGGTTGTTGATGACATGGACCGCGTAGGACTTTTCTGGATTCTGATGGGGAAACCCATGCACTTCATAAATCAGCATCGGGTCGCGTTCCTTGGCCACGAATAGCCGTTTGCCTACCGAGTCGTAGGCGAGCCCTTCGAACCCCTTGTTGCTGCTCATGTGCACGCCAAGCGTCATCTGCTCGGCGTCGGCGGCGTCGAGGAACCGGGTGTCCTGGTCCAGATGGATCTTGATCAGTCGCTGCTGGCGCTCGTCGGTGATGACGTAAGTATCTTCGCTGATGAATTCCACCGCTTCCGGGTCGCCGAAGCCCACCAGGGCGATGCGCCGCAGGATCCTGCCTTCGAGTGACAGCTCGACCAGCTCCGGTTTCTGATTGGTGACGGTGAACAGGCTCTTGCGTATAGGATCGAAGGTCAGCGCCGAGACATCGTCGGCCAGGCCGTCGATCACCTGCGCTTCGACCGTGACCCGGTACTGGTCCAGCGCAATGGCCTGCTCGTGGGCGGGATTCCAGAAGCTGTTGACGTTGAACCAGGCGCGCTCGAACAGGCGCAGGCGCTGCCCCATTGTGATCGAAGCGATCAGGGCGATGGCCAGCAACATCAGGATCAGAGGTTTGGGACGGGCGAGTCGACGCATGTTGGGGGTGGGCTCGGATAAGAACAGGTGGCTGAAATATCACGACTACCTGAACTGAAGCTTAATGGCCGTGTGCCACACCCTACAGCGAAGGAGGAATAATCCTACAAGGTCAGCGTTGTTTTTCGAAACGATAGAACAGATTCGGTTCGCTGACCATGTACAGGTTGCCGGCCTCGTCGACGGTAACGCCCTCGGCACGCGGTATCGTGTCCTTCAGGCCGTTGAAGCCGCCCAGCAGGGTCATGAAGCTGACCTGCTCGCCTTTTTCGTCCAGCTCCAGCAGCAAGTGGGAGTCGGCCGAAAGCACCAGCATGTGACCGGTGCGAGGGTCGACGGCCAGCGCCGAGAGGTTGCGCAGGTCCAGCTCATTGCTGACATGGATCTGCTTGTCGCCCTTGAGCAGCTGGCTGCCGTCGCTTTTCCAGGTGTACAGCGCCGGCGGGCGTTCTTCACCCAGCACCAGCTGCTGGTTGCGCGGATCCCAGACGATGCCTTCGAAACCCTTGTTCTGGTTTTTCGATGCGCCAAGGTCATAACGAGGGAAGGCGGCGCTGTTCAGCTCGCGGGTGTTGGCATCCACCTGGATGATCGACAGGCTGTGATCGCGTTCATCGGTAATCGCCAGCAGGCCGTTTTCCATGTAGGTCACGCCCTCCGGATTGCTCCAGCCCACCAGCGGCATCTTGCGCAGGACCTCGCCCTGCAGGGTCAGCTCCACCAGGAACGGGTTTTTGCCCATGACGGCGAACAAGGTTTTGGTCTGCGGGTTGTAGGTCACATCGGAGGCTTCGTCCTTCTCCATGCCCGGTAGCGGCTTGGCGTCGATCACGGCATGGTAGTCCGGCAGCCAGACACTCTCCTGGCGCTGGGCCGGGCTTTGGAAGCGTTCCGATAGCCAGAGCAGACCGCGGTCGTCCCAGTGCATCGCGAACGCCAGGCCATAAGCGGCGGCCACGGCCAGCAGTGACCAGGCATACCAGGGCAGGGCAAAGCGAGAGCGGCGGGCGGACTTGGCAGGGGACAGCGCGTGGGGTTTGGCCATGGGGAGAATGCGTTCCAGGAAATTCGGCTAAGGGAATGGCTGGCTCAGATGCCGCATTCGCCGGAATTATCCGGATGGCATGTGAAAAAAACGATAAATCACGGGATGGACTGCTCCCAAATCCTCTGTAGGAGCGAGCTTGCTCGCTCCTACAGAGGATGATGGCAGCTTTTAGCGAACGCAGCTTTCGAAGCGGCTCGCGCCCGGCAATTCCAGGACCAGTTCATCGCCGGCATTCAGCGGCCCGACGCCGGCCGGGGTGCCAGTGAGGATGACGTCGCCGGCCTGCAGCGAGAAGCAGCCGGCCATGTACTGGATCATCGGCACGATGGGGTTGAGCATCAGGCGGCTGTTGCCGTCCTGGCGCACCTCACCGTTGATGGTCAGGCGCACCGGGATGTCGGCCAGGTCGGTAAACGTGCTGCCTGGCACGAACGGGGCGATGACGGCCGCGCCGTCGAACGACTTGGCCACTTCCCATGGCAGGCCCTTGGCCTTGAGCTCGGCCTGCTTGTCCCGAAGGGTCAGGTCCAGGGCCGGGGCGAAGCCGGAGATGGCGTCCAGGATTTCCTCGGCGCTGGGCCGGGTCGACAGCGGCTTGCCGATCAGCACGGCGATCTCCGCCTCGTAGTGCACCGAGCCGCGCTCGGCCGGAATGCTGAACCCGCCCTCCAGCGGCACCACGCAACTGCCCGGCTTGATGAACAACAGCGGTTCGGTGGGCACCGGGTTGTCCAGTTCCTTGGCATGTTCGGCGTAGTTGCGGCCAATGCACACCACTTTGCCCACCGGGAAGTGGATGCGTGTACCGTCGACATACTGGTGCTGATAGCTCATTACCGACTCCTGTTCTGGGATTGGGGTGATTAAAGAGTTCAAACCGCGAAGATCTTGCCCGGGTTCATGATGCCGTTCGGGTCGAAGACCGCCTTCACGGCCTTCATGTATTCGATTTCCACTGGCGAACGACTATAGGCCAGGTAGTCGCGCTTGGTCATGCCCACGCCATGTTCGGCCGATATCGAGCCGTTGTACTTCTCGACGATCTCGAACACCCATTTGTTCACCGTGGCGCACTTGGCGAAGAACTCGTCCTTGCTCAGGTTTTGCGGCTTGAGAATGTTCAGGTGCAGGTTGCCATCGCCGATGTGGCCGTACCAGACGACTTCGAAGTCGGGATAGTGTTTGCCGACGATCGCGTCTATTTCCCTGAGGAAGTCCGGGACTTTGGAGACCGTCACCGAAATGTCGTTCTTGTACGGCGTCCAGTGGGAGATGGTTTCGGAAATGTACTCGCGCAGTTTCCACAGGTTCTGCAACTGGGTTTGACTCTGGCTCATCACGCCGTCCAGCACCCAGCCCTGTTCCACGCAGTGCTCGAAGGTTTCCAGCGCCTGGTTGGCCACGTCTTCGGTGGTGGCTTCGAATTCCAGCAGGGCATAGAACGGGCAATCGGTCTCGAACGGCGCCGGCACGTCACCGCGCCCGAGGATCTTGGCCAGGGCCTTGTCGGAGAAAAATTCGAACGCGGTCAGGTCGAGCTTGCCCTGGAACGCATGCAGCACGGGCATGATCGAGGCGAAGTCCGGCGTGCCGAGCACCATCGCCGTAAGGTTTTTCGGCGCACGGTCCAGGCGCATCGTGGCCTCGACCACGAAGCCGAGCGTGCCTTCGGCGCCGATGAACAACTGGCGCAAATCGTAGCCGGTGGCGTTCTTGATCAGGTCCTTGTTCAGCTCCAGCAGGTCGCCCTTGCCGGTGACGACCTTCATGCCCGCCACCCAGTTGCGGGTCATTCCGTAGCGAATGACCTTGATCCCGCCGGCATTAGTGCCGATGTTGCCACCAATCTGGCTGGAACCGGCCGATGCGAAGTCCACCGGGTAGTACAGCCCGTGTTCCTCGGCCTTGTTCTGCAATTGTTCGGTGATCACGCCCGGCTGGCACACGGCGGTGCGGTCGGTGAGGTTCACGTCGAGGATCTGGTTCATGTAGTCGAACGACACCACCACCTCGCCATGGGCGGCCACGGCGGCGGCGGAAAGCCCGGTGCGCCCGCCCGACGGCACCAGCGCGACCTTGCGGGTATTGGCCCAACGCACGATGGCCTGCACCTGCTCAATGCTCTTGGGAAAGACGATGGCGCTTGGCGCGGGGGCGAAATGACGGGTCCAGTCCTTGCCGTAAGCGTCCAGGGAGTCGGCATCGGTCAGGACCTTGCCCGGCTCGACCAGGGTCTTCAACTCAGCGATCAGTTCAGCAGTAGTCATCGACAGAACTCTCGAACAATTCATGGTCACCCTGAAGACGGTTCACGTCGCAGAATGAGTGTTTGAAGGTCGCATATGCTAGCATACGCCCCCCGCAGAGGCGTTCTAACAGGCCACGCTGCGGGCCGGCGACTACGCCGTGTGGGCAGCCTGACGTTGCCCATTTCCCTGCCATTTTTCTCCGGGACACAGGTTACGCAGATGAGCAAGACTTCTCTCGATAAGAGCAAGATCAAGTTCCTTCTTCTCGAAGGCGTCCACCAATCGGCTGTCGACGTCCTCAAGTCGGCGGGCTACACCAGCATTGAGTACATCACCAGTTCTCTGCCGGAAGCCCAGCTCAAGGAAAAGATCGCCGATGCTCACTTCATCGGCATTCGCTCCCGTACCCAATTGACCGAAGAGATCTTCGACCACGCCAAGAAACTGGTCGCGGTCGGCTGCTTCTGCATCGGCACCAACCAGGTCGACCTCGACGCGGCGCGCGAGCGCGGCATCGCGGTGTTCAACGCACCGTACTCCAACACCCGTTCCGTTGCCGAACTGGTGCTGGCCGAAGCGATCCTGCTGTTGCGCGGTATCCCCGAGAAGAACGCATCCTGCCACCGTGGCGGCTGGATCAAGAGTGCGGCCAACTCCTTTGAAATCCGCGGCAAGAAGCTGGGGATCGTCGGCTACGGCTCGATCGGCACCCAACTGTCGGTCCTGGCCGAGGGCCTGGGCATGCAGGTCTACTTCTACGACACCGTGACCAAGCTGCCGCTGGGCAACGCCACCCAGGTCAATGACCTGCACGAGCTGCTGGGCATGTCCGATATCGTGACCCTGCACGTGCCGGAAACCGCTGCCACCCAGTGGATGATCGGCGAGAAGGAAATCCGCGCCATCAAGAAGGGCGGGATCCTGATCAACGCCGCCCGTGGCACCGTGGTCAGGCTCGAAGCCCTGGCCGAAGCGATCAAGGACAAGCACCTGATCGGCGCCGCCATTGACGTGTTCC
Organism: Pseudomonas sp. MS646; assembly: GCF_036693845.1. NCBI lineage: Bacteria > Pseudomonadati > Pseudomonadota > Gammaproteobacteria > Pseudomonadales > Pseudomonadaceae > Pseudomonas > Pseudomonas sp. MS646. The sequence continues at coordinate 275,503 of NZ_CP144763.1, forward strand.
CGGTGGAGCCGCGCTCCAACGACGACATCTTCGAAAGCCCGCTGCGTGGCCTGGACAACGTGATCCTGACCCCGCACATCGGTGGCTCCACCGCTGAAGCCCAAGCCAACATCGGCCTGGAAGTGGCGGAAAAACTGGTCAAGTACAGCGACAACGGTACTTCGGTATCGTCCGTGAATTTCCCGGAAGTGGCCCTGCCGGCTCACCCTGGCAAGCACCGCCTGCTGCACATCCACGAGAACATCCCGGGTGTGATGAGCGAGATCAACAAGGTCTTCGCCGAAAACGGCATCAACATTTCCGGTCAGTTCCTGCAGACCAACGAGAAGGTCGGCTACGTCGTGATCGACGTCGATGCCGAATACTCGGACCTGGCGCAAGAGAAGCTGCAGCACATCAAGGGCACCATTCGGTCCCGCGTGCTGTTCTAAGCCGCGAGGCTGGCTGGCAATGAAAAACGGGAGCCCGAAAAGGCTCCCGTTTTTTGTGCCTGATATGATGCTGCACCTGTGGGGGCGGGCTTGCTCCCACAAGGGCCTATGTTCCGTCACCCCAGGCGGTGTTATTTCACGTTTACCGTGATTTTCTTGGAGACAATCGGCGGATCGAACGGCATGTGGCCACTGTCGCCCAGTTCCAGCTGCAAGGTGTGCTTGCCTGGGGCCAGCTTGATGGTGGCCTCGGTCTGCGCCTTGCCGAAGTGCATGTGGTTGGCGTCGGTCGGGATCGGTGCGCCCGCGGCAGGCAATTGGTCGACATCGATCAGCAGATGGTGATGTCCGGTATTCTTGGTCACGTCACCCGCCGGAGCCAGGGCGATACCCTTGACGCCGAACTGGACCTTGAATTCCTGGGCGACAGTGGCTCCGTCGGCCGGGGAAACGATGAATGCTTCTGCGCCCTTGGGTGCAGGGGTTGCGGCGGTTGCCAGCATCGAAGTGCCGAGCAACAGGCCGGCCAACGCGGCACGAGACATAACGCTTTTCATTTTTTTCTCCAGTTTTTTCATGAAATCCGCCCGGTCATGACAACTTCATGACCAATCGTTGTCGAAGCCTGCAACAACCATAGCAAAGCGAGCCTGAAACGAGCGTCGCTTGTATCGATACCAAGGAGTGACCATGCGTTTCCTGCCTGGCCTGATCTGCCTGCTACCCCTTTTGAGCCCTTTGGCCCATGCCGAATTGATCGATGACATCAACGACCGTGGTGAGCTGCGCATCGCCCTGGAGGCCAATACCGCGCCGTTCAACTTCAAGGAAGACGGCAAGCTCACCGGGTTCGAAGTGGAGCTGGGCCAGATGCTCGCCAGTGAACTCGATGTACGCGCCGACTTCGTGGTCACCGATGCTGCGGACCTGCTGACCGGTGTGGAGAGCGGCAAGTACGACGTTGCCATCAACCACATAGCAATGACCCCGGAACTGGCCGAACGTTTCGACACCAGTGCCGCTTACAGTCAACCGGATGCGCAATTGTTGGCGAAAAAGGATGAAACCCAGCGCCCGCTGATGATGGCGCAGTCTTTCCAGCCGGAAGAAAAGAGCGGCCCGGCGCCGCACCTGGTGATCCCCTTCCAGAAAGGCAACCCGGCGTTCAAGGCCAGCCTGGACAACGCCCTGACGCGGATCAAGGATGACGGGCGGCTGGAGCAGTTGTCCCAGAAGTGGTTGGGCAAGCAGCAATAGCGGGGTGAGCGCAGCTTTTGTGGTGAGGATTGCTGGGCTTCAAATCTTGCGCCAGACACTCGCCAACCACGGCTGCTGCTCGCGCGGCCGTCCCGCCGGTCGGTAGTAATGCTCCAGCTCCACGAAGCCGGCGTCGGTGAGCAACGCGCGCCAGGCCGCCAGGTCGTGGTAGGCGCCGAAACGCTGGCCGTTCCAGCCCTCCTGATTCTCGCCCCGGGGGTTGGAGCTGAACAACACGCCGTCAGCCTTGAGGGTGGCGTGCAGTTGCCTGAGCACCCGCGGCAACTCCTGTCGCGGAACGTGAAACAGCACGGCGTTGGCGAAGATCCCGTCGAAGCGTTGCGCCGGCAGGTCGAGTTCCAGGAAGTCCTGTTGCCACACCTCGCAGCCGCTGTCCTGGCGTGCCATGCGGACGAACTCGGCTGAGCCGTCCAGGCCGATCGCGACGTGGCCCAAGGCGGTGAACGCGCGCAAGTCCCGGCCCGGGCCGCAACCCAGGTCCAGGATGTGCAGCGGTGCGCTGGTCCGGATATGGCGCAGCAATGCGTCGATGTTCTGGCTCACATCATGGTCGCGGGTGCCTTCGCGAAAGTCTTCGGCGACGGCGTTGTAGTTGCCCAGGGTGGTGGCGGTGATGGCTTGCAAGTCTTCGGGGGAGTGTTTCATGGTCGTGGGCTTGGGTAGGGAGCGTGGGCGGACTATAGCGCACATCCCCAGCCTGGCCGTTCACTTAAGGACGACACGTGATAAACCTCAAGTGAACAGCACTGCCACAAGGGCCGGCCTGTCAGCGTTTGTTCAGCCCCCGCGCCAGGCGGTCCCCGCCGAGCTGAATCACCGCCACCAGCGCCACCAGCAGAACGATCACCGTGAGCATGATCTGGCTGTCGAAACGCTGGTAGCCGTAACGGTAGGCGATGTCGCCCAGGCCACCGGCACCGATGGCCCCGGCCATCGCCGAGGAGTTGATCATGGTCACCAGGGTGATGGTGAAACCGCCGACGATGCCCGGCAGCGCTTCGGGCAGCAGCACGTGCCAGACAATGTGCCAGCGCCGGCAACCCATGGCCTGGGCCGCCTCGATCAACCCATGGTCGACCTCCCGCAGGCTGACCTCGGCGATGCGGGCGAAGAACGGCGTGGCGGCGATGGTCAACGGCACCACCGCCGCCCAGACGCCGTACGTGGTGCCGACGATCAGCCGGGTGAACGGGATCAGCGCCACCATCAGGATCAGGAACGGGATCGAGCGGAACAGGTTCACGAACGCGCCCAGGGCCTTGTTCAAGGCGGGCGCCTCAAAGATGCCACCCTTGCCGCTGGTCACCAGGATCACCGCCAGCGGTATGCCCGCCAGCAATGCGATCAACGACGACACCCCCACCATCAGGAAGGTGTCGATAAAGCCCTGCAACAACCGATCAAACCACATAGCCCAGCACCTCCACCCGTTGTGCCCAATCGCCTGCCCGTTGCCGCAGTTCCTCGGCGCCCCACGACGAGCCGCTTACCGCCAACAATAATTGCCCCAGCCCGTGGCCCTGGATCCGTTCGATGCCGCCATGGAGCAGCCGCACCCGTCCGCCGAGGGCGCTGAACAAGGCGGCGAGGTCGGGTTCGTCCTGCCCCGTGCCGGTGAACTGCAAGCGCAACACAGTGGCGGCCTCGGCTGAGGCCGGTTGCGCCTGCAAACGGCTTTTCAGTTCGTCGGGCAACGCGTGCTGCAACGGCGCGAGCAGGGTTCGGCTCACCGCGTGTTGCGGGTTGCCGAACACTTCCCAGACCGGTCCCTGCTCGACGATCCGTCCTTGTTCGAGTACCACCACCCGGTCGCAGACTTCGCGAATCACTGCCATTTCGTGGGTGATCAGGACGATGGTCAGGCCCAGGCGCTGGTTGATCTCGCGTAGCAGCCCGAGGATCGACTGGGTCGTCTCCGGGTCCAGGGCCGAGGTGGCTTCGTCGCACAGCAGTATCTGGGGATCATGGACCAGGGCCCGGGCGATCCCGACGCGTTGCTTTTGCCCGCCCGAGAGCTGCGCCGGATAAGCCTGGTGCTTGCCTTGCAGGCCGACCAGCTCAAGCAGCTCACGAACCTTTTGCTCGCGCTGCGCCTTGGGCACGCCGGCCACTTTCAGCGGCAGTTCGACGTTCTGCCACACAGTCTTGGCCGACATCAGATTGAAGTGCTGGAAGATCATGCCGATCCGTCGGCGCAGCTGCACCAACTGGTCTTCATCGAATTGGCCGATGTCCACCTGGTCGATCAGCACTCGCCCGCTGGTGGGCTGCTCAAGGCGATTGATGGTGCGGATCAGCGACGACTTGCCCGCGCCACTGCGGCCGATGATGCCGAACACCTCGCCGCGCTGGATCGCCAGGTCGATGCCTTGCAGGGCGGCCACCGGGCCTTGGGCGCCAGTGTAGGTCTTGCCCAGGCCGATGAAGCGCACGTGTGCGCGGTTCAGGTCCGGGTGCAGTTCGGTCGGGTCGGCGCCCTGGGGCGCGGCGGCTTCCTGTCGGAGCCTGGCGTTGACGGCGTTCATGATCAACCTTCCCAACCGGCCTGGTAGAGCTTGCCGTGGGCCTTGTCGAGGGCGGCACGGACGACGGGCGAATGCTGGTAGATGTCGACGAACTTGATCAGCCGTGGGTCATGCTGGCTCTTGGGCTGGATCACGAACTGAATCACGTATTCCTTGTGGTCCAGGCCGTCGAACAGCAGGGCCGAGCCGGCGTCGAAGGTCTTGGCCAGGCGGATGTAGGCGGGGTAGCCCTGCACCAGGTCGGCGTCATCGTAGGCGCGCACCAGTTGCACGGCCTCGACCTGGAGGATCTTCAGTTTTTTCGGGTTGGCCACGATGTCGTCTTCGGTGGCCTTGTAGCCCACCCCTGGCTTGAGGCTGATCAGCCCGGCCTTGGCCAGCAGTTGCAGGCCGCGACCGCTGTTGATCGGGTCGTTGGCGATGGCGACGCTCGCCCCTTCGGGCAACTCATCGAAGCTTTTGTACTTTTTCGAGTAGAGGCCGACGTTGTTGATAATTCCCGGTGCAAACGGCACCAGGTCAAACCCGGCGGCGGCCTTGGCGTTTTCCAGGAACGGGATGTGCTGGAAGTAGTTCACGTCGATGTCACCGGAGGCCAGGCTGACATTCGGTGCGATCCAGTCGCTGAACTCCACCAGCTCGACTTTCAGGCCTTGCTTGCCAGCCTCTTCGACGGCGGCTTCCAGGGGTATGGCGAAGGCGGCCGTGGTGCCGATCTTCAAGGGAGCATCGGCGGCGAACAGGGCCGAGCTGAACAGGCCGAGGGTCAGGGCCAGGGCTTTGACTGGCGAGGAAAGGGAGTATTTGGTCATAAAGTTCTTCCAGTCATTCATGGTCGGGTGCGTGTTTTTGTGGCGAGGGGATTTATCCCCGCTGGGCTGCGTAGCAGCCCCAAAGCAGTCAACTCCATCAGCCCGGGTGTACCGCGGCGTCAGATTCAAGGACCGCTGCGCGGCCCAACGGGGATAAATCCCCTCGCCACAGGGGTCAGTGTCGGTAGGTCGAACCAGTGTGTTGTTCGGGTAAATGAGCCGCTGCGCGAAACAGCTTTTCGCGCAGGGTGCCCTGGTCGTATTCGGTCTTGTACACACCGCGCTTCTGCAGTTCGGGGATCACCAGGTCGATGAAGTCCGCGTAGCTCTGGGGTGTCACGATGCGGGTCAGGTTGAAGCCATCGAGGCCGGTTTCGGCGATCCACGACTCCAACTCGTCGGCCACCTGCTCGGGCGAGCCGACCACGGTGATGTAGCGCCCGCCCAAAGCGTGCTGTTCGAGCAATTTGCGGCGCGTCCAGTCGTTGTTCTGCAGGGTCTTGGTCGCAGACTGGATGGCGTTGCTTTTCACGTACTGGATCGGCTCGTCCAAGTCGTACTCGGAAAAATCGATCCCTGTGGACGCGGAAAAGTGCGCCACCCCGGCCTCGGCGCTGGCGTAGCTCAGGTACTCGGCATGCTTGGCCCAGGCGGCGGCTTCGGTTTCGCCGACGATCACGTTCAGGCCCATGAACACCTTGATGTCGCCTGGGTTGCGTCCGGCCTCGACAGCGCTGGCGCGGACCTTGTCCACCTGGCGCTTGGTCGCCGGTTTGTTCTGGCCGCTGATGAACACGCATTCGGCATGCCGCCCGGCAAACTGTAGGCCACGCTCCGAACTGCCGGCCTGGAACAGCACCGGTGTGCGCTGGGGCGACGGTTCGCAGAGGTGATAACCCTCGACCTGGTAGAACTCGCCGTGGTGCCGGACCTTGTGCACCTTCTCCGGTTGCGCGTAGATCCGCTGCTCGCGGTCGTTGAGCACTGCATCGTCTTCCCAACTGCCCTCCCACAGTTTGTAGAGCACTTGCAGGTATTCGTCGGCCTGGTCGTAGCGCCGGTCATGTTCGACCTGCGCGCTCAAGCCCATGGCCTTGGCGGCGCTGTCCAGGTAGCCGGTGACGATGTTCCAACCCACCCGGCCGCGACTCAGGTGGTCGAGGGTGCTCATGCGCCGGGCGAACAGGTACGGTGGTTCGTAGGTCAGGTTCGCGGTGAGGCCGAAGCCCAGGTGCCGGGTGACGGCGGCCATCGCCGAGACCAGCAGCAGCGGGTCGTTGACCGGCAACTGGATCGACTCTTTCAGCGTGACGTCCACCGACTGCTGGTAGACGTCATAGACGCCGACGATATCGGCGATGAACAACCCGTCGAAGAGCCCGCGCTCAAGCAACCGCGCCAGGTCGGTCCAGTATTCCAGGGTGTTGTACTGGGTCGAGGTGTCTTGGGGATGGGTCCACAGGCCATGGTTGATGTGCCCGATGCAGTTCATGTTGAACGCATTGAGCAGGATCTTTTTCTTGCCGGCCGCCATCAGATCGTCCCCCGCAATGGCGGCTTCTCGTCGTTGAGATAGAAGTTGCCCACCGCGTGGTACTTCCAGCGCACCGGGTCGTGCAGGGTATGCACGCGGGCATTGCGCCAGTGACGATCGAGGCCGTGTTCGGCGAGTGTCGCCTGGCTGCCGGCCAGTTCGAACAGGGTGCTGCCGGTGGCCAGGGAAATATCGGTGCTGATGGCGCGCGCTTCGGCCACGGCGATCGAGGCAGCGGCGACGGTGTCGGCGTCAGGGGCGGCCTGGGCCTGGTCGAGAAACTCGCCGGCCCGCTCCAGCAGGGCTTCGGCGGCGTGCAGGCGCACGCTCAATTGGCCGAAGCGCTTGAGGGTGAGCGGGTCTTCGGTGGCGACGTCGCTGGTGGCGTCGATCCAGGGCCGGGTCTTGCTGCGGACGAACTGCAAGGCGTCTTCATAGGCCGCACGGGCAATGCCGGTGTCGATGGCGGCGTGGAGAATCTGCGCCAGCGGCCCCACCGGGGTCGGGCGCTCGAAGGCGCTCTGGAACGGCACGATGTCTTCGGCGCCGACGTAAACGTCTTCGAACACCACCGAGCCGCTGCCGGTGGTGCGCTGGCCGAAGCCGCTCCAGTCGTCGATCACCGTCAGGCCCTTGCTGTCGCGAGGCACGAACGCCAGTTGCTGCACACCGTTTTCATCCACCACCGAGGTGGGAATGCGCTGGGCGTAGAGAGCCCCGGTGGCGTAGAACTTGCGGCCGTTGATGCGATACCCCGCGCCGTCACGGCGCAGTTGGGTGGTGCGGTCGTGGGCGGTCTTGGTGCCCAACTCGGCCAGCGCGTTGCCAAAGCGCTGGCCGGCCAGCACCTCGGCGTACAACCGTTGTTTCTGCGCCTCGCTGCCGTTTACCCGCAGCACTTCCAAGGCGTAGTAATGGTTTTGCGGAATCTGTCCGAGAGAGCCGTCGGCCTGGGCGATCAGCGCAATGACCTTGGCCAGGGTGACATTGGAAACCCCGGCGCCGCCGTAGGCCTTCGGTACGCTGATGCCCCACAGACCGGAACGGGAGAAGGCCTCCAGCTCCGGGTGCGGGAGGCGGCGCTCGCGGTCGCGCAGGGCGCTGTCGCGCTTGAAGTCATCGGCCAGGTCGCTGGCCACGATCAGGGCTTGTTCATCGCTGGTGATCACCGCGACGTGTTGGGAAAGCGTCATGTGCTGCTCCAGAAAATCGGCGGGTCAGATCCAGGAATGCCGGGCCGGCAGGGTGCCGTTCAACCGATAGGCGCCGATGGCGTGGTACTTCCAGCGCACCGGATCGTGCAAGGTATGGACGCGTGCGTTGCGCCAGTGGCGGTCGAGGTTGAACTCGGCCAGGGTGGCGCGGCTGCCGGCCAGTTCGAAGAGCTTTTCGCTGGCTTGCAGGGCGATTTCGGTGGTCAAGGCCTTGGCCTCGGCCACGACGATCGAGGCGTGGGCGGCCGATTGCGCGGTGATGGGGGCGGCCGTGACCTGGTCCAGTACCCGTCCGGCCTTGCGCAGCAGTGCTTCGGCCGCGTGCAATTCGATCTTCAGTTTGCCGATGTCGGCGATCACGTAGAGGTCGTCGCTGGCGCGCTCGACCTTGGCATCGATCCAGGGCCGGGCCCGCTCGCGAACGAAGGCGATGGCATCGTCGATGGCGCCCCGGGCGATTCCCGCATCGATCGCGGCCTGGATCAGCTGCGAAATCGCGCCCTGGACGTTCGGCACGTCGTTGATGCGCCAGTTGTCCAGGACGAGTTCGGCATCGACCCGCACATTGTTCAGCAGTACCGTGCCGCTGGCGGTCGTACGCTGGCCAAAGCCCGACCAGTCGTCGACGATGCGCAGGCCCGGTGTGCCGCGCCGTACGAACGCCAGCACCTGCCGGCCCTGGTCATTCAGCGCCTTGACCGCCACCCAATGGGCAAACAGCGCGCCGGTCGAATAGAACTTCTGGCCATTGATGACGTAGTCGTCGCCGTCGGCGGTGATCCGTGCCTTGAGTTCAAGGGTATTGCGAACGCCACGTTCCGGCCCGGCGTTACCGATGCGCGCGCCCTCGAGCACGCTTTGCAGCAATATCTGTTTTTGCCGTTCGGTGCCCGTGCCGAGAATCAGCTGGAGCACGCCGAACTGGTTTTGTGGAATCTGCCCCAAGGCCGGGTCCGCAGCGGAGATGATCGCGAACACCTCGGCGAGGGTGACGAAGGATACCTGTGGGCCGCCGTATGCCCGGGGGATGGCGATGCTGCCCAGGCCACTGCGGGTGAACTGTTCGATTTCCGACCATGGCAGCTTGCGCTGCTGATCGCGGCGCGCGGCCTGCTGGCGGGCGACTTGCGCCAGTTCATGAGCGGCTTTGATCGCTTCGGCATCGTTGCGCAGCACTTGGGCGGGCAGCAACAGCGGGGCGATGTCCAGGTCGCTGTGGACGTTTGCCTGGGCCAGATCCGACATTACAGCCACTCCGTGGCTGCAGGCAGTGCCTTGGCGCACTGCGCTGGGGTGTTTGTGTTCCGTACCATACCCACCTCACCTGTGAAGAAAAAATCAGGAAATGTCCGGTGGTCCGGTTTATATACCCTAAACGCGTATAAATAATTTTCAAACTAACTTTTGGGAATATAAATAGAGAGATTTTTCCAGCGGGCTGTTGTGGCGAGGGGAGTCATCCCCGATGGGGCACGGAGCGGCCCTGAAGTTTTGGGGCCGCTTCGCCCGAGACGTCGGACCGTCCCAGCGGGAGCAAGCTCCCTCGCCACGGATAGATCCATTACCCGCGTATTTCTCAACGTATTTCGCGACTGGGCTCGGCAGCCATGAGCGCCTCTCTCGGCGGGGTTTTCAGGTAGGGATTGGCGCAACCGATCTTCAGTGTCCGTGGTGGCGCCCATTGGGAGTTGTTGCCCACTCGGTCGAGGATGCAGTAGCTCACTTCCAGGCGCAGGTCCTCGCCGGCTTCCAGGATGAGCTGCGGCGGCACCCAGACATTGATCGGCTGGCCGACCTCGTTCGGCTTGATCCGCGGCAGGTCCATGCGTACGTCGCCCCAGCGCAGGGTGATCGCGTCGTCGGGGGCCATGTTCAGGTAGGGTTCGATTGTCAACGGCACGCCGCGTTTGATCTGGCTAGGGTTGACGCCCTTGCGGCGGATGGTCTCGGGGATACGCACCGGCGCCAGGCCCTGGTTTTCATCGCCGCTCAGGGCTGACGGCTGGCCGCCGGGGCAGTCGAGCTTCACCTGTATCCGGCGCGTGGCCGACAGCGCCGGCCCGCGCCCGACCTGCATCACCCGGTAGTGCAGGCACGCGGTGCCGTTGACGATGAAACTCTCCGGCACTCGCAGCGTGACGCTGCTTTGCACGTCCTCCGGCGACAGCAGGCGCGAGCCGACGTAGCAGTTGTCCCAGAACAGTTCGATCAGGTCGCCGGCGTCCATGCCGGGGTAGGGGGCTATGGCGACCTCCAGGCGGGCGGCGCTGGTGATATTGATGCCGGCGGGGTGGGCATTGGCCAGGGTCGGTGCGGCCAGCCCGGGAAGATTCGACGTACAGGTCATGGTGTTCTCCTTGATGCTTAAAACGAAGTCCGTTTCGGGAAGATCAAAGGCGCTTGTGTTCGCGACATACTTTTATGGGCGCTGTCATTGAAGTTAATGACGGTTAATCGCCGTGCAGAATTAAAAAAAGTGTGCCTCGCCTGTGAGACAGGGCACTAGATAAGGGTTCATCAGTTTCAGTGTCAATAGAGGCACTTGCCTAATAAAACATTCAGTCAGGCTTCAGAATGTTCCTACGAACTGAAGTTAGGAATGCTCGACGGAAAATGCACTTTTCCTCGGTTTGTCGTGTTATGAGGCCTGAATGTCGGGGGCTGCGGGTTTCAATGATTGGCAACGGACCGAAGGGGAATATGTCACTGGGATAAGACTGAGCGTCGCGGTGAATCCGCGTGAAAGTTGCAAGTTGTATCGGGTTAATACATTCAGAGACGGTGTGTAATTGTGCGGTTGTCACACTTCCTTCCCTGGAAGTGTGGAGAGGGCGATTAACTTAGTGACTGTCGTGTCCGGCGGAAAGGAACTTGCTGAGGAACTGCCGAGTGCGTTCTTCCCGGGGCGCTGCAAACAAGGCCTTGGCTTCGCCTTGCTCGACGATGACGCCCTTGTCGAAAAACACCACGCGGTTCGCTACGTCGCGGGCAAAACCCATTTCGTGGGTCACGATGACCATGGTGCGGTTTTCTTCGGCCAGGCCGCGAATGGTCGCCAGTACCTCACCCACCAGTTCCGGATCGAGGGCCGAGGTCGGCTCGTCGAACAGGATGACCGCAGGCTCCATCGCCAGCGCCCGGGCAATCGCCACGCGCTGCTGCTGGCCGCCAGACAGGCGCCGTGGGTAGGCGTCTTCCTTGCCGGCCAGGCCGACCTTGGCCAAAAGCTTGCGCCCCAGGGCCTCGGCGTCGGCCCGGGGTGTTTTCTTCACCACGATCGGACCTTCGGTGACGTTTTCCAGGGCGGTACGATGGGGGAAGAGGTTGAAGTTCTGGAACACGAAACCCACCTGCTGGCGCAAACGGCGCACCAGGCCTTGCTGCTGGTTCAGCGGGCGGCTGCCATCGATTTCGATGTCGCCGACCTTGATCCGGCCGCTGCTGGGCTCCTCGAGGAAGTTCAGACAACGCAGGAAGGTGGTCTTGCCCGAGCCGCTGGGGCCGATGATCGCTACCACTTCGCCTTCTTCGATCTTCAGGTCGATGCCGTTGAGCACCAGCTGACCCTTGAACTGCTTCGTCAGTTTTTCCACGACAATCATGGGTCAGGACTCCTGGTCATGCCGATTGACCCGGGCTTCCAGGACGTTCTGCAAGTGCGCGAGCACGCTCGCCAGAATCCAGTAGATCAGCGCGGCGGCAAGGTACATGGTGAAGATTTCGAAGGTTCGCGCGGTAATCAACTGCGCCTGGCGGAACAGCTCCGGCACCTGGATGGTCGCCGCCAGCGCGGTGTCCTTGACCAGGGAAATGAAGCTGTTGCCCAGCGGCGGCAGGGCCGTGCGCGCGGCTTGTGGCAGGATGGCCCGGCGCAGGGTCTGCGCGCGGGTCATGCCGATACTTGCCGCGGCTTCCCACTGGCCGCGCTCGATGGAGCTGATGGCGGCCCGCAGGATTTCACACGCATAGGCCGCCATGTTCAGCGAGAAGCCGATCAGGGCCGCCGGCAGTGGGTCCAGCTCGACGCCCAGTTGCGGCAATCCGTAATAGATCACGAACAACTGCACCAGCAACGGCGTGCCGCGAAAGAACGACACGTAGATGCGGGCGATCCAGCTCACCAGTTTGACGTGCGACAGGCGCATGAGCGCCAGGCCGAAGCCCAGCAGCAAACCGAAGAACATGCCGCCCAGGCTGAGGAAGATCGTGTAGTACGCGCCCTTGAGCAGGAAGGGCGCGGAATCCAGTGCGAGTTGAAGAGCTGCTTCCATTATTGGGTAACGTCAGCGCTGAAGTATTTCTCCGAGAGCTTCTTCAGCGTACCGTCGGCGCGCAGTTTTTCGATGGCCTTGTTCACGGCCGCCAACAGCTCAGGCTCGCCTTTGCGCAGGGCAATGCCGGACTCCTGGCGCGAAAAGGCCTCGCTGGTGACGGTGGTGTCCTTGGCTTTCTTGGCGTATTCCAGCGCGGCCAGGCGGTCGATCAGGATGGTGTCGATACGGCCGACACGCAGGTCCTGGAACTTGGTGGGATCGTCATCGTAGGTCTTGACCTGGGCGCCCGGCACTTCTGCCTTGACCCACTGCTCGTAGTTGGTGCCCAGGCCCACGCCGACTTTCTTGCCGTCCAGGTCCGCAGCCTTCTTGATGTTCAACTCGTCGGCTTTCTTGGTCAGCACCAGTGCCTGGATCCCGGAAACGGTGTACGGCTCGGAGAAGTCGTATTTTTTCTTGCGCTCCTCGGAGATGGTCACCTGGTTGACCACGGCGTCCAGACGCTTGGATTCCAGCGCCGCGAGGATACCGGCCCATGGGGTGGTCTGCAGCTTGACCTTCACGCCCAGCTCCTTGGCCAGGGCCTCGGAGAACTCCACTTCGAAGCCGGTCAGCTTGCCGCTGTCATCGACGAAGCTGAACGGTGGGTAGGTGCCTTCCAGGCCAATCCTGATTTCACCGGCATCCTTGATTTTCTGCAGTTGCTCACCGGCAACCGCTTGCCCCAACAGGCCGGCGCTCAATGCCAGGCCCAGCGAACCTACCAACAGGTTGCGACGTAGTGCGGAAAAATTCATGACAAGCCCCTGTGTTTTCTTATGAAGACATCGATCTGGATGGGAAAGGCGTAGACGCGATCCGAAAAGATTGCCACATCCTGCCCTAAAAGCAGCCCGGACGTCTCGCGGCAAATACGCCTGCGGCGGGACTATAGGGCGGCCCTGTTAGATTGGAAAATAATATTAAATTAAATAAATATATCTATTTGGAATGAGCTCCTGTGGGAGCAAGCTTGCTCCCACAACGGATCTTCAGTAACCCTAAAATGCCCCGTCATAGGCAAACAACGCCGGGGCGCCGCCGGTGTGCAGGAACAGGATCGGACCTTCGTCGAAGCGGTCGCGACCGATGCCGTCGAGCAGGCCGGCCATGGCCTTGCCCGTGTAGACCGGATCGAGCAGCAGGCCTTCGAGACTGGCCAGCAACTTGACCGCCGCCAGTGTCCCGGCGTTGGGCTCGCCGTAGCGGGGGGCGAAGTACTCGTCCCACAGGTTCACCTTGAAGGCCTGCGCAAGCGCCACGCCCAGCAGTTCGGCGGTGCGCTCGGCCAGGCCCTGGACTTTCGGGAACTGGTCTTCTTCGCTGCGCGAAACCGTTACGCCGATGACCGGCAGGCGGGGCAGTGCCTCGCTCAACGCCAGCGCCAGGCCGCTGTGGGTGCCGGCACTGCCCGAGGCCAGTACGACGGCGGCGAAATCGAGCCCGGTGTCGCTGATCTGCCCGGCCAGCTCCAGGCCTGCACGGACGTAGCCCAGCGCGCCCAAGGCGTTCGAACCGCCAATCGGCACCAGGTAAGGTTTTTTCCCGTTGCTGCGCAGGCGAACGGCGAGGGCCTGCAGTTGCTCATCAGCGTTGTCCAGGTTGGCGACCAGCTCGACCTTGGCGTCGAACAATTCCAGCAACAGCCGGTTGCCGTTGCCCAGGTAATTGCTGTCCTCGGTGCCGATCGGGTTTTCCAGCAACGCCACGCAACCCAGGCCCAGTTTCGCGGCCAGGGCGGCGGTCTGGCGCACGTGGTTGGATTGGATCGCGCCGGCGGTGATCAGGGTGTCGGCGCCTTGGGCGATGGCATCGGCCGCCAGGTATTCGAGCTTGCGCAGTTTGTTACCACCCAGCGCCAAGGGTGTCAGGTCGTCGCGCTTGATATAGACGTCGCGCCCGAGCCAAGCGGAGAGACGCTCGAGTTTTTCCAGCGGTGTGGGGTGGCCGAGTAGTTCAAGGCGGTTAAAGCGGGCCAACTGTTGTTTGATCATTGCGCCGTACTGATTGCAGGAGATGCCTGGACTATAGGCATACCGATATTCAGGGGCAATCGCCAATCTGCCCGGTGTGTTGTTCGGGAGCGCTGAACGAATGTAGGTCAATCAGCGTCATACCCTCCCGTAGGCTGGTGTAGGAAACGTGCCGTCGGGCCGTGCGATTAGTCCTTAGCACCCTATTCATGTTTAACTTGAACGTTCATTCAAGTTAAACCGTCGGTTTGCTGCCCGCTCACAACAGGAGGCTTGCCTTTGCCGAGTCCGTTTTCGACCTTCGCTTTTTCGCCCTGCGGGACGCTCCGCCCATGAGCGCCTCGTCCCCTCCTTCCAGCGGCCTGGTCCGCGTGAACCCGCCGGTCTTTTACTTCGCCGCGACCGTCATCCTGCTGTTCGGCCTGGTGGTGATTACCCTGCCCGAGCAGGCCGGCGCCTGGTTGCTGGCGGCGCAGAACTGGGCGGCCAATACGGTCGGCTGGTACTACATGCTGGCGATGACCCTGTACCTGATCTTCGTGGTGGTGACGGCCTTGTCCGGCTACGGCAAGATCAAGCTCGGTGCCGATCACGACGAGCCGGAGTTCAGCTACCTGTCCTGGGCCGGCATGCTGTTCGCCGCCGGGATCAGCATCACGCTGTTTTTCTTCTGCGTCTCCGAGCCGCTGACCCATCTGGTACAACCGCCCCAAGGGGAGGCGGGCACCGCGGATGCGGCGCGCCAGGCCATGCAGATCCTCTTCCTGCACTGGGGCCTGCACGGCTGGGGCGTGTTCGCCTTCGTCGGCATGGCCCTGGCGTACTTCGCCTACCGACACAACTTGCCGCTGGCCCTGCGCTCAGCGCTGTACCCGCTGATCGGCAAACGCATCAACGGCCCCATCGGCTACGCCGTGGACGGCTTCGGCATCATCGCCACGGTGTTCGGCCTCGGCGCGGACATGGGCTTCGGCGTACTGCACCTCAACTCCGGTCTGGATTACCTGTTCGGCATTGCCCACACCCAGTGGATCCAGGTCGGCCTGATCGTGTTGATGATGGGCGCGGCGATCCTCGTGGCGGTGGCCGGCGTCGACAAGGGCGTGCGGGTCATGTCCGACATCAACATGCTGCTGGCCTGTGCGTTGCTGCTGTTCGTCCTGTTCGCCGGCCCGACCCAGCACCTGCTCAATACCCTCATCCAGAACCTGGGGGACTACCTCGGCGCCTTGCCGATGAAGAGTTTCGACCTCTATGCCTACAACAAACCCAGCGACTGGCTGGGCGGCTGGACGGTGTTCTATTGGGCCTGGTGGATCGCCTGGTCGCCGTTCGTGGGGTTGTTCATCGCGCGGATTTCCCGCGGCCGCACCATTCGCGAATTCGTGTTTGGCGTGCTGCTGATTCCCCTGGGCTTCACCCTGGCGTGGATGTCGATTTTCGGCAACAGCGCCATCGACCAGGTGTTGAACCACGGCATGAGTGCCTTGGGCATGTCTGCTCTGGAAAACCCGTCGATGAGCCTTTACCTGCTGCTGCAAACCTACCCCTGGAGCAAGACGGTGATCGCCGTCACCGTGTTCATCAGCTTCGTGTTCTTCGTCACGTCCGCCGACTCCGGCACCGTGGTGCTGTCGACCTTGTCGGCCAAGGGCGGCAGCCCCGACGAAGACGGGCCGAAATGGCTGCGGGTGTTCTGGGGCGCGATGACGGCGCTGGTGACCAGTGCGTTGCTGTTTTCCGGCAGCATCGATGCCCTGAAGTCGGCGGTGGTGCTCACGTCCTTGCCGTTCTCGATGATCCTGCTGTTGATGATGTGGGGGCTGCATAAGGCGTTCTACCTGGAGTCCCAGAAGCAGATCGCGCAGTTGTATTCCCTGGCGCCGGTGTCGGGTGCACGCCGGGGCAAGGGTGGTTGGCGCCAGCGCTTGAGCCAGGCGGTGCACTTCCCGTCTCGGGACGAGGTGTACCGCTTCCTCGACAGCACGGTGCGGCCGGCCGTCGAGGAAGTGAAGGCGGTGTTCGCCGAAAAAGGCCTGGCGGTCGTAACACAGCCAGACCCGGCCAACGACAGTGTCAGCCTGGAAATCGGCCACGGCGAGCAGCATCCGTTCATTTACCAGGTGCAGATGCGTGGCTACTTCACGCCGTCTTTCGCCCGCGGTGGCATGGGGTCCAAGGAGCTCAACAACCGTCGCTACTACCGCGCCGAGGTGCATTTGAGTGAAGGCAGTCAGGATTACGATCTGGTGGGCTACACCAAGGAGCAAGTGATCAACGACATCCTCGACCAGTACGAGCGGCACATGCAGTTTTTGCATTTGGTGCGTTGATCGTCTTCGTGGGGGTGTATCGCGGGATTGCTGTTTTTTGTGGGAGCGGGCTTGCCCGCGAAGGCGGCCTGACAGCCAACCTGACTCTCGCGGTAGCCCCCAATCCAGCGGGTGATCGAACCTGCCCGCGAAGGCGGCGGTTCAGACCAGCCCGCCGTTGGCCCGCAGGATCTGCCCATTCACCCAAGCGGCAGCCGGGCTTACCAGGAAGGCGATGATGTGGGCGATGTCCTCCGGCTGGCCGAGGCGTTCCAGGGGCGGCATCTTGGCGAAGTTCTGGATCTGTTCTTCGCTCTTGCCGTGCAGGAACAGTTCGGTCGCGACCGGGCCGGGGGCGACGGCATTGACTGTGATCTGCCGACCGCGCAGTTCCTTGGCAAACACCTGGGTCAAGGATTCCACCGCAGCCTTGCTGGCGATGTACACCGAGTAGCCGGGCAGGTTCAGGCCCACGGTGCTGCTGGAGAAGTTCACGATCCGCCCACCGTCGTTCAGGCGCGTCGCGGCTTCGCGCAGGGTGTTGAAGGTGCCACGGGTGTTGATGGCGAAGGTCTGCTCGAACAGCTCGTCGCTGTGCTCCACGAGGGGCATTACCTTGAGAATGCCGGCGTTGTTGATCAACACATCGACCTTGCCCAACTGCGCTTCGGCTTCATCGAACATCCGACGCACATCGCTGGCCGAAGACACGTCGGCCTTGATCGCTATGGCTCGGTGACCGGCCTGGCGCAATTGCACGACCAGCTTCGAGGCTTCGGTGGCGCTGCTGGCGAAATTGATCGCCACGGCAAAGCCTTCGCGCGCCAACTGCTTGGCGATTTCGGCGCCGATGCCACGCGAGGCACCGGTGACAATGGCAACTTTGGAGGTTTGGGTCGTCATGGTGAAGGTCCTTTGAAGTGGAGGTGCGTTAGGGTGATGCCAGACTCACATGTTTACTCCGGGCGATAAATATTCGAGAGTTGCCTTGGCTGTTCAATAATCACCAACAATCAGGGCGTGTGGAATGGACCAGGTCAAGGCAATGAAAGTGTTCGTGCGCATCTACGAACGCAGCAGCTTCACCCTGGCGGCCGAAGACTTGAACCTGCCGCGTGCAACGTTGACCCACACCCTCAATCAATTCGAAGCCTGGCTCGGCGTGCGCTTGCTGGAGCGCAGCACCCGCAAGGTGCGGCCGACCCTCGATGGCGAAGCCTACTACCCGCGTTGCGTGCACTTGCTGGCGGAACTCGAAGAGGCCGAGCTGGCGTTTCGCAGCGTAGCGCCCAAGGGACGCCTGCGCGTCGACATGCACGGCACCTTGGCCCGACACTTCGTGATCCCGGCATTGCCGCAGTTCATGGCGCGCTACCCGGACATCGAACTGTCCATCAGCGAGGCCGACCGCTACGTCGACCTGATCGCCGAGGGCGTCGATTGCGTGGTGCGCGCCGGCACGCTGGGGGACTCTTCGTTGATCGGCCGACGCGTCGCCAACCTGCGGCAGATCACCTGTGCCAGCCCCGCCTACCTGCGCCAGTACGGTGAACCGAAGACCCTCGCCGACCTGCGTCACCACCGGGCGGTGAACTACGTCTCGCGGACCACGGCCAAGCTGTACCCCTTTGAGTTCATGGTCGATGGCGAGCTCGAGGAAGTCGCCATTGAAGGCGCGCTCTCGGTATTTGGCGCCGAAATCTACGCCGCCTCGGCCATCGCCGGCCTTGGCCTGATCCAATGCCCACAGTACCGGATGCAGACGCAGATCCAGCAAGGCCTGATCCAGGAAGTCCTGCCCGCCACCCCACCACCGCCCATGCCGGTCTCGGTGCTCTACCCGCACAACCGCCACCTGTCGCCACGGGTTCGGGTGTTTGTGGATTGGTTGGCGCAGGTGTTCGAGGGCGCGCGTTGAAAGGACGGATGGATGAATGGGCGGATAAGATGTGCGCGAACTTTCCACCTGAACGGCGCGTCTGTGAAGTGTCAGCTTCGCCATCCGCCCCCGCCGTTCGCACAAGAGAGCTTTCCATGACCTACACCGCTGCCGAAAACCGCTACGAGTCCATTCCCTACCGCCGCGTCGGTCGCAGCGGGTTGGTGCTGCCGGCGCTGTCGCTGGGGTTGTGGCACAACTTTGGCGACAGTACGCCGATCGACACCCAGCGCTCGCTGCTGCGCACGGCGTTCGACCTGGGCATCAACCACTTCGACCTGGCGAACAACTATGGCCCTCCTTACGGCAGTGCCGAGATCAACTTTGGCCGGTTGTTACGTGAAGACTTCAAGCACTATCGCGACGAGTTGATCATCTCCAGCAAGGCCGGCTGGGACATGTGGCCCGGCCCGTATGGCCAGGGCGGTGGGTCGCGCAAATATGTGCTGGCCAGCCTGGACCAGAGCCTGCAACGCCTGGGGCTGGACTACGTCGACATCTTTTATTCCCACCGTTTCGACGCCGATACGCCCCTGGAAGAGACCGCCAGCGCATTGGCCACCGCGGTGACGCAGGGCAAGGCGTTGTACGTCGGCATTTCTTCGTATTCCGGAGTGAAGACCCGGGAAATGGCGGCGTTGCTCAAGGAGTGGAAGGTGCCGTTGCTGATCCACCAACCGGCCTACAACCTGCTTAACCGCTGGGTGGAAAAAGACCTGCTGGACGCCACCGAGGCACTGGGGACGGGCGTGATCGCGTTTACGCCGCTGGCCCAGGGCCTGTTGACCGACAAGTACCTCAAGGGCATCCCGGCCGATGCGCGGGTCAACCGTCCCGGCGGCGGTTCGTTGCAGGCTTCGCACTTGTCGCCGCAGAACATCGCCCACGTGCGCGCCCTCAATGAGATCGCCCAGCAGCGGGGTCAGAGCCTGGCCCAGATGGCCTTGGCCTGGACCCTGCGTGATCCGCGGGTCACCTCCGCCCTGATCGGCGCCAGCCGTCCCGAGCAGATCATCGAGAACGTCGGAGCGTTGAAGAATCTGGCGTTCAGTGCCGAGGAACTGGCGCAAATCGACCAGTTTGCCCTGGAGGGCGGGATCAATCTCTGGGAGAAACCGTCGACGGCGGAGTAACGCCCAGCGGTTACGCGATACCCGTGGCGAGGGCGCTGGCGCCCTCGCCACGGGTGACCTCACTTGAAGAACGGCACGTCCCCCAGCACCGTTGCCCGGTGCATCACCCGCCGCGCAGGGCGGTAGTCGTCTACGGCGAAATGCTGAGTCACGCGGTTGTCCCAGAACGCCACGTCATTGGCCTGCCAGCGCCAGCGCACGGTGAACTCGGGGCGGGTCGCGTGGGCGAACAGCAATTTCAGGATCACCTCGCTTTCGGTTTCCGACAGCTCGTTGATGCGGGTGGTGAAACCTTCATTGACGAACAGCGAGCGCCGCCCGCTCACCGGATGGGTGCGGATCACCGGATGAGACAGCGGCGGGTTTTTCCGGCGTGCCTGTTCCCAGCGCGCCAGGTCTTCGGCGGTGTTGCCGAAGCGCTCCAAGGGGAAGGAACGCGTGAAATCGTGGGTTGCGGTCAGGCCTTCCAGTAGGCGTTTGATGGGCGTCGACAAGGCCTCGTAAGCCGCGATGCCGCTGGCCCACAATGTGTCACCACCGAACGCCGGCAAGGACTTGGCGCTGAGCACCGCGCCCAGGGCCGGCGTTGGCAGGAAGGTCACGTCGGTGTGCCACACGGCGTTGTCGCGAACATCGGTGACGGCCGTGTCGAGCACCAGCACCTCGGGTTGCTCCGGCACGTTGGGGTAGATCGGATGAATATGCAGGTCGCCAAAATACGCGGCGAAACGCGCCTGTTGTTGCGGCTCGATCGGCTGGTCGCGGAAAAACAGCACCTGATGCTCCAGCAGGGCCTGCTCGATGAGCTCGCGGTGTTCCGGGGTCAATGGCTGGCTGATATCGATCCCGTCAATCTGCGCGCCGAGGGCGATGCTCAAGGGAGTAATGGTCGGACGGCTCATCGGTAGATTCTCGAATTCGGGCGCCGAAGGGTCGGCGTGGTCGTTGGTTTCAGCGGGCCTGGCCGTGCCATGGCACCAGTTTGCGTTGCAGGGCGCGCAGGCTCAGCTCCATGGCGAAGGCGATCAGGGCGATGACCAGGATCCCCAGCACCACGACGTCGGTCACCAGAAACTGGGCCGCCGACTGCACCATGAACCCCAGGCCGCTGGTGGCGGCGATCAGTTCGGCAGCCACCAGCGTCGACCAACCCACGCCCAGGCCGATACGAATACCGGTGAGGATGTCCGGCAGGGCACTGGGCACGATGACATGACGAATCAACTGGGCCCGCGTGGCCCCCAGCGACTGTGCGGCCCGCAGTTTGGCCGGGTCGACGGTGCGCACGCCGGTGGCCGTGGCGATGGCAATCGGGGCGAAGATGGCCAGGTAGATCAGCAGCACTTTCGACAACTCGCCGATGCCACACCAGATCACGATCAGCGGCAGATAGGCCAACGGCGGGATCGGCCGGTAGAACTCGATCAACGGGTCCAGCACGCCACGGGCAACGCGGTTGGCACCGATGGCAATGCCCACCGGCACGGCCGTCAACACCGCGAACAACAGGCCCAGGCCGATTCGTCCGAGGCTGGCGCCCAGGTGCTGCCAAAGGGTCGCGTCCATGTAGCCACTGGTTGCCAGCAGCCAGCCTTTTTGCAGCACTGCGGACGGCGAGGGCAGGAACAACGGCTCGATCAGGCCGCTGGCGGTAATGGCCCACCAGGCGGCGAGCAACACGACCAGGGTCAAGCCGCTGATCCATCGGATACTCAGGTTGAACTTAGGGGCGATCGCCGGGCGCCTGGCTTCAGGCGTACGGATCGCCGCCGGCACTTCATAACTGCTCATGGGCGCTCCTGTGTTCGAGTGGCGCTGCGCTGAGAGAACACCCTGGCAAGCACATGCTCGCGGGTTTCGATAAAACGCGGGTCGGACTTGATCGACCGTGCCGACTCCCCGGCCCCGTAGCGCCGGCCGAAGTCCAGGCTGAGGCGTTCGACGACCTGGCCGGGGTCGGGCGCCAACAGAATCAGGTCGGTGGCGAGGAACACCGCCTCCTCGATATCGTGGGTGATCAGGAACACGGGCTTGGCAGTGCGTTGCCAGACTTGCAGCAGCAGCTCCTGCATCTGTTCGCGGGTGAAGGCGTCCAGCGCACCGAAGGGTTCGTCCATCAGCAGTACGCGTGGATCGGCCGCCAGTGCCCGGGCCAGGCCGATACGCTGCTTCTGGCCACCGGAGAGCTGCCAGACGCGGCGTTTCTCGAAACCGGCCAGGTCCACCAGGGCCAGCATTTCCCGGGCACGGGCTTCGCGCTTGTCCTTGGGGACGCCCGCCAGTTCCAGGCCGAAGCCGACGTTCGCCAGCACATCCTGCCAGGGCAGCAGGGCGTCGTCCTGGAACACCACGCCGCGCTCGGCACCCGGCCCCAGGACCGGCACGCCGTCCAGGGTGATCTGCCCGGCACTGGGCTCGACGAACCCGGCGATCAGGTTAAGCAGCGAGGTCTTGCCGCTGCCGGACGGACCGAGGGCAACCAGCAATTGCCGTGGCCCCAGGGTCAGTGAAATATCCGCCAGCACGGGCGCCGGCGCGCCGGGGTACTGTGCGCTGATGCGCTCCAGCTGTAGCAAGGCCATCGCGGGGTCTCCCAAGGTTCTTCAGCGAGTGATGTACTGGGCGCTGACGTAAGGCGCGTAGTCCGGCAGCACGGCGTCGACCTTGCCTTGCTCCTTGAGGAACGCGGCGGTGTCGGTGATGGCTCGGGTGGTCGGCGCGCCGAGGCTCACGACCTGGTCGGCGGCCAGGGGAAAGACGTTGCCTTGCAGCAACAGCGGGATATCGCTGGCCTTGGCGCCGGAGAGTTTTACCAGCTTGTCGATGTTGGAGGCGTCGGCGATCCAGGCTTGTGGGTCCTTGCGGTACTGGGCGTAGGCATCTAGGGTGACCTTGGCGAAGGCCGTGACGATTTCAGGGTGCTTCTGGGCGAAATCCTTGCGCACGATCCAGGCGTCGAAGGTCGGCGCGCCGAACTGGGCGAGCTCCGCGGAGGTGATCAGCACCTTGCCGTTTTCCTTGGCCACGCCCAGGGCCGGGTCCCAGACGTAGGTGGCGTCGATGTCGCCGCGTTTCCAGGCGGCGATAATGGCTGGCGGCGCCAGGTTGAGTACGGTGACTTTCGACGGGTCGATGTTCCAGTGCTTCAACGCGGCCAACAGGCTGTAATGGCCGGTGGAAACGAACGGCACGGCGATTTTCTTGCCGATCAGGTCTTGTGGGGTCTTGATGCCGGAGCCGTCGCGGGCCACCAGCGCCTCGGCGGCACCGATCTGCGTGGCGATGAGGAACGTTTCCACCGGCACCTTGCGGGTGATGGCGGCGGTCAGCGGGCTGGAGCCGAGGTAACCGATCTGCACGTCGCCCGAGGCGATGGCGGTGATGACATCGGCGCCGTTGTCGAATTTGCGCCAGGCGATACTGGCCTGGGTGGCTTTTTCATAAGCGCCGTCAGCCTGGGCCACCTTGGCCGGATCGACAGTGGTCTGGTAGGCGACGGTCAGGTCGGCTGCCTGGGCAAACAGGCTGGTCGCGGCCAGCGTGGCGGCCGCGAGAAGGCGAAGGGAAACACGCAAAGTCATGGGAAAGCTCCTCAACAGGCCGCCGGATGTGTGGCGTGGGAGGAGACTAAATGATCTAAGAATTCAAAAATAAATAACTTTTTCGCATGAGCTTATCAGCGAAAAAATACGAGAGCAGGCCCTGTGGCGAGGGAGCTTGCTCCCGCTGGACTGCGAAGCAGGCCCAACATGCTGTGACTGATACGCAGCCGGGCGGGAGCAAGCTCCCTCGCCACATTGATGTGCTCCACAAGCGCGAGCTAGTTGCTGATCGCCAGAATACTCGCCTGATAGGCGCCCACGAACACGTCGAAATCCCCCACTTCGTTCTGCTCCAGATCGGCTTGCTGGACCAGGGACTCGCGCGCGGCCGTTTCGAAGGCGGCCTGTTCCTGGGCAGGCAAAGGCTCGGCACGGAAGTATTGAGCGTGAGCCTTGCTTTGGCGCAGGGAGAACTCGGCGAAGCTTTCCTGATGTTCGGCCATGGCGGCCAGCACCCGGGCTGAAGGGGTCAAGGATGGATCACGGACTTTCGCCCGTTGCGCGTCCAGTGCCTGGCGATGCGCGTCGCCTCCCTGGCTCTGGTCAAGCAGCGCGGCCAGTGGAGCGATTTTTTCCAGCAGCTCCATGGCCCAGGCCTGCATGTCCACCGATTGGCCCCGGCGCTGCAACTGCAGGCCTGGCTTGCGGCCTTCCTTGACCACGGTCAGGAAGTTGCTCGTGGCGTTGCCGCATTCGTTGTTTTCCAGTTGCGGGCTGTCATTGAGGCCGCAATACAGCAGGAATGCATCGAGGAACCGCGCTTCGGTGAGGTCGATGCCCATCGGCAGGAAGGGGTTGATGTCCAGGCAGCGCACTTCGATGTACTGGATACCCCGCGCCATCAATGCCTGGATCGGGCGCTCGCCGGTGTAGGTCACGCGTTTGGGGCGGATGTTGGAGTAGTACTCGTTTTCGATCTGCAGGATGTTGGTGTTGAGTTGCACCCATTCGCCGTTCTGATGGGTGCCGACTTCGACGTAGGGCGCGTAGGGGGTCGCCACCGCTTTGCGCAGGCTGTCGGTATAGCTTGCCAGGTCGTTGTAACACGGCGTGAGGCCGGCCTGGGCGTTGCTCTGGTAACCCAGATCACTCATGCGCAGGCTGGTGGCGTAGGGCAGGTACAGGGTGTTCGGGTCCAGTTGTTCCAACTGATGCGGGCGGCCGCGCAGGAAGCCTGCGTCCAGGGCCGGCGAGGCGCCGAACAGGTACATCAGCAACCAACTGTAGCGGCGGAAGTTACGGATCAGCGCGATGTAGGCCGAGGACTGGAAGTCGCGGTCGCTCACGTCGGCGGCTTCGGTCTGCCGCAGCAGCGGCCAGAGTTTTTCCGGCAGGGAAAAGTTGTAGTGAATCCCGGCAATGCATTGCATGGTTTTGCCGTAGCGCAGGGCCAGGCCCTTGCGGTAGACGTACTTGAGCCGACCGATATTCGAGGTGCCGTAGTAGGCGATCGGGATGTCCTCTTCCGCCGGCAACGGGCACGGCATCGAGGGGCTCCACAGGTACTCGTCGCCGAGCTTGCTGTAGGCGAACCGGTGGATCTTGTCGAGGCTGGCCAGGGTGTCGGCCGGGTTGGCCAATGCCGGGGTGATGAACTCCAGCAGCGACTCGGAATAGTCGGTGGTGATCTGTTCGTTGGTCAGCGCCGACCCCAACGCCTCGGGATGCGGGGTTTGGGCCAGGTGCCCGTTCTCCGTGACGCGCAGGCATTCACGCTCGATGCCATGCAGGCACTGTTCGAGCAGGGAGAGGTTGGCGCGCTCGCCGAGCAGGGCCAGGCGGCGGTTTAAAAGGTCGCTCAAGTTGAATTCCTTCACGCGTCAGTCGCCCCAATATGGGGGTGGGCAAGACGGTCTACAAGGGTGAAGTTAAAACTGGCGTTTTCGCCTGGTTTTTATGCTGTCATGGACTGATCACCGCAATGTCCTGTGGGAGCGAGCTTGCTCGCGATAGGGCAGTGTCAGTCAACACTCAGGTGACTGATCCGTCGCTATCGCGAGCAAGCTCGCTCCCACAAGGGGATTTCGTCGCCGCATTTGCAGCGCCGAAATTAACCCAAATCGATGACAGGGAGCTATAGCACAGCGAAGGTGCCTTGCGCTTTTGCGACCAACTTGTCGCCCTGGGTAACCTCGGCTTCGACCACCAGGGTGCGTCGCCCTGGATGGATGACCCGGGCGGTGCACATCACTTCGCCGTCGGAGACGGCGCGAATGTAGTTGATCTTGCACTCGATGGTCGCGCTCTGCTGGTCAAAGCCGTGAACACTGGAACAGGCCAGGCCCATGGCAATGTCCACCAGGCTGAACAGCGCGCCGCCGTGCAGTTTGCCGCCGCGATTGCGCAACGGCGGCTCAAGGTTCAGGGCGACCTGCGACACGCCGTCCCCGAGGCTGTGCAGACGGCAGCCGAGCAGTTTGAAAAACCCGCTTTCCACCAACCCGGCCGGCACGTCCATCAGCGTTTCTTCAATTGCTTGGCGTTGGCGAACAGCGAGGCCATGGCGTTGTTCGCCGGGGCGGCCGTGGCGGTTTCCTTGCGCGGTGCGGTGTTCTGCGACTGGCGCGGCGCCGAGCCCGGACGCGCGCCACGGGCCCCATCGATTTTCTCGCCCGGGGTGTCGCTCATGCGCATCGACAGGCCGACGCGTTTGCGCGGGATGTCGACTTCCATGACTTTCACTTTCACCACGTCACCGGCTTTCACGGCCTCGCGCGGGTCCTTGATGAACTTCTCGGACAGGGCCGAGATGTGCACCAGGCCGTCCTGGTGCACGCCGATGTCGACGAAGGCGCCGAAGTTGGTGACGTTGGTCACCACGCCTTCGAGGATCATGCCCGGTTGCAGGTCCTTGAGGTCTTCGACGCCTTCCTGGAACTCGGCGGTCTTGAATTCAGGACGTGGGTCGCGGCCGGGTTTCTCCAGTTCCTGAAGGATGTCGGTCACGGTGGGCAGGCCGAAGGTCTCGTCGGTGAACTTCTTTGGATCCAGGCGCTTGAGGAACGCGGCGTCGCCGATCAGCGAGCGGATGTCGCGATCGGTCTGCGCGGCGATCCGCTGCACCAGTGGATAGGCCTCGGGGTGAACCGCGGACGAGTCCAGCGGATTGTCACCGTTCATGACGCGCAGGAAGCCGGCGGCCTGTTCGAAGGTTTTTTCACCCAGGCGTGGGACTTTCTTCAATGCCGCGCGGGTCTTGAAGGCGCCGTGCTCGTCGCGGTGGGTAACGATGTTCTGCGCCAGGGTCGCGTTGAGCCCCGAGATACGTGCCAACAGCGCCACCGACGCGGTGTTCACGTCCACGCCCACGGCGTTCACGCAGTCTTCCACCACGGCGTCCAGGCCGCGGGCCAGTTTCAGCTGGGACACGTCGTGCTGGTACTGGCCGACACCGATGGATTTCGGATCGATCTTCACCAGTTCCGCCAGCGGGTCCTGCAGGCGCCGGGCAATGGACACCGCGCCACGGATCGACACGTCCAGGTCGGGGAATTCCTTGGAGGCCAGCTCCGATGCCGAGTAAACCGATGCGCCAGCCTCGGAGACCATGACCTTGGTCATTTTCATCGCCGGGTACTTCTTGATCAGTTCGGCGGCCAGCTTGTCGGTCTCGCGGCTGGCGGTGCCGTTGCCGATGGCGATCAAGTCCACCGAATGCTTGGCACACAGCGCGGCCAGCACGGCCAGGGTCTGGTCCCACTTGTTGTGTGGCACGTGGGGGTAGACGGTGGTGTGGTCCAGCAGCTTGCCGGTGGAGTCCACCACGGCCACCTTGCAACCGGTGCGCAGGCCCGGGTCCAGGCCCAGGGTGGCGCGCGGGCCGGCCGGGGCGGCCAGCAGCAGGTCGTGCAGGTTGTGGGCGAATACGTTGATCGCCTCGGTTTCGGCGTTGTCGCGCAGTTCACCCAGCAGGTCGGTTTCCAGGTGGGTATAGAGCTTGACCTTCCAGGTCCAGCGCACCACTTCGGCCAGCCATTTGTCGGCGGCGCGGTTCTGGTTCTGGATGCCGAATTGCTGGCCGATCATGCCTTCGCACGGGTGCATGGTGCCGGGCAACTCATCGCCGACTTTCAGCGCGGAGCTGAGGATACCTTCGTTGCGGCCTCGGAAAATCGCCAGGGCACGGTGCGAAGGCACGCTCTTGAGAGATTCGTCGTGTTCGAAGTAATCGCGGAACTTCGCGCCTTCCTCTTCCTTGCCGGCGATCACACGGGCGCTGAGGATGGCTTCCTGCTTGAGGAAGTTGCGCAGTTTTTCCAGCAGGTTGGCGTCTTCGGCGAAGCGCTCCATGAGGATGTACTTCGCGCCTTCCAGCGCGGCCTTGACGTCGGCCACGCCTTTTTCGGCGTTGACGAAACGCGCCGCTTCGGTTTCCGGCGCCAGGGTCGGGTCGTTGAACAGGCCATCGGCCAGCTCGCCGAGGCCGGCTTCCAGGGCGATCTGGCCCTTGGTGCGGCGCTTCTGCTTGTAGGGCAGGTACAAGTCTTCGAGGCGGGTCTTGGTGTCGGCCAGCTTGATATCGCGTTCGAGCTGCGGGGTCAGCTTGCCTTGTTCCTGGATGCTGGCCAGGATGCTGACGCGCCGCTCGTCGAGTTCGCGCAGGTAGCGCAGGCGCTCTTCCAGATGACGTAACTGGGTGTCATCGAGGCTGCCGGTGACTTCTTTTCGGTAACGGGCGATGAAAGGCACCGTGGAGCCCTCATCGAGTAGCGCGACGGCCGCTTCGACCTGTTGCGGGCGGACGCCGAGTTCCTCGGCGATGCGGCTGTTGATGCTGTCCATAAAACCACCTGACAAATGTGTGAAATCAGGCTCGCCACCACAGAGGTCGGGCTTGGCGAGACTGGTTGAGCGGGCGGGTGCGCGCCGCTGCCTGGGTCAAAAGGCTGCCTGTTGACCCGCGAAATTCAAAAAGTGCTGCCTGAGCCAGGGAAAAAATGAGTCGCCAGGCCATGATCCGGCCTGTCCTGGCACAAAAGGGCCGCGCATTATAACCAGCGTTCCGGGCTTGGGGGTGCGTCATGGTCTGTAGGCTTGTTGCCCGAATTTCTGTAGGCAGAGGAAAAATCTGCTAACAATGCACACGGGTGCGTATAACGGCAGCTAGGCCATAATGCGCGCCGAGATCAAAGGAGCTTCCTATGAGCAGCACCGCACAAACTGCTGAAGGCGAAAAAATTCTGATTGTTGACGACGATCCCGGGCTGAGCAGCTTGCTGGAGCGCTTTTTCGTCAGCAAGGGCTACCGCGCCCGCACCGTACCCAACACCGAGCAGATGGACCGCCTGCTGGCCCGCGAAGTGTTCAACCTGGTGGTGCTGGACCTGATGCTGCCCGGCGAGGATGGCCTGACCGCCTGCCGCCGCCTGCGCAGTGCCAACAACCAGATCCCGATCATCATGCTCACCGCCAAGGGCGACGAGCTGAGCCGCATCAAGGGGCTCGAACTGGGCGCCGACGACTACCTGGCCAAGCCGTTCAACCCGGACGAGCTGATGGCCCGCGTCAAGGCCGTGCTGCGCCGCCAATCGGCGCCAGTGCCAGGCGCGCCGGGCAGCGAAGACGAGAGCGTGACCTTCGGGGACTACGAACTGTCCCTGGCCACGCGCGAGCTCAAGCGCGGCGACGAAGTCCACATGCTCACCACCGGCGAATTCGCCGTGCTCAAGGCGCTGGTGATGAATGCCCGCCAACCGCTGACCCGCGACAAGCTGATGAACCTGGCCCGTGGCCGTGAATGGGACGCGCTGGAGCGTTCCATCGATGTGCAGATTTCCCGTCTGCGCCGGATGATCGAGCCCGACCCTTCCAAGCCGCGTTACATCCAGACCGTCTGGGGTGTGGGTTATGTCTTCGTGCCGGATGGTGCCGCCAGCAAGTGATCGGCGATTTGTAGGAGCGGGTGGCCTGGCGGGTTGAATGTATTCTTCCAGGCGACTCGCGGTCCGTCATTGTGCGAGCATCGCTCGCTCCTGCAAGTGTGTAGCGGTTATTCATGAAAACCCCCGTTTGGTTCCCCCAGAGTTTCTTTTCCCGCACCCTCTGGCTGGTGCTCATCGTCGTGCTCTTCTCCAAGGCGCTGACGCTGGTGTACCTGTTGATGAACGAAGACGTTCTGGTGGACCGACAGTACAGTCACGGCGTGGCCTTGACCCTGCGGGCCTATTGGGCGGCGGACGAGACCAATCGAACCAAGATCGCTGAAGCGGCGACGCTGATCCGTGTCGTCGGTGCCGGTGTGCCGGAGGGCGAACAGCATTGGCCCTACAGCGAGATCTACCAGCGCCAGATGCAGGCCGAGCTGGGCGCCGATACCGAGGTCCGCTTGCGCATGCACTCGCCTCCGGCGCTGTGGGTGCGCGCCCCGAGCCTGGGGGATGGCTGGCTGAAAGTGCCGCTGTACCCGCATCCGCTACGCGGCCAGAAGATCTGGAACGTTCTTGGCTGGTTCCTGGCCATCGGCCTGCTGTCGACGGCCTCGGCCTGGATCTTCGTCAGCCAGCTCAACCAGCCGTTGAAGCGCCTGGTCTACGCGGCGCGCCAACTGGGCCAGGGTCGCAGCGTACGACTGCCCATCAGCGACACGCCCAGCGAAATGACCGAGGTCTACCGGGCGTTCAACCAGATGGCCGAGGATGTCGAGCAGGCCGGGCGCGAGCGCGAACTGATGCTCGCCGGCGTCTCCCACGACCTGCGCACGCCGTTGACCCGGCTGCGGCTGTCCCTGGAGCTGATGGGCGAGCACACCGACCTGACCGATGAAATGGTCCGCGACATCGAGGACATGGACGCGATTCTCGACCAGTTCCTGGCGTTCATTCGCGACGGTCGGGACGAGTCGGTGGAAGAGGTGGACCTGACCGAGCTGGTGCGCGAAGTCGCCGCTCCCTATAACCAGGCCGATGAGAAGGTACATCTGCGCCTGGAGCCGATCCAGCCGTTCCCGCTGCGCCGGGTATCGATGAAGCGGCTGCTGAACAACCTGATCGGCAATGCCCTGAACCATGCCGGCACCGGCGTCGAAGTGGCGGCGTATGTCTCTGGCGACACCAATGCGCCTTACGTGGTGCTGAGCGTCATGGACCGTGGCGCCGGCATCGATCCGTCGGAGTTGGAAGCTATTTTCAACCCCTTCACCCGTGGTGACCGCGCCCGCGGTGGCAAGGGCACGGGCCTGGGCCTGGCCATCGTCAAGCGTATCGCCTCGATGCATGGCGGCAACGTCGAGCTGCGCAATCGCGCCGGCGGTGGGTTGGAAGCACGGGTGCGCTTGCCGTTGGGCTTGATGCTGCCTCGGGATGCGGTATAGCCATCTCTCTCAAGTAGGACAGATAGCTTGTGGGAGCGAGCTTGCTCGCGATGACGGTGTTTCAGTCAACATCAATGTGGCTGAGCCGACGCCATCGCGAGCAAGCTCGCTCCCACAGGGTTTTGTGTTGAGTTAACCCTTGCCCTTGGTGCGGGTCATGTTCGGCCCGCCATTCTTTTCCAGATGCTCGATGATGATGCCGGCCACGTTCTTGCCCGTGGTCGTCTCGATCCCTTCCAGGCCCGGCGAGGAATTGACCTCCATCACCAGCGGCCCGTGATTGGAGCGCAGGATGTCCACGCCCGCGACAGCCAGGCCCATGACCTTGGCGGCGCGCAGGGCGGTCATGCGTTCTTCCGGGGTGATCTTGATCAGGCTCGCGCTGCCGCCGCGATGCAGGTTGGAGCGGAACTCCCCGGGCCTGGCCTGGCGCTTCATCGAGGCGATCACCTTGTCGCCGACCACGAAGCAGCGAATGTCCGCGCCGCCGGCTTCCTTGATGTACTCCTGCACCATGATGTTCTGCTTCAGACCCATGAACGCCTCGATCACCGACTCCGCCGCCGTCGCGGTTTCACACAGCACCACGCCGATGCCCTGGGTGCCTTCCAGCACCTTTATCACCAGCGGCGCACCGTTGACCATCGCGATCAGGTCGGGAATGTCGTCGGGGGAGTGGGCAAAGCCGGTCACCGGCAAGCCGATACCGCGCCGCGACAGTAGTTGCAGCGAGCGCAATTTGTCCCGGGATCGGGCGATGGCCACGGATTCGTTCAGGGGATACACCCCCATCATTTCGAACTGGCGCAACACCGCGCAGCCATAGAAGGTCACCGAGGCACCGATGCGCGGGATCACCGCATCGAAGCCTTCCAGCGGCTTGCCGCGGTAATGGATCTGCGGCTTGTGGCTGGCGATGTTCATGTAGGCGCGCAGGGTGTCGATCACCACCATTTCATGGCCACGTTCGGTGCCGGCTTCAACCAGGCGGCGAGTGGAATACAGACGCGGATTACGCGACAGCACAGCGATCTTCATGCAACACCTGTGGCAGAGGTAGTGGACACCGGGAATGCCGGCTTGTCTTGAACGTATTTGGTACCTGGATTGACCACCAACTGGCCGTCGATCAAGGCTTTGGAACCCAGCAGCAGGCGATAGCGCATGGATTTGCGGCAGGCCAGGGTGAACTCGACCCGCCAGACCCGATCACCCAGCGCCAACGTGGTGCTGATCACGTAGCGGACCTGGGCGTGGCCGTTGGAACTCTTGATGGTCTTGCGCGCCACCAGCGGGGCTTCGCAGCGGCGATGGCGCAACTGCACCACCGTGCCGAGGTGTGCGGTGAAACGCACCCACTTCTCGCCATCGCGCTCGAACGGCTCGATGTCCGTGGCGTGCAGGCTGGAGGTGCTGGCACCGGTGTCGATTTTTGCCCGCAGGCCCGCGACTCCCAGATCCGGGAGCGCGACCCACTCGCGCAAACCGACGACGGTCAAATGGTCAAAAGTCTTCAATAAAACAACCTGCGATCAGTACATCGAATCGTGGACTCCGCGAATCGCGGTATTCACGCAGAATAATCACAAAATGGCGACAGTTATCTACCCGCCTGCGCGCTCACCGATTTATACATCCCGTCCGATGGAGCGGTCTGGCGGCATTCTATCCGTCGGGCCGGATTCGTGCGCCCGTCAAAAACGGTAGTACAGTTCTGACCATTGGCAGTGGAGAGGAATTGCAGTGGCACAAAAAAAGGAAGAGGACGACAAGGTCCGTCTCGATAAATGGTTGTGGGCGGCGCGTTTCTACAAGACGCGCGCGCTCGCCAAGGCCGCGATCGAAAGCGGCAAGGTCCATCACCGCGGGGAGCGTTGCAAGCCGGGCAAGGAACCGCGTGTCGGCGATGAATTTGTCATCCGCACCGGGTTCGATGAGAAAACCGTGGTGGTCGAAGCCCTGTCGATCGTGCGTCGCGGGGCACCGGAGGCCCAGGCGCTGTATCACGAAACCGAAGCGAGCATCGCCAAGCGCGAAGCCGCGGCTGCGCAACGCAAGGCGGGGGCTCTGGGTGTCAGCACCGATGGCAAGCCAAGCAAGAAGCAGCGTCGGGACCTGTTCAAGTTTCGGGGCGACAATAGCGAGTAAGCACTGATGGGGTGCCAATCAGTGATGCGAATGGAGTGCAGATTGTGGCGAGGGGATTTATCCCCGTTGGACTGCGCAGCAGTCCGTTACATTTTTCGTCTGTTTGCCTGTTTGCGCTTGTTCCATTTTTGGGGCTGCTACGCAGCCCAGCGGGGATAAATCCCCTCGCCACAGGAGCGGGAGCAAGCTTCCTCGCCACGATGCTTATCAGCGATTGCGCCGACCTCTTCCCGTCAGCCAGGTCCTCACCTTGCTTGGAACCCACCCTGATTGCCCATAAAATGCCTGTCATCCATTGTCATCACCTCAGATACCAGACTCTATGACTGATTTACCGGACACCGATTACACCCAACGTTTCATCTTCGATGACAGCGACGCCCGCGGCGAGCTGGTGGCGTTGGAGCGTAGCTACGCCGAAGTCCTTGCCAAGCACCCCTATCCAGAGCCGGTCGCGCAACTGCTCGGCGAACTGATGGCAGCGGCGGCGTTGCTGGTCGGCACCCTGAAGTTCGATGGCCTGCTGATTCTCCAGGCCCGTTCCGAAGGCCCTGTGCCGCTGCTGATGATCGAGTGTTCCAGTGAACGCGAGATCCGCGGCCTGGCGCGCTATGACGCCGAGCAGATCGCGCCCGACGCGACCCTGGCCGACCTGATGCCCAATGGCGTGCTGGCCCTCACGGTCGATCCGACCCAGGGCAAGCGCTACCAAGGTATTGTCGATCTCGACGGCGCGACCCTGGCCGAATGCTTCACCAACTACTTCGTCATGTCCCAGCAGACCAACACCCGTTTCTGGTTGTACGCCGACGGGCGGCGTGCCCGCGGCCTGCTGCTGCAACAATTGCCTGCCGACCGCATTCGTGACCCCGAGGAACGCGACGCCAGCTGGCAGCACATCACCGCGCTGGCCAGCACCTTGAGCGCCGATGAACTGCTCGGCCTGGACAACGAAACCGTGCTTCATCGCCTTTACCACGAAGAGGCCGTGCGCCTGTTCGACGGCCAGCCGTTGCGCTTCCAATGCAGTTGCTCCCGTGAACGTTCCGGCAATGCGCTGGTCAGTCTGGGTCTGGAAGATGCGCAGCAGTTGGTGATCGAGCACGGTGGCGCCATCGAAATCGATTGCCAGTTCTGCAACGAGCGCTACCTGTTCGACGCGGCGGACATTGCTCAATTGTTCGCCGGTGCGGGTGTCGACACACCGTCAGATACTCGTCACTAAAACGGTTCAGCGCAGGTAAATCTCCTGGCAAACGCCGGATTTACGCCGTACTGACGGGAGGGCCCTACTCTTTTTGGGCATTTCTGGCATAATCCGGCCCACTTTTTTCGGGTAGTAGTGCGCGACTTCCTACTACAAAACGTTTGGAGCACTCGGCCACGGGCCGACGGGGAATCTCATGACGCAAGCCAATAACGCCGTGTACACCGATCTGAGTGTCGATGAACTGGTCAAAGAAGCCCTGAATCGCGGTGAAGGCGAGCTTGCCGATACCGGCGCACTGGTTGTTCGTACCGGTCATCGTACCGGCCGTTCGCCAGTCGACCGTTTCATTGTTGAAGAGCCAACCACCCAGGACGCCATTGCCTGGGGCCCGATCAACCGCAAGTTCCCAGCCGACAAGTTCGATGCCCTGTGGAACCGTGTCGAGGCCTACCTGGGCGAGCGCGAGCGTTTTGTCTCCCATGTGCATGTAGGTTCCGATCCTGCGCACTACCTGCCGGTCAAGATGACCACCGAGACCGCCTGGCACAACCTGTTCGGCCGCTGCCTGTTCATCAACCCCGAGCAGTACAACGCCGGTGGCAAGGATGAGTGGCAGATCCTCAACGCGCCAAACTTTGTCTGCGAGCCTGAGCGTGACGGCACCAACTCCGATGGCACCGTGATCATCAATTTCGCGGCCAAGAAAGTGCTGATCGCCGGCATGCGCTACGCCGGTGAAATGAAAAAAGCCCTGTTCTCCGTACAGAACTTCCTGCTGCCGGCTGCTGACGTGCTGCCGATGCACTGCGCCGCCAACATGGGCGAAGAGGGCGATGTGACCCTGTTCTTCGGCCTGTCGGGCACTGGCAAGACCACTCTTTCCGCCGACGAAAGCCGTTACCTGATCGGTGACGACGAGCACGGCTGGGGCGTGGGCGTGGTCTTCAACATCGAAGGCGGTTGCTATGCCAAGTGCATCGACCTGTCCGAGAAGAACGAGCCGGTGATCTGGAAAGCCATCCAGCACGGCGCCGTACTGGAGAACGTGGTCCTGGACCCGGTCACCAAGAAAGCCGACTACGCCGACGACAGCCTGACCCAGAACAGCCGCGCAGCCTACCCGCGTGAACTGATCGAAAAACGCGCACCGAAGAACCTCGGTGGTGAGCCAAACGCCGTGATCTTCCTGACCTGCGACCTGACCGGCGTACTGCCACCAGTGTCGATCCTCAGCGAAGAGCAAGCCGCCTACCACTTCCTGTCCGGCTACACCGCACTGGTGGGTTCGACCGAAATGGGTTCGGGCAGCGGCATCAAGTCGACCTTCTCCACCTGCTTCGGCGCCCCGTTCTTCCCGCGTCCTGCCGGTGAATACGCTGAACTGCTGATCAAGCGTATCCGTGGTTTCGGCTCCAAGGTCTACCTGGTCAACACCGGTTGGACCGGTGGTGGCTACGGCGTTGGCAAGCGCTTTAACATCCCGACCACCCGTGCGGTGATCGCGGCCATCCAGAGCGGCGCGCTGATCGGTGCTGAAACCGAACACCTGGACATCATCAACCTGGACGTGCCGCTGGCGGTTCCAGGCGTCGAAACCGGCCTGCTGAACCCACGCAACACCTGGGCTGACAAGGCTGCCTACGACGAAGCGGCCAAGGCACTGGCCGGTCTGTTCACCGAGAACTTCAAGAAGTTCGACGTGAGCGACGCCATCAAGGCCGCTGGCCCGCAGCTGTAAGGCTCGGACAGCGTAAAAAAAACCGCCCTTCGGGGCGGTTTTTTCATGGGGGTGATTTGTTCGAGAAGTGGAAGGCGGGCGCCATGGTTTCCTGCTCGCGCCTGGACAGACCCAGGAAAACCGCTGCGATAAAGCCTTCACCGACTTTCGAGCATCCTGGAAAAGTTAATCAGACTGTCAGGATGTTGCAGGTCCAGCCACTGGAGTTTCGATAGCCAGAATGGGCGGCTCTTCCGGGATTTCCATGCATCCGCCCAGCAGCAGGCACAGGATCAGGGTGGTGGGTAAGGCGAGTTTGTACGACATGGTCATTTCCTTTTTCCAAGTTTGCGAGCCAAAGGCGTCTTGCCGTTGGCGGTTTCGGTGCAATGTGTTTGCTGGGTTTTTGTTCAGTCCGTCATGTGTTCAGGCCGGCGTAACGAGGCTGCCTCAAGGTCCATCAACCCTCTGCCATAGGCTTCGCTGTTGGCATAGATACCCGAGCGGTTGGCCGTCGCCAGGAGGTGCTCACGGACTTGTTGCGAGCTGAGTGCTGGATACAGGCTTTGTAGCGCCGCGAGCGCGCCACTGACTAACGCGGCGGCCGGCGATGTGCCGGCGGTTTGCACGTAGCGACCGTCCTTGCCTACGGTGAGCAGCCCGGCCTCTGCGCCTGAGTCGCCGCCGGGGACCGCGATGCACCAGGCGGCTGCAACGCCGCAATAGTTGGATTTTCCATTGACGGCGCTGCCGTCGTTTTTCAATGCAACGACCGCGATCCAACCCTTCTCCAGTTCGGGGAGCGCCCGCGGCAAGCCAGCTTCGGCAAGGGGCTCACGCTTGAGTTCGTTACCCGTCGGGAAGATGAATACGGCACCGTCGGATACCAGTTTCCGGGCGACCGCCAAGGCGTCGGGCATCACCTGGTTGTAGCGCGCCTCAGTGATTTCGGTTGCCGGGATGGCATTGGCCCAGGAGTTGTTGAACAGGCGAGCACCTTTGTCGAATCCGCTTTGCCAGGATTGGGCAATGTTGCTATCGAAGAAAAACGGCTCGTTGTCGTCGCCGAAACGAAAGGGTACCAACCGGGCATTGAAGGCGATGCCATGCATGCCCTGACCATCCTTGTTGGCGGCGAGGATGCCGGCCATTTGCGTGCCGTGGCCGACGCGGTCGAGCGTGCCGGGATGATTCTCGACATAATCGAATCCGGGGTCACTCAACCTGCCCTCGAACTCCTTCAGGTGGGTGTTGAGTCCCGAGTCGACCAGCGCCACCACGACGTCCTGGCCGGTGCCGCCGCGGGCGTATAAAGCCGAGGCCTTTACCACTGCCAAGCCTTGTTGTGCGAAGTATTCCGGTGTTTCGAACGTGGTCGGCTCCGCGCCAGATCGTGCGGGAAGGGTCAGGCAACCGGCCAACAGCGAGGCCGACGCAAGCATAAGCGCGCGTAATGCGGTAGATGGATGTGGCATGGTTCAGTCCTTGAACAGAGTTCTGGGCGCCAAGCTTCCTGGCCCGACGCAACGTATGTAGACGGCGACCTTAACGCGCAAACGGAACGGGAGCGAAGCATCAAAATGCCCGAACTTGTAACGCCTCATGGCGAGGCGGAAGGCCCCTCACGCGGTATCTCCAGTAGCGTTTCTGCCCCCGACCTATTCTCGAGTCGCCGCTTTGTCCCGCAGGCTGGGGCAGCACAGCCGTCAAATCGCTGTTCATTGCAATAAGGAGGAACGATCCCACAACAGTCTAGGAAGCGTCTGCTAAGCGTTCTCTCGGTTGCTCGGTAAGGTTCGTCACACCCTTTCAAATCCGGGTAGATACGGCCGGGCAAGGACGAACGATGAGTAAAGCAAAATCCGGTGAGCCCCAGGTTTGGGAGCGCCATGGTGGCGACTGGGGCTATAGGAGGCTGCGGGATATGACCCCAGCCGAGCTGGCCAAGCGCGAAGTCGATCAACAACGCCACGACGCCATGCTCGGCAGGCAGGACGCTTACATGAAGGCGCGTCTGGCCCAACTGCACCAAGAGCACGCTCCCGCCATACGAGGCTGCGTATTCACCAAATCCTGCAAGTTACCCGATGCGGTTATCGACTACTGCAATCCAACCGGCTACATCCCTACGGAGCTTGTGAAAGAGTACGGCACGGTGACGCTGCTGGGTGGGCGCCAGGTAGATGAGTCGGGACGCGTACCGCTGAAAAGAATCACCGGTGCGTTGCCGGCCAGCTTCGGAACGTTCGCCCTGGGCGGGACGGCATTGAGCGCAATCGGTACAGGCACCAGTGCCGCTGTCGGCGCGATCTCCGCACCTTTGGCGGCCGGAGCGCTGCTGGGGCTGGTGGGCTTGTTGGCGCCTACCAGCCTGGGTGACGGCTCACTCTACACCGAAGATCAATTGCGCTCCCTGGAACAAGCTCGCACCCGTGTGCGCTTGCATATCGAAACTCGAGCCGACGGGACGTTGAAAGGGTATGGCTACAACACCCAGGTGCGGCCCGACTGGGAAATGATTCCGGTGGTGACTTTCCAGGTTCGCGGCGACCTCTATGTCGCGGACTTTGGCGATGGGGTCGAATTGATCTGGACGCCAGCGCAGGATCCTTCGGCGACGCTGGGAATACCGGCCTTGGAGGCCGCTCCCCAGGCCCCACCTATCTGGATCTTTCCACCGACTCCTGCGGCGGACAGCATTATCGTCAATCCGATTTATCCACCGGAGTACAAGGATTTCATTCTTGTGTTTCCAGCGGATTCCGGGGTTTCGCCGCTGTACATAGTTTTTAGTGTTCGGCGTAAAGGGTTGCCGGACGTAGGGCATGATTACCATGTCGCACCCAAGGTGACGGAGATTGCAGGGTTCCCAGACTTAAGAGTTGTTAAAAAGAAGACTCCTCGCCAGGGAGGCGGCGGCTTTCGAGAGCGGTGGGCCGATAAAAAAGGCAGAATAATTTATGAGTGGGATTTCATGCACGGCGAACTTGAGGCATACCGTGCGAGCGATGGAAGTCATTTGGGGGCCTATGATTATTTAACGGGCGAGCAAATTGATGGTCCCAAACCAGATCGTAATATCAAAAAATATTTGTGAGGGAATGATGGGTTTAAAACTCAAATTGGATTGGTACGACAAGGAAACCGAGCTTGGTGAGGGGCGTGAGTACACCAAGGATTTTGGCGATGATCCTTGGGTGATGGATGCTCTCGGTGTTCCGGTCGAGGATAATATAAATGTAGGCGGTTTTAACGTGATTGACGAGTGGGTCGCAATATTGCAACCCCATTTTGAACACGTTCTTGATTTGTCTGGCTACGACTATCAAGTGTCATTTGATTATCGGGATGTTTGGTGAGCATAAATTAAACTCTGTTCAGCTTGCTTGCATCACACGCTGTAAACAAACCAAGTTCACATTAAACCTGGGGCGTCGGGCCATGCTCTACACAGTTGAAGCTTTTTACAATAATACTGGGTTGCTCGCTTTTGAAGAGAGGGTTCCCGAGGGTTATGACGAGGTTCTGAGGGGGATTATGGGCTGGGCTACTGATCAGCAAGGGTGGGAGGGCTATGATTTGACAAGGTATCAGCTTGAAAGCTTAGAAACGATATTGGGGAAAAGTATTTATGATCCTGTTCTTCTTTTTCAAATGAGTTGTAGTTGTCATGCTTAGTAAGCTGCATGGTTGATATTTTTTAAGGGATTAAGTGTCTGCTGAAAAGCTTTAGCAGATTAGGCGGGTGATGAAAATGGAAGAGAAGTTGGGGAGTGGGGAAAATTTCAGTGTGCTGGGTTTTTTCCAGGTAAGGAGGGTGTGGTATTTGAGCAATGCATCCACTTGTCGGTGGAACAGCTTATGCCTGTGATGCAATGGGGAGTTGCCGAAAATCACGTTGGCGCGGACTTTAAGCTTTCTGCAAAGCAAGTGTTGGAAAGTGAAACGGTTGGGAAGGATAACCTTCTCCAAGGAATTGGATCTTTACTTAACGTCGTATGGTTGACTATCTTCTGGTTATGGTAAAGCGAGGGTATCCATCTGATGAATGCCCGCCATCACACGAATAAATTTCAAAAAAAGTCTCACGCTGACTAAGGTGAAGGCTGTCTTTGGATCGCCAACAAGAGAGCAAACATGAGCCAGACACCCTTCGATATTCAGCGCGCCGCCGTGGTCGGTGCAGGCACCATGGGGCGGGGCATTGTGATGTGCCTGGCCAATGCCGGAGTGGCGGTGCAGTGGGTTGACAACAATCCACAGATGCTTGAGCAGGCTCTGGTCGCGGTGGCGGAGACCTACGCCCATGGTGTGCGTCAGGGACGTATTGACCAGGGCGAAGCCGATGCCCGGATCGCGCGGGTCACCCGCGCAGACGACTACACGGCAATCCGCGACGTGGACCTGGTGATCGAGGCGGTGTACGAAAACCTTGATCTCAAGCAAAGCATCTTCCGTGAGCTCGATAGCCTGCTCAAACCCGAGGCGATCCTGGCAAGCAACACCTCGGCGCTGGACATCGACGCCATCGCGGCCGTCACCGGCCGCCCCGGCCAAGTCCTGGGGCTGCACTTCTTCAGTCCGGCGCACATCATGAAACTGCTGGAAGTCGTTCGCGGTGCCCAAACGTCCCAGGCCGTGCTGGAGGCGGCGCTGGCGTTGGGCAAGCGCATGGGCAAGGTCAGCGTGGTCTCGGGCAATTGCCACGGTTTCATCGGTAACCGGATGCTCCACCCTTATGTGCTGGAGGCTCGCAAGATGCTGCTGGAGGGCGCATTCCCTCATCAAGTGGATGCGGCCTTGCAAGGCTTCGGCTTTGCCATGGGCCCGTTCCGCATGTATGACGTGGTTGGCATCGACCTGGAATGGCGGGCTCGCGAGTTGGCGGGCAAAGGTCAGGATGCGCCCGAGGTGCAAGTGGACAACCGCTTGTGCGAGCTGGGCCGGTTCGGCCAGAAAAGCGGCAATGGGTACTATCACTATGAACCTGGCAGCCGTCAGGCCGAACAGGATGTCGAGGTCGACGCGCTGGTGCAGGAGGTCAGCGAAGCACTGGGTTTCCAGCGTCGCGAGATCAGCCACGAGGAAATCCTGGAGCGCTGCTTGCTGGCGTTGGTCAACGAAGGGGCGAAGATCCTGCAGGAAGGCATTGCCGCGTCGGCCCACGACATAGACCTGGTTTACCTCAACGGCTATGGCTTTCCCGCAGACAAGGGCGGGCCGATGGCCTGGGCGGACAGCCAAGGGCTTGAAGACATTCATGCTCGCCTGCTGGCGCTCGAGACGAGGCAGGGCGACCATTGGCAGCCTGCACGCCTGATCGGCGAACTGGCCATGCAGGGCAAGGGTTTTGCCCAACGCTAGGCCGCCGCTCCCGTGAACCCTTCGACAATCGCAAAGGACACCTGATGCCGCAACGTAGCGAATACCCGCATCTGCAAGCCATCACCACGCGCTGGCACGACAATGATGTGTACGGTCACGTCAACAACGTCACCTACTACAGCTTCTTCGACACGACGGTGAACACCTACCTGATCGAAGTGGGCGGCCTGGATATCCATGAAGGGGACGTGGTGGGGTTCGTGGTGAGTTCGGCCTGCGATTACTTTGCGTCGATCGCCTTTCCAGACCGGATCGAAATCGGCTTGCGGGTGGGCAAGCTGGGCAGCAGTTCAGTGCAGTATGAATTGGCGGTCTTCAAGGTGGGCGAGGAGGAGGCCTGTGCGGCGGGGCGCTTTGTCCACGTGTTCGTGGACCGGGTGTCGAATCGACCCGTGGCCATTCCAGACCGGTTACGCGGGGCGATGGAGCGACTGCTGGTCTGAAACGAAAAATCGCAGCGTGCGATTAGGCGCTGGGGGAGCGCTGCGCAGGCTGCGATTTTTATCGCTGTAGCAATCAGCGATCAGTCGCGGTAGTGATGGCGATGCTTGCGATGCCCGTAGGCATGGCCGCGGCCGGGGTGACCGTCACGGTAGTAGCGGCGATCGCCACGGCGCCCTTCATAGCGACGATCATCATCGTCGTCCTTGCCCATGTAGTTACCCAGCGCGCCGCCGGCGCCACCGCCCGCTGCCGCGCCGATCAGGCTGCCGGTGCTGCCGCCGACACTGCGACCAACCACGTTACCGCCGGCTGCGCCCAGTGCGCCGCCGATGGCTGCTTCGCCACGGCTGTGTTTGTCTGCGCCAACTGCACTACCACCCGCGCCGCCCAGGGCTGCGCCGATAGTGGAGCCGGTGTTGCCGCCCAGGGACTGGCCGACGACCGAACCCAAAACCCCGCCCAATGCGCCGCCAACGCCTGCTTCGGCAGTACCGCCAGCAGAAGCGATGCCACTGACCAGGCCAAGGGACAACAAGAGAATGGAGGAGAACTTCATAGAGGAGCCTCAAAGGGATGACGGCGCGATCCTGAGGCTGGCTTCGCTTGGTGACAATCGAAATCCGACGAGTAGCACGACTTGTGCACAATTCTCTAAGTTATTGTTTTTAGGGCGGAACTTAAGGTGTTTTGGCCGGTCTTTAGCTACTTCAGACAGGCCGTTTTCTTAGGAAAACGGCCTTTTTCGTGGGCGCTGGAAAATTCCCGTGGCGAGGTCGCAGGCGCCCTCGCCATCGGTATGATCAGGCCGACTTGGCCAGGATCAGGCCATTCTCGCTCGCCGCTTCCAGGCGGATCGCCACGAACTTCGACGTCGGCGTGTGGCTGTCGTCACCGGTGCTTTCCAGCGGCACCAGGGGGTTCACTTCCGGGTAATAGGCCGCGGCCTGCCCGGCAGGAATGTCGAACGCGAGCAGGGTGAAGCCTTTGACCCGACGCTCGCGGCCATCATCCCAGAGCGAGACGATATCGGCCTTCTGCCCTGGCTTGAAGCCCAGGCGAATGATGTCCGCCTCGTTGACGAACAACACGTCCCGCTGGCCCTTCACGCCACGATAACGGTCGTCGAGGCCGTAGATGGTGGTGTTGTACTGATCGTGGGAGCGCATCGATTGCATGATCAGGTCGGGCTGTTGGCCGGTGGAGCGAGTGCGTTCATGCACCAGGTCGGCCGGCAGCAGGTTGGGTTTGAAGTTGGCCCGGCCCGAGGCAGTGTTCCAGCGACGCGCGCCGGCGCTGTTACCCAGGTAGAAACCACCGGGGTTCTGCAGCTTTTCGTTGAAGTCCTTGAAGCCCGGCACCGTGTCGGCGATCAGCTCGCGAATGCGGTTGTAGTCGGCCGCCAGCCAGTTCCAGTCCACCGGACGGCTGCCCAGCGTGGCGGCGGCGATGCCGGCGATGATCCAGGGTTCGGAGCGCATCTGGTTGGACAATGGCTGCAACTGGCCCTTGGAGGCGTGGACCATGCTGAAGGAGTCTTCGACGGTGACTGCTTGCGCGCCTTCGGTTTGCAGGTCGATGTCGGTGCGGCCCAGGCACGGCAGGATCAGCGCTTCTTTCCCGTGGGCCAGGTGGCTGCGGTTGAGCTTGGTGCTGATCTGCACGGTCAGGTCGCAGTTGGCCAGGGCCTCGAAGGTCCGACGGCTGTCTGGCGTGGCCTGGGCAAAGTTGCCGCCCAGGGCGATGAAGACTTTCGCCTCGCCGTTGGCCATGGCATGGATCGCCTCGACCACGTTGTGGCCATATTCGCGCGGTACCTTGAACTGGAAGCGCCGCTCCAGCGCGTCGAGGAAGGCCGTCGGCGGGCGTTCGTTGATGCCCATGGTGCGGTCGCCCTGGACGTTGCTGTGGCCGCGTACCGGGCACAGGCCAGCGCCTGGCCGGCCGATGTTGCCGCGCAGCATCATCAGGTTGGCGATTTCCTGGATGGTCGCTACCGAATGGCGATGCTGGGTGATCCCCATCGCCCAGCACATGATCACGTTCTTGCTCTTGGCGTACATGCGCGCCGCTTGCTCGATTTCCACCAGGGACAGGCCCGATTGCTCGACGATCTGTTCCCACGGTGTGTCGTCGACCACGGCCAGGTAATCCAGCACGTTGACGCTGTGTTCATTGAGGAACGCGTGGTCGAACACCGCTGGAGCGCCAGCCTTCTGGGCGTCACGCTCCCATTGCAGCAGGAACTTCGCCATGCCGCGCAGGATCGCCATGTCGCCACCCAACGCCGGGCGGAAATAGGCGGTGTTAGTCGGCTTGTCGCCGTTGGTGAGCATTTCGAACGGGTGCTGCGGATGCTGGAAACGCTCCAGGCCGCGCTCCTTGAGCGGGTTGATGCACACCACCTGGGCGCCGCGCTTTACTGCCTCGCGCAGCGGTTCGAGCATCCGTGGGTGGTTGGTGCCGGGGTTCTGGCCCCAGACGAAAATGGCGTCGGCGTGCTCGAAGTCATCGAAGGTCACCGTGCCCTTGCCCACGCCTACGCTCTGGGACAGCGCCACGCCGCTGGCTTCGTGGCACATGTTCGAGCAGTCGGGGAAGTTGTTGGTGCCGTAGGCGCGGACGAACAATTGATACAGGTAGGCCGCTTCGTTGCTGGCCCGGCCCGAAGTGTAGAACTCGGCCT
The DNA here is from genome assembly GCF_036693845.1 of Pseudomonas sp. MS646. Lineage (NCBI taxonomy): Bacteria > Pseudomonadati > Pseudomonadota > Gammaproteobacteria > Pseudomonadales > Pseudomonadaceae > Pseudomonas > Pseudomonas sp. MS646. Next base: position 319,465 of record NZ_CP144763.1, read on the forward strand.
GGTTCGGGTTGGAAAGCCCTTGCAGGTGCTTGCCGATCAGGGCGAACGCCGCTTCCCAGCCGATGGGCGTGTAGCGATCGGTCTCGGCGTCGTAGCGCATCGGCTCGGTCAGGCGGCCCTGGTATTCGAGCCAGTAGTCACTTTGCTCCAACAGCGAGGTCACGCTGTGCTTGGCGAAGAAGGCCGCATCGACGCGGCGCTTGGTGGCTTCCCAGTTCACCGCCTTGGCACCGTTCTCGCAAAACTTGACCATGCCGCTTTCCGGCGAGTCACCCCAGGCGCAGCCCGGGCAGTCGAAACCACCGTTCTGGTTGGTCTTGAGCATCATGCGGATATTTTTCAGCGCGTTATCGCTGGTCAACCAGGCTTGGGCGACGCTGATCAGCGCGCCCCAACCACCGGCCGGGCCCTTGTAGGGCTTGTAGCGCGGAACGGGTTTCTGGTCGGCTTGTTGATGATTGCTCACGCGTGATTCTCCATCGCAGGGCTGTAGACCCGCGGCGCACTTTTTTGCGGCAGGTGGATAAGGTTGAGGTTGTGTTGACGGGCCCATTGCACGGCAAGGCCGGTGGGCGACGACAGGCTGACCAGGGTCTGGATGCCGGCCCGCAGCACTTTCTGGATCAGTTCGAGGCTGCAACGGCTGGTGACGATCGCCACGCCACCGGTGACCTGGATCCGTTGCCGGACCAGGGCACCGATCAGCTTGTCGAGGGCGTTGTGCCGGCCAATGTCTTCGCGGCCCAGCAACAGTTCGCCCTGGGCGTTCATGAACAGCGCGGCGTGAACCGCACCGCAGTATTGGCCCAGTGGCTGGAACTGGCCGATGCGCTGACGCAGGCCTTCGAGCCATGGCGCGGGCGGCAACGCGGCACCGGGCAAGACCTTGAGGTTCGGCAGCGCCTGTTCCAGCGCTTCCACGCCGCATAATCCGCAGCCGCTGGTGCCCGCCAACTGCCGGCGTTGCTGCTTGAGGTTCCAGAACGCGCGGTTGGCGATGGTCACCTGGGCAGACTGGGCCGAACCACTGCCGCTCAGTTGCAGGTCGTAGATGTCGGATGCGTCTTCGATGATGCCGCTGCCCAGGCTGAAACCGACGATGAAGTCTTCCAGGTCGGTGGGGGTGACCAGCATCACGGCCTGGCTGATGCCGTTGTAGGCGATCGCCAACGCCACTTCCTCGGCCAGCGCGGCGCTGTCGGCTTGGGAGTGGTCCAGGTTGACGTATTGATAGCTCTGGCTCGCGGTGGGCACGGGTGCTTGCACCGCGGGCACCGGGCAGGCCGGAGGCTTGGTTTTCATGACATCACCGATGTGTGGAATAGTGACAAGACTAAATGCGGCAATCTGCCACGTCTAATCGCTATTACTGATCTATCAATAGATGACGTCGATCAAGAAGCTGTCGCTGATTTCTGATAGAGCGCGAAACAGGCTTCCGCCAGCGCCGAGCGGGGGGCGCCACGCCGCATGATCATCCCCAGCGGCACCAGGGTGTGCGCGCTGTCGATGGGTTGGATGCGCAAGTCTTCGGTGAGGACGTCCAGGCCGCTGTCCAGCGGCATTACCGCGCAGCACAGCCCGCCGTGCACCGCTTGCAACAATTGATGCACGGCGTCGGTTTGCAGCAGCGGTTGCGGCGTGAGGCCCCGGCTGTGGAAGTGGTAGTCGATGGACTGGCGAAAATGCATGCCGCTGGTGAGCATGCCCAACGGCAGTTCAATCAACGCTTGCCAGCTCAGCGCCTGTTCGCCGAAGAAGAAATACCGCTGGTCATACAGCAGGCCCATGCGGGTCTGGCTGAAGGGCAAGGCCTCGAAGCGTTCGTTGTCCAGGCGTTCCAGGTAGGAAATGCCCAGGTCGATGCGGTTGTTCGCCAGTTGTTCGAGAATCTGTTCGGAGCTCAGGGACGACAATTCGAAACGCAGGTTGGGGTGCTCGTCGTGCAGGCGCTGCATCATCGACAGCGGGTCGAAGTCCGACAGCGGCACCACGCCCAGGCGCAGCGTACCCGCCAGGTTGCCACGACAGGCCGCCGCCTCCGCCAGCAGGCCGTCATGGGCGGCCAGCACCGTGCGTGCCCAGGCCAGCACCCGCTCTCCCGGGGCAGTGAAGCCTTCGAAGCGCTGGCCGCGGTTGACCAGTGGCAGGCCGAGTTCTTCCTCGAGGCTGCGCAGGCGCATCGACAGGGTGGGCTGGGTGATGTGGCAGCGAGCGGCGGCTTGGCCGAAATGACGGGTTTCATCCAGGGCGATGAGAAATTTCAGCTGCTTGATGTCCATCTTCGCTCCAGCGCGCGGGAAGATTCGGATTCTAGCGCTTGTGCGTGACGGGGTCATTGGTCGGCTTGGCGTCGGGTTCGCCTGGCTTGGTCTAGTCTTTGGCGTCTGGATACCTAATCAAGGAGCGTGTGCCATGAGTCTTTTTAGCTTTGTGAAGGAAGCAGGTGAAAAGCTGATCGACCTGCTGACGCCTGGCAATGCTGATGCGAGCGAGCAGTTGAAAGAACACATCAACAAGGTCGGTCTCGGTAATCCGAATGTGCATGCCACCATCGAAGGCGATACCGTCACCGTCACCGGTGAAGTGGCAAGCCAGGAAGAGAAGGAAAAAATCCTGTTGGCGGTGGGCAATATCGCCGGTGTCGGCAGTGTCGACGACCAGATCACCGTCACCGGTCCGGTGGCCCAGGCGGCACGTTTCGTCACGGTGAAAAAAGGTGACACCCTCAGTGCGATCGCCAAGGCCGAGTACGGGGATGCGAACAAGTACAACAAGATCTTCGAAGCCAACAAACCGCTGCTGTCGCACCCGGACAAGATCTATCCGGGGCAGGTGTTGCGTATTCCTGAGTAACCGATACCTGTGGCGAGGGCGCTTGCTCTCGCTCGGCTGCGTAGCAGTCGCATTTTTGGAGAGCGCTGCGCACTGGAGCGCCAGCCCAGTCCAGCGGGAGCAAGCGCCCTCGCCACATTGATCGCGTCAGAGCCCTTCGATGAGCGTTCGGTAATCCACCAACGCCGCGAATTCACCCGTGTCCTTCGGCCCTTTGCGGCTGTCCGGTTCGCTGACGGCCAACAGGTGCGCCACGCCGAAATCCCGGGCGCTCCGCAGCACCGGCAAGGTGTCGTCGATGAAAAGGCTGCGGGCCGGGTCGAAGTTCAGGTCGGCTTGCAAGGCGTCCCAGAATTGCCGGTTTTCCTTGGGGAAGCCGTAGTCGTGTGAGCTGATCAGGCGCTCGAAGTAGGGCGCCAACTCGATGCGTTCCAGCTTCAGGGACAGCGAATCGCGGTGGGCATTGGTGATCATCACCACCCGCTTGCCCGCCTGCTTGATGGCCGCCAGGAAGGTATCGGCGTCCGGACGCAAGGCTATCAGGTGAGCGGTTTCCAGTTTCAATTCGCGCACCGGCAATTTCAGCTCGGTACTCCAGAAATCCAGGCAATACCACTGCAACTGGCCAGCGTTGCGCTCGAACAGCGGTTGCAGCTCCATCTCGGCCATCGCGCGGCTCACGCCGTGCAGTTCGGCGTAGCGCTGGGGCAGGTGTTCCATCCAGAAATGGTTGTCGTAATGCAGGTCCAGCAAGGTGCCGTCCATGTCCAGCAGCACCGTGTCGATCTCGTGCCAGGGCAGCAAGGCCATAAAACTTCTCCAGCGGTAATCGGATATCCGACACAAACAATCAGAATAGGCCGGGTATAGTAGCCCGCTATCGCCCAGGGAGCCGTATATGCGCCAGAAACCCACCATACTCGATCGCCGCATCGTCGCCACCAGCCGTCTGTTCTGCGTGGAAGAGCTGAAGCTGCGTTTTTCCAACGGCGTGGAGCGCGCCTACGAACGCCTGGCGAGCAAGGGTGCGGGTTACGGCGCGGTGATGATCGTGGCGATGCTCGACGCCGACCACGCGGTGCTGGTGGAAGAGTATTGCGGTGGCACCGATGCCTATGAGCTGTCCCTGCCCAAGGGCTTGATCGAGCCGGGTGAGGACGTGCTGGCGGCGGCCGAGCGCGAGCTCAAGGAAGAGGCTGGCTTCGGCGCGCGTCAGTTGGAACACCTGACCGAACTGTCGCTGTCGCCGGGCTACATGAGCCAGAAGATCCAGGTGGTGTTGGCGACCGACCTGTACGAAGAGCGGCTGGAGGGCGATGAGCCCGAGCCGATGCGCGTGGACAAGGTCAACCTGCATGAACTCTCGGCCCTGGCGCAAAACCCGCAATTCACCGAGGGGCGTGCCCTGGCGGCGTTGTACCTGGCCCGTGACCTGCTGACCCAACGCGGAGCCTTTTTTTCATGAATTTCCCTCATCCCCTGATGGCCCCCGTGGTGGCGCTGGCGCTCAAGGCCGGCGAGGCGATCCTGCCGTTCTGGCGCGCTGACGTGCAAGTCACCCAGAAGGCCGACGAGTCGCCGGTGACCGCCGCCGACATGGCTGCCCACGATGTGATCGTCGCCGGGCTGGCGGCGTTGGCCCCGGACATTGCGATCCTGTCCGAGGAGGACGCCAATATCGCCCAGGATGTGCGCGCCGGTTGGCAGCGCTGGTGGCTGGTGGACCCGCTGGATGGCACCAAGGAATTCATTTCCGGTAGCGAGGAGTTCACCGTCAACATCGCCCTGATTGAACAAGGGCGTGTGGTGTTTGGCGTGGTGTCGATGCCCACCACTGGCCGCTACTACGCAGGTGGCGCGGGTCTCGGGGCCTGGCGCGGCGACAAGGGCGGTGACCCCGTGCCTGTCGCGGTGCGCAACTCGCTGGCGCCGGGCGAGGCCTTTACCGTGGTCGCCAGTCGTCGCCATAGCAGCCCGGAGCAGGAGCGCCTGTTGCAAGGCCTGAGTGCCAGCCTGGGTGAGTTGCAATTGACCAGCATCGGCAGTTCGTTGAAGTTTTGCCTGGTGGCCGAAGGCGCGGCGGATTGCTATCCACGCCTGGCGCCGACGTCCCAATGGGACACCGCCGCCGCCCAGGGTGTACTGGAAGGGGCCGGTGGCGAGGTGCTGGACTTGAGTGGCGAGCCGTTCTGCTACCCACCGCGGGAGTCGCTGCTCAATGCATCGTTCCTGGCGTTGCCGGCGAAGGCGGCCTGGCGGGCGACACTGCTGGAGTTGGCGCGTTCCTAGCCGCTTCCATTCTTTGTGGCGAGGGGATTTATCCCCGTTGGACTGCGCAGCAGTCCCAAAAAGCAGGGCCGCTTCGCGCCCCAACGGGGATAAATCCCCTCACCACAGGGTTGCAGGGTGCCAAAGTCAGCGATGCAACACGTACTGCCCCTCGAACTGCACCGCCGGGTCCTTGCTCGCGGTGTTCAGCACCCGCGTCTGCAAGGCGATGCGCGCCCGGCCATGGCGGCGGTAGGTGGCGAGGAAGCGTTTCCAGGTGCTTTCCTGCGGCGCGTCGCAAATCACGCTCGCATCGCCGGTGACCGGCAGCGGATAGCTGATCTGCCCTTCCTGGATCACGATATGCCCATCTTCGATGCCTTCCTCGCGCAGGGCCAGGTGCAGCCAGCCCCAGCCGCCGAGCACCGCGCCGCAATACAGGCTGCCGCCGAACATGGTGCTCTTGTGATTGACGTTGGCGTCCAGCGGCAGGAACAACCGCAGTTGCCGGGCCTGCCAATCGACGACCTCCAGGCCCATGTCCCGTGTCAGCGGGATGTCGTGGTGCAGGATCGATTCCAGGTAACGCGTGTCGCGGTTCATCGAGGGGCCTCTGGCGGGACAGGAAGGTGGCGGTAACGCCGATGTCTCAATCGGCTTCGTCGGCGGCGCCGTGGCTAGTGTCGCCGAAGCTCAACCCGTGCTTGCGCAGCTTGTCGTGCAAGGTCTTGCGCGGGATGCCCAGGGCTTCGGCGAGGCTGCGGACCGAGCTGTGGGGACGCGCCAGCTCGGCGGCGATCAGGGTTTTCTCGAAGTTTTCCACCTGTTCGCTCAAGCCGCCACTGACCATCGCGACCGGTTCGCCGGGACTGCCGTCCGGCGCGCTGTTGTCCAGGGCCAGTTCCAGGCCCAGGGCAAAGCGTTCGGCGGCGTTCTGCAGTTCGCGCACGTTGCCTGGCCAACTGTGACGCAGCAGCAGCGCCCGCTGCGCCGGCTGCAATTCGTGGGGCGGCAGGCCGTGACGGGCGCTGGCCTCGTTGGCAAAGTGCTGGAACAGCACCAGGGCATCTTCGCCCCGCTCGCGCAGCGGTGGAATGCGCAGCGGCGCGACGTTCAAGCGGTAGTACAGGTCGGCGCGAAAACGTCCCTGGTCAGCGGCCTGACGCAGGTCTTCCTTGGTGGCAGCGATGACACGGATATCCAGCGGGATCTGCTGATTGCCCCCCAACCGTTCCACCATGCGTTCTTGCAGCAGGCGCAGCAGCTTGACCTGGACGTCCAGGCTCATGCTTTCGATTTCGTCGAGAAACAGCGTGCCACCGTTGGCGAATTCAAACTTGCCGATGCGGCGTTTCTGCGCGCCGGTGAACGCGCCGGGCTCGTGGCCGAACAATTCGCTCTCCACCACCGATTCGGCCAGGGCTCCGGCGTTGATCGCCACGAAGGGGCCGTTGCGGCGTGCCGAGAGGTCGTGCAGAGCGCGGGCGACCACTTCCTTGCCGGCGCCGGTTTCACCCAGGATCAGCACGTCGGCGCGGGTGGCCGCCAATGCGCCGATCTGTTCGCGCAGGCGCAATATGGGCGTCGACTGGCCCACCAGCCGGGCGCTGAGCTCGTGCCGATCGCTCAGGGCCAGGCGCAGGCTACGGTTTTCCAGTACCAGCCGACGCAAGGACAGGGCACGGCGCACGCTGTCGAGCAGGTGGTCGCTGGCGAAGGGTTTCTCCAGGAAGTCGTAGGCCCCGGCACGCATCGCCTGCACCGCCAGCGGCACGTCGCCGTGGCCGGTGATCAGCAGCACCGGCAGCTCCGGGTCCTGGGCGTGCAGCTCGCTCAGCAGTTCGAGGCCGTCCATGCCCGGCATGCGGATATCGCTGACCACCACGCCAGGCCAATCACGGGGCAATTGCCCGGCCACGCCCTTGGCTTCGGCCAGGGGCAAAATCTTCAGTCCGGCCAGGTCGAGGGTCTGGCTCAAGGCCTGGCGCAGGTGGGGATCGTCGTCGATCAGCACCACCTCAATCCGGTTATCGATGGTCATACACTACGGTCCTCGGACGGTTGCAGGCTCACTCCGGGCGCGCCGGCGCGCAGCTTCAGGGTGATCAAGGCGCCGCCCTCCTTGTGGTTGGCGAACGACAGTTCGCCCCCGAAGGCGCGCATCAAGGTGTCGCAGATTGCCAGCCCCAGGCCAAGGCCCTGGGTCCGGGTCTTGGTGGTATAGAAGGGTTCGCCGGCGCGGCCCAGGGCTTCCATGCAGAAGCCTGGGCCGTTATCGCGGATGTACAGGTTGACGCCGGTTTCGGTGGCCTGTGCGCTGAGCCAAAGTTTGCGCGGCGGGCCTTTCTCGGTGAGGGCGTCGAGGGCGTTGGCCAACAGGTTGCCCAGGACCTGGCGCAAGCGGGTTTCCCCGGCCTCGACCCAGAGCGTCGCGGCCGGCAGGTCGCGAATCAACTCCACCTCCATGCTGCGGCGGCGCTTGGCGAGCAGCGCCAGCGCGTCGTCTAGCGCCGGCTGCAAGGCAACGCTTTCCGGGGCGTGGCGGTCGCGGCGGGCGAAGGCACGCAGGTGCGCGATGATGGAGGCCATGCGCCCGGTCAGCTCGCTGATCAGCTTGAGGTTGCCCCGGGCGTCGTCGGTGCGCTGGTGGTCGAGCAGGATCTCGGCGTTTTCGGCGTAGCTGCGGATCGCCGCCAGCGGCTGGTTGAGTTCGTGGCTGATGCTCGCCGACATGGTGCCCAGGGCCGACAGTTTGCCGGCCTGCACCAGGTCATCCTGGGCCCGCACCAGCTCCTGCTGGGCCTGCTCGCGCTCCAGCACTTCCTGCTTGAGCCGCCGGTTCAGACCTTCCAGGTCGCTGGTGCGCTCGGCGACCCGACCTTCCAGTTGGTGACGCGCCTTGGCTTCGAAGGCGATCCGGTCCAGATAATGGCGCCGACGCTGCATCATCAGCCCAAGCAGCAGCATCAACACCAGCAGCGCCGCACCGCCGATTGTGAGCACGGTGCGCACCGGTCGGTCGATCAACGTGCGAGGGGCGAGGATGCTCACGCTCCAGCCCGTCTCCTCGATGGACTGGGTCTGGGTCAGCCAGGCGTTGTCATCCAGGTTCAGTGGCTTGGGATCGCGGGTCGGATAGGGCTGCACGGCGCTGATGGCCTTGCGTTCGTCCTCGCTCAAGGGACGCGTCGCGCGAAAGCGCCAGTCTTGCCGCGACGTGAGAATGACCACGCCGTTGTGATCGGTAACCAAGAGTTGTTCCGGGGTTTTGCCCCACAGGCTTTCGGTGTGGTCCAGGTCGACCTTGACCACTAGCACGCCAATGACTTTTTCGCGATCGCGCACCGCGGCAGCGAAGAAGTAACCGCGCTTGGCCGAGGTGGTGCCCAGGCCGAAGAAGCGCCCCAGGCGTCCGGCCATGGCCTCGATGTAGTACGGGCGGAACGCGAAGTTGCGGCCGACGAAGCTGTCGTGCTTATCCCAGTTCGAAGCCGCCAGGGTCTTGCCGTTGGCGTCCATCAGGTACATGACTTCGGCGCCGGTCTGGGTGCTGATGTTTTTCAGCAGCCGGTTGGCATTGCCTTGGGTGACCCCGTCGTCCGGGGCCGACAGCGCGGCGCGCAACGCCGGCAGGTCGGCGAGGATCTGCGGCAGTACCTCGTAGCGGTGCAGGGTGCCCAGCAGGTTGGCGACGTAGAGGTCCAGGGTCTGGCGGTTCTGCCCGGCCAGTTCGCTGCGGTAATAACGCTCGGCCAGATGCTCCAGCGGCCACAACAACGGCGCCAGGCACAGCGCAAGCAAGGCCAGGCTGCGCCAACGGGGTCTGCGGGGAAGGGTGGAGTTCATGAGCATCAGGCGCCTGTGGGGACAAGCGCATTATGCCTACGGTTGTCCAGCAAGACACTGTTGCAACGCGCTACGTCGCGCTCCCCCGGACATTCGCCTGGAGCGGGCGCCAGTCGTGAGGGGCTCTCGGGGCCTGGGAGCGCCGTCGCTTCAAATGCGATAGGGGTTGCTTATCCCCCGACTCAGTGGCGTGATAGGCATCCGATAAAACCACCTAAGGGGTTGTTGTATGCCGCTCGCTACGTTGGTTCACCGTGCCAGTTTGCCAAGCCCACAGATCAGCGCCGCACAAGTGTCGGTGCTGTTGCGCGCAAATTATGGACTCAGCGGTGACCTGCGACCCCTTGGCAGCCAGCAAGACCTCAATTACCGCGTCGACACCGGGCACGGGCGGTTCGTGCTGAAGATCTGCCACGGTGACTACGCGGTGCGGGAGCTTGAGGCCCAACACGCGGCGCTCAGGCATCTGGCTGACCACGGCGCGGTGAAAGTGCCGCGGGTGATTGCCGCCAACAATGGCCAGGACCTCCTGACGCTCGACGTCGAGGGGCAAGGGGTACATGTCCGGTTGCTGGAATACATCGACGGCCAGCCACTGACGCAGTTCAAGCACCTGGAGCCCGGCTTGGTGAAAGGGCTGGGGCGTTTGTGTGCACAGATCGACCAGGCCCTGGCCACGTTCGACCACGCCGGCCTGGAGCGCACCCTGCAATGGGACGCCCGCCACGCCCACACGCTGATCGAACACCTGTTGCCGGTGATCCAGGATGACGCGCAGCGCAGCCTGATTGCCGACATCGCGCAACAGGCCGAGCGTCGCTTGCAACCGCTCAAGGCCAGCCTGCCGGTGCAGGCGATCCACATGGACATTACCGATGACAACGTGGTCTGGCAGCGGGATGCCCAGCGCCAGTGGCAATTGCAGGGCGTCATCGACTTTGGCGACCTGGTCCGCACCTGGCGCATCACGGACCTGTCGGTGACCTGTGCGGCCCTGCTGCACCACGCCGATGGCGATCCGTTTTTCATCCTGCCAGCGATCCAGGCTTATCACGCGGTCAACCCGTTGCAGCGCGAAGAACTGTTGGCGTTGTGGCCGTTGATCGTCTCGCGAGCAGCCGTCCTGGTGCTCAGTGGTGAACAGCAGGTCGCCATCGATCCGGGTAACCAATACAGCCGCGACAACCTGGCCCATGAGTGGGAAATTTTCCGCGTCGCCCACTCGGTGCCCCTCGACCTGATGGAGGCGGCGATTCTCAGCGCCGTTGGCCACAACCTGGCGCCCATCGCCAGCGAAGGCTTTGCGCCGTTGCTGCCGACCCTGGTGGGGCGTGAATTCGCGCTGATCGACCTGGGCGTGCTGAGCCCGCATTTCGAGGCGGGCAACTGGGAGCAACCGGGCATCGACCAGCGCCTGTTGAGCGAGGCTGCCGCTGTTCATGGGCTGGCTGCCAGCCGCTACGGCCAGTATCGGTTGTCCCGCACGCGGCCCGACAGCGCCGTCGAGCCGGATACGTATCCGTTGCACGTGGAGCTGAATGTCCCGCAGGGCTCGTCGCTAGAATCGCCGTTCGCCGGGGTCGTGCACCTCGGCGCCGACGGCCTCCTGCAATTGGACGGTGCATCGTTGAGCCTGCGGCTGTGGGGCGTGACCTCGCCGCTGCATGCCGGCGCGGCGCTGGTCAAGGGCCAGGTGCTGGGCGAGGTGAGCGGACCGTTGCGGGTACAGTTGTGCCGGGGCGCCGGGTTGAATCCACCGCTGTTCTGCACGCCCTCCAGGGTGGCGGCCTGGCAGGCGCTGTGTCCTTCGCCGGCGGCGCTGCTGGGGCTGGCTTGCGATGCCGAGCCGGAGATCGATCCCGAAGCACTGCTGGCTCGCCGGGACGCCAGCTTCGCCCGTTCGCAAAAGCATTATTACGTCGACCCACCGCGCATCGAGCGCGGCTGGCGCAACCACTTGATCGACATGCAGGGGCGTTCCTACCTCGACATGCTCAACAACGTCGCGGTGCTGGGGCATGGTCACCCACGCATGGCGGCGGTGGCCGCGCGGCAGTGGTCGCTGCTCAACACCAACTCGCGCTTTCACTATGCGGCGATTGCCGAGTTTTCCGAGCGCCTGCTGGCGTTGGCGCCCTCGAACATGGACCGGGTGTTCCTGGTCAACAGCGGTACCGAGGCCAATGACCTGGCGATCCGCCTGGCTTGGGCCTACAGCGGCGGGCGCGACATGCTCAGCGTGCTGGAGGCCTATCACGGCTGGTCGGTGGCGGCCGATGCGGTGTCGACGTCCATCGCCGACAACCCCCAGGCCTTGAGCAGCCGCCCGGACTGGGTGCACCCGGTCACCGCGCCGAACACCTATCGCGGTGAGTTCCGGGGCCCTGACAGTGCGCCGGACTACGTACGCAGCGTCGAGCACAACCTGGCGAAAATCGCCGAAAGCCGGCGCCAATTGGCCGGTTTCATCTGTGAGCCGGTCTACGGGAACGCCGGCGGCATTGCCCTTCCGCCCGGCTACCTGAAGCGCGTCTATGAGTTGGTGCGCGAGCGTGGCGGGGTGTGCATCGCTGACGAGGTGCAGGTCGGCTATGGGCGCATGGGCGAGTTTTTCTGGGGCTTCGAAGAGCAGGGCGTGGTGCCCGACATCATCACCATGGCCAAGGGCATGGGGAACGGCCAGCCGCTGGGCGCGGTCATCACCCGCCGGGAAATCGCCGAGGCGTTGGAGGCCGAGGGTTATTTCTTCTCATCCGCCGGCGGCAGCCCTGTCAGTTGCCGCATCGGCATGGCCGTCCTGGACGTGATGGAAGAGGAAGACCTCTGGGAGAACGCACGGGTGGTCGGCGGGCATTTCAAGGCGCGCCTCGAAGCCTTGATCGAGCGCTATCCGTTGGTCGGCGCGGTGCACGGCTCGGGGTTCTACCTGGGCGTGGAACTGATCCGCAACCGCGCCACCCTGGAACCGGCCACCGAAGAAACCACGGCGCTGTGCAATCGCCTGCGCGAGTTGGGGATCTTCATGCAACCGACCGGCGACTACTTGAATATCCTCAAGATCAAGCCGCCCATGGTGACCACCCGTCAGAGCGTGGATTTCTTCGTCGACATGCTAGAGAAGGTGCTGGATGAAGGGCTCTAGGCGAGTACGCCGGTAACCCTTGTGAACGCGAGCCCGCTCGCGAAGGCAGCGCTTTTGCGAGCCGGCTCGCTCCCACGAGGCTTTCAGTGATTTGTCGATTTTTGTCGACATTGAGTTGCGTTTATTTTGATATTTCAGATGGTTTACGCTTTTAAAGCCGATTTTTATCGTCTATAAAGTCCCCCATTGCCCTCGATGACTCAGCGGAGTCCTGATTCATGACAACTTTGCACAGCACGCCTCGCGCGGATGGTTTCCACATGCCGGCCGAGTGGGCGACCCAGACCCAGGTCTGGATGATCTGGCCCGAGCGTCCGGACAACTGGCGCCTGGGCGGCAAGCCCGCACAGGCGGCTCACATCGCGGTGGCCAAGGCGATCGCCCGTTTCGAGCCGGTGACCGTGGCGGTATCCGCGGCCCAGTACGAAAATGCCCGGGCGCGCCTCGACGTGCCGAATATCCGCCTGGTGGAAATGTCCAGCGACGATGCCTGGATTCGCGACACCGGCCCGACGTTCGTCATCAACGACAGCGGTGAAGTGCGCGGCGTCGACTGGGACTTCAACGCCTGGGGCGGCTTCGACGGTGGCCTGTACGCGCCGTGGAACCGTGACGCGCAAGTGGCCAGCAAGGTCCTGGAGATCGAACGCAGCCCGCGCTATCGCACCGAAGGGTTTGTCCTGGAAGGCGGTTCGATCCACGTCGATGGCGAAGGCACGTTGATCACCACCGAGGAATGCCTGCTCAACCGCAATCGCAACCCGCACTTGAGCCGCGAGGAAATCGAGGCGGTGCTCAGTGCGCAACTGGCTGTGGACAAGATCATCTGGCTGCCCGACGGCTTGTTCAACGACGAGACCGACGGCCATGTGGATAACTTCTGCTGCTACGTGCGCCCCGGCGAAGTGTTGCTCGCCTGGACCGACGACCCGCAGGACCCGAACTACAGCCGCTGCCACGCCGCCATGAATGTGCTGCAAGACAGCACGGACGCCAAGGGGCGCCCGTTCATCGTGCACAAGATGCCGATCCCTGGCCCGCTGTATGCCACCGAAGAAGAGTGCGCTGGCGTGGACGCGGCGCAAGGCTCCCAGGAACGCAACCCGACGGTGCGGCTGGCCGGTTCCTACGTGAACTTCCTGATCGTCAACGGCGGCATCATTGCGCCGAGTTTTGACGATCCGCAGGATGCCCCGGCCCGGGAGCTCCTGCAGAAGCTGTTCCCGCAGCACGAAGTCGTCATGGTGCCAGGGCGCGAACTGTTACTGGGGGGCGGGAATATTCATTGCCTTACCCAACAACAGCCCGCTGCGCGGACAAAATGAGTGGCGATGTAACAGCGTGGTGACATCCACCGCGCCGGCTCTAGACCGGCGCTTTTGGATCCATCCCGGCAAGCCCGCGGCCCGATTGGGGGCGCGGGCTTTTTTGTGCCTGTTTATTGGCACTGCGGATACATTGGCATACCTCTTGTATCAGTGCTCTCGCAGTTCTGGGGAGAGAACTGAGTTGTTTTGTCATAAACCTTGGATAAATTGGCCGCTCATCAACCAGGAGAGGGCGCTGGAATGAATATGATAAGCGAGCGCACATGCCATCCCTTGGCCGTCAATGGTGAGTCGCTTCAAGCGTTGGCGCAGTGGTTGAAGTCCAACGGAACGCGTCAGGTCAGGGAACCTGATCCACGCCGAATGATCGTGGAGCGCTACCCGGCCGGGCTTTTCAGCGAGGCCGAGCTGCAAGCGCTGTGGGATGTCATGCAAGGATAGAATTCGAAGGATTGATAAAAAGCGCTGGCCGGGATGGCAGCGCTTTTTTTGTGCCCGCCGTTTTTACCCAGTCGGCGACTTCGGCACTGGTCTGCGGTCTGGACGGCTGTTCACCTTGAGTGGTTCTTAGACATTTTTTGCCTAATGACAGACGATTCACGAAATTGACACGTTGTCGAGGGCGCGACTAGGATTCGCCCCACGCCTGTGGCTAACAGCCATGACTCTTAAATAATAAAAAGGCCCGACACGTTGACGCGTGGGCGGGCCTTTTCATTATTTCAGGAGCAAGAGTCCGAAAAAGAGCGCAAAAAGCGCCGTTTCGGCTGCCGGTCGCAGTGCGTATCAACCCATACAAGGAAAATAATCATGTTGAACACGCGCATCGGTTTGATCGCACTGGGGATTTTGAGCACGACGCAGGCCATGGCCAACGACCAGGCCGAGTCCAAGGGGTTCGTCGAAGACAGCAGCCTGAAAGTGCTGCTGCGCAACGCCTACATCAACCGCGACTATAAGAACGGCAACCAGGACAAGGCCGAATGGGGCCAAGGGGTCATCGGTACGTTCTCGTCCGGTTTCACCCAGGGCACCGTGGGAGTCGGCGTCGATGCATTCGGCCTGTACGCCTTGCGCCTGGACGGCGGCAAGGGGCGCAGCGGCGCACAGGGCATCGACTTCTTCAAGCAGGGCGACAGCGGCAACGCCGCCGATGACCTGTCCAAGTTCGGTGCCGCGGTCAAATTCCGCGTCTCCAACACCGTGCTGGCCTACGGCGACCAGATGCCGGCCCTGCCGGTGCTGAGCTACGACAACGGGCGCCTGCTGCCGGAAAGCTACACCGGTACATTGATCACCTCCAAGGAGATCAAAGGCCTGGAACTCAATGCCGGCCGTTTCACCGCCGAGTCGCGCAAGAGCGCCGAAGGCCGCGACAGTGGCGGCTTGAAGTCGATCAACGTCTTGGGCGGCAGCTATCAGTTCACCGAACAGTTCAAGGCATCGCTCTACGCCTCGGACGTCGAGGACGTGTTGAAGAAGCAGTACGTGAACGCCAACTACGTGTTCCCGCTGGCCAAGGATCAGTCCCTGACCCTGGACTTCAACGGTTACCGCACCAAGTTGGACAACAGCTACGTGCGTGAAAACAACGTCACGGGCGATGACAACAAGATCTGGAGCCTGGCCGCCACTTTCGCCACTGGCCCGCACAGCTTCACCCTCGCTCACCAGCGCAGCACCGGCGACAGCAACCTCGGCTACGCCTATGGCGGCTACCAGCGCGGCCAGAACCGCGTGGGCGACGGCGGCAATACCATCTACCTGGCGAACTCCTACTGGTCCGACTTCAACGCCGAAGACGAACGCAGCTGGCAGTTGGGCTACGGCCTGGACTTCACCACCTTCGGTGTACCGGGCCTGAGCTACAACGTCGCCTACGTGCGTGGCGACAACATCACCACGTCCACCAGCGAAGGCGGCACCGAGCGCGAGATCTTCAACCAGTTCAAGTACGTGGTCCAAAGTGGCCCGGCCAAGGACCTGAGCGTGCGCTTGCGCAGCTCGGTGCTGCGCGTGTCGCAGAAGTCCAGCGAATACAACGTCAGCGGCAACGAGCTGCGGGTGTTCGTGGATTACCCGATCAACGTCTTCTGATGGCGTGACAAGGGCCTGATACCTGGGCCCGTAGCGTGGCGAGGGAGCGTGTTCCCGCCGGTTTGCATCACCACCCCGTCTGGGGCGTCGTGCAGGCAGGCGGGAGCACGCTCCCTCGTCATTTTTATGGGTAAGCCCATTGTCGGGTTCGGGTGTTTTTGGGTGGGATCGGGTTAAAAAAACCCTTTAAAAGCGCTTTTTACCCGAGAAAAAGTCCTACTAATTTCATTTCTGCCTTCGTTTCAAGCACGGCTTGAAATGCCTCAAATTCTTTCTCATGGACGTAAATCCTGCACCTACTAGATTAGGCCGCTCAATGCAGTGGAGACCTATGAAAAATGATCGTTCTGAACAGGGAAGTGGGCGAAGCGCTAAGACGTGACAAATACGTCAATGTTCGCGGTGGCGACTTCAACCTCTACGGTCATTTCGGCGATTTTGTCCGGCTGACCAAAAGCTGGGAAAACATGGAGCCCGACAGCTACTACGGCCAGGCCGAGTCAGGCATGCGTTTTCGCCGCTACAGTGACTTTGAATACAACCCCACCACCCGCGAGCTCAAGCAGCTCGAGCACCGGGCTTATATCCAGTCCAAGGCCAACAACAGCTACGTCGGCGGCTTGGAGCGGCATTTCCAGGACTTCTCCAATGAAGTCATCAACTCGCCGGTGATGCGCAGCCTGATCGACACGGACTTCGAGGTGTACAAGAACGTCCTGCCCCCGGAGCTGCACGATGAAATCTGGCAATGCCAGATCCATCAGATCCGCATCGAGATCAAGCCGGGCAAGCAACTGGAAATCACCCCCGAAGGCATCCACTGCGACGGCTATCCGTTCAGCGGCGTGCACTTCTGGGGCCGGAACAATGTAGCGGGCGCCGAAAGCCGTCTGTACACCGCCCAGCAAGAACAACTGGCGGCGACGACCTACGAGGACATCCTCGACACGACGTTCTTCCTCGATCGCGACATGCGCCATTACGTGACCCCGGCCCGTAACGTCCACAGCCATGAAATGGCCTACCGGCAGATCCTGGCGATTTCCTTCTCGCGGCCCGGGACCGCTTTCGACATTGTTCGCTGAATGGCTGGAACCCATGGAGGATCCGGCGCAGCAGGTCCTGTTGCGCCGGGCCATGGTCAGGGATGCCGAACGAATGGAGCGTTTTTTTCGCGGGTTCGATGAAGTGTCGTTCTGCGAATGGCAGGATGCCCGGTTCCTGCGGGGAGTATTGCTGCAGGAAACCACCACCGCGTACCTGGCCGTCGATACGGCCGGCGAGGTCGTGGGCGCGGTGATCGGCGGCATGCTGGGCACCCGTGGCACGATCAATCACCTGGCGGTCAGCCCGTTGCATCGCACCAAGGGCCTGGGCCAGCGCCTGGTGGAAGCGGCTTCGGCCGACATGAAGCGGGTCGGCGTGCTGCGCATGTTCCTTTTTGTCGACGATGCTAATCTGGCCGGCAAGCGTTTCTGGGCGGCCCAGGGTTTTTGCGAACCCCGGGGCGAGATCACCTTCGAGAGGGATTTATGAACAAGACTTCCAGCCAGCCGCTGGCGGTCGAACCACAAGCCTCGCGTACCTTTGCTGAAGCCAGTCCGGTGGTAGCGGGTTATTTTACGGTTTCGTTTGTGTTCGGTCTGATGGCGGTCAACGCCGGCTTACCCTTGTGGCTGCCGGTGGCGATGTGCCTGTTCGTCTACGCTGGCGCGTCGCAATTTGCCGCGTTGGCCCTGATTTCCAGCGGTGCGTCACTCACCACCATCGTGCTCACCACTTTCCTGATCAACGCCCGGCACATGCTGATGTCGGTGTACATGGCCAAGGCGTTGCGTGCGCTGGGGCTGAGCCGTTTCGAGCGCTGGTGCTACGCGGCGGGGCTGACGGACGAATCGTTCGCCTTCCACAGCGTCAAGCTGGGCAGCGGGGCGCCGGTCAGCTTGCGCTACCTGATTGGCTTCAACCTGTTTTGCCACACCTCCTGGGTGTTGGGCGGCCTGTTGGGAGCCGTGTGCGCGCAGTACGCGGCGCATCTGATCAAGTACCAGCTCGACTATGCCCTGACCGCGATGATGCTCTACGTCCTGGTCTCGCTGTGCAATACCCGTAACAAGCTGATCGCTGCCCTGGCCGCCGTGGCCTGCATGGGCGTGCTGAGCCTGCTGGGCAGTTCGCCGTTCAATGTCTTCATTGCCACGTTCGTTGGCTGCGGGGTGGGCGTATGCCTGACCAAACGTTCCTGATCCTGGTCGTGGCGCTGATGATGGCCGTGACCTTCCTGCCGCGCGCACTGCCGTTGCAGGTCAATACCGAGCACTGGCCACCGTTCATCGCCCGTGCCCTTGAGTACCTGCCGGTGGCGATCGTCGCTGCCATCAGCCTCACCCCGCTGTTGATCAAGGATCAGCAGATACAACTCGACCGCCCGGAGTTCTACGCCGCGATTCCGACGCTGTTATGTGCGTACTTCAGCCGCAACCTGTTTCTCAGTGTGGCGGTGGGCACGGCGGCGTACATCGCGCTCGGTTCGTTCCTGTAGCGTCAGGTCGACCACGTCATGCAGCGCCTGGCCAGACAACTCGGGATTGTTCACCGCCAGGCGCACCTCGAGGAAATCCTCGAAGTCCGGGAAAATCGCCAGGCCATTGCGCAGCGCCGCTTCCCGGGACACCAGCCCCAGCCCATCCAACTGGGTGATCAACGACAGGGTCAGTGTTTCACTGCAGGAGTAGACCATGCGCTGGCTCGTCCCGTATTCGCCCAGTCCCGCGTCGAGAAAGCGCAGGAAACTGTGGGAATAGGGGCATTCTTCGGCCGGACGCACCTGAAACTTGTCGCCGAGCAAGCCAAGGGAGTCGTCTTCGTCGCCACAATGGGCGCCGACCACCCGCACCTGCACGTCCGGCATGGCGATGGTCGAGAAGCTGCTCTGTTGCGCGCCGATCAGGATCGCCAGGTCAAAATCCTCGTTCTTGAGCTTGCTCAGGTTCTCCATCGACTCCGCGTAGCTGAATTCCAGTTGGTACTGGGGGAACACGGCGATCAACCGGTCGATCATCCGCCGGTTGAATTCCGCCGGCAGGGTGGTGTTCAGCGCCACTTTCAGCGTGCGTTGCCGGGGTTTTTTCAGTGCCGCGACCTTTTCCTCCAGCTGGCGCGTGGCCACCAGTACCTGATCCATGAAGGGGGTCAGTTCCGAGCCTTGGCTGGTCAACGTCAGGCCCTTGTTCGAGCGCCGGAACAAGCGGAAGCCAAATTGCTCCTCGACCTTGTTCAACTGCGCCGCCAGGGCCTGCACCGTGAGGCACGAATGTTCGGCCGCTGCCGACAACGAGCCGGTCTGCACGATGCGCATGAGGTTGCGTAGGGTTCTGCTATCCATGAGGTAATGCCCTCTGCTTAAGTGGGCTCGCTATTGTTGTGCACTCGGCCCGGGACAGGCAGTGCCTGCGGCGATCACCGCCTACCTTGCCACGGTTATCGCGGTTTTGCAGGGCAAGCCTGTGCCAGGCAATGGATAGAAGCTTACGCAGGATTTGGGTTTTTTGCCCGGATGATAGTGGGCGAGGCCAATAAATACGGTGGTGTGCCCTTGGTGCGACGAAACGTCCTGCGCTTGTTTCGTCGCGCTCCCAATGAGCGGGTTGATTGCTCCGATGTCCAACCCTGGGAAACCGGATGAAATGCAGCGATGGCCGCGAATGCTCAGATCTTGAACTGCTGCACCGAAGACTGCATCGACCCCGCGGCGTTGTTCAACTGATCCGCCGTTTGCGTCAGGTTGTGGATCGAACGGGTGTTTTCCCGGGACTGCTCGGCAATCGACTCCACCCGCTGGGCCATCTCGTCGCTGGCTTTGGATTGCTCGGCGATGGTCTGGGAAATCTCTTCCACCACCTCGGCGGCATGCCGGGCGCCGGTGCGGATCTCGCTGATGGACACCCCGGCCTGTTGCGCCAGGTTCACGCCCTCGTCCACGCGGCTCACGCACGCCTGCATGTTCGCCACGGCATCCCGGGCGCTGGACTGGATGCGCTCGATCATCGCCGTGATTTCCTGGGTGGATTGGGTGGTGCGCGCCGCCAGGTTACGCACTTCGTCGGCCACCACCGCAAAGCCGCGCCCGGCCTCGCCGGCCCGGGCGGCTTCGATGGCGGCGTTGAGCGCCAGCAGGTTGGTCTGCTCGGCGATGCTCTTGATCACCTGGATGATGGAGTGAATGTCTTCGGATGAAGCATCCAGCGCGGTGATCTTGCTGGAAGACTGGTTCACCACCTCGGCGATCCGGCTCATGCCTTCCACCACGCCCAGGATCACCTGCCCGCCACTGCTCGCCAGTTGTTCGGACTGCGCCGAAATCGTCCGCGCGCTGTCGGCATGTTGGTGAATCTGGCTGATGTTGGCCATCATCTGCTCCATGCTCGCGGCCATGCTGGTGGCGCTCAGGGCCTGCTGGTCGGCGCTGGAGACGATCTGCCGCGCCGTATCGCCCAAGGTCCGTGACGTGCCGTGCAGCTCATCGCTCTGGTTACGGATGGTGGCGATCATCTGCCGCAGGTTGATCTGCATCTGCTCGATCACCCCTTGCAACTGGCCGAGCTCATCCTTGCTTTGCGCGCCCATGGAGCGCTGCAAGTCCCCTTGGGAAATCGCCTGGGTGTTGAGAATGATCTTGTTCAGCGGCGTCAGCACCGCCTTCAGCAGGTTCCACGACAGCAGCGCCAACGCCACGCAGGTGGCCAGCAAGGTCATGATCAGCCAGTAGCCCGAAGACTGAATACTGTCATCCTGACGCTCACGCGCGTTCTGGGCCTGGTTCTCGATCAGCTCGCTGACGGCCTCGTTGCGCTCCTCCAGCACCGAAAACGCGGCGTTGAACTCCGTCCGCAACGCTTGCACATCCTGGGCACCGCCCAGCACCTTGCCGATGATCTGCTTGGCCTTATCGATGTAGGTATCGACTTGGGGTTTCAACTCGACGATCGCCTTGGCGATATCCGCGGGCAAGTTCGCCTCGGCGTTCTCGGCAATCACCTTGCGCATCCGCTGCGAATGCTCGTCAAACCCTTCCAGGACCTCCTTGGCCCCCTGCGCATCCCCCGGCGCCACCAGCAACGCGGCCAGCACATCGGCACGAATGGCGTCATGCATCATGTCCGCCTCCATGTGCTTGCGCATGGCGGAAATACTGGTCTCGTTCTCCGCCAGGGACTCGGTCATGGAGCGATGTCCCCACAAACCGATACCGCCGAGCAACAACGCAAAAGAGAGACTGACCAACCCCGAACCTATGACCTTGGTGCGGATCTTCATCGCTAACTGCTCCTGGAGCGGGGATTTCTGGGCAAGTGTAGTCGAGCGCCAGCGGCGCCTAGGGCCAGACGAGGCTGTTATTAAAGGCTATCGGCGGGAGGAATGATTAGATGAGAGGCGCTGCATCGGGGAGCGGGCGTTTGGCCAGGCGACACCCCTATCGGTTGCGAAGCCGCCATCGAGGGTGAATGTCATCTGCCTGAGGTTAAGGAATTAACCCAACTTTTTTCCGATTTCCGCTCGTCGCCCCTGTCAGCCCTGACAGTGGCGAGACTGTCGCAGATACGCCCACGCTAGCTGAAACGCCTGACCCTATTCATGGAGGGGTGCAACATGGTCATCGATGGTGAAGTGTTCAGAAGCGAATACGCGAACGTGAACGGCATTCGCATGCACTACCTGATCGGCGGCAACGGTGCGAAGCCGGTGCTCCTGGTACATGGCTTTCCGGGGAGCTGGAGGAGTTGGGAGCCCTTGATGGGACGGCTACTGCGTGCGGGGTACACCCCGGTCGTTCCTGACTATCGGGGCGCTGGAGAAACAGATATTGCCGCCACGGGTTATGACAAAAAGAACATGGCGCTGGATTTGCGCGAGCTGCTTAGATATTTGAATTTGAATCGGGTTGATATTGTCGGTCATGACATGGGATTGATCATCGCCTACGCCTACGGTGCGCTTTACCCCTCCGAAACCAAACACATGATTTTGATGGACGGATTCATCCCTGGCATTCCAGGCTGGGAGATCCCTTATAACGGCAACCCCTCAACCGGCGTTTCGAGCAAGTGGCATTTCCGCTTCTATGGCGCCACCGCTGCAAAAATGATTAAAGACAAAGAAAAAATCTACCTGGATATGTTTTTCGATGAGTTCGTCTACCCAGGCAACCATAAAGTGCCGACAGAAGTACGTGAAGCCCTGGTGAACGACTACTCTCGCTCCGGCCGCATGGACGCAGCGTTCAAGCTCTACTCAGCCTGGATAGAGCAGGACGCCAATGACAACCAGGCCTTCGCTGCAAATAAACTGACTCTCCCGGTGCTCACCATTGGCGGAGACCATTCAAGGGGCAAGACATTGTCCGAGCAGGTGCAGCACATCACTTCACGCCCCCACTCCTTGATCTTGCAAAACACCGGACATTGGGTGCTTGAGGAGAAGATGGAGGCGACTAGCCAGGCTATTTTGGACTTTTTACAGACGTGAGGAGGCAGAGGGGAGGCCGACCTCCGCCGTATACTGCACACTCCTGAATACTGGAAATGCTTCGGAGGTAGCCATTGACCCCAGAGAACAATCTGCTGGACCGTTATATCGGATGCCTACTAGGCCTGGCTTGTGGCGATGCTGTCGGCACCACCCTGGAATTTAGCGACCGCGACACCTTGAGCCCCATCACCGATATGGTCGGCGGCGGACCTTTCGCTTTGGCCCCCGGCCAATGGACAGATGACACCTCGATGGCACTTTGTCTAGCTGAAAGCCTGCTCTCGAAGAACGGCTTCGATGCCAGAGACCAGATGACGCGGTATCTCAATTGGTGGCATTGGGGTTACTGGAGTGCGACGGGGCAATGCTTCGATATCGGGACGACAGTGAGACAGGCGCTAATGACCTTTCAAGAAACTGGGGAGCCGTTCGCCGGTTCCATTGACCCGGAAACGGCCGGGAACGGTTCGATCATGCGCCTGGCGCCGGTCATCCTTTTCTACTTTCCGGACCAGAGTTCGATGGCATGGGCCACCAAGCAAAGTTCCCGCACAACCCATGGCGCCCCCGAGGCAATCGAGTCGTGTCAGTTGTTGGCAGAGGTGGTTTCCAAGGCATTGGCAGGTCATAAGAAAGACGACGTGCTTGCTCTTTCTCCGACACAGTATTGTGAGCCGGCAATCAAAGAACTCGCTTCTGGCAGCTTCAAGCACAAGCACCGTGACCAGATCAGAGGAACCGGGTACTGCATTGCCTCGCTCGAGGCCGCACTCTGGTGCTTCTGGTCCACTGACTCCTTTGAGGCAGCAGTGCTGCAAGCCGCCAATCTGGGTGACGATGCCGACACCACCGCTGCAATCGTTGGCCAGATAGCCGGTGCGTTCTATTCGAAACAGGGTATTCCATCTCGATGGCTTGAAAAGTTGCATCAGGTTTCGGACATTGAAGACATCGCCATCGCGCTGTTCAAGTCAGCCCGGTCCCGAATCACGGAAAGCCCGGACAGTCGAAACGAGTGAGCTTCAGTACGAAAAGTGGATATTGCCACCAACGACGAGCAGTCGAATGCTGAAAATCTCGGCTCCGTGGCGAGGGAGCTTGCTCCCGCTGGGCTGCAAAGCAGCCCTCCAATCGGTTCAAACCGACACTGGACCGCGAAACTAAGCCAGCTGGCTCCCTGGTGCTTCCAACACCTTCACCACATCATCGATGACGGCTTTACTCATGTCCTGCAAATAACACGATGCCCAGGCATAACGATCCGTGCCGCGAATCATCGCCGCGTCCTC
This sequence comes from Pseudomonas sp. MS646, assembly GCF_036693845.1. Lineage (NCBI taxonomy): Bacteria > Pseudomonadati > Pseudomonadota > Gammaproteobacteria > Pseudomonadales > Pseudomonadaceae > Pseudomonas > Pseudomonas sp. MS646. The sequence continues at coordinate 342,798 of NZ_CP144763.1, forward strand.
GGCCAGCAGTTTGGCAACGTGGAGCAGATCGGAAGCGTGGGACAAGGCCTCACTGATGGATACACCGCTGGTAACGCGAAAGAGCGGGCGATCGGAGTGGAAGGAGAAGGGGGTTAGGCCGGGGGTTTTTAAGTCTTGTGGGTTGGGCATGTCTGGCTCCTTGACTGTCCCTCCGTCGAGAATAGGTAGGAATCCGCCAAAAGCTGCCGTGGCGACAGGCAGCAGACGGCCATAAGCGGACACTCTTGAACGACCGAAAGCAAGTCGTCATCGCTAGGTTATTTCGAAACGTGTTGCTTGCGTGCTACGGCTTGCGAACGATCCAAACGAATCCCACCCCAATTACTTTGTTCCCCATTAGCCTTTTCGTATGATGAGCGAACATGCTATTTGGAATATCTCGCGTGAATACACCACCTAACATCGGTTCATCACGCCAGGCAGTGCAAATGGGGGGCAGATCGGATTTCAGTGATGCTGTGGCCCAGCTCTCATGGGACGACTTGCGCATTATCAAAGCGCTTAGTGAATGCGCCAATCGCACTGATGCTGCCAAAAAACTGGGGATCAACATATCCACGGTATCGCGCCGAGTGGCCCAGCTTGAGAAAACACTTGGAGTTGCACTCTTCGATCACCGCCGCTCGGGATACATGCTCACAGCGGAAGGCGTAGAGCTGCGAGAGCTCGCCGAGCGAGTCGAACTGGATATCGTTAGTGTTGCACGGCGTGTGTCACGGGCGGGTCAGGGGCCACTCGGAAAACTGCGCATCACCACCAGCGATTCGCTGCTGCTGTACTTCCTCACACCTATCATTGCGCAATTCAAAGCTCTGAATGAAGGGATAGCGATTGAAGTACTTGTAGGCAATCAGACATTGAGTCTTGCCCGCGATGAGTCGGATATTGCGGTGAGAGCGACCAATAAACCAGCTGAAAGTCTGGTTGGGCGCAAACTCGCGACTATTGCCTGGGCGCCATACGGCAGCGATAAAAACGCACCGACCTCGACACCTTTCGCGGAAGGCCAGCCGTGGGTATCTTACTCGGCAGCTTTATGCGGCCTCAAAGCAACGAGCTACGTTGATAGCAGAGTTCACCCCGATTGCATTTCGTATCGTACCGACTCCGTCGCCGCTGCAAGCGCTGCGATTGTAGCGGGACTTGGTTTTGGGTTCCTTCCCTGCATGCTGGGTGACATCACGCCGGGATTGGTGCGTGTCGGCCCGGTTGTGCCTGAACTTCAGGATGGGCTTTGGCTGCTGACTCACCAGGACATTCGAAAGTCATGGCGAGTCAAGGCGTTCATGACGTTTTGCGCAGCGGCGGTTGCCGAACTCAAGCCTTTGGTCGAAGGCCAGCGAGCTCTCCCGGTTTCGTAGACGAAACCGGGAGCACGTCTTAACGGGTGCCGGAGCCAATGACCGCCTTGCAGACAATTTCGATCAACTGCGACCGCTGTGCGAGCCTCGATACGCCGATTATATTGCTCGCGCACTGGGGCCGCTCGGTGCCAAACGCAGCCTTGCGAACATTGCCTACCACGGCAAACGCCGCGTCCATGTCCAGCACATAAAGCGTCTCTTCGACCACGTCTTCAAGCGTTGCACCATACAGTGCAAGCAACTTGGAGATGTTGTCGTATGAAGCGCGCATTTGCTCTCCCATCGAAGAGAAATCACTGGGCTTGCCTTCGCTATCGAGTGGGGCAGGAGCTACCAGGTTGCCTTCTTCATCATGGTTGAATTGGCCGGATATATAGATGTCGTTCCCGACTTGTCTGGCCTGCGGGTAGCCATAGCTTTCTTCCCATGCGACCCCCCAGTAAGCGGTTTTCTTTCCGAACGGTTGCGAAGCTGACATTGCATTCTCCTGGCGTAGAACAGACTGCTCGCACAGCGGCAGTCCAAGTTGTGGGAAGCCAGAGACTAGCACCGCAAATGATTTTATAAGGGCGCATTAATGCGCCTCTGGAGACGCATTAATGCGCCCCTAAAATCGTGAGCGATCGGTTACCTTGAACTCGAAATCGGTGCCGCACCTACCGCCAACAACCTTCCGTGATTTTCAGCGGACAAAAGATTGGCCCGGCCCGCAAAGAGATTAAAAGACCAACACTTCACTAAAGGGAACCACCATGAACAATCCAAAAACCGAAGTCCTGACCCCTCAAAACAGCCAACTGATTTTCATTGATCAGCAGCCCCAAATGGCCTTTGGCGTGCAAAGCATCGACCGCCAGACGCTGAAGAACAACACGGTCGCTTTGGCGAAGGCCGCAAAAATTTTCAACGTGCCAACCACTATCACCACCGTCGAAACCAATAGCTTCTCCGGCCACACATATCCCGAATTACTCGCTGTGTTTCCTGACGCGCCTCTGCTGGAGCGCACCTCGATGAACTCGTGGGACGACCAGAAAGTACGTGACGCTCTGAAAGCCAATGGCCGCAATAAAATCATCGTCTCTGGCCTTTGGACTGAAGTGTGCAATACCACATTTGCACTTTCCGCCATGCACGATGCCGGCTACGAGATCTACATGGTCGCCGATGCTTCCGGTGGCACAACGAAGGAGGCTCACGATTACGCCATGCAGCGCATGATTCAGGCCGGCGTGGTGCCGGTCACCTGGCAGCAGGTGCTGTTGGAGTGGCAGCGTGACTGGAACAACCGAGACACCTACGACGCCGTCATGAATCTGGTGAAGGAGCACTCCGGTGCTTACGGCATGGGCGTCGATTATGCCTACACCATGGTGCACAAGGCTCCCGAGCGTGTAGACCACGGCCCGACCCTGGCACCTGTGGCCGCCTCTGTCTGAGCCTCACTGGCCCTCATCAATGGGGGCCAGTCCCTGAGGGATGCTGAAAAAGAGGACGAATTTATTTTCTTGACCCAAAAAAGATGACTCGTGCTCGGAAATGCTACGTTTCAATACAGCATCCACTTAGCCAGCAGTGTTCGTATCAACCCGACCCCCCCCCCCAAGGAGTCCCCTCCTGTAATGGACCTACACAACGAATTCGAAAACAGCAAATTCTTCCACCGCTCACGCATTGATCGGCGCGCCGCCGATGCCTTGGTGGGGCTGGCGGCTGGGATTACGGCGGACGGTGTCGTGAACACCGGCGAAGCGATTTTTCTTAAGCGATGGTTGGAGAGCAACCTCGTCCATCTGAATGACCCGGTGATCAATCTGTTGTATTCGCGTTTGGCATCCATGCTTCAGGACGATGCCCTGGACCCGGACGAGGCGCTTGAGCTGCTCAATATCCTGCGTAGTTTTTCTGGCGTGGATATTGAGAACTCTAAGGTCGGCGGGACTGTTGCCGTTGCGCCAACGGACCTGCCCTTCAATTCACCAGCGCCCGATTTGGTGTGGGATGGTCGGATGTTTGTCTTTACGGGCGTTATGGCCTTTGGGCCGCGGAAAGATTGCCAGGCATTGGTGGAGGAGCGTGGTGGCTTGATTGGGGGCGGGGTGAGTAAGAAGGTGCATTACCTGGTGGTTGGCAGCATGGGTAATGAGCAGTGGCGCCACAGTACCTATGGAACGAAGATCATGAAGGCCGTGGAGTTGCGGGAGGCGGGGGCTTGCATTGCCATTGTGGGTGAGGATCACTGGCAGAAGATGATTTTTGGTTGAGGTTGCTTCATGGGTTGTGAGGTGCGCGGTTCTGACTGGCAGATCGTCGGTGGAATTGGCGGCCTCATCGCGAGCAAGCTCGCTTCTACAGGTTTTTCAGGGAGTGGATACCCTGGAAACAACAAAGCCCCTGCATTTCTGCAGGGGCTTCGTTTTGTATGGTGCGGCACCAGGAGTCGAATCGCTCAACAAGCACATGATTTATATGTTGTTTTAACATGAGGCTATTAGTTACTACCTCATGGAATATCCTTGGTTTCACTTTCAGCCGCATGGGATCTATATCCCAGATGTGGGTGACGGAACTGAAACGTGGGGTTGCCAGCTTTTTTGCCCGATCCATCTATACTCGAATAAACAAAAGTACGATGGCGAAGGGGGGCATGGTGTATTTAATCAAATTTCGCTCTGGCGTTACGTTTTTTCGCCGGCCAGCTTCATGTGGCGCACTCGTTGAGCACAAAAAAATGATGTCACAGGTCCGAAGACTTTCGGCCCTAATAAGCTGATTTAAATTTCTATGGGTATGGTAATGGAATCCGATACCAATGATAGAGCCTAGACAGAGAAAAGAAAGCCAGAAAATATCTATTTATAAAATTAAAACCCCAGGCGAGTTTGATGTGGACTCGCTTATCAGAAAAGGCTTTATAAAAGAATATGAGGGGGGTAATACGACCGTTCTTCTATTGAAAGATAAACAGTCCACACCGTCTTGGTCAGTGCATCTGAAAAAAGATTTTGGAGTGGGTGAAGTGAGAAATATAAGTAACAGTTTCATGCTTCTACAAAAAAGAGAAGATGAACTGTATGCAGTGTGTGGTGGATATGCGTTCAAATATTTAAAGGATCTCTATCATGATGATTTTGGTTTGGAGGTCGCCGTACGGTTAATAACAGATGCAAATAGTATAACGTCTTTCCATCAAAGGGCTTTGAGTGGCGCGATTAAGCAACTATACCATGCAGTCAAAGGATATAATCCAAACTTTGATACGGAGAATTATTCTAGGATGTTGCGGTTTGTGGAGGGTAATTCTGTATTTGAAGGTAAAAAGTATAAGGTTTCCGGTCGATCCTCTTTGGTTGTTAGGACAGAGCGTGGGCTTAAAAAAATCGATGAGATAATCGCTGATATTGAAGTCGTGTTAAGGGGGGAGCCGAACGTTAAATTCCCTAAAACTTTTAAGCAGGTTTCTGATGAAAAAATAAAAGAGAAGTTGGATTCCGATTTTTTTAGCGAGCTTGCTGAATTTTTGTGCGTACCTGAGGGTACGACAACAATCTCGTTGGAGCTTGATGACTTTGTTAAACAAAGCAGTTGCGAAAACTTTAGGGTGAATATTAACGGAAGGTCTGTAACTTTGGATTCTTTAGATATTGATGAGTTAAAAGATAGGCTTTTTGAAAAAATAGATCCTGCGGGCCTTGATGCTGAAAGTGTATTGAAGATCAACTTTACTTCAAAGGATGAAAGTGGAGAGCCAATCTTAGAGCGTGTGCCGATAGACAAAATATGTGTTTATGAACAGGCAATTGGCAACAAGAATTTCATAAGGTTAGGAGGGAAATGGCTGGAGATATTGGATGATATCCAAAGCTATATTGATGAAGAAATAGCGAATATCGAAGTGAGACGAGGTATTCTGCCTGATTGGGATAAGCGAATATATAAAGAGGAAGGGAAGTACAACGAATTTGCGGCTGATAATAAAGGTTTTCTTTGTACTGATGCAGATTTTGTGTATCTGAAAAACGGACAAAATAAATTAGAGCTTGCTGATTTATTTGATAGTGCAACGAAAACTTTCTATCATATTAAAAATACTTGGGGGAGTAAGTCTTCATATTTTTTTAATCAGGCTTCTGTAGCCATTGAAACCTTCAAGAAAAGTGCAACGTTTCGAGAAAATATTAGGAAGAAGTGGCCTAAAGAATTTCCCGGTACATTCAAACTGGGGCAGTCTACGGTGGTCATTGGTTTTGCAATAACAGAAGATAAGCACGTGGATTTTCCAAATAATTTGTCATATTTTACGAAATTGAGCTTGATAAACAATGTTAATAAAATGGCTCAGTGTAATGTTCAAGTTGTATTGTCTCCTATTAAGCTGGTAGTCGGAGATTAGTTGCTTTAAAATGTTTGGCTAGCTATGGGGATGCAGCATATATGCCATTTTAAGGTATGGGTTTATTGTTGACTTCTCTTAATAGCCTTTCCAGTCGGATTTGTTTGGCCATAGAGATTTTGCATCTTTGAATGATTGAATTTCGATTTTTGAAGCGATTTTACGGAGGCGTATTACGCCGTTTGTAGGACTGCTAGTCCAATAGCTTCCACTTAGTTGTAAGTTTAAGTTTGATAGTTGAAGATCGCCCGCGCCGTTGATAAGTGTCGTTCTACCTTGATATTCGTTCTGTAACTCATATACATAGGCTAAACGGAAAATCCCCGTTTTTTTGTTTTCAAGTATCGCTTCTACTTTTGATTCTCCAACTTGGTGTTCGGTTAGGCTTCTGATTGAAAGAGTAAGATATGATTGTTTTACTATAAAAACAATTGGAAGTACAAGTGCTTGGTTACGCTCATCTATCTTGTAATTTGAAGAAAGCTCGCCTATCCACGTTCCTTCAAGCACTGGCCGCCCCAGCCATTTGGGGATCTTCCAAAGTTTCCAAACTAATTTGTAGAACAGGAAAAATAGAACTGATGTGATAGTGATGCTCGAGGAAATCCATCTAAAGCATTGAGTTGCGTCAGGGAGTTCCTGGGGAGATGTATTAATTGTTGCAAATATTAAGAAGAGTAGAACTGTTAGCGTGCCAAAGATTTTTTTAAGTGACGATAATTCGTCAGAGGATAAGGTTAAGTTCTGCATGTTAAGTCCCGGGTTCCATCCGAAAATATTTCTATAAAGTTGGTGCTGCTGATTAGAGCAGTGCACTCTACGAATGTTATTTTTGACATCGCCATCGCAGATTTGTGGCGAGCACCAACCGGTAAAGCGCCTGGATATGGCTCGCTGAACAGATCTAAACTAGGAGCCACGTACTGACAAATGTGCGTTAATTTGAAGGCTGGGTATTCAATAAGGTGAAAGCCATCATGCCAGTCAGATTCTTTTTGAGATATTTTCATTAATGTCTGTGCAATAGCGTCCTCTCCAACGATTGGAAGCTCAGGCTGAAAAAGGCTTTCATCTCCAAGTGCAGATATGGGTAAAGCGTTTAGCTCACGATAAAATATAATACCCAGGCCGGTAAATGATGAACCGGAATTTTTGGATATCGACTCAAGTAGCTTAATTATGCTTGCGTCTATCATAGAGATTTTCACACATAAATAGACGTTAAGACATTCCGACTCTCGGCATGTCCAGGTTTTTCTTTAAGAACCAAAAGGAAGCTATTCTCCTTTGCTACTTGTATCAGTAGTTCATCCATTGCAGCGGAAAGTGCAAGGAGTCCTTCAAATTTCTTCTCGTCATCAAAAATTAGTCTTGATTTGTCTGGGACTCGTAACGTCCTTGCGAACGCTTTGTCCTGCCAAAGAATGTCCAGGAATCGCTGTGCCTCAGCCAGTATCGCCAGCTCATATACCACGCCATTTCTGAACTGTTGCATATCGGCGTGGTACATACATGCTGTAATGTCGAAGCTTGATAGGTTAACTTTTCTCCCGTCTTCCTCGATATCTGCCTTCACGCTTTTACAAAGCCTTATGGCCTTTCTCAGACCGCCTCCGGTTGTATCACATAGGTCTTTGACCAATTTAATGTGGGTAAATGGCCAGTTATCGATTGTGATATCGGCCGCCTTATCATAAATTGTTACGGCTCTATCATGTTCGGTGTTACTGCTTTGATAGGCTGTGGTGTTGAACCAGTGCGATGAAATTACATCTACAGGGCGTGGAAGTGATCCTCCGGTAAGCTTGATGGCTTTACCGCCGGATGAATCAATGTTCACTGCAGGAAATGCCAGCTTCAATTGTCGTTCGCTATGCGCTCGTAGCTCAATCAGGACCTCTTTTGAGTTGCGAGATGAGAGGTTATATCCGCCGCGAATGCTAACTATACCTGCCGGATCGAATGTAAAAAAATCGGTCCTTAATGTAAGCAAGTCCACGTCGCTTACACCTCTAATATGGACATCAAGGGGAACAGATCCTTGAAGTCGATATTCAGTAGGGATGCCGACGGTCTGTAAGCGAGTAGATAGTTGGTTGCGTACTCTTTCAGCTGTTTCTAAACTGATTCTCGTGTAATCTGCGTCAACTGGCTGCATAGCACCAAGAGCATAAGTAGTTGAAGGTTTGTCTTTACTTCTGCGTTCCCATGCTTCAGCTGTTCTACTTTTGTTATTGATGAAATCCTTTGCGTCTTGTGTTATATGGTCGAAGCGATCGGTCCCGTTTCTACGAGCACGTAATCTAGATAAACGCTGATTGATATCTGTCATTTTTTGCTCCTAGTAAGGTTTAGTTTTCCGAAGCTTTGCCGGCCGTAACCGTTGTAGTATTCACCCTCCGCTGTATCTAATGTTTTGCTGAAGAGTATGTCTGCAAAGCCAATGTGGCTATGTAACTCCGGCTCGCCTAGTTTCGGGTCATTTTTGTAGTTGTAGAGCAGTCTAAAGCCTTCAGCTTCGTCATGCACTATAGCCGCCGTAATACTGTTAGATCCAGATTGAGAGGTTTTAAGTCTGATTCGTATCTTGTCCCAACTTTGTAAAATCGTAACTTCAGCATCCCATGAGTATATCTCTTCGCCATCTACTGAAAGTGACGAGCCTTTACAGTCCCAAGATCCTTTGAGATTTGGGACTTTTAAAAACATAGAAAAATATTTCCAGCACCATGCATATTTATTGAATATCATATATAGCACAGTGAATACTGTGCCCGCACTAATTAGCGAAAGTACAGTTGGAGGAAGGTTGGCTGGCAGTCCGAATTTCTTGGCAATATCTATTGCCGATAAAACGAGAAAAACTATCGCGCCTGAAATTGCTGCGGCTGCAATGCTTATATATCGCCCTATTTGTGCACGGTTCACACCGCCTAGTAATGAGTATTCGTGATCCATAAACCCCTCATCCTTTTGGCTTAGTGGATAAAGCCAATATTACAAAATGTTACGATTTTTATGTGCTAGCGATTGTGGCGCTTTAGATCTTATGCTTGGGGGGTAGTGCCATGCTCACATGGATAGTGCCTTTTTGGAGGTTTTACTCTCCTCCTGCTGCACGCAGACAAGAATAATTCAGCTATGTGAAACAACACACTATTTTTATTGATGAAAGTCAGCGGATGGCTGAAGGGTGGGCAGTTGTACCTAGATAACCCAGGGTTTATCTAAGCGTGTGATGATCAGCTTCAGCGTCAACCTATAGTAGGTCACTGTTGATTTTTTATGATGTCGCAGTGCTTGTGTCAGATACCAAATGAGATGCTTTCGCCTCCAAGTCCATGGGTTATCTCGGTGCCATCGATCAGAGATCGCTGTTTGAATGGCTTTTGCCTGGCGTAGGTGGCGCTCGCGACTGGCATGCGACCCGGTTAGAACTCCCGCTAGGAAAAGCTCCATGTCGATGGGTTTACTCATGCTCGACCACCGATGTATGCCGAGACCACATCGATTCGACCGTGTCCCAGCTCATAGCTGATTTGTAATCTTGCCTCTCGATCAAGGCGCGGATCGAGCCGCCTGCACCCGCCACCGTTGACGGGCGCTAGGTGGTGGGTGATCTGTTTATAGCGTTCGCACGCATAGGCTGCACGCAATTCGTGGAAGCCTTTGAGGTTGTGCTTACGGAGGATGTCCCGTGCGGGGCGGACGATTTCCCGTTGAAAATCGAGGTAGCTTTCGTTCGGTGCAAGCAGGTTGCGGCTACCCGTAGGCGACACCTGTTTTGCGAACCCAAGCGCGTCACGAATATGGTCATCCACCGCAATCCAACGTGGCGCCGACGCGCCGGATCGGCCCCCTTTGGTGCCATCCTGGATGTTGATCTTGCCGTAGTGTTCGGCTTCGCGTTTTAGGCGCGGAAGGTCGGCTAAGATGGCCTCGCGTAGGCGCATGCCGGTAGCTCGGGCCAACTGCACGATTGCAGCCGCGCGCGGCAGTTGGTGTTCGTAAAGCGCCTCGACGATCCGCTTAACTTGTTCACGATCCTGGCCTTGCGGGGCTGCTGTGCGGACGGTTGTGCGCTGCATTCCCAGCGCCTTACTCGGGCTCTGCACTTTCACATACTGATCACCGCGAAGCGCGGCCATGGTCCGGTTCACGCTGGACAACCGGTTTTGCGCAGTGGCGATGGCAAGCTCACCTTGTTCAACTTGTTGGCGTAGATGTCCGGCGTAGTCCAGCAAGGTCTGCCAATTAATCTGCCGCGCATCGTTAAACCCCGGCCCATCCTCCGACCGACACCAACGAACAAACGCCTGCCAGCGTTCACTGTGCGCCTTGACGGTGCCGTAATGCCCGCCGCCAAACAGATCGCGCAACGCCTGTGGCCCGGCATAACTCAGTTGCCGTCCATATCCAAAATTCCGCCCATCCCGTCTACCTACCAATGCCATGATCAAACTCCTGTCGAAGCCAAATCTTTGAAACTTTCCCCACGTCATCCCGCCACGAATGTTGAGTGTTATCAGGGATCAAGGCCCCTGCGACCTGTGAGGGTTGTCCACTAACGCGGGACTGGCGGCTCCTTACGGCCGGGAGCTTGGGCATCTCATGATCTGGCCTCCTGAACACTTCCGAAGAAGTGGGCGGGTGGAGGCTGCACTGGCTGACGAGACCGGCGCCGCGGGATCCTGAGTCGGGTGAAGGCAGTGATGCGATGACCGGGGCATGCCTGACTGTCAGTCAGGTGCAGTCCATTCCGTGGGCTGCGGCACCATCATCTGCATCGCTGTTGCTGGTGACTTTTCGGTGTTTGTCACGCCGATTGTCACGAGGGGAAATGCCGCAAAGCCTTGTACGAGTTGGGCTGCAGCAGCGGTAGGAGCGCCCGTCTCTTTCTGGGAGAAAGAGACGGGCGCAGGTTGGCGCAATGAAATGGCCAAGCGAATAGGTTGCTGCAGGGCAGCTATAAAAGGGTATGAGTTGCCGCAGTGGCACTCTGGTAGAAGTAGGCATCCATCACATCGCTGTGACCGTGAGAGCCGCCGGACGCTAATCGCACTTTGGGAGAACCACCACCGTGTGGCGTAGCCTTAAAGGTTCGGGCTACCTGGGTTGCTGTCGACGACAGCGCTTTGCCCGATCTTTTCTACGCCTGTGGATAATTCGGGTCAAGACTCCAATATTCGGGAGTTCTGCGGCTGTGGATGAAATTATCCACCGGTGGAAATCAGTGGTTTTCCACAGACAGTTGTGTGGGCTTTAGATTTTTTAAGTGAGGTCCATCCAAGCAGGGCGGCTTTGCAGCCCTGTTTGGATGGACCCGCGTGGACAAGCGGATCGCTGAGATATGAAGACCGAGCGCTTACTCAATTGCGCCACGTTTTGCTTTTAGGCGAGTGATGTTCGCTCCTGTCTGGTTCGCGAATTCGTGTGGAGTGACATGCTCCTGACGGTTGGCCTCCAGGTACCGGCTCCACCAGTTCATGATCAGCCTGCGCTCTTCGATGAACTCTGCCTTGTGGATGTAAGCGGCGCGGACGTTGTTGCGCTCCTTGTGGCTCATCTGCCGTTCAATAGCTGTCTCCGACCACAATCCTGACTCGATCAGTGCGCTGCAGGCCATCGAACGAAACCCATGCCCGCAGATATCGGTTTTGGTGTCGTATCCCATCGTCCGTAGCGCGTTGTTCACGGTATTTTCGGACATGGGTTTCCAGGGTTTGGCATCACCTGCGAAGACCAATGCGAAGTTACCTGTGAGCGCATGGATTTTTTCGAGTAGCGCCACTGCTTGCGGCGATAAGGGTACTAAATGGATATCCCCTGCCATCTTCGTACCCCTTGTGGAAAAGGGTACTCCCTCCAACGCGGGTCGAGTGTCCGGTATCTCCCAGGTACCGCGCTTGAGGTCGAACTCGCTCCAGCGGGCGAAACGCAGTTCGCTGGATCGTACAAACACATGCAGCGATAGCATCACCGTCAGGCGGGTAAGTGCGCGGCCTTTATAGGTGTCGATCCGCTCCTGTAGTTCCGGCAGTCGCGATAAGGGTAGAGCGGGGCGATGTACCACCCGCGGGGCTTTGATCAAGCCTTCGAGGTCGTAAGCAGGGTTGGCGGTGATAAGCCGGAGGCGTTTTGCCTCGCGCATGATGCTCTGCAGGTAGTTTTGTACCCTTAAAGCAACGTCTATCGTTCCGCGCTTCTTGATCGCTTCCAAGGGCTGCATGAGGTCATGGGTGTCGAGGTCGACAATGGCGCGGGCGCCGATCAGCGGGAACACGTGGGTTTTGAGGCGGCTCATCACAGTCTTGGAGTGGCCTGGTGCCCACTTGGCCGACATTTCCGTGTGCCAGTCCAGCGCAACGTTTTCAAAGGTTCTGCCTTTGATCACGGCTTCCGCCTTGGCTTGGTGCTTGGTCTCTATGGGATCAATGCCATCCGCCAGCATTCGCTTGACCTCCAAGCGCTTGCGGCGCGCATCGGCGAGGCCGATGACGGGGTAGTTGCCGAACGAGGTCAGTCCTTCCCGTCCGTCAGGTTTGACGTAACGGAGCCGCCAGCCTTTGCGGCCATTGGGTTGGACTAGGAGGTAGAGGCCATCGCCGTCGAAAAGCTTGTAGGCGCGGTCTGTAGGTTTTGCCAAGCGGCAAGCTGCGTCGGAGAGCGGAGCTGTGGTGCGCGACATAAGGGTACTCCCTTTTATCGAAGTGACCTGTATCCCAAACTCTACCCTTAAAACGGTTGGAATCCACCAGTTTCTGACGGAAACCGATGGAACGCCAAAACGAAAAAACCCGCCAGAAGGCGGGTTTTTCGGGGGTTCCAGAGATTTTGAAAGCCTTCTCTGGAACCTTGTATGGTGCCGGCACCAGGAATCGAACCCGGGACCTACTGATTACAAGTCAGTTGCTCTACCAACTGAGCTATACCGGCGTGTGGGCGACGATTATAGCGGTTGGGCGCGTTCTGTAAACCCCTGAATTCTGACTATTTTTGCGCGAGGTTGGCTCAGGTGCGGTGCAGCACGTTGCGCAGTTTCTGCAAGGCGCGCCAGGTACGGCTGTTTTGGATGGCGTGGAGTTGGGCTTCGGCCTGCTCGGCGCGTCGCAGGGCGGCGGTCAATTGGGCGTCGGTGTCGTCCAGGGGGTGGCTGAAGGGGTGGCCTTTGCGCAGTTGGAAGCCGTCGAGGTTGCAGGGTGGGATGTCGAAGGCGGGCTTGAGGGCCAGGTGTTCTTCGGCGAGGTAGTAGGTGTTGATGCCGTCGAACAGGATGGACTGGTAGCCGGCGCCGGTCACCAGGGTTTCCCAGGCCTGGTCGCGGGCCCATGGGGTTTCGATGAGGATGATCCAGGGGCGCCAGCGGCTGAAGTCCATGCCGCGCAGCACGGTTTCTTCGTGGCCTTCCACGTCGATTTTCAAGAAGTGGATGGGGCGGTCCTGCACATGCTCTTCGCAGATCGAGGCCAGGGTGCGGGATTGGACGGTTTGGGTGCGCACGTCCATGCCGGCGTCGCGGTGCTGTTGGGCGACGTTGGGTTCGACGGTGGACAGTCCGGTGTCAGCGATGGTGTAGAAGGTCAAGCTGTCGGCGTTGTCGCCGGCCACGCATTGCAGGTTGATGTCTCGGGGACGCTCCTGGCAGAGCGCGGCGTAGTAGGCCTGCACCGGTTCGATGTTGATGCCCTGCCAGCCGTGGTCGTAGAAAGCCCGGGTAACGGAATCATCGGTCGGATGGTTGGCGCCGACGTCGAGGTAAAAGCCGTTCTCCACCTGTTGAAGGGCGCGCCACAAGCGTATGTCTTCGAAGTTTTGTGCGTAGGAAATGAACGTCACGACCAATCCTTGAATGTGTCGGCAGGGTGTCAATCAGGATACGTTCGGTTGTTGTATAGCACCGCCAGGCCGGGTGCAATGAGTGCTGTAAGGCAGCACTGAATTCGGCGGTTATGTCGTTTTGCTTAGATGCTTATGCACAACGGGATGGATGCAGCCGCTTGAACCTTGCCATTTTGTGAACACGTTCTCATTGGGTCGCAAATAGCTGTTTTCATGGTTTTTTATCCATATGAACAAAAAATGAACACAGTGAATTCGGTCAACAAATCGCGGTTCCGTTGGATCCAGGCAGATTCCATCAACAGAGTTATCCACAGGCTGCGAGGGATTAATGACGCTCTGCCAGCAGCATCAGGTTTCGCGGCGTCAGGGGTGTTTCGCAGAAGGTGCCGAGGCGCACGGTGTAGCCTTTGTGGGTGAGGAAAAGTGCCCGGTCCAGTACCAGCCAAAGCTCCAGCGGGCGTCGGAAAAGACCACGCACCAGTTCCAGGTTGCGCACTTCGGCCAGGCGTTGCTGGCCCGCGGCTTCCAGTGCGGCCCAATCGGGCGTGCCGACTGTGGATAAGTCTTTGAGGGCCGCCAGATCGATGCAGTATTGGGCGAAGGATTTTTCCAGCCAGGCGCTGGGCAAGGACGGGGTTGGCAGGTAGTCGTCGCACCCTCGGATTTGCCGTTGCAGCAGGTCGAAGCCCAGGCGGCGGGCCATGGACTGGTCTCGTTGCCGTCGCACCCGGGCGCCAGCGGTCACGGTTTCGGTCAACGGCAGGCCGAGATCGTCGAGAGAAAGCTGTAGGGCGGAACCCTTGGCCGCGTCGGACAGCGGCTGATAGTGCTCGGCGCTGATGCGGTTGTAGCAACACGGGGCGATGGCCAGTTGCGCACACCCGGCCGCGCTGGCCAAGTGGAGCAAGCGCACATGCAGGTCGCCGCAGGCATGCAGGGCCACCGGTGTGTGTTCAGGGGCGATTGCCTGGGCGGCGTCTGCCGCCAGCACGTCTTGGCGCAGGTGCATGGCAGGCAAGTGGTGACGCTGGCTCAACTGCTGGCCGCTATCGACCAGCGTGGGGTCGTATTCCAGGCAGGTCAGGCGTTGCTCTCCGTGCAGCAGGCGGCGGCCGAGATGGCCTTTGCCGGCGCACCAGTCCAGCCAATGGATGGGTTCGCTGGCAAAGCGCAAGCGGCTGGCGAAGGCTTCGATCTGCTGCCATTTACGCCCGGGCACCTCAACATTGAGGCGATGGGTCGGTGCGTCCAGCGTTCGTGCGGGCAGGGGGGCAACTGAACTCAAGGTGCGGGAAGCGGCCGCCAGTTCCGCAAAGGGAGCCGGCGCGTGCTCGATCAGCCAGGGCTGGTGATGGTCGTGTTCGGCGGCTTCCAAGGAGCGCTGGCGTAGCCAATGGGCCATCTGTGGGTAAGACGTTTCCCAGGGGAGCTGCAGATGGGTGAACGGCCGCGGTTTCCACAAGGCCTGGTGTGCGGTGAGAAACCCATCCAGCGCCGTGAAACGGGCGAGCAGCGCTTCGCCCGTCAGCACGCCGCCGTCAGCGTCCTTGGCAGGCATCGACGCGTAACCAGCGCTCCAGCTGCTTGAAGCCTTGCACCAGCAGGAACGCCATCAACAGGTAGAACATGCCGGCCGCGAAGAAGATCTCCACCGGCAGGTAAGTCCGGGCAATGATGGTACGGGCCATGCCGGTGAGTTCCAGCAGGGTCACGGTGCTGGCCAGGGCGCTGGCCTTGAGCATCAGGATCACTTCGTTGCTGTAGGCCGGCAGGCCGATGCGCGCGGCACGGGGCAGCATGATGTAGAACAGCGCCTTGGGCCGCGACATGCCCAGGGCCCGGGCGGCTTCGACCTCGCCACGCGGAATGGCCTGGATCGCGCCACGCAGGATCTCGGCGATGTAGGCGGCGGTGTGCAGGGTCATGGTCACCGTCGCGCACCAGAACGGATCGCGCAGGTACGGCCACAACGCGCTGCTGCGCACGGCATCGAACTGCGCCAGGCCGTAATACACCAGGAACAACTGGACCAATAACGGCGTGCCACGGAAAAAGAAGATGTAGGCGTAGGGTAACGCCCGCACGTACCACAGGCGTGAAGAGCGGGCGATACCCAGCGGAATGGCCAGCAACAGCCCGGCGATCACGGCGATGGCCACCAGTTCCAGGGTCAGCGTCGCGCCCTGGGCCAGTTTTGGCAGCCACTTGATGATGACTTCCCAGTTCATTGGGTGCTCCTGATAAAGCCGCGCGCGGCGCGTCGTTCCAGCAAGTGCATGCCGGTCATGGCGAGTACGGTCAGGCCCAGGTACATGAACGCGGCCACCATGTAGAAGGTGAATGGCTGCTTGGACACGGTCACGCCGATCTGTGCGTGGCGCATGATTTCTTCCAGCCCGATCACCGAGACCAGCGCGGTGTCCTTCATCAGGATCATGAACAGGTTGCCCAGGCCCGGCAGGGCGATGCGCCACATCTGCGGCATGATCAACCGGGTGAAGATCCGCCATTTCGACAGGCCCAGGGCGACGCCGGCTTCACGATGCCCCTTGGGAATCGCCAGGATCGCCCCGCGAAACACTTCCGTCGCATAGGCGCCAAAGCACAGGCCCAGGGCGATGACGCCGGCGGCGAAGGCGTCGAGGGCCAGGTCGGGATTGCCCAGGTACTCGCCCAGTGCACGCATCAGGTTGACGGTGCCGAAGTAGATCAGCAGCACCCAGAGCAATTCCGGAATACCGCGGACCAGTGTCGAGTAAGTGCCGCCAAGCCATTGCAGCGGCTTGTACGGTGAGGTCTTGGCCAAGGCGCCGAGCAGGCCCAGCACCAGCCCCAGGCACAAGGCCGAGAGTGCCAGTTTGACGGTCATCAGCGCGCCGGCGGCGAGCGCCGGGCCGAATCCGTAGAGGTCGATCATCATGGGTGTGTGTTCATATCGCGGCAGGCTTTGCAAAGGGCCGGCGCTGCGGTGCAGCAGCGTCGGCCAGGCACGTCAGCATCAATAGATGTTGAACGGGAAGTACTTGTCGTTGATTTTCTTGTAGGTACCGTCGGCGACGATTTCCTTGAGCGCGGCGTTCAGCTTGTTGCGCAGTTCGTCGTCACCCTTGCGCACGGCGATGCCGATCTTGTCGCTTTCCACCACCGGGTCGCCCTTGAATTCGTAGGCGCGGCCGGCGTCGGTTTTCAGCCAGTCATAGTTGACGTACTTGTCTGCCAGGATCGCATCGACGCGTCCGGAGGTCAGGTCCAGGTAGGCGTTTTCCTGGGTGTCGTAGAGCTTGGCGGTGATGTCGCTGCCCAGTTCGTCTTCCAGCCAGGTGCCGGCCAGGGTCGCCCGTTGTGCACCGATGACCTTGCCTTTGAGCGAGTCCTTATCGGTTTTGAAGTCGACGTTTTTCGGCGCGATGAACTGCAGCTTGTTGGAGTAGTACGGGTCGGTGAAGTCCACCGCCTGCTTGCGTTCCTCGGTGATCGACAGCGAGGAGATCAGGAAGTCGAACTTCTTGGCGTTCAAGGCCGGGATGATGCCGTCCCAATCGGAGGTGACCACTTCGCACTCGACTTTCATCTTGGCGCACAGGGCGTCGCCGATGTCCTTATCGAAGCCCACGACCTGGCCGCTGGCGTCCTTGTTGTTGAACGGCGGGTAGGCCGCTTCGATGCCCATCTTCAGCTTTTCGGCCGCCATGGCATTGGCCGAGAGCACCAGGCTGGCGGCAGCGGCCAAAAGGAATTTCTTGTAGATCTGCATATGTACTGCTCCGTTAGCGGTTGCTGGACATGAATTGTTTGCAGCGCGCCGAAAGCGGGTTTTCGAAGACCTGCTGTGGCGATCCTTGCTCCTCGACCAGGCCCTGATGAAGGAACACCACTTCGCTGGAGACCTGGCGGGCGAAACCCATTTCGTGGGTCACCAGCAGCATGGTGCGGCCTTCTTCGGCCAGGGCGCGGATCACACTAAGTACTTCCTGGACCATTTCCGGGTCAAGGGCGGAGGTCGGCTCGTCGAACAGAATCACCTTGGGTTGCATCGCCAGCGTGCGGGCGATGGCGGCGCGCTGTTGCTGGCCGCCGGAGAGTTCGGCGGGGTAGGCGTGGCGCTTGTCGGCAATGCCGACCTTGGCCAACAAGGCTTCGGCGACTTCGATGGCCTCGGCCTTGCTCTGGCCGAGCACCCGGCGTGGGGCTTCGATGATGTTGTCGAGGATGCTCATGTGCGGCCAGAGATTAAAGTTTTGAAACACAAAACCAATCTCACTGCGCATGCGGTTGATCTGTTTGCCGTCGGCGGCCACCAACTCGCCGTTTTTCGCGGCCTTGAGCTTCAGCGCTTCGCCGGCCACCAGGATTTCACCCTGGTTGGGGTTTTCCAGCAGGTTGATGCAACGCAGGAATGTCGACTTGCCGGAACCGGAGGAACCCAGGATCGAGATCACATCGCCGTCGCGGGCGGTCAGCGAGACGCCTTTGAGCACCTCTAACTGTCCGTAGCGTTTATGCAGGTTGCGGATTTCAAGCGCGGGCGTGGCCTGGGCCATGTGCGGTCCTCATGGTGTGTGCTCCCTTGCTGTTGGCTGCCTTCCGTGGCGAGGCGGCCAAGCTAGCATGCGTCCGAATGGTCGCCAACAGCGCTACGGGGGGTAAATCGGTGATGTGCGGCAGGTTGTCGCATCGCCGCAGCAGACTGTCGCGCCATCAACAACCGAACGGCCGTTTGAACCGTGTCTACCGCTAAAAATCCCGGGGGAGTCGCGTAAAAAAAGGCGCGATGGTGCCAGCTTTGGGCGGGGGTTGGAAGGGTTAATCGGATGAGCGTTACCGCAATCAGAAGTAACTTCGGGTTATTCGGGAGCGTCCTCAAGATCCCACAATATTTTGAGGACCTCTCTGAAGCTGGCGCGTGCTGTTTCGAAATCCGCCTGTACTTCAGGGCTGTGAAGCCAATGTTCCGCTGTTTCCTGAATAGGAGTTTTGATGGAGCTTTTTAACTTCAGGCAACCGAAGTTACATCCCTGTCCAATCCTCGATGCGCAGTCCGGGGACTCTTTCGAATTCTTTCAGATTATTGGTGACTACGATCAACCCGAGGGAGCGGGCATGGCCGGCAATCATCTGGTCGTAGGGGCCGATTGGCCTGCCAATCTTTGCCAGCTCTGCCCGGATCATGCCGGTATGGGCTGCGGCGTCATAACCGAAAGGTAAAACCTCAAGTCGGGCACAGAACCCTTCGATGACGCCGAGATTTTTCTCTGGGGCGGATGACTTTTCTGCGCCGTAGATCAACTCCATCAGTGTGACGGCGCTGATGCAGAGCTGGCCGTGATGACGATTGAAAGCTTCTCTGACGATCTGGGGCTTGTTCTTGATGGTGAAAATACAGACGTTGGTATCGAGCATGAACTTGATCATCAGAAAGACTCACGCTCCTGATCGGCAGGCTGTTCACGCTCTGCCATGAAGTCTGCCGTGGCGTTATCGCCATCGAACCAGCTATCCCAGGCTTCGCCAGCCGGCGTGATAATGCGCGTTCTGCCTATGGCGATCACGTCTACACGCTTTACGTCGCTTGGCATCGCCACTGCCTTGGGTAGCCGGACCGCTTGGCTGCGGTTGCTCATGAAAAGGGTGGTTTGTTCCATGTGCCGTCCTCCATTGGATGCAGTTGAAGCATAGGATAATGGAGGGATATGTCAATGGGATATACCACGGTGACGAATAGCCGGCCGGTTTATTCGCTGGCGGGTTCTTCCATCGACTGGCGATACCGATCCAGCGCCTCGCTGAAGTCCTTGATGAACTCCGGGGTGCTGAGCCAGCGTTGCGCCGTCTCGCGGTCCATGTCGTCGGCCCACATGCGGTAGTCCACCAGCATGTCGGCGGCCAGGTTGGTGGCCGCCATGCTTTCGTTTTCGGCATTTTTCAGGTCGAGCAGGCCTGGACGTTCGCTGATCATCACGCTCAGGGAGGAGAGCAGCGTGTCGAGCAGTTCGGCACGGCTGACGGCCTCGGCTTCGCGCAGCTTGGCGAACAGCTCCAGCACATACACCGGCGGTTGAGCGGTGGCGTGGGCGGGGTCGCCATACATCGGGATGGATTTACGTCCGCTCATGCGGATCTGCTTGGCTTTGTCCTTGGCGCGCTTGGCGCGTTTTTGCTGCTTGTTCAGTGAGGCCATTGGGCTTCGGTTTCCAATTAGTCAGGGGATATGCCCGGCTCAGTCGATTTTTGGCACGGTAAAGGTGAACTCGCTGCCTTTGCCTGGCTGGCTTTCGGCGTGCAGTTTACCGCCATGGGCCTGGACAATCCCCTTGGAGATGTACAGCCCCAAGCCGGTGCCGTTCGGGTTGCCTTCCTTGATTGTCCAGTAGCGGTCGAACACGTGAGGCAACTGCTCTGCGGTAATGCCTTCGCCGGTGTCGCGAACACTGAACACGATCTCATTGCCTACCGACATCGCGCTGATGCCCACGCAGCCTTTCTGCGGCGTGAACTTGATGGCGTTGCCGATCAGGTTCGACAGCACCTGGAACAGGCGCTCGGGATCGGCGTTGATCTTCAGGTCGGGTTCGGCCTGGAAGGACATGTCGATGGCCTTGGCGATAGCCAGCGGCGACAACAGCGAGAAGGCGTCTTCGAAGATCTGGCTGACGGCGATCGGCTGGGGATTGATGGTGTAGCGTCCGGCGTCGATCTTCGAGGTGTCGAGCAAGTCTTCCAGCAGCGCGTTCATGCGGCTGGTGGCTTGTTGCATGGTGTCGATGGCCGAGGAAATGCGCTTGGAGCTGTGGGAGCCATCGGAGCTGAAGGCCTTTTGCATCATGCCGCAGAGCATGGAAATGACCGTCATGGGGCTGCGCAGGTCATGGGAAACCACCGCCACCAGTTCGTCGCGAGCCTGCACGGCCAGGCGCTCCTTGTGGACTTGGCGGGCCAGGTCGTTCTCCAGGGCCGAGCGCCGCAGGTCATTGGCCGCGAACAGGTCGCCATGGGTCCATTTGGTGCTGATGCCGGCCATTTCGACTTTCCAGATTTCGAAAGACGTCCGGGGCCGCAGGCGCAGGCCGGTCTCGCTGTTCTCCAGGTCCAGGGGCTTTTGCGGATCGCCGCTCCACTGGAGGGTTTGCTTCACCTCGGGGCGGAACCACAGCACGCCATTTTCCACCGGTTTGGGCAGGTGGATCGCCAGTACGCCGCTGGCCACCTCCTGGTAAGCCTGGGCCGGCGCAAAAATGCTGCCCAGGTTGTGGTGGGCGAACACCGGCTGGCCGGTTTCCAGGATCCATTTGTGCAATTCGCGGATCTGCTCCGGTTCCGGGCATTGGCCGTGGCGGTGCAGCTTGTTGTCCTCCAGAATCGCCACGCCGCAGGCGTCGGCCAGGCCCATCAGCCGTTGGGGCTCGTGGGACAAGCCGTCAAACACGTTATGGGTGGACTCGGCCATGGCGGCGGCGAGCACCTTCAGGTTCGCAAGCTTGGCATCTCGTTGGCGCGTCAGTTCCAGGGCTTCCATGGCACTGATCTGCAACGACAGCACTTGACCGATGGTCTGGCAGGCCATGCGCATTTCATGGGGGACCAGCAGCGGCTCGCGGTTGCCGCAACTGATCAGTCCCCACAAGCGCTCGCCTTCCATCAGCGAGATGCTCATGGACGACAGCACACCCATGTTCTTCATGTATTGGCGGTGGATCGGCGAGACGCTGCGCAGCGTGGCGAAGCTCAGATCCAGGGGCGCCCCGGTATCGGGTCGCAACTCGGGGACCAAAGGAACCGGCGCATAGTCGGCGTGGGGGATGATGCGCAACCAGTTGGTGCGGTACAGCTCGCGAGCCTGCTCGGGGATGTCCGAGGCCGGGAAGAACAGGCCTTTGTAGAGCTCCATCGACGGCGCGCTGGCTTCGGCGATCACCTGGCCGTGGCCTTCTTCTTCGAAGCGATAGATCAATACGCGGTCGTAACCGGTCATCGCCTGGATTTCCCGCACGCTGATTTCGTACAGGGCCTGAAGGGTCTTCGCACTTTGCAGGCGTTGCAGCATGCGGCCCATGTTGGCCTCGCCGCTGACGCCTTCGGGGCGGTAGTCGCTCAGGTGCTGTTCCAGCTCGACGATCAGGGCGCCTTGATGGCGATGCACCAGGGCGTCGAAGCGCAACTGGTTCACGACGATAGCCACGGGCACGTTGTCGCTTTCAGGAGCGGCACGGCAGGCGACAAGAATGGCTTCGGCCTGCTCCAGCCCGAACAGGGCGTCCAGGGTCTTGCCCAGCAGCCGGTCGGGGTCGTGGCCCATCAGTTGCAGCACGTTGGCGCTGACCTGGCGGATCACAAAGTCAGGCTCAGACAGCATCAGCAGAACGCCATGAGGCTGGATGGCCCCGGGGAAGCGAATCGGTTCGTCTGCGCAATTGGCCAGCAGTTCTTCGAAGGCTTCTTGGTTATCCGGGTTCATAACAGGACCTCCTGGCTGTCCAGCCAGTGTTCAAAATAGGTAAACGTCGCCTTGGCAGCGTTTGTGACTTCGAGCGTTTGGGCTTGGCCAAGGTTCCTGTCGTCCAGGTATTGGAGGAAGTCCTTCCAGCGTCGGCCGGTGAACTCACCATAAACGTTGAGAAACGCCGCGCCGCTGGAAGCATCGAGCCCCAGCTGCTCAGCCACCCGGCGCCGCAGAATCTGCCCGCCAAGGGTCGCGCCTTCCAGCACATAGGAAACACCCAGCGCCGCGGCGCGCGAGTCGATCCGGGGAAGCGCCTGGCAAGTCGGCAGGGCGTCGATTGCGGCGTCATCCAGGCCCAGCGCCGTGAGGTCCGCCCGCAGCACCGGGAGCTTGACACGCAGGGATTGGTCCAGCCCGGTCGGTATCAGCGCAAGCACATGAAGCCGTTGCTCCAGCGGCTGGTAAAAACCGTAGTAGGCCGCCATCAAGCGCCGATACAGCGCGAGATCCAGGCGCTCGGAGAAAAACGGCAGGCGTTTCTCCAAGGCAATGTGCAGGGTGGCGGTTTCGGTCCGCAATGCCTGGATCAGGGAAGGGTGGGGTGCGGCCGATGACATGCAGGAAAGAGCTCTTTGGTGGCGTGTTACGGAAAAAAATCCGCGTCAATGGTACACAGGATTTCTGAAAGGGTTATCCGCTTTTATCGCCCGTCTGGCGGTTGGCTTCTTCAAGCCGCGCCCGCTCGCGATCCAGGGCCTGGCGCAATTCTTCTTCCGATGGAAGGACGAGCTGATACTGGCTGGCAAACAGCTGTTCGTTGCCGTGCAAGACGGAGTAGCGCACCACGGATTCGTCCTTCTGGGCGCAGAGGATGATGCCGACGGTGGGTTTGTCGCCGGGCCCGCGCTTCAGCTCGTCATAGAGGCGCACGTACATGTCCATTTGCCCGATGTCCTGATGGCTCAGCTCACCGCGCTTGAGGTCGACAATCACGAAGCACTTGAGCAGGTAGTTGTAGAACACCAGGTCCAGGTAGAAGTCCTTGCTTTCGGTGCTGATGCGCTGTTGGCGCGCAACGAAGGCGAAGCCCTTGCCCAGCTCAAGGAGAAAGCCTTGTAGTTGGTCGATCAAGGCCTGTTCCAGGTTGGTTTCCAACAAGGTGCCGGCATTCGGCAGCCCTAGGAACTCCAGGACGACAGGGTCTCTGACAATGTCCCTGGGGCCCAGGTCAATCTCCTTGAGCTTGGCCGCCGCTTCCTCTTTCACCGCAGGCTGGTCACGGCTTGCCAGCAGGCGTTCGTAGTAGAAGGTACCGATCTGACGCTCCAGGGCCCGGGTTGACCAGCCTTGTGTGGTGGCTTCGTGCATGTACCACTGGCGAGCTGCGTCGTTTTCTACGCGCAGGAGCGTGCGGTAGTGGGTCCAGCTTAATTCGGTACGCACTGCGTTCCAAATTTGGAATGTCTGATAAAAGTCGCGCATGTGCCGCAAATTTCTTTCATCAAACCCTTTTCCGAACTTCGTCGTAAGCTCGATGGCCAATGTCGGCAGCAATCGCGCGCCATAAGCAGCCCGCTCGGCACCGCCCTGTTCGAACTCGACGATATGCCGGCCGATCTGCCAGCAGGTTTGCACTTGAAGGGTATCAACGGCGCGCAGCACCTTCTGTCGTGCCTGCCGGATCAGGTCACCCAGCTCGCTGATCAGTGGGGCCAGTGTCGGGTCATCCTGGGGGAGAAGGGAGCTCATCGAATGTCTGCCAAAGGAGTGGGCGGACCGAAAGGATGCGCCACGCGGCGTTTCGATGATGCCGGACGAAGCTGATTGATCGGGAGGAAAAGAGTGGGAGTCACGCCAGACCGATTTGAGGACTGGCTAGGCCACGTGTCGCCGACATGTAGGACCTATCCGAGAAAGCTGTAGGCACACCAATAGAGGCGAATACGTGACGAAGAGGCTGCCCACCCGGCGTGAACAGCCTCTCATTGACCAGGCGCGAAATTAATCAGGATGCTGCGTCAGCGCCTGGGAGGCGGCGACATAGTCAGCCTGGAATTGCGGGCTTTCGACCCAGTCCAGGGCCGCTTGCTCATCGACACCGGTGGTCAGGCGCCGGTATTCGATCAGCGCGGTAAAGATGAAGTCAGTGGCTTCTTCCTCACCCTCCTGCTCCAGGACGAGGGCCAGCAACGGATGCGCCAGGAAGACCGAGCACATGGCCTGCTGGCTGACCTTTTCGGCGGCGCGCATGGATTCGAACAGTTCCGACAGGTCTACCGTCTCCAGGTCGATGCGCTCATCGTTCGGGTCCAGAAAGTCGTTTGGTGCCGCGGCACGCTGGATGCGGTTCTTCTTGGCTTTCGCCTTGGCGCGCTGAGTGCGCTTTTGCTGCTTGTTCACCGATGCCATGGGCCGGGCTCCTGACGTAAAAATAAGGCTGCCCATGCTACAGCTTCGAGGCGCTCGCTTCGAATCAATCCACCACGAACAGCGTGGCACCTTGGGCGGTGGAAGAACGATGCGGTTCGGCCTGATCGGCCACCTGATAGCTCATGCCGGGCTTGAGCACAAATTGCCGGCCGTCCTCCAGTTCGGTGCTCAGCTCGCCTTTCAGGCAAAACAGGATATGGCCCTTGGTGCACCAGTGATCAGCCAGGTAGCCCGCCGTGTACTCCACCATCCGCACCCGGATGTTCCCGAACTGCCGGGTGCGCCAATACGCCGTTCCGGTAACGCCTTTGTGTACGGTGGGTTCGATGGTTGACCAATCGGTGGTGCCAAAGGGGATGCCGGTGATGTCCATGTCGACTCGTTTGTTGGGGGAGGTGGAGTGACGAGTGTCGAATGTAGCGGAGTCGGTTGGGTGGGGGGAAGAAACCCCAGGCAATAAAAAACCCCGATCAATCACTTGATCGGGGTTTTCGGTATTTGGTGCCCAGAGACGGAATCGAACCGCCGACACGGGGATTTTCAATCCCCTGCTCTACCGACTGAGCTATCTGGGCAACGGGGCGCATTAAACGGGTTTTTCAGGGGGGCGTCAAGCACGTTATCAAAAAATATTTAATTATTACCGTCGCTTACGATTCGCCCCCGGCCTGGACAGCTTATTCGGACGGCGGTACGTAGCCTTCGGCCTTGGCGTAATCTTCGCCGGAAAAGAACTTGTCCATTTCGCCCTGAAGGTACTTGCGGTCTTCAGCGTTCATCATGTTCAGGCGTTTTTCGTTGATCAGCAGGGTCTGGTGTTTTTGCCAGTCGCTCCAGGCCTTGGCCGAGACGTGGTCGTAGATGTCCTGCCCCTTGGCGCCCGGGAACGGCGCACGTTCCAGCCCTTCGAGTTCTTCTTTGTACTTGCGGCACATGATGGTGCGGGTCATTGCAACTCTCCTGCGTTCAATACGGCGGCCGCGCGTTCGAGCAAGGTCTTGACCGGAGCGGCGAGGCCCAGGCGCGGCGGGGTGGCGAGGTTATACCAGAGCCAGTCGGCCTCGGCCACGTGATGGCCGGTTTCCCGGACCTGGACCAGCCAGGGCTCGATGGCCAGCTGGAAATGGCTGAAAGTGTGCACCAGGCTCGGCAATTGCTGCTGGTTGCCCAGCTCCAGCGCGTGTTGCAGGGCCAAATGCTGCAAATCATCGAGGTCGTCGAGTTCCGGCAGGCTCCACAGGCCGCCCCACAGGCCGGTGGAAGGACGACGGTAAAGCAGGATCGCGCCTTCATGGTTGGCCAGCATCGGCATCAAGGTGCGTTTCTTGGGCACCTCTTTGCGTGGCTTGGGTATCGGGTAGCGAGTTGCCAGGCCCAGCATGTGCGCTTCGCAGCCCTTTTTCAGTGGGCAGAGCAGGCAACTGGGCTTGCTGCGGGTGCAGAGGGTGGCCCCCAGGTCCATCATCGCCTGGGTGTAGGCGTTGACCCGGTCCTGGGGCGTGAAGCGCTCGGCGGTGGCCCAGAGCTGTTTCGCCACCTTGGGTTCGCCTGGGTAACCTTCCTGGGCGGTGAAGCGCGCCAGCACCCGCTTGACGTTGCCATCGAGGATCGGCGCGCGCAGGCCCATGCTGATACTGGCGATGGCGCCAGCAGTGGACAGGCCGATGCCCGGCAACTCGGTCAGTTTCTCCACATCCCGGGGAAACTCGCCGCCATACTGGTCGACGACGATCTTCGCGGTTTTCTGCAGGTTGCGCGCACGGGTGTAGTAGCCCAGCCCGGTCCACAGGTGCAGGACTTCATCTTCCGGCGCGGCGGCCAGGGCCTGGACCGTGGGCAGCGAGGCCATGAAGCGGTCGAAGTAACCGAGTACGGTGCTGACCTGGGTCTGCTGCAGCATGATCTCCGACACCCACACCCGATACGGCGTGACGCCCTGTTGCCAGGGCAGGTCGTGGCGTCCGTGGCGGTCGAACCAGTCCAGCACGGCGCTGGAAAATTGCTCGGCGGTCATCGCTTGAACAGCCCCTTGAGCGCGTTTTTCACCTCGGGGCTGACTTTGTCGCCCAGCTTTTCGTCGATCTTGTCTTCGAGGCGGTCACCGGCCAGTTTCGCCGCGACCTTGCCCATCCCTTCGCTGTCCAGGCGGCATGCCTTGGCGCCCAGTTCCAGCGGGCCACGGCAGCGCAACGGCCATTCGATGTCGACATAGCGCTCGTTGACCTGGCAGGCCGGGTCGGGCATGTCGCTCTTGTCGCCTTCGACGATGATCCCGACGCGATAGTCCATGCCCAGCACCCGCAGGTCGATATCGCCGTTGCCGTTGACCGTCATGCCGGGGATGCGCACCTTCAGGTCGGGGTTGCTGGCCACGCCGTTGCGGAACGTCAGGTTGCCGTTGAGCTGCTGGAACGGCGTGTCCTTGCCCCGGGGCTCGCCGCTGAGCGCCTTGCGATTGAGGGTGGCGATGCCCTTGCACAGCTGCTGTTCGAGATTGGCATTGAGCAGCACGCCATCGTTGATGACGAATCCGGCGTTGCCGTTGAGGCTCTCGATCAGGGCTTTCTGGCTGTTGCCGCTGGCGGTCACCGTGCTGTTGAGCGTCACCAGCCCCTTGACGGGCGCAGCCTTGCCCTGGCTTTCGATGATCTTCTCGGCCGGCACCCGGTTGATGCGGGTTTGCAGGTTCAATTGTGGCGTCGGCTGGCGCACGTCCAGGGTGCCCTTGGCCTCGAAGTTGCCGTTGTACAGATCGCCACGCAGGTTCTCCAAGGTCAGCAGCCCCCCCAGGCCCGTGGCCTTGAGTGCGGCATTCTGGATCGGCAGCTTGTCGAGGGTCAGTTGGCCGAAGGTCAGGTCGGCGTCGAGGTCCAGCTTGCCCAGGCGTTCCACCGGAAACAGCCGGTCGTTGCTCCAGGCGCCCTGGGTCGGTGCATTCGGCAGCGGAGTGGTGCCGGCGCCCGCCATGGCACTGGCCTCGGTGCTGCTGACTTCGGCTTCGCGGGCGGCCTTGGAACTGTCGGCCTCGGCGGATTTGGGCGGCAGGTAGCGGTCGACGTTGAACGTGTCGGCCTTGAGCTGTGCACGCAGGGATTGCTTGGCGAAATCCTCCACGGCAATGCGGCCGCTGAAGCTGCTGTCGTCGACTTTCAGGTTGATATTGTTGAACTCGACACTGGTCGGCGTGCCGGCGACACGGCTGACCAGTTCGACCTTGCTCAAGCTGCCTTCGGCCATGGCCGGCAGTTTCTGCCCGACGCTGTCGACGAACTTCGCCAGGTCGAACTGGGCAATCGACAGGCCGCCGTTAAGCTGCGGGGTCTTGTCGAGGTCGTTGACCTTCAGTTCGCCCAACGCGCGCAGTTGGTTGAGCGACAACTTGATGCCGGTCCACTCGGCAACGTTCGCTGCCTTGTCGAGGAACAGTTGGCCTTGGGCGGCAAAGTTCAGGGTCTTGCCCTGCAAGGGGTCGCCTGTGACTTCGCCGGACAGTTTCAGGTCTTCGAACTTGTAGCGCTGCAGGGCGCGTTCGAAACGCAGCTCGCCGGTGACCTCGGTGCGCACGCGCACGGCCGGCTGGTTGCTGGACAGGAACGCGGTGAGAGTGACCGGGATGTTGGTCGAGTCGTGGACCGCGCCGGTGCTCAGCTGGATGCTTTCGGCAGTGAATTGCTTGCCGGTCTGCTCATCGGTGTACTCGACCCGGGCGTTGTTCACGGTCAGGCTGTCGATGTCCAGGCGGGTCGGCTGGGCCGGTTTTTCGGGCGTGGTGCTGGCCGGCGTCGACGGCTGTTCGGTCGGTGCCGGAGTCGGCGCGCTCGCTGTCGTCGTGGCAGGCGCCTTGCCGATGTCTTCCCAGTTGCCGTGGCCGTTCTTGTCGCGGTTCAGGCGCAGGTTCAGGCCTTCGACCCGCACGTCGCTCATCTGCACTTCGCGGCGCAGCAGTGGCATCACCCGCACCGACAGGCCAAGCATCTGCAGGTCGGCGAACGGTTGTGTCGGGTTGGTCAGGGTCGCTACGCTGGCTTCGTGCAATTCCAGACCCAGCCATGGAAACAGGCTCCAGCCGATGTCGCCATTGAGGGTCAGCTCAATGTGGGCTTTGTCGCGGGCTATCTGGCGAATTTCTTCCTTGTAGTCGTTGGGATCGAAGAGGTGGGTCAGGGCGAAGCCCAGGGCCACAATGATCAGCAACAGCCCGAGAAGTACCAGACCCAGGATTTTGCCGAACGCTTTCATGGGCGAATCCTTATAGGTTGAGTTCAAAATTTAGCCTGGGAGTATAACGCCGTGAGTGACGGCGCGTTGGCCGATCATGGGTGGCGCCCGGCGCCCCAGCCCCTCAAGAATGGGCGTGAAAAAAAATAAATGGTTAGCCCCCTACAGAAACCTGGCATCGGCGCGATAAGACAGATGACATGAAAAAGGTGATGTCACTTTGGTTTTTCTGTCACCTGCAAGTGGTAACCTTTCGTCCGTTCGCCGTCCTTCTGCGACTTGATGTCGCACTACTATGGAGCTTCACCAGAAAATACAGCCATGCCTGCGTGCAATGAAGGCTGAGGGTGATGCGTGGCTGGTGAACCATTCTAATAATTGGGGGATACACAATGAGCACGAGCATCACGGCCGGCGGCGTTGCCGACCAGCCTGCGTTCCTCTCCAAGGAACGCATCATCGCCAAGCCCGGTTTCAACCGTTGGCTGGTTCCACCGGCCGCGCTGGCCATCCACCTGTGCATCGGCATGGCCTATGGCTTCTCGGTGTTCTGGTTGCCACTGTCCAAGGCCCTGGGGATCACCAAACCGGTGGCCTGTGCGCCGGACATGAGCTTCATCTCGCAAGTCTTCTCGTCCCAATGCGACTGGCCGATCTCGATGCTCGGCTGGATCTACACCCTGTTCTTCATCTTCCTGGGTTGCTCGGCAGCCATCTGGGGTGGCTGGCTGGAACACGCCGGGCCACGCAAGGCCGGCGTCGTGTCGGCATTGTGCTGGTGCGGTGGCCTGCTGATTTCCGCGTTGGGTATCTATACCCATCAGATCTGGCTGATGTGGGTCGGTTCCGGGGTAATCGGTGGTATCGGCCTGGGCCTGGGCTACATCTCCCCCGTGTCCACGCTGATCAAGTGGTTCCCGGACAAGCGCGGCATGGCGACCGGCATGGCGATCATGGGCTTTGGTGGCGGTGCGATGGTGGGTGCACCACTGGCCGCGGCGCTGATGAACCATTTCGCTTCGCCAACCGGCGTGGGCGTGTGGCAGAGCTTCCTGGTCATGGCCGCGATCTACTTCGTGTTCATGATCGGTGGCGCCTTGTCGTACCGCGTGCCGCCGACCGGCTGGAAGCCTGAAGGCTGGACCCCGGCTCCGAAGAAAGCCGCGAACGCGATGATCACCCACCGCCACGTGCACGTGAACGTGGCCTGGAAAACCCCTCAGTTCCGTCTGGTATGGCTGGTGCTGTGCCTGAACGTCTCCGCCGGTATCGGCATCCTGGGCATGGCGTCGCCCCTGTTGCAGGAAGTGTTCGGCGGCAAGCTGCTCGGCAACGACCTGCCGTTTGGCCAACTGGACGCTGGCCAACTGGCCCAGATCGCGGCCATCGCCGCCGGTTTCACCGGTCTGTTGAGCCTGTTCAATATCGGCGGCCGGTTCTTCTGGGCATCGTTCTCGGACTACCTGGGTCGCAAGAACACCTATTTCGTGTTCTTCGCCCTGGGCTTTGCCTTGTACGCGCTGATCCCGAACCTGGGCCACCTGGGCAACGTCGCGCTGTTCGTGGCGGCGTTCTGCATCATCCTGTCGATGTACGGCGGTGGTTTCGCTACCGTGCCGGCCTACCTGGCGGACCTGTTCGGTACGCAAATGGTCGGCGCGATCCATGGTCGCCTGTTGACCGCCTGGGCCGCTGCCGGCGTGCTGGGCCCGGTGCTGGTGAACTACCTGCGTGAGTATCAGTTGAGCATCGGCGTTGAACGTGCCGCGGCCTACGACATCACCCTGTACATCCTCGCCGGCCTGCTGGTGCTGGGCTTCCTGTGCAACCTGATGGTTCGCCCGGTCGCCGACAAGTACTTCATGACCGACGCCGAGCTGGCCGCCGAACAGGCGCTGGGCCATGACAAGTGCGCCGACAGCACCACTTCGCTGGAATGGAAAGCTGCACCAGGCACCAAGCTGCTGGCGCTCGCCGCCTGGCTGGTGGTGGGCATTCCGTTGGCGTGGGGCGTGTGGGTGACCCTGCAGAAGACGGCGGTGTTGTTCCACTAAGAGGGTTGTCTGAACCTTCAAGGTAAAGTCGATCTTTGTGGGAGCGGGCTTGCCCGCGAAGGCGGTGGGTCAGAAGCATTTATGTTTACTGACACACCCTCTTCGCGGGCAAGCCCGCTCCCACATTTGTGTCTGGGTGATGGCAAACATTTGCGTCCATGGCTTGTATGGACATGTCTAACCCCGACAGGACGGGCAACAACCCGTCAGCGATATCACCTCCCGTGTTTCTGTTTGCCGCTCGCGCCCCTATAATGGCTGCCTTTTTCGCCCAATGATTTTGCGGAGCTGGTGATGGCCGAACGTAAGGCGTCTGTCGAGCGCGACACTCTGGAAACCCAGATCAAAGCCTCGATCAACCTGGATGGCACCGGAAAGGCCCGGTTTGATATCGGCGTGCCTTTTCTTGAGCACATGCTGGACCAGATCGCCCGTCACGGGCTGATCGACCTGGACATCGTCAGCAAGGGCGACCTGCATATCGACGACCACCACACGGTGGAAGACGTCGGTATCACCCTGGGGCAAGCGTTCACCCAAGCCATCGGCGACAAAAAAGGCATCCGTCGCTACGGCCACGCCTATGTCCCGCTCGATGAAGCGCTGTCGCGAGTGGTCATCGACTTCTCCGGCCGTCCTGGCCTACAGATGCACGTGCCGTATACCCGTGCCACCGTCGGCGGCTTCGACGTCGACCTGTTCCAGGAGTTCTTCCAGGGTTTCGTCAACCACGCCAACGTGACGCTGCACATCGACAACCTGCGCGGGCACAACACCCACCACCAGATCGAGACCGTGTTCAAGGCGTTCGGCCGCGCGCTGCGCATGGCCGTGGAGCTCGACGACCGCATGGCCGGGCAGATGCCTTCGACCAAGGGCGTCCTGTAATGCAGACGGTCGCGGTTATCGATTACGGCATGGGCAACCTGCACTCGGTGGCCAAGGCCCTCGAACACGTGGGTGCCGGCAAGGTGCTGATCACCAGTGACGCCGATGTGATTCGCGAAGCCGACCGGGTGGTCTTCCCTGGCGTGGGCGCGATTCGCGATTGCATGGCCGAGATCCGTCGCCTGGGCTTCGACAAGTTGGTGCACGAAGTCAGCCAGGACCGTCCGTTCCTCGGTATCTGCGTGGGCATGCAGGCCTTGCTCGAACGCAGCGAAGAGAACGACGGCGTCGATTGCATCTCCCTGTTCCCGGGCCAGGTGAAGTTCTTTGGCAAGGGCCTGCATGAAGACGGCGAGCACCTGAAGGTCCCGCACATGGGCTGGAACGAAGTGAAGCAGACGGTGGACCACCCGCTGTGGCACAACATCCCGGACCTGGCGCGCTTTTATTTCGTGCACAGCTACTACATCGCGGCCGGCAACGCCCGGCAGGTGGTGGGCAGCGGTCACTATGGCGTCGACTTCGCCGCGGCGCTGGCCGACGGCTCGCGATTCGCCGTGCAGTTTCACCCCGAAAAGAGCCATACCCACGGCCTGCAACTGTTGCAGAACTTCGCGGCGTGGGACGGCCGTTGGTAATGGCGCGCAAGAAACCGCCGATCCTCACCCTCACGCCTGAACAGGAGAGTGAGGCGAACCGCAAGATCCAGCGGTTCATGGAGGAGCGTTTCGAACTGGACCTGGGTTCGTTCGAGGCGGCGGAAATTCTTGAGCTGTTTACCCGCGAAATTGCTCCGCACTATTACAACAGGGCGATTTTCGATGTGCAGGCGCACCTTAAAGAAAGGTTCGAAAGCATTGAAAGCGACTTGTGGGCGCTCGAGAAAAACTGATTTTCGAGCCAAGCTGAATATTCGTATTTGAAGGTTTGCCAGATGCTGATTATCCCCGCTATCGATCTCAAGGACGGCGCTTGCGTACGTCTGCGCCAGGGCCGGATGGAAGATTCCACGGTGTTCTCCGATGACCCGGTGAGCATGGCCGCCAAGTGGGTGGAGGGCGGCTGCCGGCGCCTGCATCTGGTGGACCTGAACGGCGCCTTCGAAGGCCAACCGGTCAACGGCGAAGTGGTGACCGCCATTGCCAAGCGCTATCCGAACCTGCCGATCCAGATCGGCGGCGGCATTCGCTCCCTGGAAACCATCGAGCACTACGTCAAGGCCGGCGTGAGCTACGTGATCATCGGCACCAAGGCCGTGAAGGAGCCCGAATTCGTCGCCGAAGCCTGCCGCGCGTTCCCGGGCAAGGTCATCGTGGGCCTGGATGCCAAGGACGGTTTTGTCGCCACCGACGGTTGGGCTGAAGTCAGCACCGTGCAGGTGATCGACCTGGCCAAGCGTTTCGAAGCCGACGGCGTGTCGGCCATCGTCTACACCGACATCGCCAAGGACGGCATGATGCAGGGCTGCAACGTGCCGTTCACGGCGGCCCTGGCGGCGGCCACGAAAATCCCGGTCATCGCCTCCGGCGGTATCCACAACCTGGGCGACATCAAGACACTGCTCGACGCCAAGGCGCCGGGCATCATCGGGGCGATCACGGGCCGCGCGATTTATGAGGGCACGCTGGATGTGGCAGAAGCTCAAGCTTTTTGTGATGGCTATGCGGCCAGCTCCAAGCGGTAAGCTGCAAGCCGCAAGCTAAAGCGCGACTGCGATCCGCGCTTTCTTGCCGCTTGAAGCTTGAAGCTTGCAACTCTTAATCGGAGATTAAGCCCATGGCGTTAGCCAAACGCATCATCCCTTGCCTGGACGTGGACAACGGCCGAGTGGTCAAGGGCGTCAAGTTCGAGAACATCCGTGATGCCGGCGACCCGGTGGAAATCGCCCGTCGCTACGACGAACAGGGTGCGGACGAAATCACCTTCCTCGACATCACCGCCAGCGTCGACGGCCGCGACACCACCCTGCATACCGTCGAGCGCATGGCCAGCCAGGTGTTCATCCCGCTGACCGTGGGCGGTGGCGTGCGCACCGTGCAGGATATCCGTAACCTGCTCAACGCCGGGGCGGACAAGGTGTCCATCAACACGGCGGCGGTGTTCAACCCGGAGTTCGTCGGCGAAGCGGCCCAGCATTTCGGCTCGCAGTGCATCGTCGTCGCCATCGACGCGAAGAAGGTGTCCGGTCCGGGCGAAACCCCGCGCTGGGAAATCTTCACCCACGGCGGTCGCAAGCCTACCGGCCTGGATGCCGTTGAGTGGGCCAGGAAGATGGAGGGCCTCGGAGCCGGTGAGATCCTGCTGACCAGCATGGACCAGGACGGCATGAAGAACGGCTTCGACCTGGGCGTGACCCGTGCCATCAGCGATGCCCTGGGCATTCCGGTGATCGCCTCCGGCGGTGTCGGCAACCTTCAGCACCTGGCCGACGGTATCCTGGAAGGCCACGCCAGCGCGGTGCTGGCGGCGAGCATCTTCCACTTTGGCGAATACACGGTGCCGGAGGCCAAGGCCTACATGGCACAGCGCGGTATCTGCATTCGCTGACCGCTGGACACCATGGCGGGCCCAAGGCACTCTTGGGCACACCATGGATTGCGGTAGCTAGTGGCCTGTACGGTTAATTCGGGTGCTCAAGTTCGAGTGCCAGGACTTGCCAGGCAAGGCGCCATGACGAGTCGTAGCTCAGCTACGGCGAGGAATGGCAACGCAGCTTGGCGAGCACTGGCGCCGAACTTGAGTGCACGAATTAGCCACACAGGCCACTATACATGCTCAAACGCCTTGTTCTTGCCCTTGCCGGCGCCACTTTGCTGCTCGCAGGCACGGCTCGCGCCGCCGACACCTCGCTGGTGCTGCTGACGGAAAACTTCCCCCCGTACAACATGGCCAAGAACGGCAAGAACTTCGCTCAGGACGAGAACATCCAGGGCATTGCCGTGGACATCGTCCGCGAGATTTTCAAACGCGCCGACATCACCTACAGCCTGACGCTGCGTTTCCCCTGGGAGCGGATCTATAAGCTCGCCCTGGAGAATCCCGGCTACGGCGTCTTCGTCATGGCGCGGCTGCCGGAACGTGAAAAGCTGTTCAAATGGGTCGGCCCCATCGGCCCGGACGACTGGATCATGCTCGCCAAGGCGGACAGCACGATTGCCCTCGACTCCTTGGAGCAGGCGCGCAAATACCGGATCGGCGCCTACAAGGGCGACGCCATTGCCGAAACCCTGTGCAAGCAGGGGCTGAATCCCATTGTGGTGCTGCGTGACCAGGACAACGCGAGGAAGCTGGTCAACGGTCAGATCGACCTGTGGGCCACCGGCGACCCGGCCGGCCGCTACCTGGCCCGCCAGGAAGGTGTGAGCGACCTCAAGACGGTGCTGCGTTTCAACAGCGCCGAGCTGTACCTGGCGTTGAACAAGAACGTGCCTGACGAGGTGGTCGCGCGGCTACAGAAAGCCCTGGATGAGTTGCGCCGGGAAGGAGCGGTCGACGCGATCATGGCACGGTATCTCTGACCGCTGGAACAAACCTGTGGGAGCGGGCTTGCTCGCGAAAGCGGTGGGTCAGCTTGTAGAGATGTTGAATGTGTCGCCGTCATCGCGAGCAAGCTCGCTCCCATAGGGGGTCTGCTGTGAACGCCAATCTTGTGCCCGATGCAGAACCGTTGTGGGAGCGAGCTTGCTCGCGATGGCGGCGTCGCGGCTACCGCTATCGGTAGAGCCCATCCTTCCCATGCCCGGCCATCGCCCGGTTGCTGCGCAGGCTGATCATCGACTTGATGTCGATCCATTCGATGCCTTGGCCTTTGAGCCGGGGCAGTTCGCGTTCGAGCACGGCCAGGGTCTGCGGGTAGGGATGGCCGATCATCACCGCCGAGCCCTGGCGTCGGGCCAGGTCGATGGCGGTCTGGAGCTGGTGGGCGATGGCGGCTTCCGTGCGCTCGTCGTCGAGGAACACATCCCGCGACACACTGGCCAGGCCGATTTTCTGCGCCTCGGCGGCCGCGACGGTCTGGGCGCTGGTGCGGCTGTCGACGAAAAACTTGTGCCGCTGCTGCAGGTTCGCCATCAGCCACGCCATGGCCTGGGGTTGGGCGGTCATGCGGCTGCCCATGTGGTTGTTGATCCCGCTGGTGTAGGGCACGGCCGCGAAGGCGGCGTCGAGGCGTTTGCCGAGTTCTTCGATGGGCAGGTCCGGATGCCAGGCGAACGGCCCGGTGGCGGGGTCCATGGGCATGTGCAACATCACGAGCTTGCCGGCGCGATGGGCTTCTCGGGCGAATTCGGCGGCATGGGGCGTGTCGGGCATGATCGCGGCGGTGACAGGGCCGGGGAGTGCCAGTACCTGGCGATCCCGGGGCAGGTTCTGCCCCAGGTCGTCGATGATCAGGCTCAGGTAGGCCTTGTGCGGTGAAGCGACGGGCGTGGCGGGCGCGGCAAAGGCCGCGCTCGCCAGGCAGCACACCAGGCCGAGGATCAAGCGCCGGCGCATCTCAGCGGCCGGAGGTGATGTTCAGTCCTTTGAGCAGGCTCAGGGCCTGGGCCAACTGATAATCGTCATCCTGCGGCATCGGCTTGGCCTTGGCACCGGAGCCGGTCGGTTTGTCGGCGCCACCGTTGCCGTTGCCCAGGTGGCCTTGCAGGTCGGCTTCCTTGAAGTATTCGCTGTCCTGCTCGTTGGTGATCTTGGCCTTGCGCACCTCGATGTCCGGAACGATGCCCTGGGCCTGGATGGAGCGGCCGTTGGGGGTGAAGTACAGCGCGGTGGTGATCTTCAGGGCGCGATCATTGTTCAGTGGCAGCACGGTCTGCACCGAGCCCTTGCCGAAACTGGTGGTGCCCATGACCACGCCGCGTTTCTGGTCCTGCAGGGCACCGGCGACGATCTCCGACGCCGAGGCGCTGCCGCCGTTGATCAACACCACCAGTGGCACGGCGTCGCTCAGGTCGTTGCCGGTGGCCGAGAAGCGCAGCTCGGAGTTGGCGATGCGGCCCTTGGTGTAGACGATCAGGCCCTTGGTGATGAAGTGATCCACCACTTCCACCGCCGATTGCAGCACGCCGCCGGGGTTGTTGCGCAGGTCCAGGACCAGGCCGTTGAGTTTCTTGCCGTTGTCCTTGCGCAGCTTGGCCAGGGCCTTGGCGACTTCTTCGCCGGTCTTGACCTGGAACTGGGTGATACGGATATAGCCGTAGCCCGACTCCAGCAACTGGCTCTTCACGCTCTTGACCTGGATGACCGCCCGCGTGAGGGTCACGTCGAACGGCGTGCCGCCGTCGCGCACCAGGGTCAGGGTGATCTTCTGGCCGATCTTGCCGCGCATTTTGTCCACGGCTTCGGTCATGCTCTGGCCGCGGGTCGGCTGGCCGTTGATCTTGACGATGAAGTCGCCCGCCTGGATGCCAGCCTTGGAGGCGGGCGTGTCGTCGATTGGCGAGACCACTTTGACGAAGCCGTCTTCGCTGCCGACCTCGATGCCCAGGCCGCCGAACTCGCCGCTGGTGCTTTCCTGCAGCTCGGCAAAATCTTCCGGCCCCAGGTAGGCCGAGTGCGGGTCAAGGTTGCTGAGCATGCCCTTGATGGCGTTCTCCAGCAGCATCTTGTCGTCCACCGGCTCGACATAGGCCGCCTTGATCCGGTCCATGACTTCGGCAAACGTGCGCAGCTCGTCCAGCGGCAACGGCGCCTTGGTGGTCGCCGCCGTGGTGGCGGGGGCCGAGGGGGCCGGTTCAGCGGCGAAAGCCAGGGGCGCGCCGATCACGAGGGCGATCGTCAGGGCCAGCGAGGTGAGACGGGACAAATGCAGCATGTCGAACGAACTCCTTAAGTGGATGGGTGCGCTTATCCTTGCGCACGACACCATTGGGCCGGGTCACTGGGGCGACCCTGCTGACGAATAGCGAAATACAGGGCTGGCGTATCCTGCCCACCACTGTTGCCGACCGTGGAGATGGACTCGCCGGCCTTGACCACATCCCCCGCCGACTTGAGCAGCGTCTGGTTGTGGCCATACAGACTCAGGTACCCGTTGCCGTGATCCAGGATCACCAGCAGGCCGGCGCCGCGCAGCCAATCGGCGAACACCACGCGCCCGCCATGCACGGCGTGCACCTGGCTGCCGGCGGAAGCGCTGATCATCACCCCATCCCACTTGGTGCGGGTGTCGTCGCCACGGGTTTCACCAAAGCGTGCCAGTAATCGACCATTGACCGGCCATGGAAGTTTGCCGCGCGCCGAAGCAAATGCGCCGCCGAAGGTTTCACCGTCACTGGAAACCAGCGCGCCGGGGCTGGATTTGGTCGCCTTGCGGGGCGCCTCGTCCGAGTCCGCCTCGGCCTCACGCAAGCGCTTTTTTTCGGCTTCCTGCTGGGCGATCAGCGCTTGCTGCCGCGCTTGCTCTGCCTCTCGCGCCTGGCGGGCCAGGGTTTCCTCGATGGTCTTGAGTACGTTTGCCAGCTCGGCCTGGTCTTGTTCACGGGCCTTGAGCTTGCTGTCGCGGGCCTTCACATCGTCATTGAGCTTGGCCAGGGCCACCTGGCGTTCCTTGCGAACCTTGTCGAGTTCATCGCGCTGGCTGTCGAGGCTGCTTTTCTGTACCAGCAACTGGGCCTGCTGCAATTCGATGTCCTTCTCGACGTTGGCGAGCTGGCGCAGGGTTTCGTTGAAGTTCTTCAGTTGCTCCAGGCGGGCCTGGCTCAGGTAATCGTAATAGGTGAGCGTGCGGGCGAATTTCTCGGGGTTCTGCTGGTTGAGCAGCAGCTTGAGGTACTCCTGGCGGCCGTTCTGGTAGGCGGCGCGGGCCTGGATGGCGATCAGGTGTTGCTGTTCAGTGCGCGCGCTCTGGAGTTTTTTTTTCTCACCATCGAGTCGCTGCAGCTCGGATTCGCTTTTCTTCAGCTCTTTCTGCAGGGCGTCCACCTGCTTCTCCAGCTTGCCCATCTCGGTCTCGGTGCCGCGCAGGTCTTTCTGGACGCTGGATTTCTCTTCCTGCAGCTTGCCCAGCAGTTTCTTCAGCTCGGCAATGTCCTGGCGCGTGGCCTCCAACTGTTGTTGGGTTTGCGCGCGCTCGTCGGCAAAGGCCGGTTGGAGCAGGCAGGTCAGAACGAGGGCTATCAGGACGCGAAGCATAGAGGCGGGTGATACCAGGGAAAGGGACGGCCTAGTATGCCCGCCCCACGCGGCAAAAAAAACGCCCATTTGGGGCTGTGTGATAACTGGCCGGCAAAACACTGAAAGCCGCCAGCCTGCCGTGGCGAGGGAGCTTGCTCCCGCTGGGCTGCGAAGCAGCCCCTCGACAGTTGAGCAAGCCAGGGCCCCTGCGATGGCTGCGCCATCGGGCGGGAGCAAGCTCCCTCGCCACAACAAGCCAATGCTCCGTGACTACGTGTCGTCACACCAGAATCGAAGTCCCGGTCATCTCCGCCGGTTTTTCCATGCCCAGCAGCATCAGCATGGTCGGTGCCACGTCAGCCAGCACGCCGCCTTCGCGGACCTTGAGGTCACGCTTGCCGACATAGATGAACGGCACCGGCTCAGTGGTGTGGGCCGTGTGGGCCTGGCCGGTGGATTCGTCGGACATCTGTTCGACGTTGCCGTGGTCGGCGGTGATCAGTGCTTCGCCGCCGACCTTTTCCAGGGCCTCGACGATGCGACCCACGCAGGTGTCCAGGCATTCCACGGCCTTGACCGCCGCCTCGAACACGCCGCTGTGGCCGACCATGTCGCCGTTGGCGTAGTTGACCACGATCACGTCGTAACGCTGGTTTTCAATGGCATCGACGATGCGGTCGGTCACTTCGGGGGCGCTCATCTCCGGCTGCAGGTCGTAGGTGGCGACTTTCGGCGAGGGGATCAGGATGCGTTCTTCGCCCGGGAAGGGCTCTTCGCGCCCGCCCGAGAAAAAGAACGTCACGTGGGCGTACTTCTCGGTTTCGGCGATGCGCAGCTGGGTCTTGCCGTTTTTCGCCAGGTAGTCGCCGAGCACGTTTTCCAGGCTGC
Organism: Pseudomonas sp. MS646; assembly: GCF_036693845.1. Taxonomy (NCBI): domain Bacteria; kingdom Pseudomonadati; phylum Pseudomonadota; class Gammaproteobacteria; order Pseudomonadales; family Pseudomonadaceae; genus Pseudomonas; species Pseudomonas sp. MS646. The sequence continues at coordinate 382,446 of NZ_CP144763.1, forward strand.
CGGCGGCGAAGGCCGACGGGGCCGGGATGCTGGCGGCATATTGGGTCAGCATCACGAAGCCGGCCAGTTTTGGCTGGCGGGCGCGTTCGAATTCCTTGAAGTCGTCTTCGACAAACACGCGGGTCAGCTCGCGAGCCCGGTCGGCACGGAAGTTCATGAACACCACGGCGTCGCCGTCTTCGACCTTGACCGGTTCACCGATGGTGGTGGCCTTGACGAACTCGTCGCTCTCGCCGCGCTCGTAGGCGGCATTCAGGCCTTCCTGGGCGGTGGCGGCGCTGAACTCGGCCTGGCCGTCGACGATCAGGTTGTAGGCCTGGGAGACGCGGTCCCAACGGTTGTCGCGGTCCATGGCGTAGTAGCGGCCGACGAGGCTGGCGATGCGGCCCTTGCCCAGGGCCTGGAAGGTGGCGTCCAGCAGTTCGATCGAGGAGGCGGCGCTTTTCGGCGGGGTGTCGCGGCCATCGAGGAATGCGTGCAGGTAGATCTTCTCGGCGCCGCGCTTGAAGGCCAGTTCGGCCATGGCCACCAGGTGGTCCTGGTGGCTGTGCACGCCACCGTCCGACAGCAGGCCCATGAAGTGTACGGCCTTGCCGGCGGCCACGGCTTTATCCACGGCCGCGCAGATGGTCGGGTTCTCGAAGAACTCGCCGTCGCGAATCGACTTGGTCACGCGGGTGAAGTCCTGATACACCACGCGGCCTGCGCCGAGGTTCATGTGGCCGACTTCGGAGTTGCCCATCTGCCCGTCCGGCAGGCCGACGTCCATGCCGCTGCCGGAAATCAGGCCGTTCGGCACGGTGGCCCACAGACGGTCCAGGACAGGCTTTTTGGCCGAATACACGGCGTTGGATTCGTGGCTGTCACTGTGACCGAAGCCGTCGAGAATCATCAGGACCAAAGGTTTAGGCGTGGTAGTCATGGAATCCACTCGTGGCGGTTAAAAGAAGACGATGCAAAAGGGACGAGCAGTTTAAAGGTAAGTTCCGGTGGCGTCACCGCCGGGCGGGGTTTGGCCGGCCTTGCGTGCTGTGTATACTGGCCGACATTTTAACGCCCTGGAACCTCCTTCGATGGTTGCTCACCTGATTGAATTTGCCACTAACCACTACATTCTCGTCGGTATCTTCGTCGTACTGCTGGCATTGCTGGTGGCCCACACGATGCAGGGCGGCGGGCGCAGCCTGAGCACTGGCGAGCTGACCGCGCTGGTCAACAAGGATGCCGGCGTGGTGGTGGATATCCGTCCGAGCAAGGAATACGCCACCGGTCACATTGTCGGGGCGGTGAACATCCCCCAGGACAAACTGATCGCACGTATCGGCGAGCTGGAAAAACACAAGGCCAAGACCATCATCCTGGTCGATGCCCAGGGCCAGCACGCCGGCACCCATGCCCGTGAACTGATGAAGTCCGGCTTCACCGCCGCCAAGCTCTCCGGCGGCGTGGCCAGCTGGAAAGCCGACAACCTGCCCCTGGTGAAGTGAGATGACCCACGTCGTTGTCTATTCCAGCGATTACTGCCCTTATTGCTCGCGAGCCAAGTTCCTGCTCCAGAACAAAGGGGTGGCGTTCGAAGAGATCAAGGTCGACGGCAAGCCGCAACTGCGCGCCGAAATGTCCCGGAAGGCTGGGCGTACGTCCGTCCCGCAGATCTGGATCGGCAGCACCCACGTGGGCGGTTGTGATGATCTGTTCGCCCTGGAGCGCGCCGGCAAGCTCGACGCGATGCTCAAGGCCTGAATTCCCTACTCAAGAACCTGAAAGTAAGAAGGATCTGCGATGACTGACCAACAAAACACAGCTGCCAGCGAAGAAGAAGCCGCACCGCAATTCTCCTTGCAGCGCATTTATGTCCGCGACCTGTCCTTTGAAGCCCCGAAAAGCCCGGCGATCTTTCGCCAGCAGTGGGAACCGAGCGTCGGCCTGGACCTGAACACCCGTCAGAAAGCCCTGGAAGACGACTTCCATGAAGTGGTGCTGACCCTGTCGGTGACCGTGAAGAACGGTGAAGAAGTGGCGTTCATCGCCGAAGTGCAACAGGCCGGGATCTTCCTGATCAAGAACCTCGATGCAGCGTCCATGAGCCACACCCTGGGCGCGTTCTGCCCGAACATCCTGTTCCCGTACGCCCGTGAAACCCTGGACAGCCTGGTGACTCGCGGTTCGTTCCCGGCCCTGATGCTGGCACCGGTGAACTTCGATGCCCTGTACGCGCAAGAACTGCAGCGCATGCAGCAAGAAGGCGCGACCGTTCAGTAAGTCGGTCGACGCAAGTCCAATGTGGGAGCGGGCTTGCTCGCGAAAGCAGTGTGTCAGTTGACATCAATGTTGCCTGACACTCCGCTTTCGCGAGCAAGCCCGCTCCCACATTTTTTATGGGGGCTATTGAAAGCCATTCTGCCGCCAAGCCTCATAGACCGCCACCGCCACGGTGTTGGACAGGTTCAGGCTGCGACAGCCTTCGCGCATCGGCAGGCGCAGGCGTTGGTCCGATGGCAGGGCGTCGAGCACGTCGGCGGGCAGGCCACGGCTTTCGGGCCCGAACAGGAAGGCATCGCCGGCCACGAACCGGGCGTCATGGAAGGGCCGCGACCCCTTGGTGGTGAAGGCGAACAGGCGTGGATGCCCCAGGCTTTCCAGACAACTGGCAAGGTCGGCGTGGCGCTGCAAGGTGGCATACTCGTGGTAGTCGAGGCCGGCGCGGCGCAGGCGCTTGTCGTCCATTTCGAAGCCCAGCGGTTCGATCAGATGCAGGTGGCAGCCACTGTTGGCGCACAGCCTGATGACATTGCCGGTATTCGGCGGAATTTCCGGTTGAAAAAGGATGACGTGAAACATGCACGGCTCCGCAGATAAAGATGAGCAGCATTCTACGCCGCAAACCGATCGACGTTCGAAGCTAATGCCTCGGGTGATGGGTTCCCTGGCGATTTTCGGCATGATGGTCGGGCTGATGATCGGGCGCCTGACCACGCCCGAGCCGAATGTGCTGCAACGAATCGAGGTGAGCGAGGGGGCGTTGGTGGCCTGGTTCGACAGTGAGCCGAAACTGCACGGCGAAGTCATCGACGGTTCGGTAGCGCTGCTGTTCGAAGCCGAGGGAAGGTCGCAGAATGGCCAGCTCAAGCTCAATGGCAAGGATGTGAACTGGCGGGTGCGCTTGAGCGACAAGGGCTTGTTGCTGACGTTGGTGGCGGCGCGACCGTTGCGCGGGGAGTGGGCCGGCGGCGAAGTGGATGATCGCTGGCGGCTGGAGGTCCGTCTCCAGGAGCAATAAAAGAGGGAATCCCCGGCCTGCCTGTACCAGGGTCCCCAAAACGGGAGGGCGACTGCAAGCGTCAGCCCAGGGTGTAAAGAAGGGAAACCTTGACCTGCCTGTATCAAGGCCCCCAAAACGGTGGGCTCATCGAGCCCGGTAGAAAATGGGGAATCCCCGGCCTGCCTGTACCAAGGTCCCCGAAACTGGGTAGTGATGAAGTTATTGCAGGGCGCGTGCCAGCTTTAATGGTTTGTCACAAAAAAACTGCTGATGAGACGCAAAGCCCCGTATTCCGGGGCTTTTGCTTTTTTTTGGCGGGTTTTTTCGAGGTGAATCGATCGGCCTGGGCTGGTATGACGCGCGCAGTTGCGGTTCGTGGTGCATTGGTGTGGTGCACGCAACTGAAGGATTTCAACCGGCGAGCTCATGCGACAGGCGCTGCAGCGTGACTTGTGGGAGCGGGCTTGCCCGCGAAGGCGGCATGTTGAGGTGGTCAATTTTTTCCGGACACCTCAATCGGTGTTTTTCAGGCTGCTTGCCGCTCATACTGATTGGGCGGCAAATAGCCCAAGGATGAATGGATTCGCCTTCCGTTATAGAACCGCACGATGTAGTCCGTGATGTCTTTGATCGCTTCGCCATGGTTGGCGTAATCCTTGCGCCAAACACGCTCCATCTTCAGATTCAAGAAGAAGCGCTCCATGACCGCATTGTCCCAGCAGTTGCCCTTGCGACTCATGCTGCAACGCATTCCATGTCGCGTCAGCAAGTTCTGGTAATCCGTACCGGCATACTGGCTGCCTCGATCCGAATGAGCGATCAAGCCCGGTTCAGGTTGTCTCTGCGCGATGGCCAGTTGCATCGCACTGCATACCAACTCTGCTCGCATGTGGGGTGCCATGGCCCAGCCCACGATTTTGCGTGAGTACAGGTCCATGACGGCCGCCAGGTACAGCCAGCCGCTGCGGGTACGGATGTAGGTGATGTCAGCGACCCACGACTGGTTGATGCGCTCGGGATTGAACTGGCGATTGAGCAGGTTCTCAGCCACCGGAAAATTGTGATTGCTGTCAGTGGTATGAACGAACTTGCGCTTCCAAATCGGACGCAAATCCTGTTGTTTCATCAGGCGGCGGACCTTGTTCCGTCCAACGGAGACGCCAGTGTCACGCAGCGCTTTCACCAAACGACGGCTGCCATAACAGTGTTCATTGGACACGAAGGCAGCCTTGAGCTGAGCGGAAACCGAGCACACAGGTTTTGGCTTCAAACGCCGCTGACGAGCTTCGTAAAACCCCGAACGACTGATCCGCAACACCCGGCAGATACGCGCCACCGGGTAGGCCTTGCATTGGACTTGGTGAACCAACTGGTGGATCACTTCAACTCGCGGGCAAAGAAGGCCGTAGCTTTTTTTAATATGTCATTATCCGTCTTCAGTTCGCGGACTTGCTGTTCAAGCTGGCGAATACGCTGCTGGTCGCTGGTCAATGGTTTGCCAATCCCCGTACCGCCCGACTGCTCGGTTTGATACTGCTGAACCCAGCGGCGCACGGCGGTATCGCTCAGGCCTAAATCGGTACAAACCGAGTTCACGCTCAGACCTTGATCAACAACCATCTTGCAGACCTTCAGCTTGAACTCGGCGTCGAATTTTCTGTACTTCTTAGTCATGGAATATTCCTCAATGAGTGTAGTTTCACCCATTGAGGTGTCCGGTGCTATTAGACCAGCTCATGTCAGCCAGCATTTAATTGGCTGATATACCGCTTTCGCGAGCAAGCCCGCTCCCACATGGGGTTTTAAGCTGGGCTAAGGCTGCTCAGCCCTCATCCCCTTCATCATCATCCCCGCCATCAACCTTCATCCCCAGTTCCTTGATCTTGCGGGTCAGGGTGTTGCGGCCCCAGCCCAGCAGTACCGCGGCGTCGCGGCGGCGGCCGGCGGTGTGCTTGAGGGCGGTTTCGATCATGATGCGTTCGAAACTCGGGACGGCGCTGTCCAGCAGGTTGGACTGACCGCGGGCCAGGGCCTGGTCTGCCCATTGGCGCAAGGCCTGTTCCCAGTTGGTCACCGGGGCCGAATCTTGTGGCAGGCTCAACAGTTCCGGTGGCAGGTCGCTGATATGCACTTCGCGACCGGACGCCATGACCGTGATCCAGCGGCAGGTGTTCTCCAGCTGGCGCACGTTGCCGGGCCACGGCAGGTTCTTGAGGTATTCCTCGGTTTCGCTCTTGAGCAGCTTGGGCTCCACCGCCAGCTCCTGGGCGGCGCGGCTGAGGAAGTGCCGGGCCAGTGTCGGGATGTCTTCGCGACGGTCCGCCAGGCGCGGGATATGGATGCGAATCACATTCAGGCGGTGGAACAGGTCTTCGCGGAACTTGCCGGCGTGGACCAGGGTTTCCAGGTTCTGGTGGGTCGCGGCGATGATGCGCACGTCCACCTTGACCGGCGTATGCCCGCCCACCCGATAGAACTCGCCATCGGCCAGCACCCGCAGCAGGCGAGTCTGGGTGTCGGCCGGCATGTCGCCGATTTCATCGAGGAACAAGGTGCCGCCGTCGGCCTGCTCGAAGCGCCCGCGCCGCAGATTGGCCGCGCCGGTGAACGCGCCTTTCTCGTGGCCGAACAGCTCCGATTCCATCAGGTCCTTGGGAATCGCCGCCATGTTCAAGGCAATGAACGGCGACGCGGCCCGTGGGCTGTGGCGGTGCAGTGCGTGGGCCACCAGTTCTTTACCGGTACCGGATTCGCCGTTGATCAACACGGTGATGTTGGAGTGGCTCAGGCGCCCGATGGCGCGAAACACTTCCTGCATCGCCGGTGCTTCGCCGATGATTTCCGGGGTACGGGCCAGGGCCGGCACCTCTTCCAGGCCTTGCTGCTCCTGGGCGTGCTGGTTGGCGCGCTTGACCAGCGAGACGGCTTCATCGACGTCGAACGGTTTGGGCAGGTATTCGAAGGCGCCGCCCTGGTAGGACGCCACTGCGCTGTCCAGGTCCGAGTGGGCGGTCATGATGATCACCGGCAGCCGTGGGTGTTGTTCGCGGATGCGCGCCAACAGGTCGAGGCCACTGGCGCCCGGCATGCGGATGTCGGAGATGATGACGTCCGGTTGCTGACGCGCCAGGCGACTCATCACCCCGTCGGCGCTGTCGAAGCTCTGGGTGGTCATGCCTTCCTGTTGCAAGGCTTTTTCCAGGACCCAACGGATAGAACGGTCGTCATCGACGATCCACACAGTTTCACTACGGCTCATGTCGATGTGGCTCCTTGTTCCAGTGGCAGGAAGATCGAGAAGGTGGTGTGGCCGGGGTGGCTCTCACACTCGATCAAGCCCTGATGCTGACTGATGATGTTCTGGGTAATGGCCAGGCCCAGTCCGGTACCGTCCGGGCGGCCGCTGACCATGGGAAAGAAGATGGTTTCCTGCAGTTCAGCAGGGATGCCCGGGCCGTTGTCGATGATTTCGATCTTGGTCACCAGGCGGTGGCGCACATGGCCTATGGTGAACTGGCGCATGGCGCGGGTGCGCAGGGTGATGCGGCCCAGGCGCAGTTCGTTCTGGCTGCCGATGGCCTGCATCGCGTTGCGCACGATGTTCAGCACCGCCTGGATCATCTGCTCGCGGTCGATCAGGACGTCGGGAATGCTCGGGTCGTAGTCGCGCACCAAAGTGATGCAGCCCTGGGCTTCGGCTTCCACCAGGCTGCTGACGCGCTCCAGCACTTCGTGGACGTTGCACATCGCCAGGGACGGCAGCTTGTTCGAGCCGAGCATGCGATCCACCAGATTTCGCAGGCGGTCGGCTTCCTCGATGATGACGTTGGTGTAGTCCTTGAGGCTTTCTTCCGGCAGTTCCCGGGCCAGCAATTGCGCGGCGCCACGAATGCCGCCGAGAGGGTTCTTGATCTCGTGGGCGAGGCCGCGCACCAGCATCTTGCTGGTTTCCTGCTTGGATAACTGGGCCTCTTCCTTGGTGATGCGCAGCAGGCGATCACGGGGATGGACTTCCAGCAGCAACAGGGTGGCGCCGTTATTCAGGATCGGGGTGACCGCGTAGTCCACGGTCAGGGTCTGGCCGGTCAGTGCGGTCAGCATTGCCTCGCGCTTGGTGAACGGGTGTGCCTGCTCCACCGCCTGGCGCAGGGAATTGAGCGCTTCGGCCGATTCGGTGAACAACTCGCTGATGAACTGCCCATGGCTGCGCTGGCCGCTGACAGCCAGCAGCATTTCCGCCGCCGGGTTCATGTACTCGAGGCGCAATTCGGCGTCGAGCAGGATGGTCGCGGTGGTGAGGTTGTCGAGTAGCAAGCGGTGTAGTGCATCGCTGATGGTCATCGGGACCTCTTTTGGAGCGTAGCAGGCACGCGTATGACGCGCCGGTACGAGGAAAATGCAAAAACCAAACCAAGGCTCTGAAAAGAAGCGTTTAGAGCCCTAAAGAGGCCTTTTTGCGCCCTCTTGCGTGGCGTTCTGCCAGCTTCTACGGGTACTTTCGAACCAAAATGGGCTGGAATCCGGGAAGCGGGCAGATTGATGCACCAATATAGTGCGTCAACCTGAACGAGGTTAGAAGAACGGCAGGATGTTGCTTTCTTCTTCGGGTTTTTCGGCGAGCGGGCATTCCGGGCGTTGACCATAGTCGGCCATGACGCACGGCTTGATGCGGCGCTTTTGCGCCAGGGACATGCGCTGCATGTGGAAAGGCTGGTTGGCCGTGCGTTCGAGGATGCGGTCTTGCTCGTCGAGGATCTCTACCGCCAGGTGATGGGTGCCGCGATCGACATTGTCCAGGGCGAACACCGGGCTCGTACCCGCGGCCCCGGTGGGCTGGCCGTCGAGCAGCAGGCGGTAGCGATGGCCTTTCTTCAAGCCGGGTTCGCTGGTGACGCTGACGATTAGCGCCCCTTCAGTGCTGCGTATCGTGGCGTCCGGCTCGGGGATCAGCAGGCGGAGCATTTCGTAATGAAACAGCGGCTCGGGCGAGGCTTCTTTGGCGGGCATCGCGGGCGTGCCCTTGGGGGGCGTGGGCATTCGGTTGCCGGGCGAGAGCTCGACTTTCCGGGCATTGCCGGGGCGGGGCTGGTCAGTGAAGACACGATTGCCTTGGGCGTCGACGTAGGTATAGACCTGCGCCATCCCCGGCAACGCGACCAGCGCCAGGCCCAACGTGAGCCAGCCGCGAATCATGGCTGGTGAACCCGCTGCACGGTGAAGGTGACGGTGTCGCTCTGCTGCACGAGGTTGTCCCCGTCGATGACTTGCACCGCCAGGCTGTGCTCGCCCCGGTCGATGTTCACCACTTGCAGGCGTGGCACGTTGGTGGGCTGGCCATAGGGTTGGCCGTCCACCAGCAGTCGAAACAGATGCGGGCTTTGCAGCCTTGGCTGCGTCCGCACGCCCACGGTAAAGGTGCCGTTGTTGGCGCGCAGGGCCTCCTCGCTGGGGATGTCCGTCAGTTCAAGCATCTCGTAGGCATTGCGTGGCTCATTCCTCTGCGCTGGGGCTGGCGGTGTGTCCGGGCTGGCGGCGGGCTGGCGCTCGATGCTGTTGAGCGGCGGCAGTTCCACCGTCTGGGCCGGTACGCCTTGGGGCGGCTGGTTGCTGTAGGCGGTGTTGCCCTCGGCGTCGGTATATTTATAGATCTGCCCGACCGCCGGCAGTGTCAGCAGCCACAACAGCATTCCTGAAAAAACGCGCCCCATAAAACCAACCGAGAATTGAATATGTCGGTTAGCAGCATAGGTCAGGGAGGGCGGATGGCCCAAGTTGTTGTAGAACCCTTGCGGGAGCGGGCTTGCTCGCGAAGGTGCAGTGTCAGGCAACGTGGATGTCAACTGACACACTGCTTTCGCGAGCAAGCCCGCTCCCACAGAGTATCGGCGTTGTCCATCCGATCCATGTGCGGCGCTGGGCTCTGTAGAGGTGTGTTTCAGGCTTTTGGGGCTGTACACAGCTCCCCGGTCGCCCGGATCAGGGCGAGTCGGTGCACTGGGTGCTGTTTGTCATTGTGGGTGGCGCGGGCCAGCCATTGCGGGCACTGCGGGTCGGTGCGGTAGGGGGCGAAGTCAGCCAGTTGTTGCAGCAGGCGCTTTTGCAGTCGATCGAGTTGCGGGCGGATCTCTCCCACCAGGTCGGGGCGCGGCAGGTCCGGTGCCTTGCCTGCCAGGGCCCAGTCGGACAGGTCGATGTATTGCACCATTTTGTTGGCTTCTATCTGGGCACTGAAGAACGCTTCCACGGTGTCGGCCGTGAGCTTGTAGGCCGGTGCCTGGGCGACGGCGGCGGCAATGACCTCGCGCTCGCGCTGGCGGTCTTCCACGGGTTTATGCGTGTCCCATTTGCTCAGCGCTACCTGATCGGCGATGGCGATGCGTTCGCCTATGGCATTGAGCAGCGGTGTAAGAGCATCCGGGGCGGGAGCGGCTTGGGCGGTGCTGGCCAGCACCACGGCGCAAAGGGCAAGGCCAAGCGTGAAGCGCAGCGTCATGGGCAGTCTCGTCTTGGAGGAGGGAGGTCAGCCATCATGCCCGTAATCTGCGCCCATAAAAAAGGCCTCCCGGAAGGAGGCCTCTTTTTATTTCACGCCGCGTGGGGCGACGCTACCGGATCAGCAGCTGTAGTACAGCTCGTATTCCAGTGGGTGTACAAAGGTGCGAACCTTGATTTCTTCTTCGCTTTTCAGTGCGATGTAAGCGTCGATGAAGTCGTCGCTGAATACGCCGCCCTTGGTCAGGAACGCACGGCCCTTGTCCAGCTCTTCCAGGGCTTCTTTCAGGCTGCCACACACCTGTGGGATTTCCTTGGCCTCTTCAGGCGGCAGGTCATACAGGTTCTTGTCGGCGGCATCGCCAGGGTGGATCTTGTTCTGGATACCGTCCAGGCCGGCCATCATCAGTGCAGCGAAGGCCAGGTATGGGTTGGCAGCCGGATCCGGGAAGCGGGCTTCGATGCGGCGGGCTTTAGGGCTGTTCACGTATGGGATACGGATCGAGGCGGAACGGTTGCGAGCCGAGTAGGCCAGCATGACCGGTGCTTCGAAGCCTGGGACCAGACGCTTGTAGGAGTTGGTCGACGGGTTGGTGAAGCCGTTCAGAGCCTTACCGTGCTTGATGATACCGCCGATGAAGTACAGCGCGGTGTCCGACAGGCCGGCATAGCCTTCGCCAGCGAAGGTGTTCTTGCCGTCTTTGGAGATCGACACGTGGACGTGCATGCCCGAACCGTTGTCGCCGTACAGAGGCTTGGGCATGAAGGTCGCGGTGCGGCCGTAGGCGTCGGCTACGTTGTGGACGACATACTTGAGGGTCTGGACTTCGTCAGCCTTCTTGACCAGCGTGTTGAATTTCACGCCGATTTCGTTCTGGCCGGCAGTCGCCACTTCGTGGTGGTGAACTTCGACGGTCTGGCCCATTTCTTCCAGTGCGTTGCACATGGAGGTACGGATTTCGTGGTCGAAGTCGAACGGTGGTACTGGGAAGTAGCCGCCTTTCACGCCTGGACGGTGGCCTTTGTTGCCGCCTTCCACGTCCTGGTCGGACATCCACGAACCTTGTTCGGAGAAGATCTTGAACATGGAACCGGAGATGTCGGACTTGAATTTGACCGAGTCGAAAATGAAGAACTCAGGCTCCGGACCGAAGAAAGCGGTGTCGCCGATACCGGTGGACTTCAGGTATTCCTCGGCGCGGTGGGCGATGGCGCGAGGGTCGCGGTCATAGCCTTGCATGGTCGAAGGTTCGATGATGTCGCAAACCAGGATCAGGGTCGGCTCTTCGGTGAATGGATCCAGGACGGCGGTTTCGTCGTCCGGCATCAGGATCATGTCGGAGGCTTCGATGCCTTTCCAGCCGGAGATGGAGGAACCGTCGAACATCTTGCCGATTTCGAAGAAATCGTCGTCCAGGGCATCACGGGCCGGCATGGTCACGTGATGTTGAGTGCCTTTGGTGTCAGTGAAGCGCAGATCAATCCACTTGACGTCATGATCTTTGATGAGTTGAACCGACTTCGACATATGTCCTCCGGGTGGCTTCGGGCGGGTAATGGTGTGCCCTAAGATATGGGTGATGCCGGCGCGAATACTCTGCCAAGGCAACCTGCCTCACAAGGGAGCAATTTGCATGCCAGTGCCCCAGCAATGGGTTTTTTGCACCAAATCCACGCTTTTCCAGCCAGAAACCGCAGATTGTCCGACAATGATGCACCGCAAAGTGGCGTTTTAAGGAGGGCTTGACCTGTTTTGGTGCATGCAAAACCATCTTCACATTAACTGGTTAAACCTTGAGCAATTTCCGCTATAATCCGCGCCCCCCTTTTTCGGCTGGCCGTTCGCGCGCTGTTTTCATGAAACTAATCGTAAAAGTCTTCCCCGAAATCACCATCAAGAGCCGCCCGGTCCGGATGCGTTTCATCCGCCAGTTGGCCAAGAACATCCGTGCCGTGCTCCGTGACCTGGATCCGGCTGTGGTGGTGAATGGCGTGTGGGACAACCTCGAGCTGGAAACCCGTGTCAGCGAACCCAAGATCCTGAAGGAGATGACCGAGCGTCTGAGCTGCATGCCGGGCATCGCGCATTTCCTGCAGGTGGACGAATACCCGCTGGGGGATTTCGACGACATCCTCGCCAAGTGCAAGCTCCATTACGGTGATGCGCTGGCCGGCAAGATTTTCTCGGTGCGTTGCAAGCGTGCCGGCAAGCACCCGTTCAGTTCGATGGACGTGGAGAAGTACGTGGGCAGCCAGTTGCGCCAGCAGTGCGGCGCCGCCGGTATTTCATTGAAGGACCCGCAGGTCGAAGTGCGCATCGAGATTCGCGACCAGCGGCTGTTCGTCATCCACAGCCAGCACGACAGCATTGGCGGTTACCCGCTGGGTTCGCTGGAGCAGACCCTGGTGCTGATGTCCGGCGGTTTCGACTCCACGGTCGCCGCCTACCAGATCATGCGTCGCGGCTTGATGGGGCATTTCTGCTTCTTCAACCTGGGCGGACGTGCCCATGAGCTGGGCGTGATGGAAGTGGCGCACTTCATCTGGAAGAAGTACGGCAGCTCCCAGCGTGTGCTATTTGTGAGCGTGCCATTCGAAGAAGTGCTGGGCGAGATTCTCGGTAAAGTCGACAACAGTCATATGGGCGTCATTTTGAAGCGTATGATGTTGCGTGCCGCGTCGAGCATCGCCGACCGCCTGCACATCGATGCGCTGGTCACGGGCGAGGCGATCTCCCAGGTCTCCAGCCAGACGCTGCCGAACCTGTCGGTGATCGACTGCGTCACCGAAAAACTCGTGCTGCGCCCGCTGATCGCCAGCCACAAGCAGGACATCATCGACACGGCCATCGAGATCGGCACCGCCGATTTCGCCCGGCACATGCCGGAGTACTGCGGGGTCATCTCGGTCAACCCGAAGACGGCGGCCAAGCGCGGGCGGGTGGAGCATGAAGAGAAAGAATTCGACATGGCGATTCTCGAGCGTGCGCTCGAAAATGCCAGGCTGGTGCCGATCGATCGCGTGATCGATGAGCTGGGCCAGGACATTCAGGTTGAAGAAGTCGGCGAAGCGCTGGCCGGTCAGATCATCATCGACATCCGTCACCCGGATGACGCTGAAGACGACCCGCTGGAGATCGCCGGCATCGAGGTACAAACGATGCCGTTCTATGCAGTGAACGCGCGTTTCAAGGAACTGGACCCTACTCGCCAGTACCTGCTGTATTGCGACAAAGGCGTGATGAGTCGCCTGCATGCCCACCATTTGCTCAGTGAGGGGCATGCCAATGTGCGCGTTTATCGACCGAGCTAAGTGCCCGGGGCTGTTTGCCTGTGGCCTGCGTCACCGGCCCCCCGACGCCGCCGGCAAGCTGTAACGGCTTTGTCGGACTCAACGTAAATCGCTGTCACGTCCTGTCAGCACACCGAATCCTCTGATCGAGATACACAAGTGATCGAAAATCTACGCAACATCGCCATCATTGCCCACGTTGACCATGGTAAGACCACCCTGGTAGACAAACTCTTGCGTCAATCCGGCACCCTGGAGCGCAACGAGCTCAACGACGAGCGCGTGATGGACTCCAACGACCAGGAAAAAGAGCGCGGTATTACCATCCTGGCGAAAAACACCGCCATCAACTGGAATGGCTACCACATCAACATCGTGGACACCCCGGGCCACGCCGACTTCGGCGGTGAAGTAGAGCGCGTGATGTCGATGGTCGACTCCGTACTGCTGCTGGTCGATGCCCAGGACGGCCCGATGCCGCAAACCCGCTTCGTGACCAAGAAGGCGTTCGAAGCCGGTCTGAAGCCAATCGTCGTGATCAACAAGGTCGACCGTCCGGGCGCGCGTCCTGACTGGGTCCTGGACCAGATCTTCGACCTGTTCGACAACCTCGGTGCCACCGACGAACAACTGGACTTCCAGGTCGTCTACGCCTCGGCCCTGAACGGCATTGCCGGTCTGGACCACACCGCCATGGCTGAAGACATGACCCCGCTGTACCAGTCGATCGTCGACAACGTACCGGCCCCTGCCGTTGACCGTGACGGTCCGTTCCAGATGCAGATCTCTGCCCTGGACTACAACAGCTTCCTGGGTGTGATCGGTGTTGGCCGTATCGCCCGCGGTCGTATCAAGCCGAACACCCCGGTCGTCGCCATCGACACCGAAGGCAAGAAGCGCAACGGCCGTATCCTGAAGCTGATGGGCCACCACGGCCTGCACCGTGTGGACGTCGAAGAAGCAGCCGCCGGCGACATCGTCTGCATCAGCGGCTTCGAAGAGCTGTTCATCTCCGACACCCTGTGCGACCCGACCGCTGTCGAAGCGATGAAGCCGCTGACCGTCGACGAGCCAACCGTTTCCATGACCTTCCAGGTCAACGACTCGCCATTCTGCGGTAAGGAAGGCAAGTTCGTGACCAGCCGTAACATCAAGGAGCGTCTGGACAAGGAGCTGCTCTACAACGTGGCACTGCGCGTTGAAGAAGGCGACTCGGCCGACAAGTTCAAGGTTTCCGGTCGTGGTGAGCTGCACCTGTCGGTACTGATCGAAACCATGCGTCGCGAAGGCTTCGAAATGGCCGTGGGCCGTCCTGAAGTGATCATCCGCGAAGTCAACGGCACCAAGCAGGAGCCGTTCGAGAACGTCACCATCGACATCCCTGAAGAATCCCAGGGCAAGGTCATGGAAGAAATGGGCCTGCGTAAGGGCGACCTGACCAACATGTCCCCGGATGGCAAGGGCCGTGTACGCCTGGAATACAACATCCCTGCTCGTGGCCTGATCGGTTTCCGTAACCAGTTCCTGACCCTGACCAACGGTGCTGGCATCCTGACCTCGATCTTCGACCGCTACGACACCATGAAGTCCGGCCACATGTCCGGCCGTCAGAACGGTGTACTGGTCTCGGTAGAAACCGGCAAGGCGCTGACCTACTCCCTGGAAACCCTCCAGGCGCGTGGCAAGCTGTTCGTCGAACACGGCCAGGAAATCTACAACGGCCAGATCGTTGGCCTGAACAGCCGTGACAACGACCTGGGCGTCAACCCTACCAAGGGCAAGAAGCTCGACAACATGCGTGCTTCGGGTAAAGACGAAACCATCGCCCTGGTTCCACCTGTTCGCTTCACCCTGGAACAGGCCCTGGAATTCATCCAGGACGACGAGCTGTGCGAAGTGACGCCGAAGTCGATTCGCCTGCGCAAGAAGATCCTGGACGAAGGCGAGCGTACCCGCGCTGCCAAGAAAGCCAAGAACTGATCTTTTAGCCTCGGCTGAATGAAAAACGCCCCCGGTCGCGAGATCGGGGGCGTTTTTTTATGCCTGTGATTTTTTAGCGCCTTTCGGGCCTCATCGCGAGCAAGCTCGCTCCCACAGGGTTCAGCGCTGTCCAGGTGGGAGCGAGCTTGCTCGCGATAGCGTCAGCCCAGGCACCGCTGAAACGTCAGCGGATCAAAACCGATCCAGCGTCCGCGGATTACGCTCGCGCTCCACTTCCTTGGGCTTGTACGCGCAGTAACCTGGCCGTGGCCCGATCCGCGGATGGTTGCGGCAAGTGTCCGGGCGCTTGTCATAAATGGTGCACAGGCGGCTCTTGCGGTCCAGATAAAGGCAATCGTTGTTGCTCATGCGCTGGAGCGTGAAGATTTCCGATTTCTGGTTGTAGCGCTCGACGATCCCTTCCTTTTGCAGGCGTTTGGCGATGTTCTTCGGCGGATCGCCGAGCTCGAACTCGTCGACGATGCCAATCCGGATCAGGTCCTTGATCTTGACCTCCACCGGCAGCGTGCAGCAGCTCGATACGCAGGAACCGCACATTGGCGCGGAATACTTGGCCCAGGTATCGAGTCGGTCGATCTCCGCGGCGGCGATCAGGTTGGGCTTCATCATGAGGGTGTACCGGCGTGTATCAGGGCGCGCGATCATACCGGGACTGGTGAAATTTTGAACGACCATCTGCCGGTTTTTTTCATTCGAGACGAGGCGCTCCCAGACCGGCACGGCCCCTGCATTCATTCGCCCATCCGGCAATTCTCTGGCGGCGATTCTCCGGCACGGGAGGAAAAACCACCGAACCTGCGCCTGTGCCGTCTGTCAGACCGACTAGGCTCAGACAATTCCCTGCTCGTTCGAGGTCTTCATCAATGACTCAAGAACCACTTGTTCGCGAAGCCGAAGTGGCTGCATTTCGCGATGCCGTATTGACCAAACTCACTTACGCCGTCGGCAAGGACCCGGATCACGCGTTTGATCATGACTGGTTCGAAGCCATTGCCCTTGCCGCCCGCGACCACATGGTCGACCACTGGATGGACCATACGCGGCAGATCTATCGCAAGGGCCAGAAGCGGGTCTATTACCTCTCCCTGGAATTCCTCATCGGCCGCTTGCTCTACGACAGCCTGAGCAACCTTGGTCTGCTGGACACCGCGCGTGAGGCCCTGACCGAGCTGGGCGTGGATCTGGAGCGCATCCGCCTGCTGGAGCCCGATGCGGCGCTGGGCAACGGTGGCCTGGGGCGCTTGGCGGCGTGCTTCATGGAAAGCATGTCGACCCTGGGCATCGCCGGCCATGGCTACGGTATTCGTTATGAGCACGGCCTGTTCCGCCAGGCGATGGTGGATGGCTGGCAGCAGGAACAGACGGAACATTGGCTGGATTTCGGCAACCCGTGGGAGTTCGAGCGACCTGAGGTGGTCTATCCGATCGGTTTTGGCGGCAGCGTCGAGACCGTGACCGACGACACCGGCAAGACCCGGCAAGTCTGGTCCCCGGCCGAAACCGTGCGGGCCATTGCCTATGACACGCCGGTGGTCGGCTGGCGTGGCGCCAGCGTCAACACCCTGCGCCTGTGGCGAGCCCGCGCCATGGAAGACCTGCACCTGGAGCGCTTCAACGCCGGCGACCACCTGGGCGCGGTGGCGGAAGTGGCTCGGGCCGAAAGTATCTCCCGCGTGCTGTACCCCGCCGACAGCACCGAGGCCGGCCAGGAACTGCGCCTGCGCCAGGAATACTTCTTTGTCGCGGCATCGTTGCAGGATTTGCTGCGTCGTCATCGCAACATGCACACCTCGGTGCTGACCCTGGGCGACCACGCGGCGATCCAGCTCAACGACACCCACCCGTCGATCGCCGTGGCGGAGTTGATGCGCCAATTGGTGGACGTCTACGACGTGGCGTGGGACGCGGCCTGGCAAGTCACCCAGGACACGCTTTCCTACACCAACCACACACTGCTGCCCGAAGCCCTGGAAACCTGGCCGGTCGGGTTGATGGAGCGCATGCTGCCCCGGCACATGCAGATCATCTACCTGATCAATGCCCAACACATCGATTCGCTGCGGGCCAAGGGCGTGCATGACTTCGATGTGCTGCGCTCGGTGTCGCTGATCGAAGAGGACAATGGTCGGCGGGTGCGCATGGGCAACCTGGCGTTCCTCGGTTCCCACAGCGTCAACGGGGTGTCCGGCTTGCACACCCAACTGATGCGCAGCACGGTGTTCTCCGAGCTGCACAAGCTTTACCCCGAACGGATCAATAACAAGACCAACGGCATCACCTTCCGCCGTTGGCTGTTCCAGGCCAACGCCGAATTGACCTCGATGATGGTCGATGCACTCGGCCCGAGCGTGCTCGACAACCCCGAGGAGCGCTTGATCGAACTGGAGCCGTTTGCCGATAAGCCGGCGTTCCGCAAGCAGTTCGCCGAGCAGCGCCTGCACAGCAAGAAGGCTCTGGCTTACCTGATCCACGAGCGACTGGGTATCGCTGTGAACCCGGCGGCGATGTTCGACGTGCAGGTCAAGCGCATCCACGAGTACAAGCGCCAGTTGCTCAACCTGCTGCACACCGTGGCGCTTTACCAGGCCATCCGCGCCGAGCCGGAAGTGGATTGGGTACCTCGGGTGAAGATCTTCGCCGGCAAGGCCGCTGCCAGTTACCACCAGGCCAAACTGATCATCAAGCTCACCAACGACATCGCCCGGGTGGTGAACAACGACCCGACCGTGCGCGGCCTGCTCAAGGTGGTGTTCTTGCCCAACTACAACGTCAGCCTGGCCGAAAGCATCATTCCGGCGGCGGATTTGTCGGAGCAGATCTCCACCGCCGGTTTCGAGGCGTCGGGCACCAGTAACATGAAGTTCGGCCTCAACGGGGCGTTGACCATCGGCACCATGGACGGTGCCAATGTGGAGATGCATGAGCGGGTGGGGGGTGAGCACATGTTCATCTTCGGCCTGACGGCCGAGCAGGTGGAAGCGCGCAAGCGCAATGGCGAGTTCAGCGCCGCGCCGGACATCGCCGCGTCCCATCGCCTCAACGACGTGCTGCAGGCGATTCGTGGCGGGGTGTTCTCGCCGGACGATCCGATGCGCTACACCGGGCTGGTGGATTCGCTGATTGACTACGACCGCTTCCTGGTCTGCGCCGATTTCGATGCCTATTGGGATGCCCAGGCCAAGGTCGAAGAGCGCTGGCACGACTCCAAGCAGTGGTGGCGCTCGGCGGTGCTCAACACCGCGCGCATGGGCTGGTTCTCCTCGGACCGGACCATCCGTGAGTACGCCACCGACATCTGGAAAGCCTTGGAGTAGCGTTTGCTGTAAGAAATGTGAGCGAAGCCCAACGGCGACTGGGCTTCGTCGATATACTAGGCGCCAGTTTCGCCGGGCTGTGTGACTGGGCTCATCTATTGCAGTGTCACCCATCCAGTGTGGGAGCGGGCTTGCTCGCGAAGGCGGTATGCCAGGCAATATCGTCATTGCCTGACACACCGCCTTCGCGAGCAAGCCCGCTCCCACATGAGATGGTGTGGTTTTCACTGGATTGAGCCAGGCACCGCATCGCCCCGGTTATGCCCGCAACGGGCCGCTTAGGGATATCGACCATGCAATGGATCTTGACGCTGTTAGGCCTGGCACTCGGCTGGGTGGTGGATGAGTCGTTCGCCGACGCGCTGATAGGCGCGCTGGTGGGGCTCGGCATTGCCCAGGGGTTTCGCCTGAGCCGCCTGGCAGCCCAGGCGGCCGAACAGCAGAACCTGCTGCGCAAGACCCAGCAGGTCCTCGACACGCTGGAGCAGCGCCTGGCCCTGTTCGAGCACAATCGCGCCCCGGTGCCGAGCGAACCGGCCGCGGCGCCGGCGCGGGAAATCATCGTGGCCCGGGTGCCGGAGCCCGAGGTTAAGGCCGAACCGGAGCTGGTCTGGGAACTGCCTGCTGATCTCGAACCCATTTCCGCTCCCGCGATGGCTGCCGAGGCCAGCCAGCCGTTGCCCGACGATGTCTGGACGCCTGCGCCCGTCAGTCGGCGGCAAGACCGCCCAGTGGCGTCCGAGCCCGTGGAGCCGGTCATCGCGCAACCGGCGGCGCCCCGTGGGCCGAACCTCATCGAGCGGGCCTTGGCGGGCGCGCGCAACTGGCTGTTCGGCGGCAACACGGTGCTGCGGGTTGGCGTGGTGCTGTTGTTCCTCGGCCTGGCGTTCCTGCTGCGCTATGCCACCGAAGGCATGGTGGTGCCCATCGAGCTGCGGTATGCCGGCGTTGCCGCCAGTGCCCTGGGCCTGCTGGGCCTGGGCTGGTGGTTGCGCCAACGCAACAATGGCTATGCGTTGATGCTGCAAGGCACCGGGATCGCGGTGCTCTACCTCACGGTGTTCGCCGCCATGCGCCTGCACCCGCTGCTCGACGCCAAGGCGGCCCTGGGCCTGTTGGTGGCGGTCACGGTGTTCTCGGCGATCCTGGCGGTGACCCAGAACGCCTTGGGCCTGGCGGCCGCCGCCGCGCTGGGCGGGTTTGCCGCACCGATCCTGACATCTACCGGCAGTGGCAATCACGTCGCACTGTTCAGTTATTTCATCCTGCTCAATGCCGGCATCCTGGCGATCGCCTGGTTCAAGGCCTGGCGCCTGCTCAACCTGATCGGTTTTGTCGGCACGTTCGGCATCGGCATCGCCTGGGGGCTGCGCTCCTATACACCGGAACTGCTCTTGAGCACCGAGCCGTTCCTGGTTGTCTTCTTCCTCATGTACCTGGCGATCGGTTTGCTGTTCACCCGGCGCAAACTCCGTGAGATGAGCGACGCCCCCGCGGACGGCAGCCGTGAAGCCTTGCTGCGCTGGTCGGCGCACAAGGGCGATTACGTCGATGGGACAATGCTGTTCGGGCCGCCGCTGGTGGGCTTCGGCCTGCAATTCGTGCTGGTCCAGCACCTGGAATTCGCCGCCGCTTTCAGTGCCCTGGCCCTGGGCATGATCTACATGGGCCTGGCGCGTGTCCTGATGGGCGGCCGTGCGTTGTTGCTGGCCGAGACGTGCCTGGCCCTGGGGGTGATTTTTGCCAGCCTGGCCATTCCCCTGGGCCTCGATGCCCGTTGGACATCGGCGGCCTGGGCGGTGGAGGGCGCGGGGATCTTCTGGTTGGGCCTGCGTCAGCAACGACCCGTCGCCCGTGCCTTCGCCCTGTTGTTGCAACTGGGCGCGGCGCTGGCGTTCGTCAGCGAACTGCGCGGCGGCGCAAGCAGCCTGCTCGACGGCGCGCCGTTGGGCGCCCTGATGTTGGGCGCTGCCTTGCTGTTTACCTTCTACCAATTGCGCCAGGCCGAACCACAGCAGGCCTCGCCCTGGGAGCGTCAAGGCTTGCCGGTGCTGGCCGTTTTGGGGCTGGCTTTCCTTTATCTGTTAGCGCCGCTGTTTTTCTTTGCCCACGGCACGGCCATCGCCTGGGCCCTGGCGGGGCTGGCAACGTTGTTCGTGGGCTTGCGCCTGCACTCGCGCAGCTTCCTGTTCACCGCGTTTGCCGTGCAACTGCTGGGCGGTGCGCTGTTCCTGATGCGCCTGCAAGGCGCCGAGGGTGATTCAACGGCGGTGTTCAGTGCCGGCTGGAGTGGTTTGCTCAGCGCCTCACTGATCGGCCTGGCCTTGATTGGCGGCATGTTGCTGGCGGCGCGTGACGACATGGTGCGCAACGATGTACGCCTGCTGCGTGGGTTGTCGGTGGTGTTGTTGGCAGGGTTGGTGTTGATCAACCTCGCCGTGCTGTTCGTCCTGCCGTGGCAAACGGCGAGCGGTGTGTGGGCCGCCAGTGGCCTGTTGATCATCTGGCTGAGCCTGTACCTGAAGCAGCGCGCCAGCTTTGTCTTCGGCCTGTTGTTGCAATTGCTCGGTGGCGCGGCGTTTCTCACGGCGGGGCCGGCATTGCTCGGGCCGCTCGACGCCGAGGGCCTGCGTCCCCTGGCCCATGGCGGGTTCTGGACGCCGCTGGTATTAGGGTTGGCGGCGCTGGTCGGCGCCTGGCGCTTGCAGCGAGGGCAAGCGGCGACGGTGTTCGAGGCCTTGAGCCTGCGGCGTTTGTCCGAGCTGCTGCTGGTCTGGGGCGCCGGTTGGTGGGCGTTGGCTTGGGTCAGCGAAGTGCTGCGGTTCGCCCCGGCGCACCTGTCGGGCAACCTGCTGCTGGTGGTCGCGGCTGCCAGTGTCGCGGTGTGGGCCTTGTTGTCGCTGCGCTTGAAGTGGCCGGCGCTGGGCGTGCTCTGCACCTTGCTGATTCCGGCGGCGGGCTGTGTGCTGTTGGCGAGCTGGCACACCCGCTATCACCCAGCCGCGGAGTTTGGCTGGCTGGCCTGGCTGGCGGTGTTCGCCGTGCATTTCCTGTCTCTCAAGCGCCTGGCGCCGACGCTGCCAGCCCAGGTTCGCAGCACCGCCCATGTGCTCGGCGCCTGGCTGCTGATCGGCGTGCTGGCGCTGGAGTTGCGCTACGGTCTGCTGTTGCTCTCCGAAGCGTACAACGCCTGGCGTTGGCTGGGCTGGGCGATCCTGCCGAGCCTGTATCTGGTGCTGATGGCCTCGCCGCGGGCCTGGCCATGGCCGGTGGCGGCCCAGCCGCGTGAATATCGTCTCTATGCGGCGGCGCCCCTGGCGCTGTTGATGCTCGGTTGGTTCTGGCTGGCGAACACCTTCAGCGACGGCACGGCGCAGCCCTTGCCTTATGTGCCGCTGCTCAATCCGCTGGAACTGGGCCTGCTGTTTGCCTTGTTCGGTGTCTACGTGTGGGCGCGCAGCGCGGTGGCGCAATTGACGCTTCGTTGGGCCCATGCCGAGCATGTCGCCCAGTTGCTCGCCGGGCTGTCACTGTTCGCGTTCTTCACCGCCGTGGTGATGCGCAGCGCTCACCACTGGATCGGCGTGCCGTTCGAACTGGACGCCCTGCTCGACTCCATGTTCGTGCAGGCCGGGCTGTCCATCGTCTGGACTCTGATTGCCCTGGGCCTGATGATCGGCGGTCACCTGCGGCATCGCCGCGAGGTCTGGCTGGTCGGCGCGGCATTGATCGCGCTGGTGGTCGCCAAGTTGTTCTTTGTCGAGTTGAGTAACCGCGGCGGTCTGGCGCGGATCGTGTCGTTCATCGGTGTGGGCGTGTTGCTGTTGGTGGTCGGCTACTTCGCGCCGCTGCCACCCAAACGCTCGGAAGCGGTCGAATCGACCGAACCGCCAATACCTGTCAGTGAGGGAGTGTCATCTTGAGTCGCACGTTGAATCGGATCGGGCTGGGTGTGGTGGGGTTGTGGGTGGCTTTGTCGGCCACTGCCCAGGAGCAGCCGGCGGATTTTGCCCACCAGGTGCCCTTGGCCTTGAGCGGCGAGGGGCCGTGGTACCGCCTGCCATTGCCCCTGGACGTGCAACTGCAGGCGCGGCAGACCGACTTGAGCGACCTGCGGGTGTTCAACGCCGCCGGGCAGCCCCAGGCCTATGCCTTGGTGCGCGAGTCGGCCCAAAGCCGGGAAAACCGCACCCTCACCGACGTAAAGTGGTTCCCCCTGTACAACGCCGCCGATGACAACGAGCGCGCACCCAGCGTGCGGGTGCAATCGAATGCCAATGGCACGCTGGTAGAAGTCCAGCCATCCAGCCGCCTTGAAGCCGGTGAGGAAGAACTGCGTGGCTGGCTGTTGGACGCCAGTGCGATCAAGGCACCGTTGCAGCAGTTGATCCTCGACTGGACCAGCGAGCGCGACGGTTTCCAGCGCTTCACCATCGAGGCCAGCGACGACTTGCAGCACTGGCAGTCCTGGGGTGATGGCCAGGTGGCGCGCCTGACCTTTGCCGATGAGCGGGTCGAACAGCATGAGGTCAACCTGCCGGGGCAACCGGCGCGTTACCTGCGCCTGTTGTGGGATTCACCGTCCTCCGCACCGGTGCTGACGTCGGCCCAGTTGCAGAGCACCCGCCACGAGAGCCTGCCGTTGCCATTGGTCTGGTCGCAGCCTTTGGCCGGCACCACCCTCAAGGCCGGTGAATACACCTGGCAACTGCCCATGGGGTTGGAGATCGAGGAGGTGCAGGTCGAGCTGAGCCAGGCCAACAGCCTGGCGCCGGTGACCCTGGCGGGGCGGCGTGAAAGCAGCCAGCCGTGGCAACCGATGGGCAGTGGCCTGCTGTATCGCCTGACCCAGAACGGCCAGGATGTGCAGCAGAACCAGTTGCAGTTGTCTGGCCAGACCGTGCAGCAATTGAAGCTGACGGTGGACGAGCGGGGCGGAGGCCTCGGCACCGAAGCGCCGGCCCTGCGTTTTGCCGTGCGCCCGACCCAGGTGGTGTTCCTGGCGCGTGGCGAGGGGCCCTACAGCCTGGCTCTGGGCAGTGCGACGGTGAAGGCCGCGAGCCTGCCGCTGACCACCCTGGTGCCGGATTATCGCCCCGCGCGCTTGGCCGCCCTGGGTTCGGCGACCGTGAGCGCAGTGACCACCTCCACCACGGTGGCCGCACCGGCCGCCGCGCCTGCGCCAGTCGACCCCTCCTGGAAGAAAATCGGCTTGTGGGCGGTGTTGCTGCTCAGTGTGTTGTTCCTCGGGGCGATGGCGTTCAGCTTGCTGCGCAAGCCGCCGGTCAAGTCCTGAGGATGGGCATGACTGAGCACCGAGTCGCCTGATTCCCGAGCGAGCCCGCCCCACATTTGGCCCTGTTCGACAGGACAATTGGGTCGCCTGTGGGAGCGGGCTTGCTCGCGAAGGTGCTCGCCCCGGCAGGCAGGCGATCTGCAAGCCATCGTCACCCTGTGAACTCAATCCTCCTTATCCCGTCTCATAGGAGGAATTAAGTCCCGACTCGCGCTAAACTGCGCTGGTTTTTCCGCCCCCTATTCTTCGGAGCCGTCCATGTCCCGCGTTACCTTGAGTCGCTATTTGATTGAGCAGACCCGCAGCAACAATACCCCTGCCGATCTGCGCTTTTTGATCGAAGTGGTGGCGCGTGCGTGCAAGGAGATCAGCCACGCCGTCTCCAAAGGCGCCCTGGGTGGTGTCCTGGGCAGCATGGGCACCGAAAACGTGCAGGGTGAAGTGCAGAAGAAGCTCGACGTGCTCTCCAACGAGATCCTGCTCGAAGCCAACGAATGGGGCGGTCACCTGGCCGGCATGGCGTCCGAGGAAATGGACAACGCCTACCAGATCCCGGGCAAATACCCCAAGGGTGCCTACCTGCTGGTGTTCGACCCGCTGGACGGTTCGTCCAACATCGACATCAACGCGCCGGTCGGCACCATCTTCTCGGTACTGCGTTGCCCGAACGAATACCTGAGCCAGAACGAAGCCCTGAATGAAAAGGCGTTCCTGCAACCCGGCACCCAGCAGGTCGCTGCCGGCTATGCCATCTACGGGCCGCAGACCATGCTGGTGCTGACCCTGGGCGACGGCGTCAAGGGTTTCACCCTGGATCGCGAAATGGGCAGCTTCGTACTGACCCACGAAGACATCACCATTCCTGAATCCACCCAGGAATTCGCCATCAACATGTCCAACCAGCGCCACTGGGAAGCCCCGGTGCAACGCTACGTCAGCGAATTGCTGGCTGGCGAGGAAGGTCCGCTGAAAAAGAACTACAACATGCGCTGGGTCGCCGCGATGGTCGCCGACGTCCACCGTATCCTGACCCGCGGTGGCCTGTTCATGTACCCGCGCGACAGCCGCGAGCCGTCCAAGCCAGGCAAACTGCGCCTGATGTACGAAGCCAACCCGATGTCGTTCCTGGTGGAGCAGGCCGGCGGCGCTTCCACCGACGGCCACCAGCGGATCCTCGACATCAAGCCTGAAGGCCTGCACCAGCGCGTGGCGGTGTTCCTCGGTTCGAAGGAAGAAGTCGCCCGCGCCACGGCGTACCACAAGGAGTAAATCATGGCCGAGCCTTGGCAGCCGTTACTCGATTGGTGGTTTGGTTCAGCCCAGACGCCGGACGATATAGCGGCTGACAAGGGCAAGCTGTGGTTTGGCAAAGGCCATGATCGCCAGGCGCAAGAGCGCTTCGGCGATCAGGTCGAGCAGGCACTGGCCGGCGGATTGGTCGACTGGGCGCAACGCCCGGAAGGTTGGCTGGCCCTGGTACTGCTACTGGATCAACTCCCGCGGATGATCTATCGCGACACCCCTAAAAGCTTTTCCGGCGACCTGCGTGCCCAAGCACTGGTAGCCCAAGGCCTGGCGGCGGGGTTCGACCGACAACTCAAGTCGATCCAGCGCGTATTCATCTACCTCGTACTCGAACACTGCGAAAACCTCGCGGTGCAGAACGAAGCCGTGTCACGGTTTATCGACCTGGTTCGAGAACAGCCTGAAACGCAGCGGGCGGTGTTTGAAGACAACCTGGATTATGCCGAGCGGCACCAGAGGATCATTGCCCGGTTTGGACGGTTTCCCCATCGCAATGGGGTGTTGGGAAGGGAATCTACGGCTGAGGAAGTGGCGTTTCTGAAAAAGCCGGGGTCAAAATTCTGATTTTGCGGTGAGGCGGATGCCGCCTTCGCGAGCAAGCCCGCTCCTACAACTGATTGCGTTTCCTCTGACGGAACACGGTCAACTGTGGGAGCGGGCTTGCTCGCGAAAGGGCCCGCAAGAGCGCTAGATCCGGAAACTCCCCACCAACTGCTTCAACCGCGCTGCCTGCTGCTCCAGGTCCGAACAGGCCCGCAACGTGGCTTGCAGGTTTTCCACGCCTTCCTGGTTCAGCGTATTGATCTCGGAAATGTCGACGTTGATCGACTCCACCACCGCGGTCTGTTCTTCGGTGGCGGTGGCGACGGACTGGTTCATGCCGTCGATTTCACCGATACGCTGGGTCACGCTGCCCAGACGTTCGCCGGCCTGGTTGGCGATGCCGACGCTGCTTTCGCTCTGGCGCTGGCTGTCGGTCATGGTCAGCACCGCCTCGCGCGCGCCGACTTGCAGTTCTTCGATCATCTTCTGGACTTGCTGCGCCGAGTCCTGGGTGCGGTGAGCCAGGTTGCGCACTTCGTCGGCCACCACTGCAAAGCCTCGACCGGCTTCTCCGGCCCGGGCGGCCTCGATGGCGGCGTTCAGGGCCAGCAGGTTGGTTTGCTGGGAAATGCTGGTGATCACCTCGAGGATCTGGCCGATGTTCACTGTGTTGCTGTTCAGGGTCTCGATGTTGCCGCACGAATCGCTGATCTTGGCGGACAACTGCTGCATGGCGGTGATGGTCTTGTCCACCACATGCTGGCCTTCTTCAGCCAGGTTGCGCGCGTCGCTGGAATGCTGCGAAGCGAGCGCGGCGTTCTGGGCGATTTCCTGGGCGGCGGCGCCGAGCTGGTTGATGGCCGCGGCGACGCTGCTGGTGCGCGAAGCCTGCTGGTCGGAGTTGAACATCGAGGAATTGGACGCACTGACCACGCGCAGGGCAACTTCGTTGACCTGGCCGGTGGCCGACGCCACTTCGCGGATCGAGGTGTGGATGCGCTCGACGAAACGGTTGAACGACACGCCCAGTGCACCGAATTCGTCGTGGCCGTGGATGGTCAGGCGCCGGGTCAGGTCGCCTTCGCCTTCGGCGATGTCATGCATGGCGCGGCCCATGGTCAGCAGCGGTTGCATCAACACGCGGATCAGCATGCCCAGCAGGGCGATGATGAACACCACGGCGATGGCCATGGCGATCAGCGCCGAGGTGCGGAACTCACTGAGCATCGCCAGGGCGGTGTCCTTGTCCAGTACCAGCGCCACGTACCAGTCTGCGCCCGGCACGCCATTGACGCGGGTGAAGGAGATGAACTGGGTCTTGCCGTCGAGTTCGACCTCCTTCATGCCGGGGCTGACTTGCGGCGCACCGTTAGGGTAGGCCTCGGCCAGGGTCTTGAGTACACGCTTGCTGTCCGGGTGGATCAGGATCTTGCCTTCGGCGCTGACGATGAACGCATGGCCGTGGCCGCCGAAGTTCAGCGAGTTGATGATGGCGCTGACGCTGGACAGGTCGATGTCCGCACCGGCCACGCCGATCATCTGGTTCTGGCGCTGCACCGGAGTGGCCACGGTGATCACCAGTTTGCCCGATGAGGCGGCGATGTAGGGTTCGGTGACGATGGTCTGCTGGGCGCTGTTGGCGGCCTTGTACCAGCCACGGGCGCGAGGGTCGTAGTCGGCGGGACGGTTGCCGGCCGGGACCGAGAACATCACGCCGTCGGTGCCGCCGAAATAGCTGAGCTGGAAGTTGCCCGTGTAGGCCGGCAGGTCGACGGCGCGCTTGAGGCTGGCGGCGCTGTTGCCGTCGATGGCGATCTGCTGGGCCAGCGATTGCAGCAACTGGATGCGTCCTTCGACCCAGGTCTGGATGTTGCGACTGGTCAGGCTGCCGAGTTCCTGCATGGTGGTTTCGGTGCTGCTGTTCAGGCTCTGGCGCTGACGGTAGTCGTTGAACAGGATGAAACAGGCGAATGCAACGGCTACCACGAGGGCGGCAGCCAGCAGGATTTTGTGGCTGAATTTCATGTTTCTGGTCATTAAGAGCGCTACCGCAGAGGAGCTGGTCAGGAAGGGAGGCAATTTGCCATAACGCAGGGCTTTGCGCTGCTCTTTTTATCGGCCGGCGGGCGCCAAGGATCAGCGCTCGGTGCCGCGATCCCGACGAAATGGCCAACACCGTCACAAACTGATTGATTTACCGACGAAACGGCGCATCCGAGGCCAATAAATACTGGGGTTGTCGGGGAACCAGAAGAGGGTTTTCTCTTCTAAGGTTCTGGTTGGCACCCTAGCCACCCCCTTCCGTTCCAGGAGTTACACCATGTCACTGCGCTCTATCGCCCTGTTGTTCGTGTGCGTCGTATTGACGGCATGCAGCAAGGTCAACCAGGAAAACTATTCGAAGCTGTCAGCCGGCATGCCCAAGGCCGAAGTCGAAGCGTTGCTGGGGAAACCGACCGATTGCTCGGGCGCGCTTGGCATGTCCAGTTGCACCTGGGGCGACCAGAAAAGCTTTATCAGCGTGCAGTACGCCGGTGACAAAGTGTTGATGTTTTCCGGCCAAGGCCTGAAGTAAACCGGGGCTAGTGGCCTGTGTCGGCCGCTAGGTGCCTGCGGGAGAAAAATAATGCGGTTATTGTTAGTACTTTTAGCCGGCCTGGTTTTGGCTGGCTGTGCCACTTCTGGCGAAGACCCGTTGGCGCCCAAGACTGTCCACAGCGTCAACCTCAAGCGTTACCAAGGGACCTGGTACGAGTTGGCCCGCCTGCCGATGTATTTCCAGCGCAACTGTGCGCAATCCGAAGCCCATTACACCCTCAAGCCTGACGGCAACGTGGGCGTGCTCAATCGCTGCCTGACCTCGGACTGGCAGTGGGAAGAAGCCCGCGGCACCGCCACGCCGCAGGTGCCGGGCAAGACCGACAAGCTCTGGGTCCAATTCGACAACTGGTTCTCGCGGATCGTGCCGGGCGTGGCGAAAGGGCAGTATTGGGTGTTGTACGTCAGCGACGACTACAAGACCGCCATCGTCGGCGACCCGAGCCGCCGCTACATGTGGTTGCTGTCCCGCACGCCCACCGTCAACAGCGTCGTGCGCGAAGAGCTGCTGAGCAAGGCGCGCCAGCAGGGCTATGACACGACACGGTTGATCTGGCGAGCGTCGGATCGGCAGATGGCCAAGACGTCGGATTAACTACCTCCGAATAGCCAATGTGGGAGCGGGCTTGCTCGCGAAGGCGGTGTATCAGTCAACGGTTATGTCGACTGATACACCGCCTTCGCGAGCAAGCCCGCTCCCACATGTTTATTCGTGTCAGCCCAGCAGCTCGCGCAACACCTGGGTAAACGCCTGGGCGCTGTCCTCTTGGGCGGCGTGACGACCGTCGCGCACCACCCATTTCCCGCCCACCATTACATCGCGAACCTGGCGATCCCCGCCGGCAAACAGCCACCGATTGAGGATCCCGTCGCCCTGCGCGGTGGCGAGATACGGGTCCTGGCCATCGAGCACCAGCCAGTCGGCACGCTTGCCGACTTCGAGGGCGCCGATCGGTTGCCCCAGCGCCTCGGCGCCGCCTTCCAGCGCGGCATCGAACAAAGTCCGCCCGACCATCGGCTGATCCGTCCGATACAAGCGGTTGCGCCGTTGATCCCGCAGGCGCTGGCCATATTCCAGCCAACGCAGTTCTTCCACCACGCTCAATGACACATGGCTGTCGGAACCGATGCCCAGCCGGCCGCCCTGGGCGAGGAAGTCCACGGCCGGAAAAATCCCGTCGCCCAGGTTGGCCTCGGTGGTCAGGCACAGGCCGGCAATCGCCTGGCTCCTGGCCATGAGGCTGACCTCGTGGGCGTTGGCGTGGGTGGCATGGACCAGGCACCAACGCCGGTCCACCTCGACGTTTTCGTACAGCCATTGCAATGGCCGGGCGCCGCTCCAGCTCAGGCAGTCGTCGACTTCCTTCTGCTGCTCGGCGATATGGATATGCACCGGGCACTGGCGATCGCTCGCCGCCAGCACGTCGCGGATCTGCTCAGGTGTCACCGCACGCAGGGAGTGGAAGCACAAACCCAGGGCCTGGGTGGGTTGCCCGGCCAGGATCGGCTGCAAGCGTGACTGGAGTTTGAGGTAGTTCTCGGTACTGTTGATGAAGCGCCGCTGCCCGTCATTGGGCGCCTGGCCGCCGAAACCGGAATGGCTGTAGAGCACCGGCAACAACGTCAGGCCGATCCCGGCATCGCTGGCGGCCTGGCTGATGCGCAAGGCCAGTTCCGCCGGGTCGGCGTAAGGCGTGCCGTCGGTATCGTGGTGCACATAATGGAATTCGGCGACCGAGGTGTAGCCGGCCTTGAGCATTTCGATATACAGCTGCCGGGCGATGATGCCGAGCTGGTCGGGGCTGATTTTTCCGACGAGCCGGTACATCAGGTCGCGCCATGTCCAGAAACTGTCGTTGGGGTTGCCCGCCACTTCCGCCAGGCCGGCCATGGCGCGCTGGAACGCATGGGAGTGCAGGTTCGGCATGCCCGGCAGCAGCGGCCCCGCCAGGCGTTCGGCGCCGTCTGCGTGGGAATCGGCCTGGATATGGGTCAGCACGCCTGCCGCGTTGACCTCAAGGCGTACATCGTTGGCCCATCCACTAGGCAGCAGCGCGCGTTCGGCAAAGAAGGCGGACATGGTTCAACCTCATCGTGCGTAATTTGTATATACATATACAGACGTTTGCCTGGCCGGTAAACTCCGGCAAGCTAGCCTTCTTATTTGCAGAACAGGGAACCGCCGTGCCGACTCCGCCTGCCAAACCGCCGCTGGCCGCAACCATGGGTGACAGCCCGGCGCCCTTGTATGCCCGCGTGAAACAGATGATCACCCAGCAGATCGACAGTGGAAACTGGCCGCCGCACTACCGTGTGCCGTCGGAAAGCGAGCTGGTCAGCCAGTTGGGTTTCAGCCGCATGACCATCAACCGGGCCTTGCGGGAGATGACCGCCGACGGCCTGTTGGTGCGCATGCAGGGCGTCGGCACGTTCGTGGCCGAACCCAAGAGCCAGTCTGCCTTGTTCGAAGTGCACAACATCGCCGACGAGATCGCCTCCCGTGGGCATCGCCACACCTGCAAGGTCATCACCCTGGAAGAAGAGGCCGCCGGTTCCGAGCGGGCCCTGGCGCTGGACATGCGTGAAGGCCAGAAGGTGTTCCATTCGTTGATCGTGCATTTCGAAAACGATATCCCCGTGCAAATCGAGGACCGTTTCGTCAACGCGCTGGTGGCGCCGGAATACCTCAAGCAGGACTTCACCCTGCAAACGCCCTACGCCTACCTGAACCAGGTCGCGCCGCTGACTGAAGGCGAGCACGTGGTCGAGGCGATTCTCGCCGAGCCGAATGAGTGCAAGTTGCTGCAGATCGAAAAGGGGGAGCCGTGCCTGTTGATCCGCCGTCGTACCTGGTCGGGGCGTCAGCCGGTGACCGCGGCACGGCTGATTCATCCCGGTTCCCGTCACAGTCTGGAAGGGCGGTTTCATAAGTGAGCGACTTGAAGATCCTGCGCGCGGCGGATTACCCGCGCATGCCGTGGAAGAACGGCGGTGGCAGCACCGAGGAAATCACCCGCGATGCCGGCACCGGCCTGGAAGGTTTCGGCTGGCGCCTCTCGATTGCCGATATTGGCGAGTCCGGTGGTTTTTCCACGTTCGCCGGTTACGAGCGGATTATCAGTGTCTTGCAGGGTGACGGCATGACGCTGAGCGTCGATGGCCAGGCCA
The DNA here is from genome assembly GCF_036693845.1 of Pseudomonas sp. MS646. Lineage (NCBI taxonomy): Bacteria > Pseudomonadati > Pseudomonadota > Gammaproteobacteria > Pseudomonadales > Pseudomonadaceae > Pseudomonas > Pseudomonas sp. MS646. The sequence continues at coordinate 413,716 of NZ_CP144763.1, forward strand.
CGCGGCCACTGCGGCCGCTGGATCCCTTTGCGTTCAGTGGCGAGAGCCATGTGCATTGCACCTTGCTCGGCGGGCCGATTCGCGACTTCAACCTGATCTACGCGCCACAGCGTTACCGCGCACGGCTGCAATGGCTGGGCGGCCAGCAACGGTTTTTCAGCGAGGCGCAGACGCTGCTGATATTCAGTGCGGCCCCGGGGCTGACGCTCAAAGTGGGCGAAACCACTGCGGGCCTGGGTCTTTACGACTGTTTGCAACTGAGCGGTAACACCGGGTTGGTGGAAGTCGCCACCCACGGCCAATGTTGTGTGATCGAGCTGACAGCTCACTAACACATCTTGCGACAGGGCTTTTGTGGTGAGGGAGCAAGCGCCCTCGCCACAAAGGCCCCTCACTGTTTCCTTCTACGCGCACCAACTTGTTACCGAATGCCCCAGCGTGGCGCAATGCCGCGCTTTTTTTGTCCCTCCGATTTCTCTCCAAAAAACCTCTCGAAAAAAATCATCCGGCTCGCAAAGCCATCAACCACGGGGCTCGCAGCTAATCTCCCAGCGATTCTGAAGCATCCTCTTCGGCAAGTTGGCCGCTTGATTGCATATGCTTGTACATACAAGTAAAGACGTATGCGTATGAGTGACGACATTCAACGCGACGTTCGCAAAATCGCTGCCCGCTGCCGGGCTGGTCTGGATTGATCGCTGAGGAGTTTTTGCTGTGACCGACGCTACCCGCAAACCTGAAAAATACCGTGACGTTGAAATTCGCGCCCCTCGCGGTAACACGCTGACCGCCAAGAGCTGGCTGACCGAAGCGCCGCTGCGCATGCTGATGAACAACCTCGACCCGCAAGTGGCCGAGAACCCCAAGGAACTGGTGGTCTACGGTGGCATCGGCCGCGCGGCACGCAACTGGGAGTGCTACGACAAGATCGTCGAAAGCCTCACCCATCTGAATGACGACGAAACCCTGCTGGTGCAATCCGGCAAGCCAGTGGGCGTGTTCAAGACCCACAGCAATGCCCCACGCGTACTGATCGCCAACTCCAACCTCGTGCCGCACTGGGCCACCTGGGAACATTTCAACGAACTCGACGCCAAGGGTCTGGCCATGTACGGCCAGATGACCGCCGGCAGCTGGATCTACATCGGCAGCCAGGGCATCGTGCAAGGCACCTATGAAACTTTCGTCGAGGCCGGTCGTCAGCATTACGACGCCAACCTCAAGGGCCGCTGGGTCCTGACCGCCGGCCTGGGCGGCATGGGCGGCGCGCAGCCGTTGGCCGCGACCTTGGCCGGTGCCTGCTCGCTGAACATCGAGTGCCAGCAGGTGAGTATCGATTTCCGTCTCAAGACCCGCTACGTCGACGAGCAGGCCACCGACCTCGACGACGCCCTGGCCCGTATCGAGAAATACACCGCCGAAGGCAAGGCGATTTCCATTGCGCTGTGTGGGAACGCGGCTGAAATCCTGCCGGAATTGGTCCGTCGCGGAGTGCGCCCCGACATGGTCACCGACCAGACCAGCGCCCACGACCCGCTCAACGGTTACCTGCCGGCCGGCTGGACCTGGGACGAATACCGCGCCCGTGCCAAGACCGAACCTGCCGCCGTGGTGAAAGCCGCCAAGCAATCGATGGCCGTCCACGTCAAAGCCATGCTGGCCTTCCAGAAAATGGGCGTGCCGACCTTCGACTACGGCAACAACATCCGCCAGATGGCCCAGGAAGAAGGTGTCGAGAATGCCTTCGACTTCCCCGGTTTCGTCCCGGCCTATATCCGTCCGCTGTTCTGCCGCGGCATCGGCCCGTTCCGTTGGGCGGCGCTGTCGGGTGACCCGCAAGACATCTACAAGACCGACGCCAAGGTCAAGGAACTGATCCCTGACGACGCCCACCTGCACAACTGGCTGGACATGGCGCGCGAGCGCATCAGCTTCCAGGGCCTGCCAGCGCGTATCTGCTGGGTCGGCCTGGGTCAGCGCGCCAAGTTGGGCCTGGCGTTCAACGAAATGGTGCGCAGCGGTGAGCTGTCCGCGCCGATCGTGATTGGCCGCGACCACCTGGACTCCGGTTCCGTGTCCAGCCCCAACCGCGAAACCGAATCCATGCAGGACGGCTCCGACGCTGTCTCCGACTGGCCGCTGCTCAATGCGTTGCTCAACACCGCCAGCGGCGCGACCTGGGTATCCCTGCACCACGGTGGCGGCGTGGGCATGGGCTTCTCCCAGCATTCGGGCATGGTGATTGTCTGCGACGGCACCGATGAAGCCGCCGCGCGGATCGCCCGCGTGCTGCACAACGACCCGGGCACCGGCGTGATGCGTCATGCCGACGCCGGTTACCAGATCGCGATCGATTGCGCCAAGGAGCAGGGGCTGAATCTGCCGATGATTACCGGCAAGTAACGCAGGCTCCCTGTGGGAGCGGGCTTGCTCGCGAAGGCGTCATCAGATTCGACACCGGCATCGGCTGATACACCGCTATCGCGAGCAAGCTCGCTCCCACAGGAAGCAGGCTCCACAGGAACCCAGAACAATCCACAGAGGTTGAACCATGGCCACCAGCAGCACAGGTGCAAGCAGCAAGCCGTTGATCGAGAAACGCTCGATCGACTACATCCCGGAAGCGGAGAGGCATGGTCGATTGTTGAGCCAGTTCACCCTCTGGATGGGGGCCAACCTGCAAATCACGGCGATTGTCACCGGTGCCTTGGCGGTGGTGCTGGGCGGTGATGTGTTCTGGTCGTTGATCGGGCTGCTGATCGGCCAACTGCTGGGCGGTGGCGTCATGGCGTTGCATGCCGCGCAAGGTCCCAGGCTCGGCCTGCCGCAGATGATCTCCAGCCGGGTGCAGTTCGGCGTCTATGGCGCGGCCATCCCAATCGTACTGGTGTGCCTGATGTACCTGGGGTTCACCGCAACCGGAACCGTGCTGTCCGGCCAGGCGCTGGGCCAGTTGTTTGGCGTCAGCGACAGTGTCGGCATCCTCATTTTCGCCAGCGTCATCGTGCTGGTCACGGTGCTGGGTTATCGGGTGATCCATTTCATCGGCCGTGTCGCCAGCGTGATTGGCGTGATTGCCTTTGTGTACCTGTTCGCTCGCCTGATCAGCCAGGTGGACGTGGGTGCACTCTTGCAAATCCGTCATTTCAGCTGGAGCAGCTTCCTGCTGGCGGTGTCGCTCGCGGCGTCCTGGCAGATCGCCTTCGGCCCCTACGTGGCCGACTATTCGCGCTACCTGCCGAGCAAGACGTCCTCGGTGAAAACCTTTTTCGCCGCGGGCGCCGGCTCGGTCATCGGCGCGCAGGTGGCGATGATCCTCGGCGTGTTTGCCGCCGCTTCGGCCAACGGGCAGTTCGCGGGTCACGAAGTGGCCTACATCGTGGGCTTGGGCGGCGCTGGTGCCACGGCTGCGCTGCTGTACTTCAGCATCGCGTTCGGCAAGGTCACCATTTCCACGCTGAACTCCTACGGCAGCTTCATGTGCATCGCGACCATCATCAGCGGCTTTCGTGGCCACCTGAACGTAACGCGCTTGCAGCGCCTGGCCTTCGTGCTGGTCATCGTCGGCGCCGCGACCCTGATCGCGTTGCTCGGCCAGCACTCGTTCCTGGGTGCCTTCAAGTCGTTCATCCTGTTCTTGCTGGCGTTCTTCACGCCTTGGAGCGCGATCAACCTGGTGGACTACTACTGCATCACGCGCGAGCGCTATGACGTGCCGGCGCTGGCTGATCCAAACGGTCGCTACGGTCGCTGGAACGCCTTGGGTATCAGCGTCTATGCCTTGGGTGTACTGGTCCAGTTGCCGTTCATTTCTACCAAGTTCCTTACCGGCCCGCTGGTGGCCGCGATGGGGGGCGTGGACATCTCGTGGATCATCGGCCTGGTGGTCCCGGCGGCGCTGTACTACGTCCTCGCCAAGCGGTGGCACAGCGCAGTACCCGATCAATTGATCCTGCCGGTCGAGCAGGACACGGTTGACGCACAACCGAGCAGGGCGGGCCGCGTTCACGCGGCCTGATGGGACGTTGACAGGGCTGGATGCCTCTTGACTGCCGTAAGCCAACTCAAATGATTAGGAGCGTCACACAATGAAATCGAACAAGACCCTGCTGACCACGTTGCTTTCCATGGGCCTGCTGGCCAGTGCCGGCGCCACGCAAGCGGCGGGTTGGTGCGAGTCGGGCAAACCGGTGAAGTTCGCCGGCCTGAACTGGGAAAGCGGCATGCTGCTGACCGACGTCCTGCAAGTGGTGTTGGAAAAAGGCTACGGCTGCAAGACCGACAGCCTGCCGGGTAACTCCATCACCATGGAAAACGCCCTGAGCAGCAACGACATCCAGGTGTTTGCCGAAGAGTGGGTCGGCCGCAGCGAGGTCTGGAACAAGGCCGAGAAGGCCGGCAAGGTGGTCGGCGTCGGGGCGCCGGTGGTGGGCGCCATCGAGGGTTGGTACGTGCCGCGCTACGTGGTGGAAGGCGATGCCAAGCGCAAGCTCGAAGCCAAGGCACCGGGCCTGAAGAACATTGCCGACCTGGGTCAGTACGCCGCCGTGTTCAAGGACCCGGAAGAACCGTCCAAGGGCCGCTTCTACAATTGCCCGGCCGGTTGGACCTGCGAGCTGGACAACAGCGAAATGCTGAAAAGCTATGGCCTGGAAAATACCTACACCAACTTCCGCCCTGGTACCGGCCCGGCGCTGGATGCCGCCGTGCTGTCGAGCTACAAGCGTGGCGAGCCGATCCTGTTCTACTACTGGTCGCCCACGCCGCTGATGGGCCAGGTGGACCTGGTAAAACTGGAAGAAAAACCGGGCGTGGACAAGAGCGTGAGCATCAAGGTCGGCCTGTCCAAGACGTTCCACGACGAGGCACCGGAACTGGTCGCGGTACTGGAAAAGGTCAACCTGCCCATCGATATCTTGAACCAGAACCTGGGGCGCATGGCTAAAGAGCGGATCGAGTCGCCAAAACTGGCGAAGATCTTCCTGAAGGAACATCCTGAAGTCTGGCACGCCTGGGTCAGTGAAGACGCTGCCAAGAAAATCGACGCGGCTCTGTAGGTCGAATTCTTCCCGGCCAACCACAGGGCTGGCCGGGACGTTCACCGCATCCCTTTGATCGAGAGTCTCTTATGTTTCCCGAAAGCTTTACCTTTTCCATCGCCGATTGGGTCAACGGTTGGGTCGATTCACTGGTGACCAACTATGGCGATGTGTTCCGGCACATCTCCGACACGTTGCTGTGGGCCATCGTCAACCTCGAAGGCCTGCTGCGCCTGGCGCCGTGGTGGTTGATGCTGGCCATCGTCGGTGGCATTGCCTGGCACGCCACGCGCAAGGTCGTGGCCACGGCGGTGATCGTCGGCCTGTTGTTCCTGGTGGGCGCGGTGGGCCTGTGGGACAAACTGATGCAGACCCTCGCGTTGATGCTGGTCGCGACGCTGATCTCGGTGTTGATCGGCATTCCGCTGGGCATCCTCTCGGCGCGCAGCAACCGCCTGCGCTCGGTGCTGATGCCGTTGCTGGACATCATGCAGACCATGCCCAGCTTCGTGTACCTGATTCCGGTGCTGATGCTGTTCGGCCTGGGCAAGGTCCCGGCGATCTTCGCCACGGTGATCTATGCCGCGCCGCCCCTGATTCGCCTCACCGACCTGGGCATCCGCCAGGTGGACGGCGAAGTGATGGAAGCCATCAATGCCTTCGGCGCCAACCGCTGGCAACAGCTGTTCGGCGTGCAACTGCCCCTGGCCCTGCCGAGCATCATGGCCGGGATCAACCAGACCACCATGATGGCCCTGTCGATGGTGGTCATCGCCTCGATGATCGGTGCCCGTGGCTTGGGCGAAGACGTGCTGGTGGGCATCCAGACCCTCAACGTCGGACGCGGCCTGGAAGCCGGCCTGGCCATCGTGATTCTCGCCGTGGTCATCGACCGCATTACCCAGGCCTATGGTCGCCCTCGGCATGAGGTGAGCAAATGAACAACACCGCCATCAGCAAAATCGAAGTCAAGAACGTCTTCAAGATCTTCGGCAATCGCCCCAAGGACGCCCTGGACCTGATCCGCCAGAACAAGACCAAGGACCAGGTGCTGGCCGAAACCGGTTGCGTGGTCGGGGTCAACGACCTGTCGCTGAGCATCGGCACCGGCGAAATCTTCGTGATCATGGGCCTGTCCGGCTCGGGCAAGTCCACCCTGGTGCGCCATTTCAACCGGCTGATCGACCCCACCAGCGGCGCGATCCTGGTGGACGGCGAGGACATCCTGCAACTGGACATGGACGCCCTGCGCGAATTTCGCCGGCACAAGATCAGCATGGTGTTCCAGAGCTTCGGCCTGCTGCCCCACAAGAGCGTGCTGGACAACGTCGCCTACGGCTTGAAGGTGCGCGGCGAAAGCAAGCAAGTCTGCACCGAGCGGGCGCTGCACTGGATCAACACCGTGGGCCTGAAGGGCTACGAGAACAAATACCCGCACCAGCTCTCCGGCGGCATGCGCCAGCGCGTGGGCCTGGCCCGAGCGTTGGCGGCGGACACCGACATTATCCTGATGGACGAGGCCTTCAGCGCCCTTGACCCGCTGATCCGCGCGGAAATGCAGGACCAGTTGCTGGAGCTGCAAAAGACCCTGCACAAGACCATCGTGTTCATCACCCACGACCTCGACGAAGCCGTGCGCATCGGCAACCGCATCGCGATCCTCAAGGACGGCAAGCTGATCCAGGTCGGCACGCCGCGAGAGATCCTGCACTCGCCGGCGGATGAGTATGTCGATCGGTTCGTGCAGCGCCGGGCGGCGGTGGTTTGAGGCTGTGCACTGATTTGCAGGTTGGTGTTGTTGTGGCGAGGGGATTTATCCCCGCTGGGCTGCGTAGCAGCCCCGACTATCTGTAACTCAGTTGTATCAGGTTGACTTCATTGCTTGGTTTGGGGCTGCTACGCAGCCCAGCGGGGATAAATCCCCTCGCCACAAATGTTATTGGCAACTTTATGTGTATGAGGCTTTAGATGTCCCAGGCTGAAAAAATCATCATCGCCGATGTCCCCCTGCGTTGGCAGGACGTGGTCGCCGTCGCCCGTTTCGGCGCTCCGCTTGAGCTGTCGGCTCAGGCCTGGGCGCGGATCGACAATGCCCAGGCCATCGTGCAGCGCATCGTCGAAAGCGGCGAGCGCGCCTATGGCGTCAACACCGGCCTGGGGGCCTTATGCAATGTCTCGCTCAAGGACGAACAACTCAGCCAGCTGTCGCGCAACACCTTGCTCAGCCATGCCTGTGGCGTCGGCGCGCCGCTGGCCGATGAGCAGGCGCGGGCGATTCTCTGCGCCGCCATCCTCAACTACAGCCAGGGCAAGTCCGGTATTCATCGCCGGGTGGTCGAAGCGCTGCTGGCGTTGCTCAATCGCGGCATCACCCCGCAAGTGCCGTCCCAGGGGTCGGTGGGTTACCTGACCCACATGGCCCACATCAGCATTGCCCTGCTGGGTGTTGGGCAGGTCAGCTACCGCGGGCAAATCGTTCCGGCGCAACAGGCCCTGGCTGCCGAAGGCCTGCAACCGGTGCAACTGGGGGCCAAGGACGGTTTGTGCCTGGTCAACGGCACGCCATGCATGACCGGCTTGAGTTGCCTGGCCCTGGCCGATGCGACCCGCCTGGTGCAATGGGCCGATGTCGTCGGCGCCATGAGCTTCGAGGCCCAGCGCGGACAGATTGCCGCGTTCGACGCCGAGATCATCGCCCTCAAGCCGCACCCCGGCATGCAGCAGGTCGGAGCCAATTTGCGCGCCTTGCTCGACGGCAGCGAAGTGATTGCCTCGAGCCTGGGCATTCGCACCCAGGATGCCTTGAGCATCCGCTCGATCCCCCAGGTGCACGGGGCCGCTCGCGACCAGTTGGCGCATGCCCGGCAGCAGATCGAAACCGAACTCAACGCGGTCACCGATAACCCGCTGTTGCTGGGTACGCCGGAAAACTTCCGGGTCATGTCCCAGGCCAACCCCCACGGCCAATCGGTGGCCTTGGCGGCGGACCTGCTGGCGATTGCCATGGCGGAAATCGGCTCCATCGCCGAGCGCCGCCTCGACCGCTTGATCAACCCGCACGTCAGCGGCCTGCCGGCGTTCCTGGTGGCCAACCCCGGCGTGAACTCGGGGATGATGATCGTGCAGTACGTCGCCGCCTCTTTGTGTGCGCAGAACCGTCAGTTGGCGCAACCGGCGGTGCTCGATAACTACGTGACCTCGGGTTTGCAGGAGGATCACCTGAGCATGGGCACCAACGCGGCCTTGAAGCTGCACGGTGCGTTGGAAAACTGCACCCAGATCCTTGCCATCGAGTACCTGCTGGCGGCCCAGGCCTTCGAATTTCTCAAGGGGCAACGCTTCGGCGCCGGCACCGGCGTTGCCTGGCAACTGCTGCGTGAACGGGTTCCGCCCTACGACCAGGACCGCTGGTTGGCGCCCGACATCGCCAGTGCCGCCGCGTTGCTGAAGGACCCCTACGTGCTGCATGACGCGTTACCGAATATGAATTGAACACAACCGCCAGCGTGCCAAGGCACCTCTTGCCCACAAGGCATCGCCCACAAAGCGAAGGTGACGGATAACGGAACATTCCGGAGCGACTGGCGGATACATAAAAACTCTCAAAAGGAGCAGGAAATGACAGCGTTGAACTTGATCCCCGGCCAACTGAGCCTGGCTCAATTGCGTGACATCTATCAGCAGCCGGTGACACTGAGCCTCGACGCCAGTGCTTCGGCGCAAATCGAAGCCAGCGTGGCGTGCGTGGAGCAGATCCTCGCCGAGAACCGCACCGCCTACGGCATCAACACCGGTTTCGGCCTGCTGGCCTCGACCCGCATTGCCAGCGAAGATCTGGAAAACCTGCAGCGCTCGCTCGTGCTGTCCCATGCCGCCGGTGTGGGCGAGCCGATCAGCGATGCGCTGGTGCGGTTGATCATGGTGCTCAAGGTCAACAGCCTGAGCCGGGGTTTTTCCGGCATTCGCCGGCAGGTGATCGATGCGCTGATCGCGCTGGTCAATGCCCAGGTGTATCCGCACATCCCGCTCAAGGGTTCGGTCGGGGCTTCCGGTGACCTGGCGCCGCTGGCTCATATGTCCCTGGTGCTGCTGGGCGAAGGCAAGGCCCGTTATAAAGGCGAATGGCTGCCGGCCGTCGAGGCCTTGAAAGTTGCCGGTCTCGCACCGCTGACCCTGGCCGCGAAAGAAGGCCTGGCGCTGCTCAATGGCACTCAGGTGTCCACCGCGTTCGCCCTGCGTGGCCTGTTCGAAGGCGAAGACCTGTTCGCCGGCGCCCTGGCCCTGGGCAGCCTGACCGTGGAAGCGGTGCTCGGCTCGCGCTCGCCGTTCGATGCCCGCATTCATGCCGCCCGTGGCCAGAAAGGCCAGATCGACGCCGCCGCGGCGTACCGCGACTTGCTGGGCGAGCGCAGCGAAATCTCCGCCTCGCACCAGAACTGCGACAAGGTCCAGGACCCATATTCCCTGCGCTGCCAACCGCAAGTGATGGGCGCGTGCCTGACCCAGTTCCGCCAGGCCGCCGAGGTGCTGGTGATCGAAGCCAACGCCGTGTCGGACAACCCGCTGGTGTTCGCCGCCGAAGGTGACGTGATTTCCGGCGGCAACTTCCACGCCGAACCGGTGGCCATGGCCGCCGACAACATGGCCCTGGCGATCGCGGAAATCGGCTCGCTCAGCGAGCGCCGCATTTCGCTGATGATGGACAAGCACATGTCGCAGTTGCCGCCGTTCCTGGTGGGCAATGGCGGGGTCAACTCCGGCTTCATGATTGCCCAGGTCACCGCGGCGGCCCTGGCGAGCGAGAACAAGGCGCTGGCCCATCCTCATTCGGTGGACAGCCTGCCGACCTCGGCCAACCAGGAAGACCACGTTTCCATGGCCCCGGCCGCTGGCAAGCGTCTTTGGGAGATGGCTGAGAACACCCGCGGGATTCTCGCGGTGGAATGGCTGGCGGCGTGCCAGGGCCTGGACCTGCGCGGCGGCCTGAAGACCTCGCCGAAGCTGGAGCAGGCCCGTGGCCTGCTGCGTGCAGAAGTGCCGTTTTATGAGAAGGACCGGTTCTTTGCGCCGGACATCAATGCCGCCAGTGAACTGTTGGCGAGTCGTTGCCTGAACGAGTTGGTCACGGCGCAGTTGTTGCCGAGCCTGTAAGGACACCATCGCGAGCAAGCACACATGATGTTGATCCTACTCGATACCTGTGGGAGCGGGCTTGCTCGCGAAAGCGCAGGATCAGCTTGCATCAATGTCGAATGTGCCGCCGTCTTCGCGAGCAAGCCCGCTCCCACAGGTTCTGTGCAGTCCTTGTGGGAGCGAGCCTGCTCGCGAATCGATCTTGAATAATTCGAGGAAACCGGGATGAAAACCCTCTGGCAAAACTGCCACGCCGCGACCATGGCCCAGGGCGTCTACGCGATCATCGAAGACGCCGCCATCGTCACCCAGGGCGAACACATTCATTGGATCGGCCCGCGCGCAGAACTGCCGGCCGGCGACTATCCGGCGGTCAACGACCTCAAGGGCGCCTGGGTCACGCCGGGACTGATCGACTGCCACACCCACACGGTGTTTGGCGGCAACCGCAGCGGTGAGTTCGAGCAGCGCCTGCAAGGGGTCAGCTACGCCGACATCGCCGCGGCCGGTGGTGGCATCGCCAGCACCGTGCGCGCGACCCGCGCCGCCAGCGAAGAGGAACTGTTCGCCAGCGCCGCCAAGCGCCTGAAGAGCCTGCTGCGCGACGGCGTGACCACGGTGGAAATCAAGTCCGGTTACGGCCTGGACCTGGCCAGCGAGCGCAAGATCCTGCGGGTCATTCGTCGTCTGGGCGCCGAGTTGCCGGTGTGCGTGCGCAGCACCTGCCTGGCGGCCCATGCCTTGCCACCGGAATACAAAGATCGCGCCGATGACTACATCGAGCACATCTGCACCGTCATGCTCCCGGCCCTGGCGGCCGAGGGGCTGGTGGATGCGGTGGATGCCTTTTGCGAGTACCTGGCGTTTTCCCCGGCGCAGGTAGAGCGGGTGTTCATTACCGCGCAACAACTGGGGCTGCCGGTGAAGCTGCATGCCGAGCAGTTGTCGTCGTTGCACGGTTCGAGCCTGGCGGCCCGCTACCAGGCGCTGTCGGCCGATCACCTGGAGTTCATGACCGAGGACGACGCCATCGCCATGGCCGCTTCAGGCACGGTGGCGGTGTTGCTGCCGGGGGCGTTCTATTTCCTGCGTGAAACCCAGTTGCCACCGATGGATGCACTGCGCCGGCACGGCGTGAAGATCGCCGTGGCCAGCGATCTCAACCCTGGCACCTCGCCGGCGCTGTCGGTGCGCCTGATGTTGAACATGGCCTGCACCTGCTTTCGGATGACCCCGGAAGAAGCCTTGGCCGGCGTGACGATTCATGCCGCCCAGGCCTTGGGCATGGCCCGGACCCACGGTTCGCTGGAAGCCGGCAAGGTGGCCGACTTCGTCGCCTGGCACATCGATCGCCCGGCCGACCTGTCGTACTGGCTCGGGGGCGAACTGGAAAAACGCGTCGTGCGTCACGGCGTTGAAATCGATTGAGGAGAACGCTTGTGGAAAAGGTCCTGAATTTCACCCAGGGGCGCGTGCCGCTGTTGATCAGCATGCCCCACGCGGGCTTGCGCCTGACGCCGGCGGTGGAGGCCGGGTTGATCGCCGAGGCCCGGAGCCTGCCGGACACCGACTGGCACATCCCCAGGCTCTACGACTTTGCCGCCGAACTGGGCGCCAGCACCCTGGCTGGCGAGTATTCGCGTTTTGTCATCGACCTGAACCGTCCCGCCGACGACAAGCCGATGTACGTGGGCGCCACCACGGGGCTGTACCCGGCGACGCTGTTCGATGGCGTGCCGTTGTTCCGTGAAGGGCAGGAACCGTCCGCCGAGGAGCGGGCCCGGTACCTGGAGCAGGTCTGGATGCCTTATCACCAGGCCTTGCAACAGGAGCTGGCGCGGCTCAAGGCCGAGTTCGGCTACGCGTTGCTGTTCGACGCCCACTCGATCCGCTCGGTGATCCCGCACCTGTTCGACGGCAAGCTGCCGGACTTCAACCTCGGCACCTTCAACGGCGCCAGTTGCGACCCGAGGCTGGCCAGCCAGCTCGAAGCCATCTGCGCTCGTCATGACGCGTTCACCCACGTGCTCAACGGGCGCTTCAAGGGCGGGCACATCACCCGGCACTACGGTAACCCGGCCGAAAACATCCACGCCGTGCAACTGGAACTGTGCCAGAGCACCTACATGGAAGAGTTCGAGCCGTTCAGCTATCGGGCCGACCTCGCGGCGCCGACCCGGGTGGTCATCCGGGAGTTGCTCGAGGGCCTACTGGCTTGGGGGCGGGAGACTTATAAAAAATAAAGGTTATCGCGCTGCCTGTGTGGCGAGGGGATTCATCCCCGTTGGACTGCGCAGCAGTCCCAAATGGTGGGTGCGGCTCGTGCATTGTCGGGGCCGCTTCGCGACCCAGCGGGGATGAATCCCCTCGCCACAAGGTTCTCTATTGTTTGGGGCAGGGGGCATGCTCATTAAGGTCATTCGGGTTTATGATGCCGGACGGCAGACTAAATAGAAGTCCCCACAGGGATGACTCGACCCCTTACGGAGCGCGCAATGCAGACTTTGTACCCGCAGATCAAACCCCATGCCCGGCACGATCTGGCTGTCGATGAAACCCACACGCTCTATGTCGATGAAAGCGGCTCTGCCGAAGGCCTGCCGGTGGTGTTCATTCACGGTGGCCCGGGTGCCGGCTGCGATGCCCAGAGTCGTCGCTATTTCGACCCGAACCTGTACCGCATCGTCACCTTCGACCAGCGTGGCTGCGGGCGCTCCACGCCCCATGCCAGCCTGGAAAACAACACCACCTGGGACCTGGTCGAAGACCTCGAGCGCATTCGCAAGCACCTGGGCATCGAGAAGTGGGTGCTGTTCGGCGGCTCCTGGGGCTCGACCCTGGCCCTGGCCTACGCCCAGACGCATCCGGAGCGGGTCCATGGCCTGATCCTGCGTGGGATCTTCCTGTGCCGCCCGCAGGAAATCGAGTGGTTCTACCAGGCCGGTGCCAGTCGCCTGTTCCCCGACTACTGGCAGGACTACATCGCGCCGATCCCGCTGGACGAGCGCGACGACCTGCTGGGCGCCTTCCACAAGCGCCTGACCGGTAACGACCAGATCGCCCAGATGCACGCCGCCAAGGCCTGGTCCATCTGGGAGGGTCGTACCGCGACCCTGCGCCCGAACCCGTTGGTGGTCGATCGTTTCTCCGAGCCGCAACGCGCGCTGTCGATCGCCCGGATCGAATGCCACTACTTCACCAACAACGCCTTCCTGGAGCCCAACCAGTTGATCCGCGACATGGGCAAGATCGCGCATTTGCCGGGCGTGATCGTGCACGGTCGCTACGACGTCATCTGCCCGCTGGACAACGCCTGGGAACTGCACCAGAACTGGCCCAACAGCGAACTGCAGGTGATCCGCGATGCCGGGCACGCCGCTTCGGAGCCGGGCATTACCGATGCGCTGGTGCGCGCCGCCGGGCAGATGGCCCGGCGCCTGCTCGACCTGCCGCCCGAAGAAGCATGAAGGGGCTGTTGCAACGGGTTCGCGGCGCTCGGGTCGAAGTCGCCGGCGAGGTGGTCGGTGCCGTGGACCAAGGCTTGCTCGTGCTGGTGGCGGTCGAGCCTGAAGATACCCAGGCCAGTGCCGACAAATTGCTGCATAAGCTGCTTAACTATCGGGTGTTCAGTGACGCCGACGGCAAGATGAACCTGTCCTTGGCCGACGTGGGGGGTGGTTTGCTGCTGGTGTCGCAGTTCACGCTGGCGGCGGACACCAAGAGCGGTTTGCGCCCGAGCTTCTCGACGGCCGCGCCTCCTGCCCAGGGGGAAGCACTGTTCAAGTATCTGGTCACGCAGGCGAAACAGGTGCATGGCACTGTGGCATCAGGTAGATTCGGCGCCGACATGCAGGTCCATCTGGTCAACGATGGTCCGGTAACGTTCCTGTTACAGGTCTGAAAGCGTTTGAAACATCTTTTCAGGCCTTTTTCCAGGAAAAACTAGGAGTTTTCTCGATAAATACTTTGTTGCCCCTGATGCGTTGTCACGCGGCCTACTAGATAATCGCGCGCTACGGGGGACCGGCATTCGCTGGTCCATTTGACTTAGGTAGAGACTTGTCCTGGACCGTTTGGGGAATCATTTTCTTCCATCGGAGTCGGAACAATGCTCGCCAACTTGGCAGGAGTGGTCCGCGAGGTCGGTTTTTTCAAAGCCGATACCCAGCAGATACTTTATCTGGCCGTTGGTTTTTTGATCTGTTTTCGGCGAGGGTTGCTCGTGATTGTTAGTCCCTGTAATGCACCAAAAATGTCTGCCAAACGGTTTAGAAACGCTCTGGTAGCGGGCTCGGCCCTGTTGTGCCTGTTCGGCGCGGGCCAACTGTGGGCATTCAGCCTGGATGATGTATCGGCGAAGGCTCAAGAACTGGCCGGGCAAAAATATGAAGCCCCGCGCAGCAATCTGCCGAACGAATTCCGCGAAATGAAATTCGCTGACTATCAAAAAATCCGTTTCCGCACCGAAAAAGCCGAATGGGCCGACCAGAAGACGCCGTTCCGGCTGTCGTTCTATCACCAAGGCATGCATTTCGACACGCCGGTGAAAATCAACGAAATCACCGCCACGAACGTCGAAGAGATCAAATACGATCCTTCGCGCTTCGATTTCGGCGATGTCAAATTCGATCCAAAGGCCACCGAGCAGTTGGGCTATGCGGGTTTCCGCGTGCTGTACCCGATCAACAAGGCCGACAAGCAAGACGAAATCATGACCATGCTGGGCGCGAGCTACTTCCGCGTCATCGGCAAGGGCCAGGTCTATGGCTTGTCCGCCCGTGGCATGGCCATCGACACGGCACTGCCTTCCGGTGAAGAATTCCCGCGCTTTCGCGAGTTCTGGATCCAGCGCCCGAAACCGACCGACAAGCACCTGGTGATCTTTGCCCTGCTGGATTCGCCACGGGCCACGGGCGCCTACCGCCTGACCCTGCGTCCGGGCACCGACACCGTGGTCGACGTGAAGTCGCGCATGTTCCTGCGTGATCGCGTGACCAAGCTGGGCGTTGCCCCGTTGACCAGCATGTACCTGTTCGGCGCCAACCAGCCTTCCAAGGTGCTCAACTACCGTCGCGAGCTGCACGACTCCAGCGGCCTGTCGATCCATGCCGGCAACGGCGAGTGGATCTGGCGTCCGCTGAACAACCCGAAACACCTGGCCGTGAGCAATTTCTCGGTGGAGAACCCACGCGGTTTCGGCCTGTTGCAACGTGGCCGCGATTTCAGCCACTACGAAGACCTGGATGACCGCTACGACAAGCGTCCAAGTGCCTGGATCGAGCCGAAAGGCGATTGGGGCAAGGGCACTGTCGACCTGGTGGAAATCCCCACCGCCGACGAAACCAACGACAACATCGTTGCGTTCTGGAGCCCGGAAAAACTGCCTGAGCCCGGCCAACCGCTGGACTTCAGCTACCGCCTGCACTGGACCCTCGACGAAGCCAGCCTGCATTCGCCGGACAGCGCCTGGGTCAAGCAGACCCTGCGTTCCACCGGTGACGTGAAACAATCCAACCTGATCCGCCAGCCGGATGGCAGCGTGGCCTACCTGGTGGATTTCGAGGGTCCTTCGTTGCAGGCCCTGCCGGAAGACGCCGAGGTGCGTAGCCAGGTCAGCGTCGGCGACAACGCCGAGATCGTCGAGAACAGCGTGCGCTACAACCCGGAAACCAAGGGCTGGCGCCTGACCCTGCGCATGAAGATCAAGGACGCCAAGCAGGCCACCGAGATGCGCGCAGCGCTGGTACGTCCGTTGACGCCTGTCGAGGCGCCGGCCGCGGCGCACACCGTCACCACGACGCTGGCCAAGGCTGACAAGGTCGCCAGGCAGCAGAGCGAAAAAGAAACCGCCAAGGAAAAAGGGCAGGAGGAAGCCAAGGCCGTCAAGTCTGCTTCCGCTGCCGTTGAAGCGACCCCAACCCCGCAGGAACCGGAAGCGACTGAACAAGTCCTGACCGAGACCTGGAGCTATCAGTTGCCAGCCGATGAGTAATACGCCAGTCAAGCCAGAGTCACTCAGCGAGTACCTGGCCCATTTGCCCATGACCGACGAGCAGCGCGCCGAACTGGCGGGCTGCAAGTCCTTCAGCGAACTGCATGAGCGCCTTTCGTCGTCGACGTTCGACGCCCCTGAAGAGGCGGCGCAGGCTTCGGTGGGTCGTCGCTTGACCCTGAGCACCGCCGAGGAGCTTGCCGACGCCGAAATGCTGGGGCTCGACGCCAGCGGCCGGGTATGCCTCAAGGCGACGCCGCCGATTCGTCGGACCAAGGTCGTGCCGGAACCCTGGCGCACCAACATCCTGGTGCGCGGCTGGCGGCGCCTGACCGGCCGGACCAACCCGCCGAAGCCGCCCAAGGACGAGCGTGTGCTGCCACACGCCCGTTGGCGTACGGTGGGGTCGATCCGTCGTTATATCCTGCTGATCCTGATGCTCGGCCAGACCATCGTCGCCGGCTGGTACATGAAAGGCATCATGCCGTACCAGGGCTGGTCGTTGGTGGACCTGGACGAAGTCCTGCATCAACCGCTGTCCCAGACCGCTACGCAGGTGCTGCCGTATGCTCTGCAAACCAGCATCCTGATCCTGTTCGGGATCCTGTTCTGCTGGGTGTCGGCGGGTTTCTGGACCGCATTGATGGGCTTTCTTGAGCTGCTCACTGGCCACGACAAGTACCGTATCTCCGGTGCCAGTGCCGGCAACGAGCCGATTCCCAAGGACGCCCGCACCGCTCTGGTGATGCCGATCTGCAACGAAGACGTGCCGCGGGTTTTCGCCGGCTTGCGCGCGACCTTCGAGTCGGTGGCCGCCACCGGCGACCTGGACCGCTTCGACTTCTTCGTGCTCAGCGACAGTAACGAAACCGATATCTGTGTCGCCGAGCAGCAGGCCTGGCTGGACGTCTGCCGTGAAGCCGGGGGCTTCGGCAAGATTTTCTACCGTCGCCGTCGCCGTCGCGTGAAGCGCAAGAGCGGTAACCTCGACGACTTCTGCCGTCGCTGGGGCAGTGACTACAAGTACATGGTCGTGCTCGACGCCGACAGCGTCATGAGCGGCGAGTGCCTGACCAGCCTTGTGCGCCTGATGGAAGCGACGCCGGACGCCGGCATCATCCAGACCGCGCCGAAGGCCTCGGGCATGGACACGCTGTATGCGCGCATGCAGCAGTTCGCCACCCGGGTGTACGGTCCGCTGTTCACGGCCGGCCTGCACTTCTGGCAGCTGGGCGAATCCCACTACTGGGGCCATAACGCGATCATCCGCATGAAGCCGTTCATCGAGCATTGCGCCCTGGCGCCACTGCCCGGTAAAGGCGCGTTCGCAGGGGCGATCCTGTCCCACGACTTCGTCGAAGCCGCGCTGATGCGTCGTGCCGGCTGGGGCGTCTGGATTGCCTATGACCTGCCAGGCAGCTACGAAGAGTTGCCGCCGAACCTGCTGGACGAACTCAAGCGTGACCGTCGCTGGTGCCACGGCAACCTGATGAACTTCCGGCTGTTCCTGGTCAAGGGCATGCACCCGGTGCACCGTGCGGTGTTCCTGACCGGCGTGATGTCGTACCTGTCGGCGCCGCTGTGGTTCTTCTTCCTGGTGCTGTCCACCGCGCTGCTGGCGGTGAACACGCTGATGGAGCCGCAGTACTTCCTCGAACCGCGCCAGCTCTATCCGCTGTGGCCGCAATGGCATCCGGACAAGGCCATCGCCCTGTTCTCGACCACCATCGTGCTGTTGTTCCTGCCCAAACTGCTGAGCATCGTGCTGATCTGGGCCAAGGGCGCGAAAGAGTTCGGTGGCAAGTTCAAGGTCACCTTGTCGATGCTGCTGGAGATGCTGTTCTCCATGCTGCTGGCGCCGGTGCGGATGATCTTCCACACCCGTTTCGTGCTCGCCGCGTTCCTCGGCTGGGCCGCGACCTGGAATTCGCCGCAACGTGACGACGACTCCACTCCTTGGAGCGAGGCGGTCAAGCGCCACGGCCCGCAAACCCTGCTGGGCTTCTTCTGGGCCTTGCTGGTGATCTGGCTGAACCCAAGCTTCCTGTGGTGGCTGGTGCCGATCGTCGGTTCGCTGATGCTGTCGATCCCGGTGTCGGTGATCTCCAGCCGCGTCGGCTTGGGCCTGAAGTCCCGTGACGAAAACCTGTTCCTGATCCCTGAGGAATACGCGCCGCCACAGGAACTGGTGTCGACTGACCAGTACACCCATGAAAACCGTTGGCACGCGCTGAACGACGGCTTCATCCGGGCGGTGGTCGATCCGCAACAGAACGCCCTGGCCTACGCGCTGGCCACCTCGCGGCACGGCAAGGCCGAGCCGATCGAGTGGCTGCGGGTCGAACGCGTGCGCCATGCCCTCAAGGTCGGCCCGTCGGGGCTGAACAACGGCGAGCGCCTGGCACTGTTGAGCGACCCGGTGGCCCTGTCGCGCCTGCATCAGCAGGTCTGGAGCGAGGCTCATCCGGAGTGGCTGGCGGCGTGGCGTGCATCGGTGAAGGCCGATCCTCATGCGCCGTTGCTACCGCTTCAGCCGTTGAGCACGCAGCCTCAATTGGCCTGATCCGCAAAAAGCCCCGCTTCTGCAAAGATTCGGGGCTTTTTGTTGGTCTGGGTATTTGGGGGATATCCGTTGCTGCGGTTACGGCGGCTTGGGGTTCCGCCCTTACGGCGGCTTACTTTTGAAAAGCGCAAAAGTAAGCAAAACGCTCTTGCCCCACCACTGGGCACCTCGCTTAGGCGAGGTGTTCCCTCACTCCGGCATCGCTCCGTGGGCCCGCCGCGAAGGGCCATCCATGGCCCAGCGCGGCTAACCCGGCATCCATGCCGGGTTGCCCACTACGCAATGCCTGCGTTCGGCCCTTGTGGTTAATGGGGCGCTCAAGATCAAGATCCAAAGCCAAAGCCAAAGCCAAAGCCAAAGCCAACGGCAACGGCAACGGCAACGGCAACGGCAACGGCAACGGCAACGGCAACGGCAACGGCAACGGCTTTGGTATGGAAGCAGGCTGCTCGTGGCGAGGGAGCTTGCTCCCGCTGGGTGGCGCAGCCGCCCTCTTTATTGACGTCCACTGCGCGGTCGAGCGGGAGCAAGCTGCTTCGCCACGTTTTAGGTGCGCTCAAGGTTGTGTATTGAGTTCGTCCAGCATTCGATTCGTCAACAAACCGCCCAGCTCAATCAGTTGCTGAATGCCTAGGGCAAAATGACGCCGCGAACCATCCAGGTCGAATGCAAGGTTGTTGATCATGGTATTCGCTGAAGCCAGGGTTTCGCTTAGGTTGGCCAGCATGCTCTCAGTATCGACGCCGTCAACGACAGTAAATAACTGGCCCGAAGTCTGTTCGTCCTCGGGCTTGGTCTGTTTTGGGTTCAGGTAGTCATCGAGCGCACGATCAGTGGCTTCCTGAAGTTTTTTGGTATCGGTTTCTGGTTCTGGTGGGTTAGGTGTGACCTTGTACATGCTTGACGCTCCTAGGGTAATGGAGTCGCCAGACATCGCTGCTAAACGAGAAGGGTGGCGACTGTACGCGGGTTAGCAGACCGGGACCCTAGAACCCGGCAGACTCGAAAGTCTCCCACGCACAATCGCCATGACATAAATGAGTAGGCACCGAAGCCTGCTCACGCATGTGGAGAGCGCACGTCTAGGATTGTCCAGGCTGCTAAACCCGATCGCTAAGCCGATAGCGACCCGCAGACATTAGGCCTGGGGGGCCGAGACGCACAAGCCGGCGGATTCTGGCGTAGCTGTAGGCAATGGCGCAAGGCTGCGTAGCCTCGAGCTGACGGATTGTTGGCCTGGATATTGGCTGGGCCCGCTATGGGACCAGAGCCGGCTCGCGAGCCGGCTGTTAAGCCGCCTCGCTTTTGCTTTTGATCCTGCTTTTGATCTTGGGGCCCCATCAACCACAAGGGCCGAACGCAGGCATTGCGTAGTGGGTATCCCGGCATGGATGCCGGGATAGCCGCGCTGGGCCATGGATGGCCCTTCGCGGCGGGCCCACGGAGCAATGCCGGAGTGAGGGAACACCTCGCCTAAGCGAGGTGCCCAGTGGTGGGGCAAGGCGCTTTTGGTTACTTTTGGCGCCTTATCCAAAAGTGACCCGCCGTAAGGGCGGAACCGCCAGCGGCCGTAACCGCAGCAACGGATATACACACAACCCAGAGAGCACCACCAACAAGACCAAGCTAAACCCTGAACCGCCCCACCAACGTCTGCAAATGCACCCCCAACCGCGCCAGTTCAGCACTCGAAGCCGCAGTCTCTTCACTGGCCGCAGAAGTCTGCTCCGACACATCCCGCACATTCAGCACGCTGCGGTTGATCTCCTCGGCCGTGGCGCTCTGCTGTTCGGCGGCCGCAGCGATCTGTTGGTTCATCGACTGGATCGCCGAGACGGTACGGGTGATGTTTTCCAAGGAACCGCCAGCACGGCGCGTCAGTTCGACGCTGCTGTCGGTCAGGCCGCGGCTGTTGTCCATGATTGTGGCGACTTGCTGGGTGCCGTTCTGCAGGCCCAGGATCAGCTCTTCGATCTCTTCGGTGGACTTCTGGGTGCGCTGGGCCAGGCTGCGGACTTCGTCGGCGACCACGGCGAAGCCACGTCCGGCCTCACCGGCGCGGGCGGCTTCGATGGCGGCGTTGAGGGCCAGCAGGTTGGTTTGCTGGGCCACGGACTTGATCACGTCGAGCACGCTGCCGATCTTGTCGCTTTCGCGCTTGAGGTCGCTCATGGCGGTGGTGGAGTGGCCGACTTCCTCGGCCAGGCGTTCGATCTGCGCGATGGCTTCGCCCACCACCCGCTCACCCTCGCGAGCCTGCTGGTCGGCGGCGACGGCGGCTTCGGACGCTTCCTCGGCATTACGTGCCACTTCCTGCACCGTGGCAGTCATTTCGTGCATGGCGGTGGCGACCTGATCGGTTTCCACTTTCTGGTTGTTGACCCCGGCGCTGGTCTGTTCGGTGACGGCGGAGAGTTGTTCGGCGGCGCTGGCGATCTGCGTGACGCCTTCGCCGATGCCGCCGATCAGTTGCCGCAGGCTGACCACCATCCGTTGCAGGCTGCTTTGCAACTGCCCCATCTCATCGCGGCGACGAACCTCGAGGTTCTGGCTCAGGTCGCCGGAGGCCACCCGTTCCAGTGCCACCAGGGTCTGTTGCAGCGGCACGACGATCTGCCGGGTGATGAGCCAGGCGGCCAGCAGGCCAAACGCCAGCGCCAGTACGGTGACGATGATCAGCGTGCTTTTTGCGCTGGCCGTTTCTTCATTGCGTTTCTCGGTCTGCGAGGTCGTCAACTGATTGCTCAGGTCATTCAGGCGGGTCTCCTCTTGTGTCATTTTCTTCAGAGCCGAGGCGGTGGCGACCTGGGAATCGCGGAACTGGCTGACCGCCGCGCGATAGGCTTTCATCGATTCGGTGGCCTGTTGCAGGTTGGCGGTGTGTTGCTCCGGCAGTTTGCCTGGCAAGCCTTCCAGGTTTTTCAGGACGTTGTCGATGGCGTCCAACGCCGGCTGTTCGGCATCGGCCTTGCCGCTGTAGGTGTAGCCGCGGACCTGGTAGCGGGCCTGCTGGATCAGCTTGCTCAACTCGACCACGTCGTTGAACGGGGCAATGCTATCGCCTTGGCGCAAGGCGTTCTCGACTTCAGTAACCTTGGCCACGGCATTGTCGGCGTTGGCGCCCAACTTGGATCGGGCCGACTCGCGATCCTGCGTCGCCTGGGTCATGTCGGCAAAAGCGCGCTTGTATTCGTCGAGGTTGGCCAACTGTTGGTTGAGCAGGTCGCGGTCCGCTGGTCGCACGAATCGATCGAGGGCCGCCTGGAGGCTCCCTTGAAGCTTGGCCAGGTAGTCGCTCACGGCTGCCGGCCCTTGTTCGCCGCGACGCATCTCGTAGTCGAGGCGGGCGACTCGAAGGTCCTTGGCCAACTCGTTGAGGCTGGAGATGGAGGCCTGCTTGTCTGCGCGGCTGATCACGCTGCTCAGGCTGTTCCAGCCGGCGAGGGTGCTCAGGAGGGTCATGAACAGCACCAGGCCAAAACCGACGCCCAGTTTGCGATTGACGCTTACATTTCCCAGCTTCTCGGTCAGCCAACTGAACATGTTGATACTCCCCTCGAACCGTTTTATAGGCCTTATGAGGAGAGTATCGACCATAGACGAGCGATCTGTAGGAAATAGGCCGGCGTATTTCCAGGGCGAAGCAATCCGTGCCCCGCCCTGGCTGTTGCCGGTGCTAGACCTTGAACCGACCCACCAACGTCTGCAAGTGAACGCCCAGGCGGGCCAGCTCGGCGCTGGAGGTGGCGGTTTCTTCGCTGGCGGCCGAGGTTTGTTCGGAGACGTCGCGCACATTGAGCACGCTGCGGTTGATCTCTTCGGCCGTGGCGCTCTGCTGTTCGGCGGCCGCGGCGATCTGTTGGTTCATCGATTGGATCGCCGAGACGGTGCGGGTGATGTTTTCCAGGGAACCGCCGGCGCGGCGCGTCAGTTCGACGCTGCTGTCGGTCAGGCCGCGGCTGTTGTCCATGATCGTGGCGACCTGTTGGGTGCCGTTCTGCAGGCCCAGGATCAGCTCTTCGATCTCTTCGGTGGACTTCTGGGTGCGCTGGGCCAGGCTGCGGACTTCATCGGCCACCACGGCGAAGCCACGTCCGGCCTCACCGGCACGGGCGGCCTCGATGGCGGCGTTGAGGGCCAGCAGGTTGGTTTGCTGGGCCACGGACTTGATCACGTCGAGCACGCTGCCGATCTTGTCGCTTTCGCGCTTGAGGTCGCCCATCGCCGCGGTGGAGTTACCCACTTCGAGTGCCAGGCGTTCGATCTGGGAGATGGCTTCGCTCACCACCCGCTCACCCTCGCGGGCCTGCTGG
Source organism: Pseudomonas sp. MS646 (assembly GCF_036693845.1). Classification (NCBI taxonomy): domain Bacteria; kingdom Pseudomonadati; phylum Pseudomonadota; class Gammaproteobacteria; order Pseudomonadales; family Pseudomonadaceae; genus Pseudomonas; species Pseudomonas sp. MS646. The sequence continues at coordinate 436,756 of NZ_CP144763.1, forward strand.
TCGGCGGCGACGGCGGCTTCGGACGCTTCCTCGGCATTACGTGCCACTTCCTGCACCGTGGCGGTCATTTCATGCATGGCGGTGGCGACCTGGTCGGTTTCCACTTTCTGGCTGTTGACCCCGGCACTGGTCTGTTCGGTGACGGCGGAGAGTTGTTCGGCGGCGCTGGCGATCTGCGTGACGCCTTCGCCGATGCCACCGATCAACTGGCGCAGGCCCACGGTCATGCTGTGCATGGCGCGTTGCAGTTGGCCCAGTTCGTCGCGCCGATCTGAGGTGAGGTTATAGGTCAGGTCGCCAGCGGCTACGCGTTCGGCCACCGTCAAGGTCTGGCCGAGAGGGCCGACGATCTGACGGGTGATGAACAAAGCGGCGACCACACCCAACAGCAGCGCCAGCGCGGCGGCGACGATCAGGACGGTCTTGGCCTGGGCGGCGTCACGGTCACGCACGGCGGTCTGGGAGACGGTCAGTTTCTGGCTGGCGTCCATCAACACCTGGCCTTGCTCGGTCATGCGCTGGAGCGCCGCGGCGTTGTCGATCTGCGAGTCTCGGAACTGGCTGACAGCCGCGCGATAGAGGTTGAACGAGTCGTTGGCCTGTTGCAGGTTGGCCCGATATTCCTCAGGCAACTGCTCGGGCAAACGAGCCAGCAGCTTGAGTACGTTATCGATGGCCTCGAGGGCGGGTTGCTGGGCATCGCTCTTACCGCTGTAGGTATAACCGCGCACCTGATAACGCGCTTGCTGGACCGCTTTACTCAGGGTCACGATGCTGTTGAAGGACGAGATATCGCCCGATTGCAGCAGCGCCTTTTCAACGTCGGCGACGCGGGCCACGGCATTGTCGGCGTTGGCGCCCAGCTTGCTGCGGGCATCTTCGCGGCTGACGGTGGCGCGGGTCATCTGGGCAAAGGCGCCTTTGTATTCCGTGACGGCGGCCAGTTGTTTATCGATCAGCGCCACATCGGCCGGTTGTTCAATCAACTGGCGAGCGGTATTGAGCCCGGCTTCGAGTCGGCCAAGCAGGTCGTTGACCGGTTGTGGTCCTTTCTCGCCGCGTGTGGTGTTGTACTCGATGCTTGCCAGATTCAGGTCCTGGCTCAAGTCGTTGAGACTGGCGATGAACCCCAGCTTGTCGCCCCGGCTGATGACATTGCCCAGGCCGGACCAGCCGGTGAACGCGATCATCACTGTGAGAAACAGCACCAGGCCGAAGCCTGCACCGAGTTTGCGATTAACGCTTACGTTTCCCAGACCCTGGGCAAGCCATCGGAACATGCTGATACTCCCTTGGAGCGTTGAATTGGACTTGTGGGCGCTGTATCGGCGGCTCGGGTGGGATCTGTAGCCATGACGCTGACGAACTTGAACGTGTGGGGCTTGTGGCGGGGCTCGCCACAGGACGTCAATCAACCGCAGGGCATCAGAACAGCCGTGCAAGCAGCGCCGTGACCGCGGTCTCGACCCGAAGGATCCGCTCGCCCAACTGCACCGGTTGCAGGCCTGCCTTGCCCAGCAGGTCGATCTCGTAGGGGATCCAGCCACCCTCCGGGCCGATGGCCAGTGTCACCGCCTCCGTCAGCGCCCGAGGGCAGGGCGGATGGTTGCCCGGGTGGCCCACCAGGCCGAGGGTGCCATGGGTGATGGCCGGCAGACGGTCTTCGACGAAGGGCTTGAAGCGTTTTTCGATGATGATCTCGGGCAGCACGCTGTCCCGGGCCTGCTCCAGGCCAAGGATCAATTGCTCGCGAATGGCCTCGGGCTCGAGGAACGGCGTTTGCCAGAAGCTCTTTTCCACCCGGTAGCTGTTGACCAGCACCACTCGCGGTACGCCCATGGTGGCGACGGTCTGGAACACCCGGCGGAGCATCTTGGGGCGAGGCAGGGCCAGCACCAGCGTCAACGGCAGCTTGGCCGGCGGCGGCTGGTCGAGGCTCACCTGCAGCTCGGCCTCGCGGGCTTCCAGGCGCAGTACCTGAGCCGTGCCCATCAAGCCGCCGAGGCGCCCGACCCGCAGGCTGTCGCCGACGGCGCTGCGGTGGACTTCCTGCATATGGGTCAGCCGGCGATCGCCCAGGATCACCCGGTCCGGCCCGATGAAGTCGGCCTCTTCGAGCAGCAACAGGTTCACGCTTGGGTCGCAGGCGGTTGGTCGTTGTGGTCGTCAACCGTCTCGTCTTCCGGGTGTTCGCTGCGCTTGCGCACCAGGCCGCCGAACAGCACGCCGATCTCGAACAGCAACCACATCGGCACGGCCAGCAGGGTCTGGGAGAAGATGTCCGGTGGGGTCAGGATCATGCCGACCACGAAGCAGCCGATGATCACGTACGGACGGATCTTCTTCAGGTACTCGACGTCAACGACGCCGATCCACACCAGCAGCACCACCGCCACGGGGATTTCGAACGCCACGCCGAAGGCGAAGAACAGCGTCATGACGAAATCCAGGTAACTGGTGATGTCGGTCATCATCTCCACGCCCGCCGGGGTGGCGGCGGCGAAGAACTTGAAGATCAGCGGGAACACCAGGAAATAGGCGAAAGCCATGCCGGTGTAAAACAGCAGGATGCTGGACACCAGCAGCGGCACGGCGATGCGTTTTTCGTGCTTGTACAGGCCGGGCGCAATGAAGCCCCAGATCTGGTGCAGGATCACCGGGATCGCCAGGAACAGCGAGACCATCATCGTCAGCTTCAGGGGCGTCAGGAACGGTGACGACACGTCGGTGGCGATCATCGTCGCGCCGGCCGGCAGGTACTGGCGCAGCGGCGTGGAGACGAAGGTGTAGATCTGCTGGGTGAAGGCGAACAGCCCGGCAAAGATGATGAAGACCGCCGCGACGCAACGCAGCAGGCGCGTGCGCAGCTCGGTGAGGTGCGATACCAGCGGCATCGGCTGGTCATGCTCTGGGATATTGCTCATGGGGCTCGCGGCGGCAATGTAGGGTCGTTGGAAGCGGCTGGGGGCGTGGCCGTCGGGGCCGGCTCCACTGGTTTGGCTGGTTCGGCCGGTGCCTGCAACGAATCGGTCGCCGGCGCTTGCGGGGCAATCGTCGGCTCGACCGCAGGGGCGACCGGCGTCGGCTCCTGCTGGGTCGGCGTGAGGATTTTGCGCGCTTCCTGCTCCAGGGACAGGATGTGTTCGTTGTGCAGTTGCCGACGGATGTCGTCGGCACCGATTTCACGTTCAACTTCCTGTTTGATCGCGTTGAAGCTGCGCTTCAGGCGCCCGATCCACAGACCGGCGGTGCGCGCAGCACCCGGCAGGCGCTCGGGGCCCAGGACCAGCAGGGCAACGAGGCCGACGAGCAGCAGTTCAGTGAAGCTGATCCCAAACATTAGTCAGTGCTCACGAGTCTTTGCGGGTCGGCTCTTCGACTTTCTGGGCCTGCACGTCGATGGTGTGCGGCGCACTCACAGGCTGGGTCGCCTGGGGATGGACAGGTTGGGCCGGTGCCGCGCTCGGGTCGGCGGGTTTTTCGTCATCGTTCATGGCCTTGCGAAAGCCCTTGATCGACTCGCCGACATCGGTGCCGAGGTTCTTCAGTTTCTTGGTGCCGAACACCAGCACCACGACGACCAGGATGACGATCCAGTGTTTCCAGTCAAAAATACCCATGTGGCTATTCCTCTCAAGAGTTGATCAGGCGGACGGACGCGAGGCTTTCTCGACATGCCCGGACAGACCGAAGCGACGGTCCAGTTCATCCAGTACGGCCTGTGGATGCTGCCCGAGTTGGGCCAGCATGACCAGGCTGTGGAACCACAGGTCGGCGGTCTCGTAGATCACGTCGCTGCAGTCACCGCTGATGGCGGCGTCCTTGGCGGCGATGATGGTCTCGACCGACTCTTCGCCGACTTTTTCCAGAATCTTGTTCAAACCCTTGTGGTACAGGCTGGCGACATAGGAGCTGTCGGCCGCGGCGCCCTTGCGCTCTTCCAGCACCTGGGCCAGGCGGGTCAGGGTGTCACTCATGGGGATGTCCTGAATAAATGGCATGCGGGTCCTTGAGCACCGGGTCGACGGTTTTCCAGTCGCCGTTCTCGAAGACGCGATAGAAGCAGCTTTGACGGCCGGTATGGCAGGCAATCTCGCCGACCTGTTCGACCATCAGGATGATGACGTCGCCGTCGCAGTCCAGGCGCATCTCATGCAGGTGCTGGACATGTCCGGACTCTTCACCCTTGCGCCACAGCTTGCCACGCGAACGTGACCAATAGATGGCGCGGTTCTCGGCGGCGGTCAGGGCCAGTGCCTCGCGGTTCATCCAGGCCATCATCAATACGCGCCCGGTCTTGTGATCCTGGGCGATGGCCGGCACCAGGCCGTCAGCGTCCCACTTGATCTCGTCCTGCCAGTTTTTCATCTTCGACTCCGACAATGGGCCGCGCACTTGGCGTCGGCGGGCCCAGCGTTGAAACAGTGTGCCAGTGCGAACCGGTGCTGGCTATCGGCGAACGACCAGATACAGACCCACCGCTACCATGACACCGGCCGGCCAGTGGCCCAGTTGGCTCAACGGCCCGCCGCTGGCCAGCACCGCGCCACCGCCCAGGTGGGCCGCGCCGAGCAGGCGCAGGAACCAGTCGTCCTTGCGTTTGTGCCAAGGCGGTGGCGGATCCTGGGCATGGGGCTGGGACATGCGTTCCAGCAGGTCGCGGGTCATGTTGGCCAGGTGCGGGATCTGCTCGAACTGGCTCTGCACGTTGCCCAGCAAGGTGCGCGGGCTGACGCGCTCGCGCATCCAGCGTTCGAGGAAGGGCTGGGCGGTGTTCCATAGGTCCAGGTCCGGGTACAGCTGGCGACCGAGGCCTTCGATGTTCAGCAGGGTCTTTTGCAGCAGCACCAGTTGCGGCTGGACTTCCATGTTGAAGCGGCGTGCGGTCTGGAACAGGCGCATCAGCACCTGGCCGAAGGAAATATCCTTTAACGGTTTTTCGAAGATCGGTTCGCACACGGTGCGGATCGCCGCTTCGAATTCGTTGAGCTTGGTCTCGGCCGGCACCCAGCCAGAGTCGATGTGCAACTGGGCTACCCGACGGTAGTCGCGCTTGAAGAAGGCGAACAGGTTGCGGGCCAGGTAGTCCTGGTCTTCGGGGGTGAGGCTGCCGACGATGCCGCAGTCGATGGCAATGTACTGTGGGCTCCACGGCTGCACGGTGCTGACGAAGATGTTGCCCGGGTGCATGTCGGCGTGGAAGAAACTGTCGCGGAACACCTGGGTGAAGAAGATCTCCACGCCGCGTTCGGCGAGCATCTTCATGTCGGTGCGCTGGTCGGCCAGGGTCGCCAGGTCGGTGACCTGGATGCCGTAGATGCGCTCCATCACCAGCACCTTCGGGCGGCACCAGTCCCAGTAGACTTGCGGCACGTAGAGCAGGGGCGAGCCTTCGAAGTTGCGGCGCAACTGGCTGGCGTTGGCCGCCTCGCGCAGCAGGTCGAGCTCGTCGTAGATGGTTTTCTCGTAGTCCTGGACCACGTCCACCGGGTGCAGCAGGCGTGCATCGGCCGACAGCCGCTCGGCGGCGCGGGCGAGGATGAACAGCCATGCCAGGTCCTGGGCGATGATCGGCTTGAGGCCCGGGCGGATCACCTTGACCACCACTTCTTCGCCGCTCTTGAGTTGCGCGGCGTGCACCTGGGCCACGGAGGCCGAGGCCAGGGGCTCGACGTCGAAGCGGCTGAAGACTTCGCTGATCTTCTTGCCCAACTGCCCTTCGATCAGTGCCACCGACACCTTGGAGTCGAACGGCGGCACGCGGTCTTGCAGCAGCATCAGCTCATCGGCGATGTCTTCGGGCAACAGGTCGCGACGGGTCGAGAGAATCTGCCCGAACTTGATGAAGATCGGCCCCAGGTCCTGCAAGGCCAGGCGCAGGCGTGCACCGCGACTCAGGTCCAGGGTGCGCCGGGGCAGCCAGCGCCACGGCAGCACGAAGCGCAGCGCCAGGAGAAACCAGGGCAACGGCAGGGCGAACAGCAGGTCATCGAGGCGGTAGCGAATCACGACGCGCTGGATGCGCAACAAACGGCGGACGGCAAGCAGCTTCATGCGTTATCGCTTGGTTTCAAGGGATCGGGAAAGGCGCTCGAAACGCGCCTCGAGTCGTTCCAGGTCAAGCTTGACCTGGTCCAGTTCATTAAAGCGGGCCTGGGCTTCGCGTTGGCCGACGAGCGTACGCGATTCCTCGGCCAGGTACTCGCTCAGGTTCTGTCCCAGGCTGGCGAACCCCTGGCGGTACCAGCGGGCGCGGCTGCGCAGGTGGCCGCCGAGCAGTGGGGTGGCCACCGGGCCGAGCCATCGGGACACTTCATACTCCCAGTCCAGCTCCAGGTCCTGGAGGACCGCCGCCAGCTCCAGCAGCACGCCGCTGTCGCCGTCGAGCTCGACGTCGGGGCGGTGCAGGACCGCGGTCTTGTCCTTGCTCAAGGCCAAGCTCACCAGACTCGACGCCGGGGCCCGCAGCGTGCAGTCCGCCTCGGCTTCCCAGTGTGCGGCGAGCATCAGGCCTTCGTCGCTGGGCAGGAGAAACAGTTGCAACGCCGGGCTGCGGCAGTCGACGGCAATCACCTTGCCGCTCAAGGGCGCCAGGCGCGCGAGCGCCGTGCTGTCCAGGCGCAGAACGCGGTTTATACCGAGTTCGACGCTGGCGAGCAGGCCGGTGAGCAGCATCAGGGCTTGATACCGCGGTGCAGGGCGACGATGCCGGCCGTCATGTTGTGGTAGGTCACGCGGTCGAAGCCGGCGTCCACCATCATCGACTTCAGGGTTTCCTGGTTGGGGTGCATGCGGATCGATTCGGCCAGGTAGCGATAGCTTTCCGAGTCGTTGGTGATCAGCTTGCCCATCAGCGGCATGAAGGCGAACGAGTAGGCGTCGTAGGCCTTGGACATCAGCGCGTTGGTCGGCTTGGAGAACTCCAGCACCAGCAGGCGTCCGCCGGGCTTGAGCACCCGCAGCATCGAGCGCAGGGCGTCTTCCTTGTGGGTGACGTTGCGCAGGCCGAAGGCGATGGTCACGCAGTCGAAGTGGTTGTCCGGGAACGGCAGCTTCTCGGCGTCGGCCTGGACGAACTCGACATTGCCGGCCACCCCCAGGTCCAACAGGCGGTCACGGCCGACCTTGAGCATGGATTCGTTGATGTCGGCGAGCACCACCTGGCCGGTCGGCCCGACGATATGGGAGAACTTCTTCGTCAGGTCGCCGGTGCCACCCGCGATGTCCAGCACGCGGTTGCCGCTGCGCACGCCCGACAGTTCGATCGCAAAGCGCTTCCACAGGCGGTGCATGCCGCCCGAGAGCAGGTCGTTCATCAAGTCATACTTGGCGGCCACCGAGTGGAAAACCTCAGCGACTTTTTCCGCCTTCTGGCTTTCCGGCACGTTCTTGAAGCCGAAGTGAGTGGTGGGTTCGGCATCGCTGCCTTTGCGCGGGTCAGTCATATCGCTGTCACCAAAAAAGAATGCGGGACATTCTAATCCCGGTGGAGGGCTTTGTCTTGGCAAGGCTGAAGGTAAGATGAGCCACCGCCAGGACGTTTTGACGCAGCCAGGGTCTGAAACGTTCAGGCAAGTCCCGATAAAACAGGAGTCACCCGATGGCCCGTATTACTGTTGAACGTGCCCATGACCTGGGCAAGGAAGCGGCCCGTGCCAAGGCCGACAAGTTGGCGCAGAAGTTGTCCGAGAGCTACGGCCTGGAGCCGCAATGGGTCGGTGACACGCTCAAACTCAAGCGCTCCGGGGTCAAGGGCGAAGTGCTGGTCGGTGAGGACTCGATCCGTATCGACGTGGAACTGGGCATGTTGATGTCGGCGATGAGCGGGACGATCAAGACTGAGATTGAAAAGGCGCTGGATAAAGCGTTGGCCTGATTGATCGCAAGGAGGATACCGCCTCAAGTTCACCACCAAACGCTGTGGGAGCGGGCTTGCTCGCGAATGCGGTATGACATTCAGTATTGATGTTGACTGATCCACCGCATTCGCGAGCAAGCCCGCTCCCACCCGTGGTCAATCATCGCCCACTCTGTGTCAGTTGTTAGGGTGCCCTTTCTAATTATTGTCACTACTTTGTGCCTGAGCCCGTCCGTGTGCGGGCAGTTCCTCAAACCCATCTGCGAGTGAGGTGCACCATGGCCAAAGTTGTCCTGAAGAAAAAAACCGACGTTGAATCTTCCACGCTGAGCGACGTGAAAACGTACGCGCGCAAGATCTGGCTGGCTGGCCTGGGCGCCTACGCGAAGGTCGGACAGGAAGGCAGCGAATACTTCCAGGAGTTGATCAAGGCTGGCGAAGTTGTTGAAACCAAAGGCAAAAAGAACGTTGCCGGAAAACTTGAAGCCGCCAACAGTGAGTTGATGGAAGTGAAGTCCGACGTTAATACCTTCAAGGCCAGGGTTGAAGTTCAGCTCGATAAAGTAGAAAAGGTATTTGATGCTCGTGTTGCAAGTGCCTTGAATCGTATCGGCATTCCGTCTAAACATGACGTTGAGGCACTCTCTGTCAAGCTCGATGAGCTGACGGCATTGCTCGAGCGTGTCGCGCGTAAACATTAAGGAGAACGGGATGGCTGGTAAAAAAAGCACAGAAAAAGAAGGCAGCTCGTGGGCCGGGACGATTGAAAAGTACTCCCGCAAAATCTGGCTGGCTGGTTTAGGCGTGTACTCGAAGATCGACACTGACGGCAGCAAACTCTTCGAGTCCCTGGTAAAGGACGGCGAGAAGGCCGAAAAACTCACCAAGACGGCGGTCAGCAAGCAGGTCGATGCCGCCAAGGGCTCTGCCGAGTCCGCCAAGTCGCGCATCGGCGGCGTGAAGGATCGGGCACTGGGCAAGTGGGACGAACTGGAAGGGGCTTTCGACAAGCGCCTGAACAGCGCGATCTCCCGTCTGGGTGTACCAAGCCGCAATGAAGTGAAGGCGTTGCACAGCAAGGTCGACACCCTGACCAAGCAGATCGAAAAACTCACCGGTGCCAAGGTGACCCCGGTGGCAGCCAAGCCTGCGGCGAGCAAGACTGCTGCGGCCAAGCCGGCCAGCAAGACAGCGGCCAAGCCTCTGGTCAAGGCCGCGGCCAAAACCGCTGCCAAGCCGGCGGCCAAACCAGCGGCGAAAACCGCGGCGGCCAAGCCTGCTGCCAAGGCTGCGGCTAAACCGGTAGCGGCCAAGACCACCGCGGCAAAGGCTCCAGCCAAGCCAGCGGCCAAGCCGGCGGCGAAAACCGCAGCGGCCAAACCTGCTGCCACCAAGACAGCCGCGAAGCCGGCCGCCAAGCCTGCGACCAAAACGGCGGCCAAACCCGCTGCGGCGAAGAAACCTGCCGTGAAAAAACCAGCCGCACCGAAAGCCGCAGCCCCCAAGGCACCGACGGCGGCCGCCAAGCCAGCCCCTGTGGCGAGCACGGCGAACTCCGCCTCGGCACCGGCTCCGGTGGCCAACCCGACGCCAGCGCCGGCTCCAACGACGCCTACCAGTCAGTCCTGATTTACAGGGCAAATCAAAACGCCCGGCCTGTGAAGGTCGGGCGTTTTTGTTTGCGTTGCCACCCATCCAATGTGGGAGCGGGCTTGCCCGCGAATTCGATGGATCAGCCAGCATCGATGCTGAATGCCCCACCGCATTCGCGAGCAAGCCCACTCCCACAGGTTGCTAATCGTGGTCTTCCAGGTATTGGAGCGCCAATTGTTCGGTGGCGGCTTTCACCTGCGGCAGCAAGTGTGCCGCCACCAGCATCATGATCTGGTAGACCACCAGCCGGACCTCGCCCTCGCGAGCGAGAATGCGTTGGTAATCCAGCGAGAACAGCAAGGTCATGGTGATCTGCTCCACCAGTTGCCCCAGGGCCTGGGTATCGCTGACCAGCAGTCCTTGGGCCTTGAGTTGCGCCAGCAGCGACGCGAGGGTGCGCTTGAGGGCGTTGAGCAACTGGCGGATGCCCTTGGCCAGTTTCGGTAGGCGCCCGGCCAGGTTCGACAGGTCCTGGAACAGGAACCGGTACTGGGCCAGGCGCTCGACGATCAGGTGCAGGAACAGCCAGTAGTCCTCCGGTGCCAACCGCACTTGTGCCGGTGGGTCCAGCAGCGGCGCCAGTTCACCCTGGAATCGCTCGAACAGGCCGAGGACCAGTGGCTCCTTGCCGTGGAAGTGGTAGTAGAGGTTGCCGGGGCTGATGCCCATTTCATTGGCCACTTCCAGGGTAGAAACGTTCGGCTCGCCCTTTTCGTTGAACAATTGCAGGGCGCATTCAAGGATGCGGTCGCGGGTTTTCATCCGGTCTTCTTAATTGATCAAGTCGTGCCACGGCCATTGGTCGGCCGTGGCGTTGGGGCTTCAGCGCACGCGGACATAGGTACCGGGGGCCGCCTCCAGGGGCGGATAGTTGGCGTTGCCCAGGGTCATCAGGGTTTCGCGCTGGCCGCCGGAGCGTTCCTGGATCCAGCCCAGCCATTGCGTCCACCAGCTGCCTTCGACGTGCTGGGCGTCGTAGTACCAGGCCCGGGGATCGCTGCTCAGTTTCGGGCTCTCGATGTAGTTGGCCTTGGGGTTACCCGGTGGGTTGAGGATGCTCTGGACGTGGCCGCTGTTGGACAGCACGAAGCGTCGGTCGCCCCCCAGCAGCAGGGTCGAGCGGTACACCGCGTCCCATGGCGTGATGTGGTCGTTTATTCCGCCGACGCTGAAGCTGTCCACCGTCACTTTCTGCAGGTCGATGGGCGTGCCGCACACCTCCAGGCCGCCGGGATGGGTCAGCGGGTTGTGCTTGAAGAAGTCCAGCAGGTCGCCGTGGTAGGCCGCCGGCAGCCGGGTGTGGTCGTTGTTCCAGTAGAGGATGTCGAACGCCGGCGGCTCCTTGCCCAGCAGGTAGTTGTTGATGAAATAGCTCCAGATCAGGTCGTTGGGGCGCATCCAGGCGAACACCCGGGCCATGTCGCGACCGTCGAGGATGCCCCTCTGGTAGGAGCGGCGCTTCGCGGCTTCGAGGGTCTGCTCGTCGATGAACAGCGCGGCCGGGCTGTCCATCTGGCTATCCAGCAGGCTCACCAGGTAGGTGGCACTGGCGACCCGGCGCAGCTGGCGCTTGGCTTGCAGGTGGCCTTGCAGGGCGGCGATGGTCATGCCGCCGGCGCAGGCACCCATCAGGTTGACCTCGCGGGCGCCGGTGATGGCCCGGCAGACGTTCATGGCTTCTTCCGTGGCCTCGACGTAGCTGGACAGCCCCCATTCCCGGTGGCGGACGTCGGGGTTGCGCCAACTAATGATGAACACCTGCAAGCCGTTCTTCAGGGCGTACTGGACGAAGCTGTTGGAGGGGCTCAGGTCGAAGATGTAGAACTTGTTGATCTGCGGCGGCACGATCAGCAACGGCTTGGCGTACTGTTTTTCGCTCATGGGCCGGTACTGGATCAGTTCCAGCAGGTCGTTGCGAAACACCACCGAGCCGGGCGTGGTGGCCAGGGTCTTGCCGACCTCGAAGGCGTGGGGCGTGCTTTGCCGTGGCAAGCCGTCGTTGTGCAGCAGGTCGTCCACCAGGTGGCTGATCCCGCGGACCAGGCTGCTGCCGCCGGAGTTGAACAGTTCCTTGACCGCCAGCGGGTTGAGCAAGGTATTGGACGGCGACACGGCGTCGTTGAGCAGGGCGAAGGCGAAGTGGGCGCGGGCCTGGTCATCCGGGTCCATGGTGCTTTCGTCGATCCAGCTCTTGACCTGTTTTTGCCAGCTCAGGTACGCCTGCAGGCTGCGCCGGTAGAACGGATTGAGCTGCCAGGTAGGGTCGCTGAAGCGCGGGTCATTCGGGTTGGCGGCGTGCAGGGTTTCACCCAGCAACACGCGTCCCAGCTGGCCGCCCAGCCGCAACGCATGCCGGGCGCTGTGCACCGGGTTGCGCAGACCGTGGGCGGCCACGCTGCGCAAGGTGGACAGCAAGTCCCTGCCACGCAAGCCGGTGACCGCGCTCTGGGCGTTGATGAAGCTGGCAGGGGCGGGCATGGAATCCTTTGCCGGCTTGTCGCGCATGAGTCAACTCCTTCGTCATCAGGCTAAAAACAAACGCACCGAACCAGACAACATAGTCGCTGTTTCGGGTGGTTGCGCGATCCGGCGTCCTGCCAGGCGCTAATGGGCCGCGTCAGCCGCCGCCCAGCGGCGACGGATGCGGATGCATCACCGCGCGCTGACGTTCCTCCTGCAGGAACTTCATGATGATCGGCGCCACCGCCTCGGCCCGGGTGATCAGGAACAGATGGCCGTCATCGATGATGTGCAACTGGGCGTTGGGGATGCGCCAGGCCAGCATGCGCATGTTGATCAGTGGGATCAGCGGGTCGTCGTCGCCGGCCAGCACCAGGGTCGGCTGGTGGATCTTGTGCAGCCAGTGGATGCTGGTCCAGCCGAGGCCGGCGAACAGTTGCCAGTAGTACCCCAGCTTGCCGGCCGAGCGCACCTTGGCCGCGTGGCTGGCCGCCAGCCCCGGGTCGCGACGGAACGAGCCGCCATAGATCAGCGGGGCAATGCGCATCACATGGGAGGGCTGCACGTAGCGTCGCGGGCTGGCCATCATCCACAGCACTTTCGGTTTGCCCGGCACCATTACCGCGCCGGCCGCGGTGGCCGCCAGCACCAGTTTCTTGCAGCGCTCGGGGTAGTCGTAAGCGAACTGCTGGGCCAGTGCGCCTCCCCAGGACACGCCAATCGCGTTGACCTGGCCGTAGTCGAGGTAATCGAGCATCCGCGCGGTGAGCTTCGCCAGGCCCGGAAAACGATACGGCCGGCTGGGCGTCGATGAGCCGCCGACACCCGGCACATCGAAGGCGATGACTTCCAGGTCCGGGTCCAGGGCCTGGATGAACGGGAACACCAGCTCAAGGTTGGCGCCGATGCCATTGAAGATCAGCAGGGGCGTCAAGTGAGGCTTGCCGGGACGTACCGCGGTGCGCAAGGTCTGGCCATCCAGATCGACGGTACGGAAGATGTACGGTTGCGGCATGCTTCAAGCCCTGTGGGTTATGTCGCGATCTTTCATTTTTCCCGATTCCCTGTGGGAGCGAGCTTGCTCGCGATGACGGCGGCACATCCAACAGCCATGTAGGCTGACACACCGTCATCGCGAGCAAGCTCGCTCCCACATGGGATCCGCTGTGAACATGAGCTTTATGTTCGCCGGCGGTGCGGGCCTTGCATTAATGTCGGCTGGCGGGATGTATTCGTGAGCAGGTCCACTTCCGCGTCAGACGAGTTGCATCCATTACCGCTCATGCACATAAGTGCCGGGCGCCGCTTCGCCGGCCACATAGGTCTTGTTGCCCAGCACCGTGGGCGCCTTTTTCAGTTTGCCCGAGCGTTCGGCCTGCCAGGCTTGCCAGTGCAGCCACCAGGAGTCGGTGTGCTTGGTGGAGTTCTCCTGCCAGTCCTCGGCCTTGGCGGGCAGGTCATCGCCGGTCATGTAGCGCGCCTTCGGGTTGCCCGGTGGGTTGAGGATGCTCTGGATGTGGCCGCTGCTCGACAGCACGAACTCCACCTTGCCGCCAAACAACTGGGCCGACTTGTAGCAGGACTTCCACGGGGTGATGTGGTCGTTGGTGCCGGCCAGGGCGAAGATGTCGGCCGTGACCTGCTTGAGGTCGATGGGGGTGCCGCACACTTCCAGCGCGTTGGGCCGGGTCAGCGGGTTGCTCTTGAACATCTCGATCAGGTCGCCGTGGAACGCCGCCGGCAAGCGCGTGGTGTCGTTGTTCCAGAACAGGATGTCGAACACGGGCGGTTCGTTGCCCAGCAGGTAGTTGTTGACCCAGTAGTTCCAGATCAGGTCGTTGGGGCGCATCCAGGCGAAGACCTTGGCCATGTCGCGGCCTTCGAGCACGCCGGCCTGGTAGGAGTGACGCTTGGCCGTTTCCAGGGTCTGCTCGTCGACGAACAGCGCCACGTCGGTGTCCAGGGTGGTGTCGAGCACGCTCACCAGCAGGGTCATGGCGTTGACCTTCTTCTCGCCGAGGGCCGCGTAGTGGCCCAGCAGCGCGGTGCAGGTGATGCCGCCCGAGCAGGCGCCGAGCATGTTCACGTCCTTGCTGCCGGTGATGGCCGTGACCACGTCCACCGCTTCCTTGAGCGCCTCGATGTAGGTTGAAAGGCCCCACTCGCGCTGTTCCTTGGTGGGGTTGCGCCAACTGATGATGAAGGTCTGCACGTTGCTGCGCAGGCAGAAGCGCGCCAGGCTCTTGTCCGGGCTCAGGTCGAATACGTAGAACTTGTTGATCTGCGGCGGGACCACCAGCAGCGGCCGCTCATGGACCTGCTCGGTGATGGGGCGGTACTGGATCAGCTCCAGCACGTCGTTGCGAAACACCACCGCGCCTTCGGTCACGCCCAGGCTCTTGCCGACCTCGAACGCGCCCATGTTGACCTGGCTCGGCATCCCGCCGTTGTGCACCAGGTCCTTGGCCAGGTGGGACAGACCGTCCAGCAGGCTCTTGCCGCCGGTTTCGAAGAAGCGCTTGACCGCGGCGGGGTTGGCCGCCGAGTTGGTCGGCGACATGGCTTCGGTCATCAGGTTGATCACGAAATGCCCGCGGCTGATGTCCTGGGGCGCGAGGTTGCTGTCGTCGATCCAGGCGTGCAATTCCTTGCGCCAGGCCAGGTAGGTTTGCATGTAGCGTTTGTAGAGAGGGTTCTGGCTCCAGGCCGGATCGTTGAAGCGACGGTCGTCGCTGGCCGGTTGCAACTCGGATTTGCCGAACAGGACGTTCTTGAGCTCGGCACCGAAGTGGACGACGTGCTTGGCGCTGTGCAACGGTTGCTTGAGGGTCTGGGTCAGCACCATTCGAGCAGAGGCCAGCAGGTCTTTCCTGCGCAGGCCGACGACAGGATTCAACCCCAGGGTATTTTCCGAGGCCTGGTACTTCAGGTCATCGTTGTTCTTGTTGCTCATCTACGACGCTCCATTGTCAGACGAGTACCGGCGCCGTGCCGCAAGCCACAGCCAATACCAGTACGCTGCTCGGGTGACCGTTAATTCCGCATCGTGACCAATGAGGAAACATGTGCAAGGGAACTCGCCCGTTCCTTTGCAGGGAACTTGCCAGCTCCATTGGTTACCCGAGTTTAATTTTTTTCGCAAGCAGGCCAGTCATTGACCTCGCCGGGCGGACATTCAAGCAGATGAGTCTAGAAAATTCGCCCTAAAGCGCCAGCCCTTGAGCTAGAGCATCAGCTTGACGACGCAAGTGTTCGGGTCGCGGGTTTTTCCGGCGGCCTTGAGTTCGCCAAGATAATCGTTCCACAGGTCTTCCTGGCGCACCGCCAACTGGTAGAGGTAGTCCCAGGTGAACAGTCCGCTGTCATGGCCGTCGTCGAAGGTCAGTTTTAGTGCGTACTGGCCGGCCGGCTCGATCTTGGTCAGGCCGACGCCGAGCTTGCCGTATTGCAGGATGGGCTTGCCGTGGCCCTGGACCTCGGCGGAAGGCGAGTGCACCCGCAGGAACTCGGCGTTGAGGTGGTACTCCTCATCCGGCGCGTATTTCAGCGTCAGGGTCTTGGAGGCTTTGTGCAGGTTGATGGCGGTGGGGAGTTTGGTCATACAAGCAGCTTACAAGCTACAAGCTACAAGCTACAAGCTACAAGCTACAAGCTGGAGGTGACCTGCTTGCAGCTCGCAGCTTGAGGCTCGAAGCTCTAGAGGATATACCGCGACAGGTCTTCGTTCTGCGCCAGTTCGCCCAGGTGGCTGTTGACGTACTCGGCATCGATCAGGATCGGCGCTTCGTCGTGGGTGCTGGCCAGGTCGCCGGCGCTGAACGACACTTCCTCGAGCAAGCGTTCGAGCAGGGTGTGCAGGCGACGGGCACCGATGTTCTCGGTCTTCTCGTTGACCTGCCAGGCAATCTGCGCCAGGCGCTTGATGCCTTCGGGCGTGAACTCGATGTTCAGGCCTTCGGTCTTGAGCAGCGCGCAATACTGTTCCGTCAGGGACGCATGGGGCTCGCTGAGGATGCGTTCGAAGTCTTCCGGCGACAGCGCCTTGAGCTCGACACGAATCGGCAGGCGGCCTTGCAGTTCAGGCACCAAGTCGCTTGGCTTGCTCAGGTGGAACGCACCGGAGGCAATGAACAGGATGTGGTCGGTCTTGACCATGCCCAGCTTGGTGTTGACCGTGCAGCCCTCGATCAGCGGCAGCAGGTCGCGCTGCACACCTTCGCGGGACACATCGGCGCCGCCGACGTTGCCGCGCTTGGCCACCTTGTCGATCTCGTCGATGAACACGATACCGTGCTGCTCGACGGCCTCCAGGGCCTTGGCCTTCAACTCTTCTTCGTTGACCAGGCGGCTGGCCTCTTCCTCGCGCACCAGCTTGAGCGCTTCCTTGACCTTGAGCTTGCGGCTTTTCTTCTTGCCCTTGCCCATGTTGGCGAACAGGCTCTGCAACTGGTTGGTCATCTCTTCCATGCCCGGCGGCGCGGAAATGTCGACGCCGACCATTTCGGCCACTTCGATCTCGATTTCCTTGTCGTCCAACTGGCCCTCACGCAGGCGCTTGCGGAACAGTTGGCGGGTATTGGAATCCTGGGTCGCGGCGGAGTCGGCGTTGAAACCCATGCGCGCCGGCGGCAGCAGGGCATCGAGGATGCGCTCTTCGGCGGCGTCTTCGGCGCGGTGGCGGACCTTGGTGATTTCCTGTTCGCGCAAAAGCTTGATCGCGGCGTCGGCCAGGTCGCGGATGATCGATTCGACATCGCGGCCGACATAGCCGACTTCGGTGAACTTGGTCGCCTCGACCTTGATGAACGGCGCATTGGCAAGTTTGGCCAGGCGGCGGGCGATTTCGGTTTTACCGACGCCGGTCGGGCCGATCATCAGGATGTTCTTGGGCGTCACTTCGACACGCAGCTCTTCAGGCAGCTGCATGCGGCGCCAGCGGTTGCGCAGGGCGATGGCGACGGCGCGCTTGGCATCGTCCTGGCCGATGATATGGCGGTTGAGTTCGTGGACGATTTCGCGGGGAGTCATGGACATAGTAATTGGCGGTCCTCAAGCAGAAATGAGCCGTGGCACGGGGCCGGGACAGGCTTATTCCGCGAGATCCTGCTCCTCAATGGTTTGGGTGTGGTTGGTGAAGACACAGATGTCGCCGGCAATGCCCAAGGCAGTCTCGACGATTTCGCGCGCCGATAGGTCGGTTTTTTTCAACAGGGCGCTGGCCGCTGCCTGGGCGTAGGCACCGCCGGAACCCATGGCGATCAGGCCGTCCTCGGGCTCAACGACGTCGCCGTTGCCGGTGATGATCAGCGAGGCGTCCTTGTTGGCGACCGCGAGCATGGCTTCGAGGCGGCTCAGGGAACGGTCGGTGCGCCATTCCTTGGCCAGTTCCACGGCGGCGCGGATCAGGTGGCCCTGGTGCTTTTCAAGCTGGCCTTCGAAACGTTCGAACAGGGTGAAGGCGTCGGCGGTGGCCCCGGCGAAGCCGGCGATGACCTGGCCGTGATAGAGGCGGCGGACTTTCTTCGCGTTGCCTTTCATCACGGTGTTGCCCAGTGAAACCTGGCCGTCGCCGCCCATGACGACTTTGCCATGACGGCGGACTGAAACGATGGTGGTCAAGGGAAGAGTCTCCACGCAGCGGGGCGAAAATGCCCGGATGGAACTCATATGGGGGTGAGGTGGGGTTTTTCAACTGCGGGGTGAGGCAATGGACGAGTGGTGCGGTGGATGCTCAGCGCTCCTGTGGCGAGGGGATTTATCCCCGTTGGGCCGCGCAGCGGCCCCAAAGCTTGTCATCGGAGGGTCAGGCTAATTGCTTCAAGCTTTGGGGCTGCTGCGCAGCCCAGCGGGGATAAATCCCCTCGCCACAGAGGTTGGTGTCGCCTGGTTCAGCGGCTCTGGCGTTGTTGTAACAACAGGTTGCTAAACCCGCTGCCAGCCAGTTGCTTCTGAGCCTTGGTCAGTTCTTCCCGGTTGCTGTACGGGCCTACCAGTACCCGGTACCAGGTCTCGTCCTTCACGGTCCCCGATTCCACCGACACGGACTGGCCCAGCAGGATGATCTGCGCCCGGACCTTGTCGGCGTCGGCTTCCTTGCGGAACGAGCCGGCCTGCAGGAAGAACTTGGTCACCGGCGCGGCTTTCTGAACGGGTGGGGCCGGCGGTGGCGTGATACCGGCCAGTGCCGCCTGGGCGCGCGCGGTGTCGATCTTTGCCGCTTCGGCCGGGGTCACCGGCGTAGTCGGCACTTGCGGCGTCGGCAGGGTTTTTTCCGGCACGGCGTCGGGCGGCACGATGACTTCCGATTCCGGCAGCAAGGTGTAGAAGTCGTATTTCGGCTTCACCGGTTGCGTCGGGCTCGGCGGGGTCTTGTTGGCCTCGGCGATGCGCGTGGCTTTCTGCTGCTCCTGGCGGACGCGCTTGACGTCATCGCCCTGGCCCGGCTCCAGCTTCATCAGGAACACAATGAACGCGCCGACGCTCAGGCCGATGGCCATCCACAACCAGCCTGGAATCGGCTTCTTGGCAGGAGGCTGGTAACGACTGGCGCCGCGTTTGGGTGCAGGTTTTTTCTTGGCGGCCAACTTACATGCGCTCCAGGGTTTCCAGGCCCAGCAATTCCAGGCCTTGCTTGAGCGTACGCCCGGTCAGCGCGGCGAGGCGCAGGCGGCTCTGCATTTGCTCCGGGGTCTGTGCGCTGAGGATCGGGCAGTTCTCGTAGAAGCTGGAGAACAACCCGGCCACATCGTACAGGTAGGCGCACAGGGTGTGGGGCGTGCCCTTGTCGGCGACGTTGTTCAACACTTCGCCGAACTGCGCCAGTTTCGCTGCCAGTTCCTGTTCGTGGGCGGCTTCAAGCACGATCCGACCGTCCACTTCCTCGAAGCGTTTGCCCAGTTTGCGGAACACGCCGGCCACGCGGGTATAGGCGTACAGCAGGTACGGCGCAGTGTTGCCTTCGAAGTTGAGCATCAGGTCGAAGTTGAAGCTGTAGTCGCTGGTGCGGTGCTTGGACAGGTCGGCGTATTTCACCGCATCGATGCCCACGACCTTGGCGATCTTGCGCAGCTCGTCTTCGGCCAGGTCCGGGTTCTTGCCCTTGACCAGTGTGTAGGCACGGTCCTGGGCTTCGGTCAGCAGGTCGATCAGCTTCACCGTGCCGCCATCGCGGGTCTTGAATGGGCGGCCGTCGGCGCCGTTCATGGTGCCGAAGCCCATGTGCTCCATCTCCATCGGGCGGGTCACGAAGCCGGCCTGGCGCGCCACTTCGAACACCTGCTGGAAGTGCAGTGCCTGGCGTTGGTCGACGAAGTACAGGACCCGATCGGCCTCGAGCACGCGGTTGCGATAGCGCACGGCGGCGAGGTCAGTGGTGGCGTAGAGATAGCCGCCGTCGGCCTTGACGATGATCACCGGCAGCGGTTCGCCGTCGGCGGTCTTGAACTGGTCGAGGAACACGCACTGGGCGCCGTTGCTTTCCACCAGCATGCCCTTGGCCCGCAGGTCGTTGACCACGTTGATCAGGTCATCGTTGTAGGCGCTTTCGCCCATCACGTCGGCCATGGTCAGTTTGACGTTCAGCAGTTCGTAGATTTTCTGACAGTGGGACAGGGAAATGTCCTTGAACCGGGTCCACAGCGCCAGGCACTCGGCATCGCCGGCCTGCAATTTGACCACCAGGCCACGGGCGCGGTCGGCGAATTCCGGCGACTCATCGAAGCGTTGCTTGGCGGCGCGGTAGAAGTTTTCCAAGTCCGACAGCTCATCGCTGGTGATGGGGTTTTCCTGCAGGTAGGCCATCAGCATGCCGAACTGGGTGCCCCAGTCGCCGACGTGGTTCTGGCGGATCACCGTGTCGCCGAGAAACTCCAGGACCCGGGCCACGCCGTCGCCAATGATGGTCGAGCGCAGGTGGCCGACGTGCATTTCCTTGGCGAGGTTGGGGGCCGACAGGTCGACCACGGTGCGCTGCAGCGGGCCGGCCTTGCGCACGCCGATGCGTTCGTCGGCCAGGGCGGCGTCCAGGCGCGAGGCCAGGGCCTGGGTGTTCTGGAAGAAGTTGATGAAGCCGGGGCCGGCAATGTCGGCCTTGCTGACGTTTTCATCGGCCGGCAGTGCGGCGATGATTTTCTCCGCCAGGTCCCGCGGTTTCATGCCGGCCGGCTTGGCCAGCATCATCGCGATGTTGCTGGCGAAATCGCCATGGGTCTTGTCGCGGGTGTTTTCGACCTGAATCGCCGGCGACAGGCCTTCTGGCAACACACCTTCAGTGACGAGTCGGGCGATGGCTTGCTGGATGAGCTGGCGAATGGTGTCTTTCATGGTCTTCTCTATCAACCGCAGGCGCGGCGGCGCTTCGAGGCGCAGGTGGAAAAACTGGGCATTATCCGTGGCCCAGGCGAGCTTGCCAACTGTAGCGGGTCGGTTGGGGCCATGTGATGACTATTCTTGCTGGCCTGGATGTTATGCGATCTCCTGTGGGAGCGAGCTTGCTCGCGATAGCGGTGGGTCAGTGACGCTAGTGTCGAGTGTACCGTCGCAATCGCGAGCAAGCTCGCTCCCACAGGGGCAGGCTTGTGGTCTATTCAATACAGATCCACCGGGTCCACATCCAGCGACCAGCGCACCGCGCGCCCACTCGGCATCTGCTCCAGCGCCAGCAACCAGGCACTCAACAGGCGGTGCAGCGGCGCCCGGGCGTTGGCCTGCAAAAGGAGCTGGGCCCGGTAGCGCCCGGCCCGCCGTTCCATCGGAGCGGGCACCGGGCCCAATAGTTCGATCCCGGTGAGATTCTGCTGCGCCAGCAGGTGCTCCGCCTCGCTGCAGGCTTCGTCGAGGAAGCCTTCGGCCTGCCCGGGCTTGTGGGCTTCGGCGCGCAACAGCGCGAGGTGGGCGAACGGCGGCAGGCCGGCACTGCGCCGTTCGCTCAAGGCTTGTTCAGCGAAGGCGAAGTAGCCTTGTTCGGTCAGTTGGATCAGCAGCGGATGGTCCGCCAGGTGCGTCTGGATGATGACCTTGCCTGGCTCTTCCGCCCGCCCGGCGCGCCCGGCGACCTGGACAATCAACTGTGCCATGCGCTCGCTGGCGCGAAAATCACCGGAGAACAGCCCGCCATCGGCATCGAGGATCGACACCAGGGTCACCCGTGGAAAGTGGTGGCCTTTGGCAAGCATCTGCGTGCCTACCAAAATGCACGGCTGGCCCTTCTGGATCGTGGCGAACAATTGATTCATCGCGTCCTTGCGCGACGTGCTGTCGCGATCCACCCGCAGTACCGGGTAATCGGGAAACAGGATGCCCAGGCGTTCCTCGGCGCGTTCGGTGCCGGCGCCCACCGGACGCAAGTCCACCCGGCCGCACTGCGGACAATGCCGGGGCACCCGTTCGCAGTGGCCGCAATGATGACAACGCAGTTCGCCAGAGCGCTGGTGCACGGTCATTCGCGCGTCGCAGCGCTCACAGCCGGACATCCAGCCGCAGTCGTGGCACAGCAGCGTCGGGGCGAACCCGCGGCGGTTGAGGAACACCAAAACCTGCTGGCCGGCGGCAAGCGTCTGGCCGATGGCTTGCTGCATGGGGCCGGAAATACCGCTGTCCAGCGGACGGCTTTTCACGTCCAGGCGCAGGAAACGCGGCTGTTTGGCGCCGCCGGCCCGTTCGTTCAGGCGCAGCAGGCCGTAGCGGCCGGTGTAGGCGTTGTGCAGGCTTTCCAGGGACGGCGTCGCGGAACCGAGGACAATCGGGATGTTTTCCTGGCGGGCGCGTACCAGCGCCAGGTCGCGGGCGTGGTAGCGCAGGCCTTCCTGCTGTTTATAGGAGCCGTCGTGTTCTTCGTCGATGATGATCAGGCCGGGGTTTTTCATCGGCGTGAACAGGGCCGAGCGGGTGCCGATGATGATGTCGGCCTCGCCATCCCGGGCGGCGAGCCACGCGTCCAGGCGTTCGCGGTCATTGACCGCCGAGTGCACCAGGGCGATCCGGGCGTTGAAGCGTTGCTCGAAGCGCGCCAGGGTTTGCGGGCCGAGATTGATTTCCGGAATCAGCACCAGGGCCTGCTTGCCGGCTTCAAGGGCCTGGCGGATCAGTTGCAGATAGACCTCGGTCTTGCCGCTGCCGGTGACGCCCGCCAGGAGAAAGGCATGGTAGCTGTCGAAGCCTGCGCGGATCGCCTCGCAAGCGGCCCGTTGCTCGGTGTTGAGCGGCAGTTCCGGCTGGGCTAGCCAGTGCTCATGGCGCAGGCCCGGGGCATGCCGGCGAACGTCTACCTGGACCAGGTCCTTGGCCAGCAACAGGTCGAGGCTGTCCTTGCTGAGCATCAGTTTGCTCAGCAATTGATGCGCCACGCCGTGGGGGTGCTGGGCCAGGGTCGCCAAGGCCTCGCGCTGGCGCGGCGCGCGGGCGATGCGTGGATCGTCCAGGCTCGCGCCCGGCGCCACCGACCAGAACCGCTCCTGGCGCGCCTCGGCCGGCTCACCCTGGCGCAACAGCACCGGCAATGCCCAGCTCAAGGTATCGCCGAGGCTGTGCTGGTAATACTGGGCAGTCCACAGGCACAGCTTGAACAGCGAGGCCGGCAGCGGCGGCGTGGCGTCGAGCAGCGCCAGGGCCGGCTTGAGCTTGTCGGCCGGTACTTCGCTGTGGTCGGTGACCTCCACCAGGATCCCGATCATCTCCCGTCGGCCGAACGGCACCCGCAGGCGCATGCCCGGCTGCAACTGGGCGCGCGGGACCCCGGCCGGAGCGCGGTAGTCGAACAGGCGGCGCAGGGGCGAAGGCAGGGCAAGGCGCAGAATGGCGTTGGGCACGCGGGGATCTCAATGACAGGCATGTTCAAAAGGCTGGGCGCAATTCCTGTGGGAGCGGGCTTGCCCGCGAAAGCGGTGGCACAGTCGGCATTACCGCAAACTGATTCACCGCCTTCGCGGGCAAGCCCGCTCCCACATTGGTATCGTGCATGAGGCCGGGAGCCTAGCAGACGGTTGGTACAAGGCATAGCTTGCGTGATTGGCGATGTCTGGTAGAATCCGCGGCCTAATTACGTGCGGTATTCAACAATAGTGTTGGGTGGCGGCACGCTAGCCTGAGGAAACACCATGAAAACCGATATCCATCCGGAATACCCAGAAATTGCCGTGACTTGCAGCTGCGGCAACAAGTTCGAAACCCGTTCGACCTACGGCAAAGCCCTGGCGATCGACGTTTGCAACGAATGCCACCCGTTCTACACCGGTAAGCAAAAGACTCTGGATACCGGCGGCCGCGTTCAGAAGTTCGCCGATCGTTTCGGCGCTTTCGGCGCTACCAAAAAGGCCTGAGGCTGATCATTTTGGAGGTTCGTCTCGACGGCTCCAGACTGATGAAAAAGGCGTCCCTTGCGGGCGCCTTTTTTGTGTCCGCGATTTGGCTGGGGCAAGCCCAGGCGTTCTGTCCGGCACCGGCGGGCCTTGCCCAGGCGACGGTCCAGCGCGTGGTGGACGGCGACACCCTGCGCCTGAGCGATGGCCGCCATGTACGCATGATCGGCCTCAACAGCCCCGAGCTGGGGCGGCAGGGGCGTTCCGACGAGCCCTTTGCCGTGGCGGCCCGGCGTCGGCTCGAAGCCCTGGTGGCCGCCAGCGATGGGCGCGTGGCCTTGCAGCCCGGCAAGGAAGGCAAGGACCGCTACGGCCGTACCCTGGCCCATGTCTACGGGGCCGATGGCCAGAACCTTGAAGCGCAGTTGCTCGCCGAAGGCTTGGGGTTCTACGTGGCGGTGGCGCCGAATGTGGACCTTGTGGCCTGTCAGCGTGCGGCCGAACGCCAGGCGCGTGAGGCAGGACTTGGTCTGTGGAAGCGCTCGCCGGTGCTCAAGCCGCAGCAAATCCAGGCGCCGGGCTTCGCCGTACTGAGCGGACGGGTGAGTGATGTCAGGCGCAATCGCGGCGGGATTTGGATCGAATTGCAGGATTCGGTTGTGCTGCGCGTTGCGCCCAATCTGCTGGGGCAATTCGACACGGCGAGCCTTGAACGGCTCAAGGGCCGGCAGGTCGAGGCGCGGGGCTGGGTGGTCGACCGTTCACGACGGGGCGGGCGCGAGCCCGGACAAGCCCGTTGGATGCTGCCGCTGACCGACCCGGCCATGCTGAACGTGACGACCGAATAAAAATTGTAGACATTTTTCGCGCTGATTGTATGCAGCTAGCCCTTATGTTTCGCGGCTCTTGGCCCAAAGTCGTAGGGCAGGGCGCTTGACAGGGGTGACCGGTCAGTCTTGTAGGGACTTTGCGAGGCGCGTATCCTCGGCGGTCCGTCTGTCCAACACAGTAAAAAGCGGAATGCCCACATGTCTGATCTGAAAACTGCCGCTCTCGAATATCACGCTAATCCTCGTCCAGGGAAGCTGAGTGTCGAGCTCACCAAGGCCACCGCTACTGCCCGCGACCTGTCGCTGGCCTACAGCCCCGGCGTAGCCGAACCAGTGCGCGAAATTGCCCGCGACCCTGAACTGGCCTACAAGTACACCGGCAAGGGCAACCTGGTTGCAGTCATTTCCGATGGCACCGCGATTCTCGGCCTGGGTGACCTGGGGCCACTGGCTTCCAAGCCGGTCATGGAAGGCAAGGGCGTGCTGTTCAAGCGCTTCGCCGGTATCGACGTGTTCGACATCGAAGTCGACTCCGAGAGCCCGCAAGCCTTCATCGACACCGTCAAGCGCATCTCCATCACCTTCGGCGGCATCAACCTGGAAGACATCAAGGCGCCTGAGTGCTTTGAGATCGAACGCACCCTGATCGAACAGTGCGACATTCCGGTGTTCCACGACGACCAGCACGGCACCGCCATCGTGACCGCGGCCGGCATGATCAATGCCCTGGAAATCGCCGGCAAGACCCTGCCGGAAGCCAAGATCGTCTGCCTGGGCGCTGGCGCTGCCGCCATCTCCTGCATGAAGTTGCTGGTGAGCATGGGCGCGAAGATCGAAAACATCTTCATGGTCGACCGTACCGGCGTGATCCACTCCGGCCGCGACGACCTGAACCAGTACAAGGCCGTGTTCGCCCACGCCACCGACAAGCGCACCCTGGCTGAAGCGCTGGACGGTGCCGACGTTTTCGTCGGTCTGTCCGGTCCTAACCTGCTGAGCCCGGAAAACCTGCTGCGCATGGCGCCGAACCCGATCGTGTTCGCCTGCTCCAACCCGGATCCGGAAATCTCCCCGGAGCTGGCCCACGCGACTCGTAGCGACGTAATCATGGCCACCGGCCGTTCGGACTACCCAAACCAGGTCAACAACGTATTGGGCTTCCCGTTCATTTTCCGCGGTGCCCTGGACGTTCGCGCCAAGCGCATCAACGAAGAGATGAAAGTCGCGGCGGCCAACGCCCTGCGCGAACTGGCCAAGCTGCCCGTACCTCAGGAAGTGTGCGACGCCTACGGCGGCATCAAGCTGGAATTCGGTCGTGAGTACATCATTCCGAAACCTATGGATGCTCGCCTGATTACCCTGATCTCCGACGCCGTGGCCAAGGCTGCGATCGAGACGGGCGTGGCGACCCTGCCGTATCCGAAGAACTACCCGCTCAAGAGCGTGGATGACGTGTTCAACGGTTAACAGCAGTCGCTCATAAAAAAACCTGGCCTCGGCCAGGTTTTTTTATGAGCTTCGAGCGGCAAGCTTCAAGCTGCAAGTAGAGGCGAAGCCTACCGTGCTTGCTTTGGCTTTACTTGAAGCTTGCGGCTCGCCGCTGCTTTCCTAGAACAGATCGATAGGCGCCGCTTCGTCCGCCGGCAGCGGGCTGCCCGGTGCAACGCCATTGCCCAGTTCGTTGACCGACGGCGGGATGTCTTCGCTCTTGAACAGCTCGAAGTAGGCCCCCGGGGTGCCCGGGGTGGCGGCACGGCCGCTGACCGGGTCGACGCGCAGGCTGAGGATGCCTTCGGGTTCCGGTTGGGTGTGGGGCGGCTTGTCCTTCAGGGCGGCGCCCATGTAGCTCATCCAGATCGGCAACGCCACGGTGCCGCCGAACTCGCGGCGACCGAGGCTTTCCGGCTGGTCGAAACCAGTCCAGACGGTGGTCACGTAATCGGCGTTGTAGCCGGAGAACCAGGCGTCCTTGGACTCGTTGGTGGTGCCGGTCTTGCCCGCCAGGTCGGTACGCCCCAAGGCCAAGGCGCGACGGCCAGTGCCGAGCTTAATCACGTCCTGCAGCATGCTGTTGAGGATGTAGGTGGTGCGTCCGTCGACGATGCGCTCGGCGACGGCCGGTGCTTGCGGCACCCCTGGGGCGGTCGTGGCTTCGCCCGGCAGGGCGTTGACCGTGAACGTCTCGGTGGACGGAGCGGCCAGTCCATCACTGGCCTGCTCGCCCGTGGGCACGCGTGGCGGGTTAGCCACGAACAGCGTCTCGCCGTTGCGGCTCTCGATCTTGTCGATGATGTACGGCGTGATCTTGTACCCGCCGTTGGCGAAGGTGCTCCAGCCCGTGGCGATTTCCATCGGGGTCAGGGTCGCGGTGCCCAGGGCCAGGGACAGGTTGCGTGGCAGGTCCTGCTTGTTGAAGCCGAACTTGCTGATGTAGTCGATGGTGCGGTCCACGCCGAGCGCTTGCAGCAAGCGGATCGACACCAGGTTGCGCGACTTGTACAGCGCTTCGCGCAGGCGGATCGGCCCGAGGAACGTGTTGGTGTCGTTCTTCGGCCGCCAGACCTTGTCCAGGTACTCGTCGACGAACACGATCGGCGCATCGTTCACCAGGCTGGCGGCGGTGTAGCCGTTATCCAGGGCAGCGCTGTAGACGAACGGCTTGAAGCTCGAACCCGGCTGGCGCTTGGCCTGCAATGCGCGGTTGTAATTGCTCTGCTCGAACGCGAAGCCCCCCACCAGCGAACGGATGGCACCGTCCTGTGGGTCGAGGGACACCAGCGCGCCCTGGGCGGCCGGGATCTGGCTGAACTTGAGGGTATTGTCCGCCTGGCGCTGCACCCGGATCAGGTCGCCGACCTGGGCCACGTCCGACGGCTGGCGAGGGTTGGCGCCCATGCTGTTGGTGTTCAGGAACGGCCGGGCCCATTTCATGCTGTCCCAGCCGACATGCTCTTGCTGCTCGCCGTTGCGGGTCAGGACTTTGAGCCCGTCCTTGTCCACCGAGGTGACGATGGCCGGCTCCAGGCCGCTGATGGTGCGTTGCTTGGTCAGCTCCAGGGCCCAGGCTTCCTGGGTCTTGCCGGGCAAGCGCGATTCCGGGCCGCGGTAGCCGTGGCGCTGATCGTAGGTCATCAGGCCTTCGTGCAGGGCGGTGTTGGCCATTTCCTGCAAGTTGCTGGGCACCGTGGTGGTGACGCGGAAGCCTTCGGTATAGGCGTCGCTGCCATAGCGGCCGACCATTTCGGCACGGGCCATCTCGGCGATGTAGGGCGCGTTCACCTCGGGGGTCGGCACGTGATAGCTGGCGTTCAAGGGCTCGTTGATCGCGGCGGTGTAGTCGCTTTCGCTGATCTTGCCGAGCTTGTACATGCGCCCCAGGATCCAGTCGCGCCGCTCCTTGCTGCGTGCCGGGTTGGCCAGTGGGTTGAAGCGCGACGGGGCCTTGGGCAGGCCGGCGATCATCGCCATCTGCGCCAGGCTCACATCGCGGATCGACTTGCCGTAGTACACCTGCGCCGCCGCCTCGATGCCGTAGGC
The DNA here is from genome assembly GCF_036693845.1 of Pseudomonas sp. MS646. Taxonomy (NCBI): domain Bacteria; kingdom Pseudomonadati; phylum Pseudomonadota; class Gammaproteobacteria; order Pseudomonadales; family Pseudomonadaceae; genus Pseudomonas; species Pseudomonas sp. MS646. The sequence continues at coordinate 464,388 of NZ_CP144763.1, forward strand.
GCGGTTACCCAGGTAGATCTTGTTCACATACAGCTCGAGGATCTCGTCCTTGGTCAACTGCCGCTCGATCTGCAAGGCCAGGAGGATCTCGGTGGTCTTGCGCGAGAAGCTGCGCTCGCTGGTCAGGAAGAAGTTCTTGGCCACCTGCATGGTGATGGTGCTGCCGCCGGACTGGATGTGTCCGCTCTTGACCAGTTGGCTGGCTGCGCGCATCAGGCTGCCGGGATCGACGCCGTAGTGGTTGGCGAAATTGTCGTCTTCAGCACTTAGTAACGCATTGATGAAATTGGGGGGAATGTCGGCGAAACGGATCGGTGTGCGGCGCATTTCGCCAAATTCGGCGATCAACTTGTTGTCGCTGCTGTAGACCCGCAGGGGAATCTGCAACTGAATACTTCTCAGAGCCTCCACGGACGGCAAACCCGGACTAAGGTAAAGAAACGCACCGCTCAGACCCAGGAGCAGTCCGCAGAAAACGGCGATGATGGACCATCCGAAAAATTTCAGCAGACGAATCAAGGCTTTTGGATATCCAGGCAAAGAATGAAAAAGGCGCCAGGTGCAGGGAAGGCCCCGTGCTTGCAACAAAGCGAAAAAAACGCTGGGCATTATAAGCATTTTTTTTCGCCAGGAATGCCATCCGGACGTCCGTCGGACCGGAGTGATTGAACGCAACGCATATTAGAGAGTCCGTAACTCACGGATAGTCATAGGGAATTGGTAGTGCTACGACTCTTCAATAAAAAAACCCATGCACTTCTGGGGATCGACATCAGTTCAACGTCGGTGAAGCTGCTGGAGTTGAGCCGCCAGGGCGAGCGCTACCGCGTCGAGTCCTACGCGGTGGAACCGCTGCCGGCCAATGCCGTGGTCGAGAAGAACATCGCCGAACTCGAAGGCGTAGGCCTGGCGTTGTCACGGGTTCTGGTCAAGGCCAGGACGCCCGTGCGCAGCGTGGCGGTGGCCGTGGCGGGGTCGGCGGTGATCACCAAGACCATCGAGATGGACGCCGGCCTGTCCGACGACGACATGGAAAACCAGCTCAAGATCGAGGCCGACCAATACATTCCCTATCCGCTGGATGAAGTGGCCATCGACTTCGAGGTCCAGGGCGTGTCGCCGCGCAGTGACGAGCGGGTCGAAGTGCTGCTGGCGGCCTGTCGCAAGGAAAACGTCGAGGTCCGCGAGGCCGCGCTGGCGCTGGCCGGGCTGACGGCCCGGGTGGTGGACGTGGAGGCCTATGCGCTGGAGCGTTCGTTCGGCCTGCTCGCCACGCAACTGGCTGCCTCCCAGGAGCGCCTGACCGTGGCGGTGGTCGACATCGGCGCGACCATGACCACCCTGAGCGTCCTGCACAACGGGCGCATCATCTATACCCGCGAACAATTGTTCGGTGGCCGCCAGCTCACCGAGGAAATCCAGCGCCGCTATGGCCTGACGCCCGAGCAAGCCGGCCTGGCGAAGAAGCAGGGCGGCCTGCCCGACGATTATGTCGGCGAGGTGCTGCAACCCTTTCGCGAGGCGCTGGTGCAGCAGGTGTCGCGTTCCTTGCAGTTTTTCTTCGCCTCGGGCCAGTACAACGCGGTGGACCATATCCTGCTGGCCGGCGGCACGGCCTCGGTCACCGGTCTGGACCGACTGATCGAACAGCGCCTGGGCACGCCGACCCAGGTGGCCAACCCGTTCACCAACATGGCCCTGAGCAGCAAGGTCAATGCCGGTGCGCTGGCCAGTGACGCGCCGGCACTCATGATCGCGTGCGGGCTGGCCCTCAGGAGTTTCGACTGATGGCGCGGATCAACCTCCTTCCCTGGCGCGAGGAACTGCGCGAGGAACGGCGCAAGCGTTTCCTGCTGGCGTTGGTCGGTGCGCTGGTCGGCGCGGTCGGCGTGACGCTGATTGCCGTGCAATACATCGACAGCGCCATCGACCATCAGGTGGCCCGCAACACCCATCTTTCGGAACAGATCGCCGTGCTGGACGAGCGCATCAAACAGATCGGCGACCTCAAGGCCCGTCGCCAGCAGTTGCTGGAACGCATGCGCATCATCCAGGACCTGCAAGGCAACCGGCCCGTCAGCGGGCGCATCTTCGACCAATTGACCAGGACGCTGCCGGACGGGGTTTACTTCACCGAAGTGAAGATGGAAGACGGCACGCTTTCCATCAAGGGGGCCGCCGAGTCCAACAACCGGGTCTCGGACCTGATGCGCAACCTCGATTCATCGGACCTGTTCGATACCCCCAGCCTGACCGAGGTCAAGGCCACCACGGCCGGTCAGCTTGACCAGGCCAACGTTTTCCAGCTGACGGTCCGCCAGACCCGTCCAGTCGATGCGGAGGACGCCCAATGAAGCCGGGGGAATGGCTGGAGGCCCTGCGCAAGGTCGATTTGCGCGAGCTCGACACCAATAACGTCGGTTCCTGGCCGGCACCGATCAAATGGCTGGCGGGCATCCTGCTGGTGGCCATGGTGCTGGGGTTGGGCTACAACTTTGCCTTGAGTGACCTGGAGAACCAGCTGCAGCAGGTGCGCGAGGAAGAAAACACCCTCAAGGAACAATTCGCGGGCAAGGCCCACATGGCGGCGAACCTTGAGCGTTACACCGAGCAGATGAAGCAGATGGAAGCGTCTTTCGGCGTGCTGTTGCGACAGTTGCCCAGCGACACCGAAGTGCCGGGCCTGCTGGAAGACATCACTCGCACCGGCATGGGCAGCGGTCTGGAGTTCGAGGAAATCAAGCTGCTGCCGGAAGTCACCCAGCCGTTCTACATCGAGTTGCCGATCCAGATCACCGTCACCGGCGGCTACCATGACCTGGCGACGTTCGTCAGCGGCGTGGCCGGGTTGCCCCGGATCGTCACGCTGCACGATTTCGAGATCGCGCCCATGGAGCCCGAGGCGGGCGCCAAGCTGCGCATGAGCATCCAGGCCAAGACCTACCGCTATAACGAGCAGGAGGCGCAGCCATGAGCACGGCGTCTCGCGTTTGCCTGCTGGCGGGCCTGCTGGCATTGACGGGCTGCAACAACGACGACGGTTTCAGCGACCTGGATGCCTACATGAACGAAGTGCGCCTGCGTCCGCCCGGAAAGATCGAGCCGACGCCGACGTTCAAGCCTGCGCAAACCTTCACCTACAGCGCCGCCAACCTGCGCAGCCCGTTTTCCCGACAGATCCGGGTGGACCAGGCGGGCCGCCAGCAGGGCTCGCGCAACGTCCGGCCCGATCCCAACCGGGTCAAGCAGTACCTGGAAGGCTTCAATATCGAGCAATTCGAAATGGTCGGCACGATCTCCAATGCCAGCGGTTCCTTCGCGCTGCTGCGCGGCGCCAGCGGGGTGCATCGGCTAAAGGTTGGTGACTACCTGGGGCGCAACGACGGACGGATCGTCGCCATTACCGCCACTGAGGTCGATGTGATCGAAATCGTTCCCGATGGCGAGGGCGCCTGGCTGGAGCGACCACGGACCATTCCCTTGAAAGAGCACTCATTAGTGGAAACCCAACAATGAACAGGATTTTTTCAGCCTTTGGTGTTTCGCTAGGGATAGCGCTCTTATCACCGATGGTTCATGGGGCCGGCCTGAAGACCCTGGACGTGGCGGCGCTGCCGGGCGACCGCGTCGAATTGAAACTCTCCTTCGACGGGCCGCCGCCGACGCCGCGGGGCTACACCACCGAACAGCCGGCGCGGATCGCCCTGGACCTGCCGGGCGTCACCAATCAACTGGCGAGCAAGAGCCATGACCTGGGCGGCGGCAATGCCCGCAGCGCCACCGTGGTCGAAGCAGGGGATCGCACCCGGCTGATCATAGGGCTGACTCAGTTGGCGCCGTATAACACCCGCATCGAGGGTAACAACCTGTTCGTGGTGGTGGGCAAGGGCGCGGTTCCTGCGATAACCCCTGCGACAGTCCCCGCGCCGGCCGCCGCGGCGCCGCGCCCGGCGCTGGCCAGTGCGGCCCCGGTGAAGGCCCGCGCGCCGGCGGGCAAGGCGATTCGCGGGGTGGACTTCCAGCGCGGCACCCAGGGCGAGGGCAATGTCGTGATCGACTTGTCCGACCCCGCCATCGCGCCGGATATCCAGGAGCGTGAAGGCAAGATCATCCTCAATTTCGCCCGCACGCAGCTGCCCGAACCCCTGCGGGTGCGCCTGGATGTGAAGGATTTCGCCACCCCGGTGCAGTTCGTCAATGCCAGTGCCGGCACCGACCGGGCGACGATCAGCATCGAGCCCAGTGGCACCTTCGATTATTCGACCTACCAGACCGACAACAAGCTCACCGTCAGCGTTCGGCCCATGACCGTCGAGGACTTGCAAAAGCGCAATGCCGATCGCGCTGCCTACAGTGGTGAAAAGCTTTCCCTCAACTTCCAGGACATCGAGGTGCGCTCGGTCCTGCAACTGATTGCCGATTTCACCAACCTGAACCTGGTGGCGAGCGACACGGTGCAGGGTGGCATCACCCTGCGGTTGCAGAATGTGCCGTGGGACCAGGCGCTGGACCTGGTGCTCAAGACCAAGGGCCTGGACAAGCGCAAGGTCGGCAACGTGCTGCTGGTGGCGCCGGCCGACGAGATTGCGGCGCGTGAGCGCCAGGAGCTCGAATCCCAGAAGCAGATTGCCGACCTGGCGCCGCTGCGCCGGGAGCTGCTGCAGGTCAACTATGCCAAGGCCGCGGACATCGCCAAGCTGTTCCAGTCGGTGACCAGCGCCGAGGCCAAGGCCGATGAGCGTGGCACGATCACGGTCGATGAGCGCACCAACAACATCATTGCCTACCAGACCCAGGACCGGCTCGACGAGTTGCGTCGGATCGTCGCGCAGTTGGATATCCCGGTGCGTCAGGTAATGATCGAGGCCCGGATCGTCGAGGCCAACGTCGACTACGACAAGAACCTGGGCGTTCGCTGGGGCGGTTCGATACAGAACCAGGGCAACTGGAACTCTTCCGGGGTCACGTCCGGGACTTCCACGACCATCGGCACGCCGGGGAGTACGGGCACCAACCAGCCGTTCGTCGACATGGGTGTGTCAGGCAACACCTCGGGGATCGGCATTGCGTTCATCACCGACAACGTCCTGCTGGACCTGGAATTGACGGCGATGGAGAAAACCGGCAACGGCGAAATCGTTTCCCAGCCCAAGGTCGTGACCTCCGACAAGGAGACGGCGAAGATCCTCAAGGGCACGGAAATTCCCTACCAGGAAGCCAGCTCCAGTGGTGCTACCTCGGTGTCGTTCAAGGAGGCCTCGCTATCGCTGGAAGTCACTCCGCAGATCACGCCGGACAACCGCATCATCATGGAGGTCAAGGTCACCAAGGATGAGCCCGACTACCTGAACAAGGTGCAGGAGGTGCCGCCGATCAAGAAAAACGAGGTCAATGCCAAGGTGCTGGTCAACGACGGCGAGACCATTGTGATTGGCGGGGTTTTCTCGAATACTCAGAGCAAGGTTGTAGATAAGGTGCCATTTCTTGGCGATGTGCCGTATCTTGGCCGCCTTTTCCGGCGTGATGTGGTCTCGGAGAAAAAATCCGAGCTGCTGGTGTTCCTCACTCCGCGTATCATGAACAACCAGGCGATTGCTGTGAGTCGTTGATTCTGTGCGAAATTTGATTCTTGTAGGGCCGATGGGGGCTGGAAAAAGCACCATCGGCCGTTTGCTGGCCAAAGAGCTGCGCCTGCCGTTCAAAGATTCCGACAAGGAAATTGAATTGCGCACGGGCGCCAATATCCCATGGATCTTCGACAAGGAAGGCGAACCGGGCTTTCGTGACCGTGAGCAGGCGATGATCGCCGAGCTGTGCGCGTTCGAGGGCGTGGTGCTGGCCACCGGTGGCGGCGCGGTCATGCGCGAAGCCAATCGTCGGGCGCTGCATGCCGGCGGACGGGTGGTCTACCTGCACGCGTCGGTCGAACAGCAGGTCGGTCGCACGGCACGCGACCGAAACCGGCCGTTGTTGCGCACCGCCGATCCGGCCAAGACCCTGCGCGACCTGCTGGAGTTGCGTGATCCGCTGTACCGGGAGATCGCCGACCTGGTGGTGGAAACCGATGAACGGCCGCCGCGGATGGTGGTGCTGGACATCCTTGAGCGCTTGCAGCAACTGCCTCCCCGTTAATGCGCCTGGCGAAATGCGCTATCCTCGACGTCCCGTCGTGGCCCGCTTGGGGCGTGGCGTATGGCCATTGGGCGGCGTCGTATCACCGTGGACTTTCGTTAATTGCAGGCAGGACGCCTGATTCCATCTTCACTGTGGGGACACATGCAGACACTTAAGGTCGACCTGGGCGAGCGCAGCTACCCGATTCACATTGGCGAAGGTTTGCTGGACCAGCCTGAACTGCTGGCGCCGCATATCGCCGGGCGACAAGTGGCGATCATCTCCAACGAAACCGTCGCCCCCCTGTACCTGGAACGCCTGGCTCGCACCTTGTCGGCCTATTCGGTCATTTCCGTGGTACTGCCCGACGGCGAAGCGTTCAAGAACTGGGAAACCCTGCAACTGATCTTCGATGGCCTGCTGAGCGCGCGGCACGACCGCCGCACCACGGTCGTGGCCCTGGGGGGCGGTGTGATCGGCGACATGGCCGGCTTTGCCGCCGCCTGCTACCAGCGCGGCGTCGATTTCATCCAGATCCCTACCACGCTGCTGTCCCAGGTCGACTCCTCGGTGGGCGGCAAGACCGGCATCAACCATCCGCTGGGCAAGAACATGGTCGGTGCGTTCTATCAGCCCAACGTGGTGCTGATCGACACGGCCACCCTCAACACCCTGTCGGCCCGCGAGCTGTCCGCCGGGTTGGCGGAAGTCATCAAGTACGGGCTGATCTGCGACGAGCCGTTCCTGGGCTGGCTTGAAGAGAATGTCGACCGCCTGCGAGCCCTGGATCAGACGGCCCTGACCTACGCCATCGAGCGCTCCTGCGCCGCCAAGGCTGCGGTGGTCGGTGCCGACGAACGGGAGTCGGGCGTGCGTGCCACGCTCAACCTGGGTCATACGTTCGGCCACGCCATCGAAACCCACATGGGCTATGGTGTCTGGCTGCATGGCGAGGCCGTGGCGGCGGGGACGGTCATGGCCCTGGAGATGTCCGCGCGGCTGGGCTGGATCAGCGAGCAGGAGCGTGATCGCGGCATTCGCCTGTTCCAGCGTGCCGGGCTGCCGGTGATCCCGCCCGAGGAAATGACCGAGGCGGATTTCCTCGAACACATGGCAATCGACAAGAAAGTGATCGACGGTCGTCTGCGTCTGGTGCTGCTGCGCCGCATGGGCGAAGCGGTAGTGACCGACGATTATCCGAAAGAGGTTCTACAGGCCACGCTGGGAGCGGACTACCGCGCCCTGGCTCAGCTTAAAGGTTAATAAGATTCCGATGACTAGTTTGCATGCCGACGAGGCGTTCCTCGGCCATTTCCAGTTGAGTCACGACCCTTTTGCGCCACGGGTCCCGGGCTTCAAGTTCTTCCCTGCCCAGCGCAAGCCGGTGCTGGGCCAGTTGCATCACCTGGCGCGTTACAGCCAGTTGCTGCTGGTGGTCACCGGTCCCCAGGGCAGCGGCAAGACCTTGCTGCGCCAGGCCCTGGTGGCCAGCACCAACAAGCAGTCCGTGCAGAGCGTGGTGGTGTCTGCCCGCGGCGCCGGCGATGCCGCGGGTGTGTTGCGCCAGGTGGCCGAGGCGCTGAATGTGGCCCAGGCCGAAATCGGTGCGATTCTCGACCAGATCGTGCAACTGGCGCTGACCGGGCAGGAAGTCTACCTGCTGGTGGACGACGCCGAGCAGCTTGACGAGTCGGCCCTCGAAGCCCTGCTGGCCCTGGCGGCCGGCGCGCCGGAAGGCCGTCCCCATGTGTTCCTGTTCGGTGAGTCGTCGCTGATCGCCGAGCTGGATCAACTGAGCCTCGAGGAAGAGCGCTTCCACGTCATCGAACTGGCGCCCTACACCGAGGAAGAGACCCGTGAATACCTGGCCCAGCGTCTTGAGGGGGCAGGCCGGGGTATCGAACTTTTTACCGCCGATCAGATCTCTGAGATTCACCAAAGCGCCGACGGCTGGCCTGGCAACATCAACCAGGTTGCCCGCGATGCTCTGATCGAAGTCATGATCGCCAGCCGCTCCGCGGTGAAGCGTCCAAGTATGGGGTTCAACATGCCGAAGAAACACGTATTGGCGATTTCCGCCGTGGTCGTGGTCGCGGTCGCTGCCGCCTGGCTGATGCCAGGGCGCAACAAGGCGCCTACCACGGGCACACCTGCCAACGAACAGGCACAACTGCCCCTCGGCCAGGGCACGCCACAACCTAACGGCGGCGCACCGGCGGTGGAATTTGCCGGCAACACCCAGCCAATGCCGCTGCCGCTGGTCGGCCAGTCGCAACCGGTCATGCGTGGGCCCCTGGCCGAAGCCGCCGGCGGAATCACCGAGGGTGACGATGGCGCGGCACCGCCGATCGACGACAGCAGCGACACGCCGCCGACCGTGACCACCACCGCGCCGCCAGCCGGCGTGCCGGCCGGTCCGGCCCCGACGCCAGCACCGACCCCGGCCGCCAAGCCAACCCCGGCCCCGACCCAGGTGGCCACCGCCAAGCCCGCGCCGACGCCGGCCCCGGCCACCAAGCCCGCCGCGCCGGCGGCCAAGCCTGCGGCACCGGCCAAGGCCGCTGGCGGCAACTGGTACGCCGGCCAGGCACCGAGCAACTACGTGGTGCAGATCCTCGGCACCAGCTCGGAAGCCACCGCCCAGAACTTCGTCAAGGAGCAGGGCGGCGAGTACCGCTATTTCAAGAAAGTGCTCAACGGCAAGCCGCTGTATGTCATCACCTATGGCAGCTTTGCCAACCGTGATGCCGCTGTTTCCGCCATCAAGGCCTTGCCAGCGAAGGTCCAGGCTGGTAAACCTTGGCCTCGCACTGTCGCCAGTGTCCAACAGGAACTGGCTGCAACTCGCTGAAGATTCGGCGGCCTTACCCAGGCCGCCTCTCCCGGCAACCTCAACATTTCCACAAGGGCGAGCGACCTTTCGGGCCGCGCGCCTTGTGGTGTCTGCGTCACAGTAGCGTTTGAGTCGTCGCGGTCGGAACCCAAAAAAGTTTTGACTAGCACAGCATATAGCTTTAAACCTTTCACAAATGCGACATGAATTTGCGACAGTTCGTCGTCAAATTTGTGGGGCTTCGTGTCGGTGTGTACAATGACCTCCCTTTTGCCCCCGCAAAGCTGGCGTACGTTCGGCGCGGCATGCAACTGGTTGAATTGAAAAGAAATTTGCCTCGATTAGAGGCAGCCTGGTGAGAAAGTGTCTATGAAAGCAGGTCTGTACCAACCAGATGAATTCAAGGATAACTGTGGTTTCGGCCTGATAGCCCATATGCAGGGCGAGCCCAGCCATACCCTTTTGCAAACGGCCATTGAGGCCCTGACCTGCATGACCCACCGCGGTGGGATCAACGCCGACGGCAAGACCGGTGACGGTTGCGGCTTGCTGATTCAAAAGCCTGATGAGTTCCTGCGTGCCATTGCCCAGGAAACGTTTGGCGTGACCCTGCCCAAGCAATACGCCGTGGGCATGGTGTTCTTCAACCAGGACCCGGTGAAGGCACAGGCTGCTCGCGAGAACATGAACCGCGAGATCCTGGCCGCCGGCCTGCAACTGGTTGGCTGGCGCAAAGTGCCGATCGACACCAGCGTCCTCGGCCGCCTGGCCCTGGAGCGCCTGCCGCAGATCGAACAGGTGTTCATCGCCGGCGATGGCCTGAGCGACCAGGAAATGTCGATCAAGCTGTTCAGCTCCCGTCGTCGTTCGTCCGTGGCCAATGCCGCCGACACCGATCACTACATCTGCAGCTTTTCCCACAAGACCATCATCTACAAAGGCCTGATGATGCCGGCGGACCTTACCGCCTTCTATCCGGACCTGAGCGACGAGCGCCTGAAAACCGCGATCTGCGTGTTCCACCAGCGCTTCTCCACCAACACCTTGCCGAAATGGCCGCTGGCCCAGCCATTCCGCTTCCTCGCCCACAACGGCGAGATCAACACCATCACCGGCAACCGCAACTGGGCCCTGGCCCGTCGCACCAAGTTCGCCAACGACCTGATGCCGGACCTCGAAGAACTCGGTCCGCTGGTCAACCGCGTCGGTTCCGACTCCTCCAGTATGGACAACATGCTGGAGTTGATGGTGACCGGTGGCATCGACCTGTTCCGCGGCGTGCGCATGCTGGTGCCGCCGGCGTGGCAGAACGTCGAGACCATGGACCCGGACCTGCGGGCCTTCTACGAATACAACTCCATGCACATGGAACCGTGGGACGGCCCGGCCGGGATCGTCATGACCGACGGTCGCTACGCCGTGTGCCTGTTGGACCGTAACGGCCTGCGCCCGGCGCGCTGGGTCACCACTACCAACGGTTTCATCACCCTGGCATCGGAAATCGGCGTCTGGAACTACCAGCCGGCGGACGTTATCGCCAAGGGCCGCGTGGGCCCGGGCCAGATCTTCGCCGTGGACACCGAGACCGGCCAGATCCTCGACACCGACGCCATCGACAACCGGCTCAAGTCCCGTCATCCGTACAAGCAATGGCTGCGCAAGAATGCCCTGCGCATCCAGGCGACCATGGAAGACAACGACCATGGTTCGGCGTTCTACGACGTCGACCAGCTCAAGCAATACATGAAGATGTACCAGGTGACGTTCGAAGAGCGTGACCAGGTGCTGCGTCCGCTGGGCGAGCAAGGCTACGAAGCGGTCGGTTCCATGGGCGACGACACGCCGATGGCCGTGCTGTCGCAGCGCGTGCGTACGCCGTACGATTATTTCCGCCAGCAGTTCGCCCAGGTCACCAACCCGCCGATCGACCCGCTGCGTGAAGCGATCGTGATGTCGTTGGAAATCTGCCTGGGCGCCGAGCGCAACATCTTCCAGGAGTCGCCGGAGCACGCGTCGCGCGTGATCCTCAGCTCGCCGGTCATTTCCCCGGCCAAATGGCGCTCGCTGACCAACCTCGACCGTCCGGGCTTCGAGCGTCAGGTCATCGACCTGAACTACGACGAAAGCATCGGCCTCGAAGCGGCGATCCGCAATGTGGCCGACCAGGCTGAAGAAGCCGCGCGTGCCGGGCGCACCCAGATCGTGCTGAGCGACCGTCACATCGCTCCGGGCAAATTGCCGATCCACGCCTCGCTGGCGACCGGCGCGGTGCACCATCGCCTGACCGAAAAAGGCCTGCGCTGCGACTCCAACATCCTGGTGGAAACCGCCACCGCCCGCGACCCGCATCACTTCGCGGTGCTGATCGGTTTCGGTGCCTCGGCGGTGTACCCGTTCCTGGCCTACGAAGTGCTGGGCGACCTGATCCGGACCGGCGAAGTACTGGGCGACCTCTACGAGGTGTTCAAGAACTACCGCCGCGGCATCACCAAGGGCCTGCTCAAGATCCTCTCGAAGATGGGCATCTCGACCATCGCGTCGTACCGTGGCGCGCAATTGTTCGAAGCCATCGGCCTGTCCGAAGAAGTCTGCGAACTGAGCTTCCGTGGCGTACCAAGCCGCATCAAGGGCGCACGCTTCGTCGACATCGAGGCCGAACAGAAAGCCCTTGCGGCCGAAGCCTGGAGCCCGCGCAAGCCGATCCAGCAGGGCGGCCTGCTGAAGTTCGTCCACGGCGGCGAATACCACGCCTACAACCCGGACGTGGTCAACACCCTGCAAGCGGCCGTGCAACAGGGCGACTACAGCAAGTTCAAGGAATACACCGCACTGGTGGACAACCGTCCGGTGTCGATGATCCGCGACCTGCTCAAGGTCAAGACGCTCGAGGCGCCGCTGGACGTCAGCGAAGTGGAGCCACTGGAATCGGTGCTCAAGCGCTTCGACTCCGCCGGTATTTCCCTGGGCGCCCTGTCTCCGGAAGCGCACGAAGCCCTGGCTGAAGCCATGAACCGCCTCGGTGCGCGTTCCAACTCCGGCGAAGGCGGCGAAGACCCGGCGCGCTACGGCACCCTCAAGAGTTCGAAAATCAAGCAGGTCGCCACCGGCCGCTTCGGTGTGACGCCCGAATACCTGGTCAACGCCGAAGTGCTGCAGATCAAGGTGGCCCAGGGCGCCAAGCCCGGCGAAGGCGGCCAGCTGCCCGGCGGCAAGGTCAACGGCCTGATCGCCAAGCTGCGCTACGCGGTGCCTGGCGTGACCCTGATCTCGCCGCCACCGCACCACGACATCTACTCGATCGAAGACCTGTCGCAACTGATCTTCGACCTCAAGCAGGTGAACCCGCAGGCGCTGGTTTCGGTGAAACTGGTGGCGGAAGCCGGCGTGGGCACCATCGCCGCTGGCGTGGCCAAGGCCTATGCCGACCTGATCACCATCTCCGGCTACGATGGCGGCACCGGCGCATCGCCGCTGACCTCGATCAAGTACGCTGGCGCGCCATGGGAGCTGGGCCTGGCCGAAACTCACCAGACCCTGCGCGGCAACGACTTGCGCGGCAAGGTCCGGGTGCAGACCGATGGCGGCCTGAAAACCGGCCTGGACGTGATCAAGGCCGCGATCCTCGGCGCCGAGAGCTTCGGCTTCGGCACCGCGCCGATGATCGCCCTGGGTTGCAAATACCTGCGCATCTGCCACCTGAACAACTGCGCCACCGGCGTGGCGACCCAGAACGACAAGCTGCGCAAGGACCACTACATCGGCACCGTCGACATGGTGGTGAACTTCTTCACCTACGTGGCCGAAGAAACCCGTGAGTGGCTGGCGAAGCTGGGCGTGCGGTCGCTTGAAGAACTGATCGGTCGTACCGACCTGCTGGAAGTGATCGAAGGCCAGACCGCCAAGCAGCATCACCTGGACCTGAGCCCGTTGCTGGGCAGCGACCTCATCCCGGCGGACAAGCCTCAGTTCTGCCAGGTCGATCGCAACCCGCCGTTCGACAAGGGTGAGTTGGCCGAGAAAATGGTCGAGATGGCCGCTTCGGCGATCAACGACCTGAGCGGTGCCGAATTCGCCTTGGATATCTGCAACTGCGACCGTTCCATCGGCGCGCGGATCTCCGGCGAAATTGCCCGCAAGCACGGCAACCAGGGCATGGCCAAGGCACCGGTGACCTTCCGCTTCAAGGGCACCGCCGGCCAGAGTTTCGGCGTCTGGAACGCCGGCGGCTTGAACATGTACCTCGAAGGCGACGCCAACGACTACGTGGGCAAGGGCATGACCGGCGGCAAGCTGGTCATCGTTCCGCCCAAGGGCAGCGTCTACCGGACCCAGGACAGTGCCATCATCGGCAACACCTGCCTGTACGGCGCCACGGGCGGCAAGCTGTTCGCCGCCGGCACCGCGGGCGAGCGCTTCGCCGTGCGTAACTCCGGTGCCCACACCGTGGTGGAAGGCACCGGGGATCACTGCTGCGAGTACATGACCGGCGGTTTCGTCTGCGTACTGGGCAAGACCGGTTACAACTTCGGCTCTGGCATGACCGGTGGTTTCGCCTACGTGCTCGACCAGGACAACACCTTCGTTGACCGGGTCAACCACGAACTGGTGGAAATCCAGCGGATCAGCGGCGAGGCGATGGAAGCCTATCGCAGCCACCTGCAACGCGTACTGGACGAGTACGTCGAGGAAACCGACAGCGAGTGGGGTCGTGAACTCGCCGAGAACCTCGATGACTACGTGCGCCGCTTCTGGCTGGTCAAGCCGAAGGCTGCCAACCTGAAGTCGTTGCTTTCCAGCACCCGTGCCAACCCGCAGTGATATGCGCCTGAAGAGTTTGATGAGGTTTTAACAATGGCTGAACGTCTGAATAACGACTTCCAGTTCATCGATGTCGGGCGCAAGGATCCGAAGAAGAAACTGTTGCGTCAACGCAAGAAAGAGTTCGTGGAAATCTACGAGCCTTTCAAACCCCAGCAGTCGGCCGACCAGGCCCACCGCTGCCTGGGTTGCGGTAACCCGTACTGCGAATGGAAGTGCCCGGTGCACAACTTCATTCCCAACTGGCTGAAGCTGGTGGCCGAGGGCAACATCCTCCAGGCCGCCGAGCTGTCGCACCAGACCAACACCCTGCCGGAAGTCTGCGGCCGGGTGTGCCCGCAGGACCGCCTGTGCGAGGGTGCCTGCACCCTGAACGACGGGTTTGGCGCGGTGACCATCGGTTCGGTGGAGAAGTACATCACCGACACCGCGTTCGCCATGGGCTGGCGCCCGGACATGTCCAAGGTCAAACCGACCGGCAAGCGCGTGGCCATCATCGGCGCGGGCCCGGCGGGCCTGGGGTGTGCCGACGTGCTGGTGCGCGGCGGGGTAACCCCGGTGGTGTTCGACAAGAACCCGGAAATCGGCGGCCTGCTGACCTTCGGCATTCCCGAGTTCAAGCTGGAAAAGACCGTGCTGAGCAATCGTCGCGAAGTCTTCACCGGCATGGGCATCGAGTTCCGCCTGAACACCGAGGTGGGCAAGGACGTGACCATGGAGCAACTGCTGGCCGAGTACGATGCGGTCTTCATGGGCATGGGCACCTACACCTACATGAAGGGCGGCTTTGCCGGCGAGGACCTGCCGGGCGTGTACGACGCGCTGGATTTCCTGATCGCCAACGTCAACCGCAACCTGGGCTTTGAAAAGTCGCCGGAAGACTTCGTCGACATGAAGGGCAAGAAGGTCGTGGTACTGGGTGGCGGCGACACGGCGATGGACTGTAACCGCACGTCGATTCGTCAAGGTGCCAAGTCGGTGACCTGCGCCTACCGTCGTGACGAGGCCAACATGCCCGGCTCGCGCAAAGAGGTGAAGAACGCCAAGGAAGAAGGCGTGAAATTCCTCTATAACCGCCAACCGATTGCGATTGTCGGTGAAGACAAGGTCGAAGGCGTGAAGGTGGTCGAGACCCGTCTCGGCGAACCCGACGCCCGCGGTCGCCGCAGCCCCGAGCCGATCCCCGGATCCGAAGAAATCATCCCGGCCGACGCCGTGGTCATCGCCTTCGGCTTCCGTCCGAGCCCGGCGCCGTGGTTCGAGCAGTTCAGCATCCAGACCGACAGCCAGGGCCGGGTCGTGGCGCCGGAGCAAGGCCAGTACAAGCACCAGACCAGCAACCCGAAGATCTTCGCCGGTGGCGACATGGTCCGTGGTTCCGACCTGGTGGTGACGGCGATCTTCGAAGGCCGTAATGCGGCTGAAGGGATCCTGGATTACCTGCAAGTCTGACCTCGGGTTGGCGTACAGTTAAACCTGTGGGAGCGGGCTTGCTCGCGAATACGGTGTATCAGTTGACAGAAATGTTGCCTGACTCACCGCATTCGCGAGCAAGCCCGCTCCCACAGTCGCTCTGTGGTGTAGGGAATACCAAGTCCACCGCGACAAATTGACCCGATAGACAAAAGGCTGACCTGCATCCGTGCCTTTTGCGTCGCGCTCTGAGAAAATGCCCGCACTTTTTTTCCGGATGCCGACATGACTGCCCTGAAGAACGACCGTTTCCTTCGCGCCCTGCTCAAGCAACCCGTAGACGTCACCCCGGTGTGGATGATGCGCCAGGCGGGTCGCTACCTGCCGGAGTACCGCGCCAGTCGCGCCAAGGCCGGCGACTTCATGAGCCTGTGCATGAACCCGCAGTTCGCCTGCGAAGTCACGTTGCAACCGCTGGACCGTTACCCGCAGCTGGACGCGGCGATCCTGTTCTCCGACATCCTCACCATTCCCGATGCCATGGGCCAGGGCCTGTACTTCGAGACCGGCGAAGGCCCGCGCTTCAAGAAAGTCGTCAGCACCCTGGCCGACATCGAAGCGCTGCCGATTCCCGACCCGCAGAAAGACCTGGGCTACGTCATGGACGCGGTCAGCACCATCCGTCGTGAGCTCAACGGCCGTGTGCCGCTGATCGGTTTCTCCGGCAGCCCGTGGACCCTGGCCACCTACATGGTCGAAGGCGGCTCGTCGAAGGACTTCCGCAAGACCAAGGCCATGCTCTACGACAACCCGCAAGCCATGCACCTGCTGCTGGATAAACTGGCGCAGTCGGTGACGTCCTACCTCAATGGCCAGATCCTGGCCGGTGCGCAAGCGGTGCAGATCTTCGACACCTGGGGCGGCAACCTGTCGGCGGCGGCTTACCAGGAGTTCTCCCTGGCCTACATGCGCAAGATCGTCAGCGGCCTGATCCGCGAGCACGAGGGCCGCAAGGTCCCGGTGATCCTGTTTACCAAGAACGGCGGCCTGTGGCTGGAAAGCATCGCCGATGTTGGCGCCGATGCCCTTGGCCTGGACTGGACCTGCGACATCGGCAACGCCCGTGAGCGCGTCGGTCACAAGGTCGCCCTGCAAGGCAACATGGACCCGACCGTGCTGTATGCCAAGCCCGAGGCCATCCGTGCCGAAGTCGCACGTATCCTCGCCAGCTACGGCAGCGGCAGTGGCCACGTGTTCAACCTCGGCCATGGCATCACCCCGGAAGTCGATCCGGAACACGCCGGTGCCTTCCTGCGGGCGGTGCACGAGTTGTCGGCGCAATACCACCCGTAACAGTTGCGACGTTGACCCCAGCCTGTCCGGACCCGTGCCGGACAGGCTTTTTATTGCCCGTTGTTTATCCACTCAACATCAAACTCATTCACGTCTGATGTTTCTGTTTGTTTATGTTGGGTGGCTGTTTCTATGGGTAAGAGATTTCTTTTGTCATGTAAGGGGAAATCGATTCAGAGATCATTCCTTCCCCCTTGGGAGATTTGCCCTACATAGCGAGGTTTCGATTTTCTATAAGGTTTCGGCGCTTGCGAGGTGCGGCGCCAAACGATCCGGCGTGCCTTTCAAGATGACGGTTATACGTCCTTAAATCTCGATGACTAGTCTGGAACTTATATGAAAAACAACTTCAACACGCGCAGCACATTAACGGGGTGTGCGTCGTCATTGGTTCTATTGTCGGCACTGGCTGCGTCCCAGGGCGTACTTGCCCACGGTTTTCTTGAAGTACCGCCTTCGCGTGCATTCTTGTGCCAGAAAGGTGAAAACAATCATTGTGGTGGCGCGCAATACGAACCTCACAGCACCGGTGAGACGTTCAAGGGTTTCCCGAATGGCGCAGGCGGTGGTCCGCTGCAAGGCCCCATCGACGGCAAGATCGCCAGCGGCGGCAATTCGCTGTTCTCCGCCCTGGATGCGCAGTCTGCTTCTCGCTGGCAACTGACCGAAATCAGGGACCGGGAGATCGACTTCCAATGGCAATACTCCGCCCCGCACCCGGCGACCAAGCACGAATATTTCATCACTCGCGACGGCTGGAACCCGAACGAGCCGCTCAAGCGTGCGTCGTTCGACAGCGCTCCATTCTGCACGGTCGATGGCGCTCATCAGGTTCCAGTGAGTGGCACCAAGCACCACTGCGTGATTCCCGACAGCAAGTCGGGGCATCACGTCATCCTCGCGGTGTGGACGGTGGGCGATACCGACAACGCGTTCTACAACCCAGCGGATGTGAACATCCTCGCCGAAGCGGCATTGCCGGGCGGCTGGTCGCCGGTGGGCAGCATCGCGCCGTCGACCTCGCTGCTGGCGGGTGACAAGGTCAAGGCCCGAGCCTTTTCCGCGACAGGCGAAAACCCGCAGTACAGCGTCGAGATCAGCATCGACAACGCTGAAGAAGGCAAGCCTGAGAACTGGTCGTTCAAACTGGCCGAAGCCATCAACCAGGCCCATGCCCAGATTCGTGCCGGTATCCGCGATGAGGACGGCAACATCACGCCAGTCCAGGGCACCAACAAGCTGTACGCCCAGAAAGAAAGCGGCGTGAGCCGTTATGAAGTGCAACTGGACATGAAGGAAGACGCCAGCGCGAGCATGGCCATCGCGGGCTTGCAGCCGGAGTACGTCCTCGACAAAGGGCGGGTCGGCATGACGTTCGCTGCGCAGACCAACCGCAGGATGAACGTCGAAGCCACGTTGTTCGACGAGAACAACAAGCAGGTCGGTGTCGTGAGCCAGACCGTAGGCGAAGGCAACACCGAGCTGCGTATCGACGTGCGCAGCGCGCCGGGCGCCCACACCCTGACGCTGGTGGGCACCACCGAAGACGGCCGGACCACTCGCCAGCAGACCCAGCCTGTCACCCTCGGCGGTGAAGGCGCGGGCATCGAGTACGACTTCGTCTTCCCGGAAGGCCTCAGTGACTACGCCGCCGGCACGAAAGTGCTGCAGCCGAAAACCGATGAAGTCTTCGAATGCAAGCCGTTCCCGGCCTCCGGCTACTGCAAGCAGTACACGCCGACGGCCAACGGTTTCGAGCCGGGTGTCGGTGCTTCCTGGCAAAGCGCCTGGGACAAGCTGTAAGTCCCGACAGGCATGGCCCCAGGCAATCCGGATGGGCTGCCTGGGGCCTTCAAGCGAGAACGCGATGATGCATTCCTCTCATTACTGTGCACGGCGGGTGCTGCTGCACTGGCTGTCCGCGGTCATCATTCTATGGGCGTTGGTGTCGGGCTTTTACGTGGCGTATTACCCGGTGTCGGCGGCCACCGAACATTGGGTCGGCTCGCTCAATGTGTCGCTGACCACGCTGTTCATCCCGTTGTTTGCCTGGCGCCTCTGGCTGTTTGTCGGCGCGCTGCAAACCCGGGAACCGACGCCTTCGGCGATCCACCGGCTGGCCCTGGCGGTGCATGCCTCGATCTACCTGGTCATCGGCGTCGTGCTGGTGACCGGGGTACTGATGATGAAAAGCGCCATCAGTGTGTTCGGGCTTTTCCAGCTCCCTCAGCCGCTGGACGATCCGGCGCTGATCGACTGGGCGAACGCGGCCCATGTCGTGTCCTGCGCGGTGTTATCGCTGCTCATCGTGCTGCATCTTTGCGCCGTGGCCTGGCATGAGTTTTCCGGGCGTCGGGTGGTGCGGCGCATGTCCTTTGCACGGCGGCCGGACGCGCCCGTGCAGCGGTCGCCGCGGTGAGCCTTGCCCGTTGGGCCGGCAGCCGTTCAGCGACGGCCTTGCTGGTGCTCGTGCCGCTGCTGTACGCAGGCTGGCTGGTGGAGCGCGAGTGGCGTTTTCGCCAGGCGCTGGGTCGGGATATGCCGGTGGTGGCTGCCGCGCCGGCCACGGCCACTCGCGGCTTGCCCAACGTGCAGGCGGTGGCGACCGTGCTTGGCCTGGCACCCGAAGGTGCCTACGCAGCCAGCGCGGAACCGATGACGTTGCAGGCCAGCTTCGTGGTCGACCAGGGCCTGTCGCGGGCGTTGCTGGCGGATGCGGCGGGGCCGCGCATCTACCAGGTGGGCGAACGCTTGCCCGGTGGCAGCGTGTTGCGCCGGGTCGAACCCGGCCACGTGATGTTGTGGCGCAACGGGCGCGAAGAACGCCTGGCCCTGCAACCGGCGACCCCGCCGCTGTTGCGCCAGGTGGCTGCCGAACCGCCGCGCCAGGCCACGCTGCCTTCCTCGCAATACCTACGCCCGGTCGCCGGGCAAACAGAGTGATCGAATTGATGAACAGTTTTATCCGGGGCCCCGTATCGCGCGTCCTGTTCTGCCTTGCCGTGTGCGGCCCGCTGGCCTTTGCCGGCTCATTGCGGGCCGAGGAAGCCCATTGGCAACTGGCGATGAACAATGCCGAATTGCGTGACGTGGTCGAGGAAATCTCGGCAATCCTGGGCAAGACCGTGGTGCTTGATCCCAGAGTGTCCGGGCGCATTACCGTCATGTCGCGCCAGGCACTGGACCGCGAAGGCGTGCGCCGGTTGTTCTATTCGGTGCTCGATGCACACAACTTCACGGTGATCGATGAAGGTGAACGGATCCTGATCACCCCGGTCGCCGAGGCCAAGACCCGGGCCGGCGCCAGCGACGCCAACAGCGCCACGCCATCGCAATTCGTGACCCGGGTCCTGGACTTGCATTCGAGCATTGCCGCCGATGTCGCCGGGTTGGTCCGGCCGCTGGTGTCGGTCAATGGCTACGTCGGGCCTTCGGTTTCCTCCAACGCGCTGGTGGTCACCGACACCGCCGCCAACGTCCAGCGCATTGCCGGGGTCGTGGCGCAGTTGGACGCCGGGCGTAACCGCAATCACGTGGTGCTGCCCCTGCGCCATGCCCAGGCCGTGGACATCGCGCCGGTGATGGAAGCCGCCACCGGCAAGCGCGACGGCGACACGGCGGGCCTGGTGATTGCCGACGCGCGCAGCAATCGCCTGGTGATCATCGGCGCGCCGGCGGTGCGCCAGCGCTTGGCGGACCTGGCCCGGACCCTCGACGTGCCAGCGGCCGCCTCCCAGGGCAACGCGCGGGTCATCCGCCTGCGCCACAGCGATGCCAAGCAACTGGCCCAGGTGCTGGAAGCGGTCGGCCAGGACCGGAAAACCACGCCCGCTCTGGCCGGCCAGCGGGAAAGCGCCGTCAACGGTGGCTTCATGATCAAGGCCGACGAAAGCCAGAACGCCTTGGTGCTGCTCGCCGAGCCGGCCCAGGTGCGCACGGTGGAAAACATCGTCCGGGAACTGGATCAACCGCGCGCCCAGGTGCTCATCCACGCGGCCATCGTCGAGATCACCGGGGACATCGCCGAGGCCCTGGGGGTGCAATGGGGCCTCAAGAGCGGCAGTGCCACAGGCTTCATCAATTTTCCCGGCACCAAGGTGCCGATCTTCGGCGGGCTGGATGTCGATGCACTGAAAAGCGCGCCAGAAGGCGCGGTCCTGCAGTTGGGGAGTGATCGCTTCGGTGCACTGGTCTCGGCATTGGCGAGCAATACCCACAGCAACCTGCTGTCCACGCCCAGCCTGTTGACCCTGGATAACCAGGAGGCGGAAATCATCGTCGGCCAGAACGTCCCCTTCAAGACGGGTTCCTACGCCACCAGCGGCAACGGCGCCGACAACCCGTTCACCACCGTGGAGCGCAAGGACGTCGGCATCAGCCTCAAGGTCAAGCCGTACATCAACGAAGGTTCCACCCTGCGCCTGGAGGTCCAGCAGGAAGTCTCGGACATCGCCCCCTCGGTCACCGGCGTGGACTCATCCGACCTGATCACCAACAAGCGCGCCTTGAAGAGCACGATCCTGGCGGACGACGGCGAGATCATCGTCATTGGCGGGCTGATCCGCGACAGCGTACGTACCGAGGAAAGCGGCGTGCCGTTGCTGCGCAGCATTCCGTACCTGGGCGCGCTGTTTCGCTGGACCCGCGACACCCAGACCAAAAGCAACCTGATGGTCTTCCTGCGTCCCACCATCGTGCGTAACAACGAAGACCTGGCCGATGTCAGCCGGCAGCGCTACGACGCGTTGCGTGAGCTGAGCAAGCCCGGCTCGCGGCAGAACAATTCGCTGTTGCTGCCCCGGGACGCGCGCCAGTTGTTCGAGGCGTCGGAGACGTCCGCGGGCACCGCGCAGGCGGGTGACTTGTGAGTGACCCGCAGGCCGTGTTGCCCTTTGGTTTTGCCAGGCGCTTCGGCGTGCTGCTGGAAGGCGCGGGGCCGACCTTGAGCCTGGTGATGCGCCGCGATGCGGCGCTGATCGCGATTGCCGAAGTGCGACGCCTGTGTGGTCGGGAATTGCCGATCCAGGTGCTTGAGCCGGCACTGTTCGCGGTACGCCTGGCCAGTGTCTACCGCCAGGGCCAGAGCGCCGCCGAGCAGGTTGCCCAAGGCCTGGACGAAGAACTGGACCTGCTCAGCCTGGCCGACCAGGTGCCACAGACCACCGACCTGCTGGAGCAACAGGGTGATGCGCCGATCATTCGGCTGATCAATGCCTTGCTCAGCGAGGCGGTTCGCGAGCACGCCTCGGACGTGCATCTGGAGACGTTCGAGCAATACCTGTCGGTGCGCATGCGCATCGACGGTCAGTTGCAGGAAATGCTGCGCCCGCGCCGGGAGCTGGCGAGCCTGCTGGTGTCGCGGATCAAGGTCATGGCCCGGTTGGACATCGCCGAGAAACGCGTGCCCCAGGACGGACGCATCGCCTTGCGCCTGGCCGGGCACGAAGTCGATGTGCGGGTCTCGACCCTGCCCTCGGCCCACGGCGAGCGCGTGGTGCTGCGCCTGCTCGACAAGCAGGCCGGACGCCTGGACGTGCTGCGCCTGGGCCTGCCCGACGACACCCTGGCGAGCCTGCGGCAATTGCTCGGCAAGCCCCATGGCATCGTGTTGGTCACCGGCCCCACCGGGTCGGGGAAAACCACCAGCCTGTACGCCGCGTTGAGCAGCCTCAACGACCAGAGCCGCAACATCCTCACCGTCGAAGACCCGATCGAATATCACCTGCCGGGCATCGGCCAGATGCCGGTCAACCCGAAGGTTGACATGACCTTCGCCCGTGGCTTGCGGGCGATCCTGCGCCAGGACCCGGACGTGGTGATGGTTGGCGAAATACGCGACCGCGAGACCGCCGAAATTGCCGTCCAGGCCTCCCTGACCGGGCACCTGGTGCTCTCCACGCTGCACACCAACACCGCCGTCGGTGCGGTCACGCGGCTGGTGGACATGGGGGTGGACGCCTACCTGCTGGCATCGTCCCTGGCCGGCATCGTCGCCCAGCGCTTGCTGCGCAGGTTATGCCCGTCCTGCAAGGTGCCCTACGTGGCCGATGCCGCCACCTGCCAGCGCCTGGGGCTGGCTGCAACGGCCGCGCCTCGGCTGTTCAAGGCCCAGGGCTGCGAGCAATGCCAGAAAGGCTATCGCGGCCGTTTCGGTATCTATGAGCTGGTGACGGTGAGCAGCCCGTTTTCGCAACTGATTCACCAGGGCGCCACCGAGCAAGCGCTGGCGAGCGAGGCGCGCAAGACATCCCGCAGCTTGTTCCAGGACGGCCGCCAACGGGTCCTGGAAGGCCTGACCAGCGTCGATGAACTGTTGCGCGTCACCCAAGAGGACTAGCCCGATGCCGACCTTCGATTATCGGGCCGAAGATGCCCAGGGCCGACGCTGCAAGGGCCGAGTGGAGGCTGACAGCGCCCGTCAGGCCCGGCAGTTGTTGCGCGAACGCGGCTTGCTGCCCTGGGAACTGCACGAAGGCGGGGAACGGCGAACCTTGCGCAGCCGTTATGCCGGATCGCGCTTGAGCCCGGCCGAGCTGGCCTTGCTGACATTGCAACTGTCCACCTTGATTCAGGCCGGCCTGCCCCTTGAAGAGTCGCTGGCGGCGGTGGCGCAACAGAACCAGAAACGTCGTGTCGTCCAACTGCTGTCGGCGGTGCGTGGCCGGGTGATGGAAGGGCATGCGCTGGCGACGGCCCTGCGGGCGTTTCCCCAGGCGTTTCCCGAGCTGTTCTGCGCCACGGTGGCGGCGGGCGAGCAGTCCGGTCATCTCGGCCAGGTGCTGGAGCAACTGGCGAGCTACACCCAGGCGCGCCAGGCGTCGCGCCAGCGCATTCAACTGGCGTTGGTGTACCCGCTGATCCTGCTGCTGGCCTGCGTCGCGATCGTCGCCTTCCTGCTGGGCTACGTGGTGCCGGACGTGGTGAAGATCTTCATCGACAGCGGCCAGCCGCTGCCCTGGCTGACCCAGGCGCTGATCGCCGTGAGCGATGGCTTGCGCCGCCACGGCCTGTGGCTGTTCGCGGCGTTGCTCGGGCTCGTGGCGGTGTGGCGCTGGAGCTTGCGTCAACCGGCGTGGCGCCTGCGCTGGCATCGGTTGCTGTTGCGGCTGCCGTTGTTGGGCGAGGTGCTGCGGGCGATGGAAGCGGCGCGGTTCGCCAGCACCCTGGCGATCCTCAGTAAGAGCGCGGTGCCCCTGGTGGACGCCTTGCACATTGCCGCGCAGGTCATCGGCAACCTGACGATTCGCGCGCGCATGGCCGACGTCGCCCGCTCGGTCCGCGAGGGTGGGACGCTGACCCGCGGCCTGGAACGCGGCGGCGATATCCCGCCGCTGATGCTGCACATGATCGCCAGCGGCGAGCGGGCCGGTGAGCTCGACAGCATGCTGGCCCGCGCCGCCGAGCAACAGGAAGCCAGCCTCGCGGCGCGGATTGCCCTGGTGGTGAGCCTTTTCGAACCGGCCATGTTGGTGTTGATGGGCGGCGTCGTGCTGCTGATCGTCATGGCCATCCTCCTGCCTATCTTGAGCCTCAACCAATTGGTGAATTGACCCATGCACTCTCCAGACAACCGAGCGGTACCTCTTCAACGTGGCTTCACCCTGATTGAAATCATGGTGGTGGTGGTCATCATCGGCGTGCTCGGCGCCATCGTGGTGCCGCAGTTCATGAGCCGCCCCGACCAGGCCAAGGCCACGGCGGCGCGGACCGACATCCAGGCCATCGCCACGGCGCTGGAAATGTACCGGCTCGACAACTTCCAGTACCCCTCGACCCAACAGGGCCTCGAAGCGCTGAGCAAGCGTCCGGGAGGCACGCCCGCGCCGCGGAACTGGAACCCCCAGGGGTATCTGAAGAGCCTGCCGATCGATCCGTGGGGCACGCCTTACCAGTACCTCAGTCCGGGCCTCAGGTCGTTGGACGGCAGCTATGACCTGTATTCGCTGGGCGCCGATGGCGCACCGGGTGGCGATGGGCTGGCGGCCGACATCGGCAACTGGACTGAATGAACATGCGCGCCCGTTACCGGGGTTTTACCCTGCTGGAACTGATGGTGGTCGTCGTCCTGATCGCGATCGCGGCCGGCATGGTCAGCCTCGCCGTGGGCCCGAACCCGGCCAGGGAAGCGCGGCAGCAAGCCGGGGCGTTCATCCGGGTGGTGCAGCAGTTGCGCGAGCGGGCGGTGCTGGAGAGCGAGGAATATGGACTGCGCATCCACAAGCACGGTTATCAGGCGCTGCGCCTCGACGCCCAGGGCTGGACCGCGGTGGCGACCTTGCAACGCTTGCCGCAGCCACTGTCCCTTGGCCTGGAGCAGGACGGCCACGCCGTGGTCCTCGATGACACGTCGGGCGCGCCGCAGTTGCTGATGCTCAGCAGCGATGAAATCAGCCCGTTTCGCCTGTTTGTCCAGGTCGCCGGCCAGCGCTTGTCCGCGGTGTCGAGCGATGGCCTGTCGGAGCCCTCGATCGATGAGTAAGGCGAGCAGGCTGGCGGTCGATAGCCGGGGCTTCACCCTGCTGGAAGTCATGATCGCCTTGGCGATTTTTGCCACGGTGTCGGCAGCGGTGCTTTCGGCCAGCCAGTTCGTGCTCAAGCAGGGCGCCGGGCTGGAGGAGCGGCTGTTCGGCGCGTGGCTGGCGGACAATCAGTTGAGCGAGCTGCGCCTGCACCCGACCCCGGCGCCTGGGCGGCAACGGCTGGACCTGCGCCTGGGGCGTCGCGACTGGACGCTGCAACAGCGTATCGCCCCGGCCCATGACCCGCGCCTGCTCCAGGTCGAGATCCAGGTCAGCCGAGCCGGCAGTCCGGCGGTTGTGCACCGCACCCTGGGGTGGATCCGCCAGCGTGATGAATAGACAGTCGGGTTTCACCTTGTTGGAACTGGTCATCGTCATTGCCATTTTCGCCTTGCTCGGCCTGGCCAGTTGGCGGCTGTTCGACGGCGTCGTGCGAGCCCAGCAAGGCGCCGGTCATCACGAGCGAGACATCCGCGCCTTGCAACGGGCCGTGGGGGTGATCGAGCGCGATGCCTGGCAGGCCGTCCTTGGCTCGGTCGTGCTCGCGCCGACGGGCCTGCAATTGCAGCGCAGCCATTGGCGCAACCCACAGGACCTGCCGCGCAGCGAGCGGCAGGCGGTGGCTTATCGACTCGAAGGCCGCGTGCTGTGGCGCGACAGTCGCGCAGAAGGCAGCACCGTTGTGCAGCAGCAGAAATTGCTCGACGAAGTGCGCGGCCTGAGCTGGCGGGTGTTCGATCCGCAGCGCGGCTGGCGCAGCGAAACCGTGCGTGAGGTCGCGCCGCTGGCACTGGAACTGGTGGTGTCGACCGGGCGTTTCGAACAGGTACGCCGGGTGCTGCTGTTGCCGGGAGCGTCGCGATGAGTCGACAGCGAGGGGTAGCGCTGATCAGCGTGCTGCTGGTGCTGAGCCTGGCGTTGCTGGTGATCGGTGGCATGTTGCACAGCCATCGCCTGTTGTTGCACAGCAGCGCCCAGCCGCTGCAACAGGTCCAGCTGCGCCAGCTTGGGCTGGCCGGGGAAGCCTGGGCGCAAGCGGTGCTGCAAGAGAGCGTGGCCGCGTCGTCCGGGGTCGTTGACCTGAGCCAGGACTGGGCGCGGCGCGAACCGGCCTGGGCGCTGGACGACGCCCAGGTCCACGTCGCGATCGAGGATTTGTCGGCGCGGCTGAACCTCACCCCGTTGTTGGCCCAGGGGCAAGTCGACCAGGTGACCTTGGGTCGATGGAGCCGATTGCTTGCCTTGCTGGATCTGCCATCGATGTCGTTGCCTCAGGTCGGGGTGGTGCACGAGTTGAGTCAACTGCGCCTGTTGCCTGGCATCGATGGCTCGATGCTGCGGCGCCTGGCGCCTTGGGTGGTGCTGCTGCCCAAGGAGGCCCGGTTGAACGTCAACACCGCGCCGCCGCTGTTGCTAATGACCCTCGACGGCATGGAGGACGAGCCGGCCAGGGCGTTGGCCCAGCGGCGCTGGCAAACGCCCTACGCCAGTGTGCAGGCGTTTACCAATGATCCGCTGGTTGCCGGCCTGGGCCTCAGCAGCCATGGCCTGGGCGTGACCAGTCGCTGGTTCCGCATCACCGTGAGCGTGACCCGCGCCGGCAACCGTCTGCGCCTGGCTTCGGACCTCGAGCGTGATGCCACGACCGGACGCTGGACCGTGCGCCAGCGTCGTTTCTTACCCTTCAGCCCTGGTGAGCTCCCCTGATGAAAACCTGGCTTTACCTGACCGCCGAAGGCCTGGGCGCGCCCTCTGCCAACTGGCCCTGCTGCATATGGTCGCCGACGGGCGAGCGACGCTGCTTGCCCCTGCACGAAGCGGCCCGTGAACTGCTCGGGCGTGAGGTCGTCGTGCTGTTGCCGATGGAACTGTGCAGTTGGGTGCGCAGCGACCCCTGGCCCTCTCGCCGCCCGCCGCGACCCCAGGCGCTGGCATTCGCCATCGAAGAGCAACTGAGTGAAAACCTGGAAGTGCTGCACATCGCCGTCGGCGCCCGGGACCGGCAGCACCGTTACCCGCTGCTGGTGACGCAACGGGACCGGTTCCGGGCGTTACTGGCCTTGCTCGACGAACAGGGTGTCGCCGTGCGGGCGGTGCACGTCGATGCCGACCTGTTGGCCGGTGACCAGGCGTTTGGCGTGCGCTGGTTTGGCCGCTGGTTGCTGGGCGGTGCGCTGGCGGCACGGATGGCATTGTCGGGCCCGGCCCTGACGGTGCTCAAGCCAGGGCTTGGCGAGGACATCCACTGGCTGGACGAGGCCCGCGACCGTCCGGGCATCGATGAATGGTTGCTGAGCGCGGGCGGACACCCCGTTGACTTGTTGCAAGGCGAGTTCCGGCGCCGCCGCCAGCGCTTGCCATGGCGCGGTGCGATGGCCGCGGCGCTGGGTGTGTTGGTGCTGAGCTGGGTGTTCAGCGAAGCCCGCGTGCGCTTTCTGGAAGGCGAAACGCGACGGCTGTACAGCCAGAGCGAGCAGCGGTTCCGGGCGCTGTACCCCGGACAAAGCCGCATCGTCGACCTGGCCGCGCAGTTCCAGGCCATGCAGGGGCGCGGCGGACAGGACCAGGACACCCAGGTGGCGCGCCTGGTTCATCTGGTGGAGCGTGTCGTCGGCGCCAGTCATGTCGAGGTGCAGCGCATCGACTTTCGCGCAGGCGAGGGCTGGAAGCTCCAACTGACGGCCAACAGTTTTGTCGAGCTGGAACAACTGCGCGAACGCGGCCAACAGAACGGTCTGCCCCTGATCCTGGGCAGCGCGAGCAAACAAGGCAATCGCGTGCAGGCCATCCTGACGCTGGAGAACGGTGGATGAACGTCAAGGCACTACAGAGGCTGAAACAAGCCTGGGCAGGCGTGTCGCGCCGTGAGCAAGGGTTGTTGCTGGGGACGGCCGGGCTGGTGCTGGTGACCGTGGGCTACACCTCGATCGGGCGCCCCATGGCGCAACGGCTTGAAGTCGCCGAACGGCAGTACCGCCAACAGGCCGAACTGAGCGTGCGGATCCAGCGCGCCGCACCGGCCCGGGACACCGCGGACCGACCCTTGTCGGTGCGCGTCAATGACAGCGCCACGGCGGCGGGGCTGGACATCGCCGAGATGGAGGTCGATGGCGATGCGCTGCGACTCATGGTCACCGGTGACGCCAACCCATTGCTGCACTGGCTGGACCGCCACGAACGCGACGGCGCGGTGCTGCACGCGCTGACCCTGGAGGTGCGGGGGAAGGTGTTGGAGGCGCGGGTGGTGTTGGCACAATGATTGGTTGGAAAGAGGCGCCTGTGGCGAGGGGATTTATCCCCGTTCGAGTGCGAAGCGCTCGCCATTGGACTGCACTGCGGCGTAGAAACCGAGGCCGCTTCGCAGCCTGACGGGGATAAATCCCCTCGCCACAGGGACTGGGCCGATCCTGGCGGTGTCTGTCTAAACCGCCAGGTTACCTGGCAACACCGGCAACTTCGCCAGCTTCACCGCCACCCACAAGGCCACCACCAGCAACGCGCCGATGAACAGGCCGACCCCGTTCCAACCCCCCACGTGCCAGGCCACGCCGCCCGCCGTGCCGGCCACGCTCGACCCGGCGTAATAGCTGAACAGGTAAAGCGAGGAGGCCTGCCCCTTGGCGGTGAGGGCGCGGCGGCCGATCCAACTGCTGGCGACCGAGTGGGCGCCGAAGAAGCCGAAGGTGAACACCAGCATGCCCGGGATCACCAGCATCAGCGACGTGGCCATCGTCAGTGCGAGGCCGGCCAGCATCAGCGCGATGGTTGCCCAGAGCATCTTGCGCCGCCCCAGCTTGTCCGCCAGCGCGCCGACTTTTGCCGAGCTGTAGATACCCGACAGGTACACCACCGACAGCAGTCCGACGAAGGCCTGGTCCAGATGATAAGGCTCGGCCAGCAGGCGGTAGCCGATGTAGTTGAACAGGGTCACGAAGGCGCCCATCAGGACGAAGGCTTCAAGGAACAGCAGCGGCAGGCCAGCGTCGCGAAAGTGCTGGGTAAAGCCGTCGAGCAGGCTGCGCGGGTGCAGCGAGCGGGGCCGGAAATTGCGCGACTCCGGCAGGATCCGCCAGAAGACCGCCGCGGCGATCAGGGCCAGGCCGCCAATCACCAGCATCGCGGTGTGCCAACTGACGAAGTCGATCAGCACGCCGGTGATCAAGCGTCCGCTCATGCCACCGATGGCATTGCCGGCGATGTACAGCCCCATCGCCAGGCCGATGTGCTTGGGGTGGATCTCTTCGCTCAGGTACGTCATCGTCACCGCGGCCAGCCCGCTCAGCGACAGCCCCACCAGCGCACGCAGCAGCAGGACGCCGTGCCAGGTCGGCATCATGGCGCTGGCTAGGGTGCACAGGGCGGCGGCGAACAGGGCGGCGACCATCACCGGCTTGCGGCCGATGCGGTCGGAAATCGGGCCGGTGATCAACAGGCCGATGGCGAGCAGGCCGGTCGCCACCGAAAGGATCAGGCTGCTTTGCGCCGCGTTGACGGCAAACTCCTTGGACAACAACGGCATCATCGGCTGCACGCAGTACAACAGGGCGAACGTCGCGAAGCCGCCGCAAAACAGCGCCAGCACCGTGCGCATGAACATCGGCGTGCCTTTCTCGATGTAGATGTCCTTCAGTTCAGTGACGACGTCATCCTGTACGCGGGGGGGAATTTCATGGGCCAGTGGCGCGACAGCAGTTTTCACGGTGGACCTCGCAGGAGCACGATCAGGCAGGCAGTGAAAAAAGCATATAGCCGGCTAATGTTTCTATCCAATATATTGTTCGACCTGTTTAAGACGTTTTGCGACTTGTTAGGTGGACCATGGAACTGCGTCACCTGCGTTACTTCATCGCCGTGGCCGAAGAACTGCATTTCGGCCGTGCCGCCTTGGCCCTCGGCATCTCCCAACCACCCCTGAGCCAGCAGATCCAGGCGCTGGAGCAGGAAGTCGGTGCGCGTTTGTTCGAGCGCACCAATCGCCGGGTCGAGTTGAGCGAGGCCGGCCGATTGTTCCTCGACGAGGCGC
Organism: Pseudomonas sp. MS646; assembly: GCF_036693845.1. NCBI lineage: Bacteria > Pseudomonadati > Pseudomonadota > Gammaproteobacteria > Pseudomonadales > Pseudomonadaceae > Pseudomonas > Pseudomonas sp. MS646. Next base: position 494,461 of record NZ_CP144763.1, read on the forward strand.
GGCGGGTGCTGGCCCAGGTCGACAAGGCCGCCGACGTGGCCCGTCGCGCGCAGTTAGGCGAGCTGGGCGAACTGAAGATCGGCTTCACCTCCTCGGCGCCGTTCAACTCGACGATCCCCCAGGCGCTGTTCACGTTCCGCCAGCGCTTTCCCGCCGTGCACCTGAACCTGCGGGAAATGAGCAGCACCCAGGTGGCCGACGGTTTGATGGAGGGGGAGATCGAGGTGGGCATCATGCGACCGTTGCCGCTGCCCGAGTCCCTGAGCGAGATCGAACTCAGCCGCGAGCCGCTGGTGGCCGTGCTCAGCTCCAAGCACCCGCTGGCCCAGGGCAGCGATGCCGGGCTGTTCCTGTCGGCGCTGGCCCAGGAGCCGTTCGTGTTCTTTCCTCGCAGCTACGGCAGCGGTCTCTACGCGCAATTGCTGAGCCTGGCCCGCGACGCCGGTTTCAGCCCGCACTTCGCCCAGGAAGCCGGCGAGGCGATGACCATCATCGGGCTGGTGGCAGCGGGGCTGGGTGTTTCGGTCTTGCCCGCCTCCTACCAGCGCATGCGCATCGACGGCGTCGTCTACCGCCCGCTGCTCGATCCGGCGGCGGTGTCGGCGGTGTGGCTGGTGCAACGCAAGGACCAGCGCTCGCCGATGGCGCGGGCGTTCGTGGCGTTGTTGACCGGTGGTGGGGATGGTTCTATTGCGTAGGGTGAGTGCTAACGGCTCCGTAAACAGACTGTGTGAAAACGCACTGACGGTGGTTCCAAGCAAACGCCCTTTTCGTGAGCATGACGTGTGACATATCGGCGCTTAGCCTCAGTGCAGCGCAGTCGCTCATTTTCGCCTGGTAAATGCGGTCGCCCTAGCATCGGCAGTGACCGTCAGTTCGTCTAGCGCTTTATCAAATTCCAATCGCACCAGATCCAGCTTGGCGACGTAGACATCGATAACGTGAACCAGGTGATCCTCGGATATCAACTCTTCCAGCGATACCGGAAACAGGCTCGTCTGACTGCGGGACTGTCCCTTGATGTAGGCCATAACGAAAAATGCTCCGTATCTTTCGATACGGAGCATTTTTTTGAGCACCGGGCAGATTGCTAGGTTTTCACACAGTCTGCAAAGGCGCGCTTTCTTTTTTATTCCATCATCTGCGTCTGCAATCGTCGCCCAACAACGTCCAGTAAATCACAGCCTTCGCGTAGCGAAACGACCAGCACGCGCGCCAATTCGCTGTAGGGGCCCTCTTCAAACGCCAGACTTTCAAGTAGCTGAGTCGCCACACGTACCCGGTCGGCCGCTGTTTCATGCAACACGTCCAGCGGTGCCTGCGTGTCGATCAGTAGCGAAGCGGACGTGCAATCGATGCCGGTGATGGGGATGTACCTGTCCATAACAACAAACCTCCATGGCCTGGATAAATGGCACGGCTTAGCGTTGGCCGGCTAAAGAAGCTTCTGATAATTCCTGGGGAGGATCCAAATCATCGAGTGCTCGATTCACCAATAACTCGCACAGGACGGTGAGTTGCTGCATAGCCAAGGCGACGTTACGGCGGGGGCCGTTCAATTGGTCTGCAAGATCGCTGGCCATGACGCTCAATGAGGCGAGATTTTCACTGGCGTGGCAGAGCAGGGATTCAGTGTCGACGTTCGCAATCACGGTGAACACGTTGTTCACCGGATCGGGGCGCTCTTGATCATGTAGGCGTGCGTTGGCGAGGGTGTCATGGCCTTTGTGGGTGGAGGAAATATTGATGGTGTTGATGGATTCCGGGGATTCGGGGTCCGTCGCGGTGACCTTTCTCATCACAGCAGCTCCTTGCAAGGTTAAGAAGACGTCAGTCTCACTACTCAATCGAGATCTTTGGCATCCATGCATGAACCGACGGTGTGAATTTTATTACCAGAAAATTTTAAGTAATTAATCAAAAAAATTAACATCAGTGTAAAAAAATGATTCTTTGGTGGGTCTTAGAAGCTGTGTTGATTTAGGCGGTCGAGCTGGGGTGGCGATTAATCGCGGCGTTGCATCCTTATGTCTGAAAGTGCATTCCGTAATCAGTGTAAGAAAGCTCTGTTGATTGTTTAATTGGAGTAAACAAGTGGGGTGGCGTGGAGGGATGGATTTCACATTCTGGTTTTTTCTCTTGGGCTGGATGTGTAGTATGCCGATCCTGGAAAATCGCCTCGTAGCCAGTCCAGTGAAGATTTCTGCGGCTATAGGGAAATGGTGAAGTTTATATGTACAGAAAAGACAGGACAGAGAAGTTAAAAAGTAATATTAGATATCTTATAAAGAGTCGTGGCGAAACGCAGCTCTCACTGTGCAATGCAAGCGGTCTGACTAGGACGACTATCTATAACATTCTCGAAGGGCGTGTGGTTAATGTGCAACAGTCTACTGTTCGCAAAATATCTGATTTTTTTGGAGTTTCTTATCACGAAATAGAAACTGTTGACTTCGAGGCTAGAGAGGTTATTGAAAGCACTATTTCTCTGCACGGGAACATGAATCCAGCAGCAGTGCCAGTGATCCGGGAGAGCTTGCTGTTGCAGAACCTTGACAAAAGAATTGGTGAGCTGGCTGTTTCGCACCCTTTAACGTATTACTTTGGCTCAGCCCGCAATTTGATAGCCGTCCTTTTGGAATCAGATATTGCCGGAAAAAACGAGGCAGGGAACCTGCTGATCATAAGCAAGGGGGGTGTTCATGGCGCGGGCGAAAAGTTGGTCTGCCATAAACTGACTAAAAAGTTGAATATCGTAAGCGAGCCGAGTTTTGAGTTAGATGGATTTTATGTCATTGGAGCCGTTATTGAGGAGAGATTCAATGGTTAGTGGTGGGGATGCTGGAAGTGCCAAGTATAAGCTTTTAGGGTATGAAAGCAGTAAAGGTTTGGCGGTCATCATGGTGATTACTACCGGGAGGGTAGTGAAGGTAAAACTCGACGAGCTCTTGGGAAGCCACTTGATTGATGAATTGAGCAAGTCTGAGATAAAAGACATCTACAGAAAGTTTTATTCTGGAGGGGCTGCTGTAACCGCTTATGAGATTAAGGATCGCCATGAGCGGTCTTGGTTAGCCTACGTCGCCCTGAACCTGATGCTGTTTGCGCTCTATGTCTTTACCAATGTGTCAGCAGCAAAGCTTGTTTATATAGAGCGTTTTGATGTGGTGGTGACACCTGGAGTATTTCTTTACCCGCTGACTTTTTTGGTGGTCGATGTATTGAATGAGTCATTTGGGCTCAGGTTGGCGCGTAAGGCAATTTTTTTTGCCTTTATCAATAATGCATTTATCCTGGTTTTGTTGAGTATCACCGGTTGGCTACCTGGATTGCCCGACTGGAAGTTAGAAGGAGCCTATGGTGAGGTGATTACGCATGTGTCGTCTGCGCTGATCGCATCTTCTGTCTCGTTTCTTTTTTCTGAATATGCCAACTCCTATCTGCTAAGCAAAATCAAAAATCTGACTCGATCAAGATTTCTTTTTTTTAGGGTGTTTTTCAGCACTTTTTTTGCGGCGATCATAGACAGCTTTATATTCTGCTTCATTGCATTCTACGGCACGATGAAGAACGAAGATATTTTGGCCATCGTTTACGTTCAGATAGTTATAAAAGTGGCTTTCGCCTTTTTTAATGTGTTGCCCGCCTATGGGGCCAGGAAATTATTCAGGCATTATGCGGTTGGAACTCAAGCGGCATGACGTCGAGGGGATGGGCGTTAGCCCAATCCCCTACGTACTCGGCACTCACTACAACGCTAGCTTGCTTTTCAAACTGTCCATCACCTTTTCTCCGTTCTTCAAGAACTGCTCCAGGCCGTTCGCGCGAAGGCTACAGGCGTCGCAACTGCCGCATCCGTGTCCCTTGATCCCATTGTAGCAGGTCAGTGTTTCTTGATGGACCAGTTCCAGCTGGTTGTGATAATCGGCCAGCGCCCAGGTTTCTGCCTTGGTCAGCCACATCAGGGGTGTTTCGATGCGCAGTTTATAGTCCATGCCCAGCTCAACGGCCCTGTTCATAGCCTTGATGAACCCGTCACGGCAGTCTGGGTAGCCGGAGAAATCCGTTTCGCAGACACCTGTGATGACGGCCTGGGCGCCTACCTGATAAGCGTAGATGGACGCCAGTGTCAAAAACAGAATGTTTCGGCCGGGAACGAAGGTGGTGGGTAGGCCGTGAGGGGCACTGTTTGCTGGCGGGATGGGGATGTGGTCGCGGGTCAGGCTGCTGATGGCCAGGTCGTTGAGCAACGAGGTATCCAAGATTTTGTGTGCGGTGACGCGTAGTTTCTTGCAAAGCTGGCGAGCCACTTCGATCTCAGCGCGATGGCGCTGGCCGTAATCAAACGTTATGCAATGGATTTGTTCGTATCGCGGTAACGCATGAATGAGACAGGTGGTCGAATCTTGGCCGCCGCTGAAGACAATGACGGCTTTGGAGGTGAGTTCGTTCATCGGCTTGTCCCGATAGGGTTGAAGAAATGACCCTAGCTCGGAGGGTCAAAATCGTCCTGTAGGAAGTTTCTGAAAATACCCACTCCATATTCTGTATTTGAGTCCTCCTCTGCAGGCGATGCTGTTTGAAGCGAGGCCCCCGCGACGAAAGCCCTGACCAAAAGGACTTTTTTGCGGGGGCACGCTTGCAGGGGTCAACCTTCCCAGACCGTCGCAGGTCCGTTGACGTGGTAGTCGTAGAACCCCTGGAGTGTCCAGGTATCGCCCTTGCGTTCAAACGCGGCGCGCCAGGCGCCCTTGCCGCCGCCCGGGGTCAGTTGGGCCATGGTGTACCAGTAGTAGCGGTTGATCTTCTTGGTAGTGATCCGTCCCGCACGAATATCTTCCGTGATGACGTTCACCCTGGTTTGAGCGGCCTGCGAGAAGGTGGCATACGCCATCTGGGCTTCAGCCAATGGGCTGTTGGTGACGATGAACTTGTCCGGTGCCGGCGACGGGGCGGGCAAGGCCGTGGAGGGCTCGGCGGACGTTGTGCCTTCCACTTTGTGGCTTCGGGCCTGGGTCACGAGCTCGATGTCGAAGGGTTCGTAGTTGGCCAGTGTCCGGCTGAAGTTGGTGATGTCTTCCCCGGTGAGCAGTGTGACGTCGCGTTGTGCCTGGCCTTTGTTGGCGATGATGTAGGGCACTCGATTGTTGCGGATCTCGGTCAGCAGCCCGGGCTTGTGCCTGCGCTGCTTTTCTTCGCGCAGGGCGGTGATCAGCTCGTTGTAGTATTGCGCCGAGTTCGTGTAGCTGTCCCGGGCCGACTGTGCTTCTGGATTATTGCCGGGCAATCGCGCCTGCACGTGGGCCTCCAGCCTGGCTTCCACGGCATTCAGCATCTCCCGGGTGTCGTTCGCGATCTTGTCCATGGCCGCTTTCTTCTTTCCGCCTTTGGAGGTGAACGTCATGAAGATGGCGCCGGTGATGTTGTCGGTGATGACCGTTGTATGGACCTGGATCCGGTCTTCGGTGAAGAAGATATTCTTGTGCGTCATTATCGTGTCGTAGATTTTTATTTTCTGGGCTTCGCTCAGGGTAACGCTGGAGACGTTGGTCTCGATGCTCTCGCAACTGAGCACGACGATGCTCCAGGTGTTCATCTTGTCCAGCAGGTCCCGCAGGCTGGCCCTGCGTTTGGCCAGATCACCCTGGCTGCGGGTCCAGTCGGTTATCTGGGTACGGTAAGCGTTGATGTCGGCGACACCGACGTCCGCCATGCTCTCGCGGAGTATGCGTTCGGCCAGCGCTTCGGGCATCGAGTCGAAAATGGCCTTTGCGGTGCTGACGGCTTCACGGGTGGGGTAGCGATTCATCACCAGTACGGCCTCCACCAAGGCGGCGCATGTACGCTGCTGCGGTGTTTCCGGCGGACGCCCGAACAGGCTCAGGAGCGGGCCGCCGCCCCTGAGCCGATCGCGCTCCACCACGCGCCAGCGGTCATTTTCCCAAACGACCGTTCGCTGATTCGAGCGGTTGTCCGGCGCATAGATGATCCGTTCGCCGGCCTGGACCGCCGTTTTGTAATAGCCATCCCCCAGCATCAGGTAGCCCTGGCCATCAGCGCCCCTGTACCGGTGGCGCCCCTCGGCAATCAACCCGTGCCCGTCGAAGCCGTTGAGGCGGAAGGGTTCCAGCTCCGGATCCGGTAGCCGCGGCAGGGACGACAGCGTCGGGCGTGCCTGCCGACGGCGCCCGGCGCGGGCCATGATCAGGTCCTGGCCGGCTTCGGCGATGACCTCGCCCAGCCCCGCGATAAAGTCAGTGGTCCATTGGTGAACGCTACCGCCTTCGTCATCGATGGCCGACACCGCGGCACCGCCCACCATGGTTGGCAGGATCGCGCGACCCAACAGACCGCCGAGCCGTCCCACCGGGAACATCGACATGGCGCCCGTCAGCAGCATGACGGCGTTCCGACGCCCTTGCTGTGCAAACGCGCTGTCGCGCTCGGCATTGCTCACCGTCAGCATCTGCGTGGTCTTGATCGCGTGGGTGATCTGCGTTTCGTGCAGCACCTTGAACAGGTCGGCCTCCACCGTGGGGGCGGCGATTTTCTTCGCGAAGTCATTCTGTGCCCGGTCCTTCGTCCAAGCGAAGACAGAGCGCGTGACTGTCTTGATTTTTTGCTCGAACGTCAGGTTTTCCGACAGCGGCACCAGGCTGGCAAGCTGCTCGGCCTGGTCCAGTAACGGCAACTGCGCAATCAGCCAGCGGGTCATCTGCGGTGTGGCGGTGAGGGTCTGCACCACGCTCGCTTCCAGCGTCCGGCTGCTCGCCGCGTCGACGTCCCTGAACACCTTGCCGTCGGGAGCGCCCGGTGTGTAGAGCGTCAGCGAAGGGCGACTGGCGAGTGACTTGACCCCGAACGCCAGCACGTCTTTCAAGACGCTGTCGCCCCATTGCAGTTGACGAACCACCGCCTCATGCCCGCCGACCTTGCCACGGCCTTTCGCCGTGGGGCTGTCCAGCGCCGCCAGCACCAGTTTGAGCCCGGTATTGTCGCGGTCATGCCGCAGGTCGCCGGAAATGTGCGCCGCCCACACCTGTGCGCGCATCTGCTGCGCTTTCAGGGCCATCCAGGGCGCTTGGGTCTGCCAGGCGGCCACTTGCACTTCGGTCGGCAGGCGGGCGCCCACATTGGCCCTTTCGATGACCTCGACAATCTGCGCGAAGCTCAGCGGCCCATCCACGGTGGTGTGAGGCGCATTGCGTTCTTCCAGCGTCAGGTTGGACATTGCCCATTGCGTCAGGGAGCGACGATCATCGACGACGCCCCTGACACTGCCTTGGGATACTCCGGACCCAAACGGTGAGCCGCCGGTCGGGGCGTGGGGGTCGATCACCTCTTTGCGGATGCTCAGCGACACATCGTCGGGGTCGACCGGCGGGTATTTCTCGCGGATCAAACCTGCGAGCAAGGTGCGGGTGCGAGCGCGAAGGGCATCCGGGGTGGCCAGTGTCACCGGGTCTGGCGCGGGCGGTTTGTCCACCAGCGTGGTTTGCACGGCTTGGGTCGCTTCCCACCACGCCAGGCGATCGCCGCCGGTGACGTGAGGGTTGCCGTGCAACCAGTCGTCGAGCTTGTTCAGCCCCAGCCGCAATTCGCGTTCGTCCATGGCCGCGGCCAGGTCCAGCCGATTGCCCAGTTGCGCGGCGGCGTCCAGCCTGCCCAACCAGGTGCCGATCTCCTGTGTTTGTTCCGGGCCGCCGAGGAACACGCTGGCGACGGCGCTCTTTTGCTCTGTCCGCAGTTCGCTGACCAGGCGGGCCAGGAAATTTTCGGTGATGGGGGCCGTTTCGATCTCGTCTCCGGGGTCGCCGTCTTCCTTCAGGCTGGCCTTGAGCGCCGCCAGGTCGTCGTGGATGTGCAGCGGCTCGCCGGGACGGTACAGCAGCGCGCCGCCTGACTCGTTGGGGTCTGCATGTTGGGTCAGCACCGCGGCCATGGGCACCGGCACGCTGACCGCCCACCCGGACGGGATCACGCTCAGGCTGTGGACGCCGGGACGTTGGTGTTCCGCCATCCGTGCCCGCGACGCTGCGTCCGGTGCCGGCAGCGTGCGCTCCGTCAACGCCTTGTACATCGACGGGCGCAACGTTGCGTCCAACTGGTGCAGGTCTGCCTGGGCCCTGAGTTGCAGGGCCAGCTCGGTGGCCAGCCATTGGCTGATGCTCAGGCCCTGGCTGAAATCGGCGGAGCTGGCCCAGAAGTCGTCCAAGGCCTGGGTCAGCAGTTGAATGCACGACGCCGGGGGTAGGCTGATCAGGTGCTTAAGGTTGGCCAGGGCTTGGGAGGTGGGCCGGGTGTGATGCTGATCGATGACGAGTTCGATGTCGCTGGCCTCGTCGAAGAATGCGAGCGCATCCAAGCGCCCGGCGATCGCCCGCTCGAACAGCGTATCGAGGCGGACCGTGGTCTTGATCCCGTCCTGCTGCCGGCAGACGAACAGGTCCTGGGCGGTGAGGTGGTCGGACAGGTCGGGGAGGACGCGGCGCAGCCCGTCATTCAGGTGCCGGGCCAGCACTGTCGAGGAACGTGGCATGGCGCCGTTCAGGCGAATCATCCGCTGCTGCGAGGCCTCCAGCAGGTTTATCAGCGGGGCGCTCGGGTCTGTCGGGCTATCGGCCCGCGAGGGGGTGGTGTCCAGCATGTTGTTCTTCCTGGGAAAGTGTTCGGAAGAACAACCTATTGAAGCGCGGAGAGCGCCGGGCGGTAGATAGATACCGCCCGGCGCGGCGCCAGGCAAGCTAGCAAGGGCTGATCATTCCCACGCGGAGCGTGGGAGTGATCAACGCAGGGCTTACTGGACTTTTGCCAGGTCTCCTTTCAGCGCGACCCCGGCCATGATTGCGCCGGCGTGGCATTCGTAGGTGGTCGGGTCCTTGCGTTCGTTGCTCTTGTAGAAGCTGACGATGTTGGTCACGGCGTTGGCGCCAGCGTTCTTGGCCGCCTGGTGCAGGCTGATCAGGGCCGATTGCAGGACCCATTCGCACGCCACTTCGTCGGACTTGTTGAAGGCGTTGGTCTTCTTGTTGGTCACGGCACCGGGGCTGATCACGGTGACGTTGCCGGCCGGCTTGTTACCCGCCAGGTAGAACTTCACGCTGCCGTCGATCTTGCCGGTGCGGATGGCTTCGGCGACAACCTTGTCGAACGGCAGGAACAACGCGGTATCACGGGCCTGGCTGATGGCCGGCAGGGTGCTGAGCAACAGGGCGGCGGTAACGGCGATTTTCTTCAGCGACATCATGGTCTCCTTGACGGGGGTAACGGGAAGTTGAATCCGATTCAGCGCCAGCGGCGGAAAATCAGCGAAGTATTGACCCCGCCAAAGGCGAAGTTGTTGTTCATCACGTATTCATGGCTCATCGGCCGGAACGCGTCGCGCAGATAATCAAGCTTGCCGCATTCGGGATCAACCTCGTCGAGGTTGAAGGTGTGTACGTAGAGGTCGCGGTTGAGCATTTCGATGCTGAACCACGATTCCAGCGCGCCGCAGGCGCCCAGGGTGTGGCCGAGGAAGCTTTTCTGCGAGCTGATGGGCATGCGTTCGCCAAACAGGCTGCTGGTGGCCAGGGTTTCGGCGATGTCGCCCTGTTCGGTCGCGGTGCCGTGACCGTTGACGTAGCCGATGGCACCAGGCGCCAGGCCCGCGTCTTCCAGGGCCAGTTCCATGGCCCGGCGCATGGTGCTCAGTTCGGGACGGGTGGCGTGCTGGCCGTCGGCGTTGCTGCCGAAGCCGACGATCTCGGCGTGGATCCGCGCGCCCCGGGCCAAGGCGTGCTCCAGTTCTTCGAGCACCAGCATGCCGGCGCCTTCGCCGATCACCAAACCATCGCGGCCCTTGTCGTAGGGGCGCGGGCTGGTTTGCGGCGCGTCGTTTTTCAGGCTGGTGGCGTAGAGCGCGTCGAAGACCATCGCTTCGGTCGGGCACAGTTCTTCGGCGCCGCCGGCGAGCATCAGTGGCAGGCGTCCGAACTTGATCGCCTCATAGGCATAGCCGATGCCATGGCTGCCACTGGTGCAGGCACTGGACGTGGGGATCAGGCGCCCGGTCAGGCCGAAGAAAATGCTGATGTTGGCCGCCGTGGTGTGGGGCATCATCCGCACGTAGGAGTTGGCATTCAGGCCTTCGGCCACGCTGTTGAGCAGCATGTTGCCAAACGCCTTGATCTCGTCGGTGCTGCCGGTGGACGAGCCGCAGGACACGCCCATGCGCCCGTCCTTGATCGACTCGTCGCCCAACAGGCCCGCATCGGCCAGGGCCTGTTCCGCCGCGGCCACCGCCAGGCGTGAAACCCGGCCCATGCTGCGCAGTTGCTTGCGCGTCCAGTGGGCCGGGACCTGGAAGTCGTCGATCGGCCCGGCCAGGCGGGTGTTCAGTTCGGTGAAGCGGTCCCACTCTTCCATGTGCCGGATGCCGCTGCGGTTGGCGGCGAAGTTGGCGGCGATGGTTTCCCAATCGCTGCCCACGGAGGTGATGCCGGCCATGCCGGTGACAACGACGCGCTTCATCAGCACAAGCCTCCGTTGACGGCCAGGACCTGCCGGGTGATGTAGCCGGCTTCGGCGGACATCAGGAAATTCACCGCGCCAGCCACTTCTTCCGGGGTGCCCATGCGCTGGGCGGGGATCATCTTCATCAGTTCTTCCACGGGTACGTTTTCATCGAGCATGGCCGTGTCGATCAGCCCGGGCGCGACGCAATTGACGGTGATCTTGCGCTTGGCCAGTTCGATTGCCAACGCCTTGGCCGCGCCGATCAAGCCGGCCTTGGAGGCGCTGTAGTTGACCTGGCCGCGATTGCCGATCAGCCCCGATACCGAGGTCATGCACACGATCCGCCCGGCAGCGCGCCGACGGATCATCGGCATCATCACCGGGTGCAGCACATTGTAGAAACCGTCGAGGTTGGTGCGCATCACCGTGTCCCAGTCGTCTTCGCTCAGGGCCGGGAAGGCGCCGTCGCGGGTCAGCCCGGCGTTGAGCACCACGCCGTAGTAGGCGCCGTGGGCCTCGACATCGGCCTCCAGGATGGCCTTGCAGGCGGCGCGGTCGCTGACGTCGAATTGCAGCACCCGCGCCTGGCGGCCCAGTGCCTGGATGTCGGCCTGGACGGCTTCGGCCTCGGCGCGGCCGCTGCGGCAATGCAGCACGATGTCGTGCCCGGCCTGGGCCAGGCGCAGGGCGATGGCGCGGCCGATGCCACGGCTGGAGCCGGTGACCAGTACGGATTCAGTCATGGCAGGTTTCCTGTTGCGGACGGTTCGTTGAGGTAATGGGCGGCCTGGGGTGGGCGGAACACGTTCAAGCGGGCGGTGGCATGGATGCCGGGCGCATGGATATGGCATTCGAACACGCCCATGCCGTTGTCGTCTTCCAGCGAGCGCACACCGTGGATGGCCAACTCGGTGCCGGCTGGAAAGTGCTCGACGTTGCACTCGAACTTGCGGGTGCCGAGCAGGAAGCCCAGCGCCACGGCATCGCCGCGCTGGCGCGCATGGCAGCCGGCAAACGCGGCCACGCTCTGGGCCATCAGTTCGATGCCGACCCAGGCCGGCAAGGCGCCGTCGTCGCGACTGAACAGGCCGCCAGGCTTGACCAGGGTACGGGTATGGATCTGCTCGTCATCGAAGGCGACGACCCGGTCGATCAGGATCATGTCGCCGGCGTGGGGCAGCAGTTCGGCGAGCGGCCAGTCAATCATGGGGCGTCTCCGATAATCAGGCTGACGTTGTTGCCACCGAAGGCGAATGAGTTGCTCATCAGGCGGCGCGGGAAAGTCGGGTTGAGGCGGCTGTCGGCCTGGGCCAGGTCCAGCGCCGGCAGCTCGGGATCGGCCTGGCCGTCCCAGACGTGCGGTGGCAGGGCCTGGGCGGTGTTGTCGGCGCTCAGGGCCAGCCAGCAGAACGCCGCTTCCAGGGCCCCGGCGGCGCCGAGGGTGTGGCCGGTCAGGGGCTTGGTGGACGAGCAGGGCACGCCTGCCGGAAACAGCCCGGCCACGGCCTGGCTCTCCATGGCGTCGTTGTGTTGGGTGGCAGTGCCGTGCAGGTTCAGATAGTCGATCTGGCCGGCGTCGAGGCCGGCGCTGCGCAGGGCTTTTTCCATGGCCTGGCGGGCACCGCGGCCGCTGGGCTCCGGGGCGGAAATATGGTGGGCATCGGAACTGGCGCCATCGCCCAGCAGGGCAATCGAGGGGCCAGCGCCGGGCGTCCTGCTCATCAGGAACAGCACTGCCGCTTCGCCAATGTTGATGCCGCTGCGGTTCACCGAAAACGGATTGCAGCGCTCGCTCGACACCGCTTCGAGCGCCGAAAAGCCGTTGAGGGTCAGCTTGCACAAGCTGTCGACCCCGCCGCAGATCACCGCATCGCACAGGCCCAGGTCCAGCAGGCGGCGCGCGCTCATCAAGGCGCGGGCACTGGAGGTGCAGGCGGTGGAAATCACGTAGGACGGACCGCCCAGGTCGAGCCAGTCGGACAGGAAATTGGCCGGCGCGCTGAGTTCCTGTTGCTGGTAGTCGTAGCCCTCTGGAAAGCGCTGCTCGCGCAGGTAATGGGCGATGCCCTGGCTGGCTTCGTCGATGCCCGAGGTGCTGGTGCCCAGCACAATGCCGATGCGCGCGCGACCGTAGGCCTCGATGGCCCGGTCGATGTCAGGGCGGATCTGCAAGCCAGCTTCCAGCAGCAGCTGATTGTTGCGGCTGTTTTGCGCGGCCAGTGCCGGGGGGATGGCCGCGAGCTCGCCCGTCACCGCGGCGACCGGCAATGCCCGTTCAGCGACCCAGCCGGCTTCGACGCGCACGCCCGAGCAGTCGCCGGCAAACAGGTTGCGCGCCACGGTGCGCTTGTCGCGGCCCAGGGCGCAGATCACGCCCAGGGCATTCAAATAGGCGGTCATGGCGCGTTCTCGGTCAACGGTGTGATGCGGTAGTGCAGGCCTTGGGGCAGGCTCAGGTCAAAAGCCTGCGGCTGCTGGTAGCGCACCTGCCAGCGAGGGTCGAGGCTGCGTTGCGCTCCCTGCTGCCGGGCGCTCGGGTAGTTGCCGGCCAACTCGGCGGCAGGCGTCAGGGCGAACAACAGGGCGGCGAACAGCTCGCGGGCCTCGGCGTTGGGCGGCAGCAGGCCGTCGGCTTGCCACGCGCCATCGACCAGGCGCTGACGGGCCACCGGAATGCCCAGCGGGTCCATCATCGACCATCGAATGCCGGTGCTTTCGCGCTGGATCACCAGCAACCAGTCCAGGCGTTGCCCGGCCAGTTGCCGTTCGATGTGCAATTGCATCGGGAGGGCCAGGGTTGGCGTCTGCTCGGGCAGCGGCACACGGCTGGCGCAGGCGCCGAGCAACAGCAGGCAGCCGACCAGCAGGGCGTTGCGAAAGGCGGTGCGGATCATTCGCCGGCCCCTTCGAGCGGCTTGCGGGCTACCACGTTGACTAGGGTTTCCTCACGTTCGCCGAACGGCTTGGGGCGGCGCAGGCCAAAGCGCTCCAGCAGGCCGAAGTCCTTGGCGCGACTCCACCACAGGTACGGGTAGGAGACGTTGGCTGGCTCGAACTGGAAACCCTGGTGGCGGATCATGTCCAGGTATTGCGCGGCGCTTTTCTGCACGTGCATGGGGTGCCGGAACAACCAGCGGATCACCCAGGTGTCGATGTAGGCTTCGGTGGATTCGGCGAACATCAGGTAGCCGCCGGGCTTGAGCACCCGATGGAACTCGGCGAGGGCCTTTTCCTGTTCCACCAGGTGGTGGAAGGTCTGGTGGCAGAACAGCAGGTCGACGCTGGCATCCGGCACCGCCAGTTGCGCGCAGTCGCTGCCGATCAGCTCCACGGCCATGCCCTGGCGCGCGGCTTCCTCGGCACTCAGTGCTAGGCTGTGGGGGTCGGCGTCGACGCCGATCAGGCGCTGCGGTGCGAACGCCTGGCGCAGGTACTGGAACGACTTGCCCTGGCCGCAGCCGGCGTCCAACAGCACCGGGGCGGTTGGCAGCGGACTGTTGAACAGGCCGCGCAGGTCATTGATCGCCACCCGCAGCACGTGGTGTTGCCAGGTGTGGCTGCGCAGGAACCAGAACCCGAAGCGGGTCTCTTCTACGTAGTTGTCGCTCAGGTAGTTCATGGTGTCGGGCTCGCGCAGATGTCCGAGAGCATGCGCAGGCGGCGCTTGGGCTCGCTGACGAACGGGTTGCGCTCATCCCAGGCGTAGCCGGCCAGGATCGAGCTGATCATGCGGCGAATGTCGGCCGAGCCTTCGGTGTAGAAAATCACGTCCTGGAAGGTGCCGGCGTACCAGCCCTCGACATAGCAGCGGAAGGTGTCGACGCCGCGCTTGAGGGGCTCGGCGAATTCGCCTTGCCAGTCCACGGTTTCGCCTTGCAACTGGCGATGCAGCACGTCGGCGGCCATGCTCGCCGAACGCATGGCGATGGTCACCCCTGAGGAAAACACCGGGTCGAGGAACTCCGCCGCGTTGCCCAGCAGGGCGAAGCCCGGGCCATGCAGGGCTTTGACATTGGCCGAGTAACCGCCGATGGTCCGCGCCGGGGTGTCCCACACCGCGTTGCGCAACACGCCGGCCAGGCTCGGGGTTTCGTCGATGAAACCGCGCAGGCAGGCATCGAGGTCGTCGGTGCGGCCGGCGAAATGCTCCGCGGCCGCCACCACGCCCACCGAGCAGCGTCCGTCGCTGAACGGAATGGTCCAGAACCACACGTCGCGCTGGGTGGGGTGGGTGGTGATCAGGATTTTTTCCCGGTCGAACGTCGGCGCGTCGATGCGATCCTCGATGTGAGTGAACACCGCTTGGCGCACCGGGAAGTTCGACGGCGCTTCCAGGTCCAGCAGACGTGGCAGGACCCGACCGTAGCCACTGGCATCGAGGACGAAATCGGCCTGCACCCGGTACTCGCTGCCGTCTTCGCGCTGCACCGCCAGTTGTGGCCGGTCGAGGCTGAAATCGGCCTGGGTGATGGCTTGGCCATAGCGGATCTCCACGCCTTGCAGCGCGGCCTGGTCGGCCAGCAACTTGTCGAAGTCGGCGCGTTGCACCTGGAAGGTCGTGGGTTTGCCGGCGCTGAACGTGTCACCGAAATCGAAGGCGCTGTAGCGCTCGCCCCAGGCGAATGCCGCGCCATTCTTGCGCTGGAACCCGGCGGCATTGACCGCCTCGAGCATGCCGGCTTCCTCGACGAAATCCAGGCAGTGGGACAGCAGGCTCTCGCCAATGGAGAAGCGTGGGAAATGCTGGCGCTCGATGACCAGCACGTCGTGGCCCTTGCGCTTGAGCAAGGCGCTGGCGATGGCGCCGGAAGGGCCTGCGCCGATGATGACGACCTGTCGACGTTCCATTTCAACTGTTGGCACGGGGGCTCCTGGCCGGGGCGGCAATCAAGGGTAGACGGTGGAAGCCGGCGACGGCCGGCAGCAATGTCGCGATCAGCCCCATCAGCATCAGCGTGAAGTACAACGCCGGGCTGATGAGCTGTTGTTGCAAGAGCAGGTTGAGGAACACGATTTCACTCAAGCCGCGGATATTCAGCAAGACGCTTTCACGCCAGCGACTGGCACCGGCGAACGACGCGCCGGCCCATCCCAGCCCCAGCCAGTTGCCCAACAGTTTGCTGGCAATCGGCAACAGCAGCAACGCCGCCAGTTGCAGGGCGCCGAGGCTGTCGAGGACGCTGTGGACGTTGATCTGGACGATGCCGAACGTAAGGATCAGCGGGATGGCCAGGTAGGTCTGCAAGCCCTGCATCCAGGCCGCGTTGAGCGGCAGCACCAGCGGCACCTTGAGCGCGGCCATGCACAGCAGGTAGCCGATGCCGACGATCAGCGCGTTGAGCCGGTAATGCTCAGCCACCACCAACAGCGCGAAGAACAGGCCGCTGTGCAGCAACGGCTGGCGCAAGCCCAGCAGGCGCAACACCAGCGGCAGGCAGGCACCGGCCAGAGGCAGCAACAGGCTGCCCAAGTGCAGGCTACCCTGGGCCAGGCCGAACAGGCTCCAGCAGGCCAGGTCGATGAGGATCGCCGTTTGCACCAGCCGCCGGGTAGCGGCAGGCGGGTAGTCGATGTGGCGCAGGTACAGGTACAGCACGGGGATCGCGGTAATTGCGAACAGCAGGCCCACGGCCAGGGAGCTGATCCAGGGTTGTGCTGGCAATAGCCAGAGCGCCGTCGCCAGGCCGCAGGCAAACGGCACGGCGAAGCTCGGCAGGGCGATCTTCACGCTCTGACGGTCCAGGCGCAGGTCGATCACGTCGCTGAGGATGTGCCCCAGCAACACGGCAAACGCGAGGCTGTAGAGGTTCTTCAGCCACAACGGCGACACCAGTTGTGCGCCGCTGAGTTGCCAGCCGGGCTCGACCCAGAAATACATCAGCAACGGCAGGCCAAGGCTTGCCAGCAGCAACTGGCTGACGATCGGGATCAGCCCGAACCGCCGGCCCAGGCGCGTGGCGGCGGCAAACAAACCCAGGGCCATGAGCCAGAACAGCAGGATCATCATGACGCGGGCTCCAGGACGGCATTGTGGGCCCGGTGCCCGGCCCATGGCGCGAGCATGAAGCTGAAGGCCAGCCCCAGGCTTACCGCCAGGCCGAAGTTGCTCACCGCCGGGGTGCTGGACAGCGCCAGCAGCCCGAACGACAGCCAGGTGGTGACCGCCGCCAGCAGGGTGCCCAGCAGGCTCACGGCGGCGCCACCGATCTGTTCGCGCATCAGGATCGCGTAGTCGACGCCGATGGCCGTCACCAGCAACAGGCCGAACAGGCTGAACAGGGTCAGCGGCTGCCCCAGCCAGCCGAGGCTCGCCAGGCTGCACAACGCCGCCAACAGCGGCAGGGCGACGATGCGCAAGGCTGCGCCAAGGCCGAAGGGCCAGATCAGTACCAGCACGATCAGCGCGCAGGAGGCCAGTTTCAGCTCGGCGGCGCTGATCTGCGTGGCGGCAAAGACCCTATTCAGGTCGTCCAGGCGATCCACCAGTTGCACGCCGGGCAGGTCCACGGCCTGTACCCGCAACAGCGCGGCGTCGTTCAAGCCTTGCAGGCTGATCATGGCCGCCACGCCCTGGGCGGTCGGGCCGAGCCAGAGGGTGCGGTACGGCTCGGCCAACGGTCCGGTCAGCGCGGCGTCGATGTCTTGCACTGGCAGCGCCTGCAATTGCGCCAGCTCCGCCTGCAGTGCCGCGACCGGCACGCCGAGGTCCAGCAACGGTTGCCAGAACGCCGGCAGCCGGGCCAGGGCCTCGCGGACTCTCTGCTGTTCGGCCGGCGGGCTGACCAGTTGGTTGAGCGACAGGTAGCCCTGGAGTTTTTCCAGGCCGACGAGCTGGTCCAGCCGTTCGTTGAGGGCGGTCTGGCGCTCCAGCAACTGGGCCTGGTTGTCGGCGCGAATCAGGAAGAACTGGCTGGTGGGTTGGAACCCGGTGATGCGCGCCACCTCGCGGGCCTCGTCAGTGAGGTGCTGGGGCGTACCGATCCACTGGCGAATGTCGTTTTTCGTCGACAGGTGCCAGAGGCCGCCGGCACAAAAGACCAGCAGCAGCCCCAGCAGAATGGGCGTGGCTACCCGCGCCAGCAAGGCTTCGCGGGCCTGGAGCAGGCACTCGCACAGCCGCAGCGGCCATTGGGCGGGGCGCAGGTCGGCGCCCTTGAGCAGCGCGGGCAGCAGGCACACCGCGCTCAAGTAGGCACCGAGCAGCCCGGCGGCGGAAAACAGGGCGATCTGGGTCAGGGCCGGGAACGGTGTCCAGGCCAGGGCCAGGTAGCCGATGCAGGTGGTGATCAGGCTCAGGCTCAACCCTGGCAGGGTCAGGCGCAGGGCCGGCCAACTGCGCCATGGCTTGAGGCTCCAGCTCTTGGACAGGTAGTGCAGCGGGTAGTCGACCGCCACGCCGATCAAGCTGGAACCCAGCACCAGGGTCATGACGTGCATGCGGCCGAACAGCGCCACGCACGCCACGGTGCCGAACAGCATGCCGACCAGCACCGGCACGAACGCCAGCCACACCCGCAGGCGTCCGAAGGCGAGCAACAGCAGCAACAGGATGCCCACCGTGGCGCCACCACCGACCCAGGTGATTTCCCGGGAGGCCTGTTGCTGGCCGGCGGCGGCATACAGCAGGCCGCTGGCCGCCAGCAGTTGGCCCTGGGCCTGGGTCGCCTGATCGCGGCTGCGTTGCAGCAGGTCGGCCACTTGCAACGGCAGGTTCATGTCGAAGGCGTTGCCGCGGGTGCGGGCCCGCAGCATCACCCAGCTTTTGCCGTCGGCATCGGCGACCAGCGCGCCGCTGCCCACGTCCAGTTGGATGGCGCCGCGCTGGGGTTGGCTGTTCTGGATACGGCCGGTCAGGCCCAGCCAATCGTCCTGGCTGGGCACCAGGCTGAAGCCGCTGAACGGGTCGAACAACGCCTGCACCCGTTGCTGGATGAACGCCTGGGGTTGGTCGATCAGTTGCTGCCGGTCCGCCGTCGACAGCATCGCCAGGCGTCCGTCCAGCAACTGTGTGCGCAGCGCAGGCAGGTCGGCCTGTAACGTCCACTGGACCTTGTCGAACAGGCCGCTGGCCTGCCACTGCTGGCCGAGCGCTTGCGCCAGGGCGATGGCGTGCGGGCGGTCAGCGTGACCGACCAGCACCAGCACTTCGCGGTTCAGCGGTTCTTGCATGCGTTGCTCGGCGACGAGCTCCAAGGCATCGGGCGAAACGCCCGGCACCAGTTCCATCAGGTTGGCCGACAGCGGCGCGCCGTGGCGCCATTGCCAACCGGCAAGCGCCAGCACCGCCAGCAGCAGGATCAGGAACAGCCTTGGAAGCCTGCGTTCACTTCGCAAAGTCATGTTGCTCCGCTTCGCTCAAGGGTTGCGTGGCGACGCTGTCCTGCATGCGCAGCACCGTGCGGTCGCCCTGGGTCTCCATCAGCTCGATGCGCTGTACCAGTTCGCCGCCTTCGATGTTGATCTGGTTGAACACCTGCTTGAGCAACACCGAACGCGGGGTCAGGGTGAGCTTCCATTGCTGCGGCTCGCCCGCCAGGCTCAGTTCGAAATCCCGTAGCAGGCCACTGCTGTCGCCCTGCAGGACCGCCAGGAACAGCCGGTTCTGTTCGGCGCCAGCGCTCTTGTTTGGCAGCATTTGCCAGGCATTGCCGTCTCGTCGGGCGATGCCTTGGGCGGTGATGCGGTAGTCCTGTTGCAGCGGGGTTTGCAGCAGCCAGAGCAGGCCGTGGTTTTTCGCCAGGACGAAGCGGCCCTTGCTGATCAGCGGCTGGGGCAGGGCGCGCAGGTGTTTTTCC
This sequence comes from Pseudomonas sp. MS646, assembly GCF_036693845.1. Lineage (NCBI taxonomy): Bacteria > Pseudomonadati > Pseudomonadota > Gammaproteobacteria > Pseudomonadales > Pseudomonadaceae > Pseudomonas > Pseudomonas sp. MS646. The sequence continues at coordinate 513,753 of NZ_CP144763.1, forward strand.
TGGATGAACGGGCCGTGGATCACCTCCGGGCGGGCCAGTTGCTCGCTCAACTGTTGCAGGTCGAACGCCTGGGCCAAAGGCGACAGGCAGCACAGCAACAACCAGGTGCACAGGCGTTTCATGGCAGCATCCTTTCAACGGCTTCGACGAAGACCCGCGGCGAGGCCAGCAGCATTTCACGGCTGGCGATCTCCACCGCCACCTGCACCGAACTGGCCCGCGTCAGGCGTTCGCCGGTGCTGGCGTCGCTGATCAGGTAATTGATCTTCAGACGGTTTTCCCATTCCACCAGGCTGGCGCGTACGGTCAGCGTCTGGCCGAACACCGCGCTGCGCATGTAGCGCAGTTGCAGGTCGATCACCGGCCACGCGTGGCCGGATTCGAGCATGTCGTTGTAGTTGTGGCCGATCTGGTCGAGCAAGGCGCAGCGGGCCACTTCCAGGTATTTGACATAATGGCCGTGCCAGACCACGTTCATCGAGTCGACGTCGAAAAACGGCACGACGACCTGTGTCTCTACGTGCAACACACCCTGACTACGCATGCAGCCTCCAGTGTTGCTCGGCGATGCGTTGCAGGCACAGGCGCAGTTCGCCTTCCAGGGCACGGTCTTCGATCACCGGGGCGAAATCCTCGGCCAGTTCGGCGTGCATGGCGGCCAGGGCCGGCGGCAGCGGTCGTGCGTCTTCGGCACGGCTGCGCAGCCACACGCCCTGGTGGGCCGCCAGCAGCGTGGCGGCGGCGACCTGTTCGGTCAGTTCCAGTACCCGGATCGCGTCCCGGGCGGCGATGGTGCCCATGCTCACCTTGTCCTGGTTGTGGCATTCGGTGGAGCGCGAGAACACGCTGGCCGGCAGGGTGTTCTTCAAGGCTTCGGCGGTCCAGGCGCTGGTGCCGATCTGCACAGCCTTGAAGCCATGGTTGAGCATCGCCCGGTCGGCGCTGGCGCCCGACAGGTTGCTCGGCAGGCCATGGTTGTAGCGCTCGTCCACCAGCAGGGCGAGTTGCCGGTCGAGCAGGTCGGCGACGTTGGCCACCAGGTTCTTCAGGCTGTCCATGGCGAAGGCAATGTGACCGCCGTAGAAATGCCCGCCGTGCAGCACCCGTTCGGCTTCGGCGTCGATGATCGGGTTGTCGTTGGCGCTGTTGAGTTCGGTCTCGATGAACGCGCGCAGCCAGTTCAGACTGTCGGCCAGCACGCCGAGCACGTGGGGCGCGCAGCGCAGGGAGTAGCGGTCTTGCAGGCGATGTAGCGGCGCGGTCGGTGCGTCGATCGCCAGGTCCTGGCGCAGCCACGCGGCGACCTGCATCTGCCCCGGGTGCGGCTTGGCGGCGAACAGGCGTTCGTCGAAGTGCTCCGGGTTGCCTTGCAGGGCGACGACGTTCAACGCGGTGATGCGGGTGGCCAGTTGCAACAGGTAATCGGCCCGGGCGAAAGCCAGGCACGCCAGCCCGGTCATCACGGCGGTGCCGTTCATCAACGCCAGGGCTTCCTTGGGGCGCAACACCAGTGGGGTCCAGCCCAGTTCGCGGTGCACATCGGCGGCCTGCCGACGTTCGCCCCGGAACATCACCTCGCGTTCGCCGGAGAGCGTCGCTGCCACGTAGGACAGTGGCGTGAGGTCGCCGCTGGCACCGACCGAGCCCTCTTCCGGAATCAGCGGCAGGATGTCGTGTTCGAGAAAGGCCTGGAGGCGCTCCAGCAATTCGATCCGCACCCCGGACACACCGTGGCACAGCGACTGCAAGCGTGCGGCCAGCACCGCGCGGGTGGCCTGGGCGTCCAGCAGCTTGCCCAGGCCGCAGCCGTGGAACGTGTAGAGGTGACGCGGCAGGGCCTCGACATGGTGCAGCGGCACCGCCACTACGCAGGAATCGCCGTAGCCGGTGGTCACGCCATAAATCACGCCTTCCTTGTCCAGCAGGGAGTCGAGGAACTGCGCGCCCTTGGCGATGCGCTGGCGGAATGCCGGGTCGTCCTGCAACTGCGTCGGCGCCTGACGGTTGGCCAGGGCCAGCACCTCTTCGATGCGCAAGGGGCGTTCGCCAAAGATTACCGGCTCAAGAGTGGGCATCGTCATCGGTCTTCCAGAAAGGGTAAAAGTTGAACCACTGTTGGGGCCCCTGGAGGCAGAATTGCGCCAGGCGCTCGGCGTAGCGGCCGGCCCAGTGGGCGATCACTTGCTCGCGTTCGCTGCGTTTCCACACCACGGCTTCGGCAAAAGGCTCGAGGGTGACGCGGTAGCGCCCCTCGTGCTTGAGGCACATCAGCAGGTTGACCGGGCATTTGAGCAGGCCGGCCATCAGCCACGGTCCCTGGGGAAAGGCGGCCGGGTGGCCCATGAAGTCCACGGTCACGCTGCGTCCGCCGTGCAGGGGCACGCGGTCGCCGGCAATCGCCAGCCACTCGCCGCGCTCCAGGCGCTCGCTCAGTTGCAGCATCACGGCCGGGTCCAGCTCGCTGACCTGGATCAGGCGCAGGTGCGTGGCGCCGGCTTCGCCCAGCAAGCGGTTGAATTGCTCGGCGTGCTTGGTGTGCACCAGCACGTTCATGGTGACCTTCTCGCCCAGCTCGGCCAGGGCCCGGCACATTTCCAGGTTGCCCAGGTGCGCGCCCACCAGCATCTGCCCACGGGCGTCACGCAGGTGATTGCGCAGCAGCGCGGTGTCGACGATCTCGATCTGCTCGATGCTCAGCTTGCCGTTCCAGACATCGAGCTTGTCGAGCAGGGAGTCGGCGAACGCCATGAACTGCCCGAACACCCGCCGGCGGGTCGGACGCAGTTCGGGACGCGCGCTCCATTCGGCCAGGCGTTGCTGGTATTGCCAGGCGGCCTGGCGAGCGCTGCGGCCGAAAATGAAGAAGTACAGCACGATGCCGTAGAGCACCGGCGTCAGCAGGCGCCGGCCCAGGACCTTGGCGGCGAACGCGGTGAGTTTCATCAGCCAGAAGCTGCCGCGCTCCTGGCGGTCGGCCCAGTGTTGTTTGTCCGCGTCGAGGCTCATGCCCGCCACCGTCGCCAGAGAATCAGCGGCAGGCGCACCAGCATGCCGAAGAACAACCGGGTGTGCATGCTGGAGATCAGCACGTTGTCGTGGAACAGGCGAAAGTGCGAGACACCGTCCTGGGGGTAATGCACCCGGGTGTGCAGCCAGCGCATCGGTTGGTTGCGCCAGGCCAGGCGCACCAGGATGTCCGAATCGAAATCCATGCGCTTGCCGATGTTGGCCGAGCCGATCAGCGCCAGCGTCGGGGGCAGCGGGTAGACCCGGAAGCCGCACATGGAGTCGCGGATTTGCAGGGACAGGCTGTTGATCCAGACCATCACGTGGGTCAGGTAGCGTGCGTACAGCCGGCCTTTCGGCACGCTGGCATCGTAGTGCGGGTAACCGCAGATCAGGGCGTCGGGGTAGGCGCGGGACTGTTCGATGAAGGTGTTCACGTCGCCGAGGTCGTGCTGCCCGTCGGCATCCACCTGCAAGGCGTGGGTGAAGCCCAGGCGTGATGCTTCCCGCAGCCCGGTCATGACGGCGCCGCCCTTGCCCTGGTTGACCGCCAGCCTGACCAGATGCACCCGCTCATCCTCGGCCAGGCGTTCCAGCACCGCCGCACAGGACGGGCTGCTGGCGTCGTCCACCAGTACGCAGGGCAGGCCATGGGCGAGCAACGCCTGGACCACCGCCGTGATGGCGGTTTCGTGGTTGTAGACGGGGATGACGGCGCAGGGGTTATGCATGGTTCCTGGCCTCCGACGTTCCCCTGTGGCGAGGGAGCTTGCTCCCGCTGGGCTGCGTAGCAGCCCCCCGCTTTTCTGAAGTGAGCGCTGCGCACTCGAGCGGGAGCAAGCGCCCTCGCCACGGGGCAGTGATGCAGACATGCGAGTCAGTCATCAGCCGCCCCCAGCACAATCCGCCCGCTGGAGCACGCCGCCGTATCGTTGCGGTAGGCGAAGTACAGCTTGCCGCGTTCACCGTCGAAACGCAGGTGCAGCTGGAGTTCATCGCCGGGGCGCACCAGTTGCTGGAACTTGAGCACTTCCATGCCGGCGAACCGGGGTGGCAGGTCCAGCAGTTGCCGGCCCAGGCTCATGGCCCAATCGACCTGCACCACCCCCGGCAGTACCGGTGCGGTGGGGAAGTGGCCGCTGAAGTAGGCCAGGTCCGGCGGCACCCGCAGTTGCAGGTTCCACTCACCGTCGCTTTCGACCTGGGCCAGTACTTCCGGGGCCTTGGGACGGGGTGCCAGCAGCAACGCTTCGACTTCGGCCTGGGGCAGCTTGCCCTGGGCATTGAGCGGCATCTGCCGCAGCCAGCGCCAGCGCCGTGGCAAGGCCAGGGTTTCGCAATGTTCGCCCAGGTGGCGGCGCAAGCCTTCGGTCACGGCGCGGCGGCCCTGGTTGCGCAAGGTGCGCAGGCCGGTTTCGCTCAACACCACCAACGCGCCGAGGGAGGCACGATTTTCCTGCACCACCCCCAGCCGGGCTTCGCTGACCCAGTCGTGGGCCACCAGGGCCTGTTCCAGCATCGGCAGGGAGATGCGTTTTTCTTCGAGCTTGACGATCCGGTCCAGCCGCCCGAGCAGCTCGAAGCGTCCATCCTCGGCGATTCGCGCCGCGTCGGCGCTGTGTTCCACGTGCCCGGCCGGCAAGTAGGGCGAGGCGATCAGCAGCGCGCCGTCACTGTCCTGGCTCAGTTCGACGTCGGCGAAGGGTTGCCACAGCTCAGCGCCCTGGCGCCAGGCGATGCCGCCGGTTTCAGAACTGCCGAAGATTTCCGTCGGCCATTGTCCCAGGCGCTGCTGCAAGCTGTGCGCGGCGTCGGACGGCAGCGCGCCGCCGGAAGAAAACACCCGGCGCACGGCGCTCAGGGCTGTCCAGTCGAGGTTGTCGCCCATGCGCTTGAGCAGCGCCGGGCTGGCGACCCAGGCAAAAGCCGGATGCTCGCGGCTGGCGCGTTGCAGGTCTTCCGGGAACGCCAACTGTCGACGCACGAACGTGCGCCCGGCGCAAAGTGGCCACAACACGCGGAACAGCAAACCATAGATATGCTGGGCGGCGACGCTGCCGATCATGCAGGCCGGGCCGAGCTCGGCGCCCCACAGTTGCTCCAGGGCGTGGACCTCGTTGCTCAACTGGCGCAGGGTTTTCTCGATGCGCTTGGGCTCGCCGCTGGAGCCGGAGGTGCACAGGCTCAGCCAGCAGCGGTCCAGGTCCAGCGGGGCGGCGGTCATCGGCGCCTGTTGCACGTCATCGGGGTGAGTGTCGCCGGGCTGGTCGGTCAGCCACAGGTCGACCTCCGCCGCCCAACGCTGGCGGGTCTGCGCTTGCAGGTCGGCGGGCAACAGCACGCGCACTCCGGCGCGCCAGGCACCGAGCAGGGTGATGGCGAGGTCGGCGGCGTCCTCCAGGTGGACGGCCGCATGTCGCACGCCCCGGGCTTGCAGGCCAGCGGCCAGGCGCAGCGCGGCGTCGCGCAGTTGCGCATGATCCAGTGCCGGGGCGACCGCGACGGCACGCTCCGGCTGAGCCTCGAGCAGCATCTGCTCAAGTGTTATCCAATTCATGGGCGGCCTCTTACCCGTTGTCGTATGAGCCATTCAATGGCAAACAGCAGCCCCATCAATCCGTAGGAAATCAGGCCGGTGTACAACATCCACCAGCTCAGCGGCGCCCAGAGGGTCAGGGCAGCGGCGAGCAAACCGTTACACAGGAAAAACACGCACCAGGCCCACGTGACCTGACGCGTATACACCACGGCCCGGGCTGGCAACTGCGGCTCGCGCAGGCGGGCCAGGCGTTCGATCATCGGCGGACCGTACTTCAGGCTCAGGGCGAACAGCCCCAGCATGAACGCGCTGATCAGCACCGGGTACCAACGCAGCAGGGCCGGGCTGTCGAACCACGCGAGCAAGGCACAGAAGCCGATCGCCGTGGCCGCCATCCAATGGCTGCCGGGCCCGCCCCTGCCGAGCAGGGCCCGTGCCAACCACAAGCTACCCAGCAGCAGTCCGAACTGCCATGGGGCGAAGTGCTCCATGCCGAAATACACCGCAAAGGGGTACAGCAGGCCCGCCAGCAGCAGGCTGAGGCCAATCAGCCGGGTCATGCGGCCGGTTGGACCAGTCGATAGACCGCCTCGACCACGTCGTTGACGGTGCGCACCGACTTGAATTCCTCGGCGGCAATCTTCTTGCCGGTCTGGCGCTTGATGTGATCGATCAGGTCGACCGCGTCGATGCTGTCGATCTCCAGGTCCTGGTACAGGTTCGATTCCAGGGTCACGCGATCGGGGTCCAGCTCGAACAGCTCGACCAGAGCATCGCGAAGGGTGTTGAAAATGTCGTCACGAGTTTGCATGGTCCGGTCTCAGGGGCGTTTTGCAGTGACGAAGGCCGCAAGGCTTGCCACATTGCTGAAATGGTTACGGGTGTCCTTGGCGTCGGCGTCGATCTTGATGCCGTACTGTTTCTGGATCGCCAGGCCAAGCTCCAGGGCATCTACCGAGTCCAGGCCCAGGCCTTCGCCGAACAGGGTCTGGTGGTCGCCAATGTCGTCGATGCCGATGTCTTCCAGGCCGAGGGCGTCGATGATCAGCTGTTTGATGTCACGGTGCAGATCGCTCATCTTCGGCGAGCTCCTTGATGAAATAGTGATGCAGAAAATCGTTGAGCCTGCGCGACGCTTGCGGCGGCGGGCCGAGCGCGGCGAATGCCTGTGGGTCTATATCGGCACCGACCCGGAAACTGAAATGCACGCGGCGCGCGGGAATGCGATACCAGGGTTCGGCCTTGGTCAGGGTGGTGGGGCTGACCTTGATGGTCACGGGCGTGAGGATTTTCGCACCCCGCAGCGCGATGGCGGCCGCGCCCCGATGAAATGCCGGCGCTTCGCCTGGCTGGGTGCGGGTGCCTTCGGGGAAGACGATCAGGGTCTGGCCCTCTTGCAGGGCGTTGCTGGCGGCATCGAGCATGTCCATGCTGCCGTCGTTGCTGATGTACTGGGTCGAGCGCAGCGGGCCGCGGGTGAAAGGGTTGTCCCACAGACTTTGCTTGACCACGCAGTTGGTGTCGCGCACCAGCCCGATCAGGAACACCACGTCGATCAGCGACGGGTGATTGGCGATGATCATCTGCCCGGGCCGGCCGAGTCGTTCGGCTCCGTCGATCTGGTAGGTGAGCACCCCGGTGCGGGCCATGAAGCGGATAAAGCACCAGAACAATCGCCCGACCGTGCGGCGGGCTCTGTGCCGGTGGGCCTGGGCATCGCCGGGCAGGCAGGCGAGCAACGGGAACACTAGCAGGCGCAGGCACAACCCGCCAAACCCGAACAGGGCAAAGCTTGCGGCGGTCGCGACCAGGCGCCAATAGTAGGCGTCGCGTTGTTTACCGGTCACCGGTTGCGTTGCCAGGTCCATAGACGATTCTTCCAGGCATGTTGGCAGGTGGTTTGGTGGTTCAGCAGCGTACGCACCAGGTCCAGGGCATGGGGCCACTCGCTGCCCGGCGGTTGTCCGTCCTGGGCGGCGAGGTCCAGTTGCCAGTCGTCGCCGCGGGTCAGCAGCAGTGCCAGCGCGTAGGGGAACGGTACGTCGTCGACCCACGGCGCATAGACCTGCGGCGGTTGTTCTTCGGTGATCACCAGCAATACCGCCGGCGCCCCTTCGTTCAGCAACGCGGCGGCTTCCAGCACGCCGTGCTCCAGCCCGTCGCCAGTGGCGGCCAGGGCAGTCATTTCGCTGGTTTCGCCCCGCATGATCGACCACAGCCCGATCACGGCGTTGTGCACCGACAAGCTGAACTGGGTCGGCGACAAGGGTTGGTCGGCCGCCAGGTCCTTGAGAATCTCAAATGTGCGTGGGGTTTCGCCGTGGCGGGAAATAAAGACCAACGGCAGGTCCGGCCGGTCTTCGGCCAGGGGCCAGCCGACACTGAAGGCCATCCGCGCCAGGCGGCTGAGGCGCCGGCGCTGCATGGCGGGCAGGAACGACACGTCCGGGGCGGCATCGCTGGCGGCCAGCACGACCGGCTGTCGGCTCCACGCCTGCCAATCGTCCACGCTTTCGAGCCCAGGGGCCCACGCGCGCCATTGGGCGATGTTGAAGTTGATCAAAAGCGTTCACCCCACCCCTGCGGGCTTTTTATTTGTCACGGTCAGCGATCTGACCCGCGTCCAACCCTGCACGGTCCTGCGACCCAAGTGGCGCGCATTATCCCGGTGCGGTTGGCTTGTAGCAAATACTGGTTACATTTTGCCCAGCAAAATGTACCGGTTGGTCCGCTTAATGTGAGGGACGGCTCATTCTGGTGATCGGAGCCCGCCTGTCTGCCGGTGTTTTCTGTCATTCCCGGCGCTTATGGACGTCGCCTTGTTGGAAAAAGCCACTGATGCTGTAGTCCTTCTACGTAGAAGGTAGCGAAGCGGGGCTGCGGCCAACTACACTCGGGAATCTTTGATACACGGAGGTCTTGTCATGCGGCGTGTGGTGTTCAATCAGAAAGGTGGCGTGGGCAAGTCCAGCATCGCCTGCAATCTGGCGGCGGTCAGCGCCAGCGAGGGTTATCGCACGCTGTTGGTGGACCTGGATGCCCAGGCCAACTCCACCCAATACCTGACCGGCCTGACGGGCGACGACATTCCCATGGGCATCGCCGACTTCTTCAAGCAGACCCTGTCGTCCGGGCCCTTCTCGAAAAAGAACAAGGTGGACATCTACGAAACCCCGTTCGACAACCTGCACGTCATCACCGCCACCTCTGAGCTGACGGACTTGCAGCCCAAGCTCGAGGCGAAACACAAGATCAACAAGTTGCGCAAACTGCTCGAAGAGTTGGAGGAGGACTACGACCGGATTTACCTGGATACGCCGCCGGCGTTGAACTTCTATGCGGTTTCTGCGTTGATTGCCGCCGATCGTGTATTGATACCCTTCGACTGCGACAGCTTCTCCCGGCAGGCCTTGTATGGCCTGCTGGCGGAAATCGAAGAGCTCAAGGACGACCACAACGAGGGCTTGGAAGTCGAAGGCATCGTGGTGAACCAATTCCAGGCCCGCGCCAGCCTGCCCCAGCAGATCCTGGACGAACTGATTGCCGAGGGCCTGCCGGTGCTGCCGGTGTACCTGAGCAGTTCGGTGCGGATGCGCGAGTCCCACCAGGCCAGCCTGCCGCTGATCCACCTGGACCCACGGCACAAGCTGACCCAGCAGTTCGTCGAGTTGCATGGGATGCTGGAAAGCGCCTGAATCCGAGCATAACCCTCTGTGGGAGCGGGCTTGCTCGCGAATGCGGTGTATCAGCCACCCAAGCTTTGGATGACATAGCGTATTCGCGAGCAAGCCCGCTCCCACAATGAGGTGGCTTCAAATCCCCTGGCTGCGCAACCAGGCCATCAGTTGCGGCAACGGGAACGCCCCGCTCTGGCGCGCCACTTCCCGACCGTCCTTGAACAGAATCAGGCTGGGAATCGAGCGGATTCCCAATTGCGCCGATAACGCCTGGTTGGCCTCACTGTCGAGCTTGGCCAGCCGGCATTTGCCCACCAGTCGCGCGGCGGCTTGCTCGAACACGGGGGCGAAGGCCTTGCACGGCCCACACCAGTCGGCCCACACATCCACCAACAACGGCAGGTCGCCCTTGATCTGGCTGGCATAATCGCCTTGCTTGAGTTCGAACGGTTCGCTCGACAGCACGGGGGCCTTGCACCGCCCGCACTTGGGCTGGTCGCCGAGGCGTTCGGCGGGTATGCGGTTGAGCCCGTTGCAGTGGGGGCAGGGGATCAGCATCAGGTCAGTCTCCCGGAAAAATCATTGGCACAGATTGAACACTATATAGAAACCACCGAAAACCCATGTGGGAGCGGGCTTGCTCGCGAAGGCGATGTATCAGACACCTGGATGTCGACTGATACACCGCCTTCGCGAGCAAGCCCGCTCCCACATTGTGTACGACGTCGCTGTTATTTAGCGTTGGTCAGTGTGTTGTAGCTGGTCATCAGGTTGCGGTAGTCCGGGATGTGGTTGGAGAACAACGTCGCCAGCCCTTCCACGTCGTTGCGCCAGTCGCGATGCAGCTCGCAGGCCAGGCCGAACCAGGTCATCAATTGAGCGCCGGCGGTGGACATGCGGTCCCAGGCCGAGTCACGGGTCAGCTCGTTGAACGTGCCGGAGGCATCGGTGACCACGAACACCTCGAAACCTTCGGCCAGGGCCGACAGCGCCGGGAAGGCCACGCAGACTTCGGTGACGACGCCGGCGATGATCAGTTGTTTCTTGCCGGTGGCCTTGATCGCCTTGACGAAATCTTCGTTGTCCCAGGCGTTGATCTGGCCGGGGCGGGCGATGTACGGCGCATCCGGGAACAGGTTCTTGAGTTCAGGCATCAGCGGGCCGTTGGGGCCGGTTTCGAAGCTGGTGGTAAGGATGGTCGGCAGCTCGAAGTACTTCGCCAGGTCGGCCAGGGCCAGCACGTTGTTCTTGAAGCGGTCCGGGTCGATGTCGCGCACCAGCGACAGCAGGCCGGCCTGGTGGTCCACCAGCAGAACGGCGGCGTTGTCTTTGTCCAGGCGGTTGTAGGAAGTGGTCATGGTGAATCCTCTCAAGTTTGGGTGCCGATCGGTTCGGCGTGATTAACGGGTGTGAAGGTGTTCCTAAGCGATGGATATAGATTAAAAGCGACACCTTTGATGCGCTAGACTGCAAAAATCCGCCTTAGCGTTCTATTTGGAGAACGATCATCGAAGACCTCAACACGCTGTACTACTTCACCCAAGTGGTGGAGCACGGTGGTTTCGCCGCCGCTGGCCGGGCGCTGGACATGCCCAAGTCGAAGCTCAGCCGGCGTGTTGCCCAATTGGAGGAGCGGCTCGGCGTGCGGTTGATCCACCGCACCAGCCGCCACTGCACGCTGACGGAGATCGGCCAGGCCTATTACCAGCGTTGCCTGGCAATGCGGGTCGAGGCCGAGAGCGCGGCCGAAGTGATCGAGCGCAACCGCTCCGAGCCCCAGGGCCTGGTGCGCATCAGTTGCCCGACGGCGTTGCTCAACAGCTGGGTCGGGCCGATGCTGACCCGCTATATGCTCCAGTACCCGCGGGTGGAGCTGTTCATCGAGAGCACCAACCGCCGGGTCGACCTGATCCACGAAGGGTTCGACATTGCCCTGCGGGTGCGCTTCCCGCCGCTGGAAAACACTGACATGGTCATGAAGGTGCTGGGCAACAGCACCCAATGCCTGGTGGGCAGCCCGATGTACCGCGAGCGCTTGTCGTCACCCGCTTCCCCGGCGGACCTCAATGGGCTGCCCAGCGTGCATTGGGGCTCGGCGCAGCGGGAATACCAGTGGGAGCTGTTCGGCCCGGACGGCGCCAGTGCGTTGATTCGTCACGCACCGCGCATGGTCACCGACGACCTGCTGGCCCTGCGTCACGCCGTGCTGGCGGGCGTCGGCATCGCCCACCTGCCCAACGTGGTGGTGCGCGAGGACCTGGCGGCCGGTCGCCTGGTGGAACTGGTGCCGGGTTGGACGCCCAAATGCGGGATCGTCCACGCGATCTTCGCCTCACGGCGCGGGTTGCTGCCGTCGGTGCGTACGCTGATTGACTTCCTGGCCGAGGAATTCAGTCGCAGTGACATGGCCTAGCGCAGAACACAGGGCGTGTTCGATGGGTTGCAGGTGTGCGCAAGTCTCACACCTGCTCACATTTTCAGCCGGAGGGTGGCGTCTGCGGTCGCTAGGCTGAAGTTGCACTTTGGCAACCGCTTGTCTACTCGGGATTATCGCGATTTGCGATGAGCTCGATCTATGTTTAACTCCTCTATAGCAAAGTGCGATAAGGACATTGCATGCATGTGATAACTGAGAAGCGTATCTGGGAGGCCAAGGAGCGATGGCCACATTCAGCCAGCGCGTTGGATCAATGGTATCGGTTGATCAAGCGCAACAATCCGATCGATTTTGCAGCGATGAAGTCGATTTTTCCTGCCATCGACAAAGTCGGGCCGCTCCATGTGTTCGACATCGGTGGCAATAAATTGCGATTGATCGCCGTGGTTCGCTATCGGGCCCGGCGTTTGTACATCAAGAGCGTGTTGGACCATCAAGCGTACGATAAAGGTAAGTGGAAGGAGGAAAAGGGATGAGTGCACTGATTGAGCAAGTCGCCGCCCATTGGGAGTTTGTGTCGCCTCTGCTGCGCAAACCCAGGAGTGAAGACGATTACGATCGGCTGGCCGGGGCCTTGGATGAATTATTGGAGCGGATCGGCGAAGACGAAACCCATCCACTTATGAGCCTGGTGGACATCATCGGCGAATGGATCGAGGCATGGGATCATCAGCATCGTCCCATGCCCAAGGCCAGCGGCGTCGAGACGTTGCGTTATCTGATGCGTGAACATGGGCTGAACCAGAGCGACCTGCCTGGGGTAGGTACCCAATCGGTGGTGTCGGAGGTGCTGAGCGGCAAGCGCCAACTCAACGTGCGGCAGATCCGTTGGTTGGCCGAGCGTTTCGGCGTCTCGGTGGAAACCTTTATCTGACGGGGTTATGTGATGCCATTGCTACTGTGGAACGGCATCACGAAGAGCAACTGATCTCCAGGTGCTTGCCCCACTCCGGCGGACGTTGCGCGTAGCGGTCCATGCCCGGTTGTGCTTCGAACGGTTTGCTCAGCACCGTGTGCAGGCGGCGGACTTCGTCGTAGTCGCCGGCCTCGGCGGCATCGATGGCGTTTTGCGCCAGGTAGTTGCGCAGCACATACAGCGGGTTCATCGCGTGCATGCGGGCCTGGCGCTGGGCCTGGTCCGGCGCACCGTCACGGCCGACGCGGGCGACGTACAGTTCGCCCCAGGCGTCGAAGCCCTTGAGGTCGACAAAGTCATCACGCAGTTGCGCGATGGCCTGTTCGGGGTCGTGCTCACCCAGCCGGCGAAAGAACAGGCTGTAGTCGACGCCGCTGTTCTGCATCAATTGCAGCAGGCGCTCCACCAGTGCCTGGTCGTCCTCTTCGGCGCAGGTCAGGCCCAGGCGGCGGCGCATCAGGTCCAGGTAGTGGGCCTGGTACAGCGGCAGGAACAGGCTAAGGGTTTCGCGCAGGGCTTCGACGCTGATGAAAGGCGTCAGGGCCTGGGCCAGGGCGCTGAGGTTCCACTGGCCGATGGGCACCTGGTTGCTGAATGAATAGCGGCCCTGGTCATCGGAATGGTTGCAGATGAAGTGGGCGTCGAAGTCATCGAGGAAGGCGAACGGCCCGAAATCGAAGGTGATGCCCAGGATCGACATGTTGTCGGTGTTCATCACGCCATGGCAGAAGCCGTAGGCCTGCCATTTGGCAATCAGCTCGGCGTTGCGCTCGACGATTTCGCGGAACATCGCCAGGTACGGCTCCGGCTGTTCACGGCATTCGGCAAAGTGCAGGTTCAGCACGTGCTCGGCGAGGGCCGCCTGTAGCTCGGGCTTCTTGGTGTAGTAGAAATACTCGAAGTGACCAAAGCGCACATGGCTGGGGGCCAGGCGCAGGACCATGGCGGCGCGCTCCTGTTTTTCGCGCCAGACCGGGGTGTCCGAGCCAATCACGCACAGCGCGCGAGTGGTGGGGATGCCCAAGGCGTGCAGGGCTTCGGAAGCGAGGAATTCGCGGATCGACGAACGCAGCACCGCGCGGCCATCGCCCATCCGCGAGAAAGGGGTCTGGCCGGCGCCCTTGAGGTGCAGGTCCCAATGCTCGCCGGCTTCGTTGTACACCTCACCCAGCAGCAGCCCGCGGCCATCGCCCAGTTGCGGGTTGTAATGGCCGAACTGGTGCCCCGAATACACCATCGCCCGAGGCTCGGTCTCGGCCCACAGCTTGTGCCCGCCGAACAGCTCGGCGAACAACGATGACTGGGCTTCGGCCGGGTCCAGGTCGAGCAACGCCATGGCGGCCGGGCTGGCGACGACCAGCCGGGGATTGTCGATCGGCTCGGGCAGCACATGGGCCGAGAAACCGTCGCCCAGGCGGGCGAAGCGGTTGTCGAAGGTCAGGGTTTCCAGCGTTTTCATGGCCGTCTCCGGCGCGATGCCTCAAGGCACCCCGCGATCAGTCGAGTGTCTGTTGCGGTGGTTCGGGGACCGGCTTGATGCTGGCGACGGTCGAAGGCACGGGCGAGAGCGTCTTGTTGTCGGGCTCGGCCGGGACCAGCTTGTACTCCTGGCCGTGCAGGTTCTTCAGGTAGATCTCCATCTGCCGGAACGAAATGTTGATGTGCTCTTTCTTGAATTCGCGGTTGATGAAGCGGTTGATCTCGTCCAGCACCGGGTTGCGGTCACCGAGGTCGCGCACGTGCATGCGCAACTCGTGGTCCAGGGTGCTTTCACCGAAGTTCAGGAAGTACACGATCGGTTCCGGCTCCTTGAGCACCCGTGGGTTTTCGCGGGCGGCCTTGAGCAGCAGTTCGCGGACACGGTCCAGGTCCGAGCCGTAGTCGACGCCCAGTTTCAGGGTTACCCGGGTGACGGTGTCGGTCAGCGACCAGTTGATCAGTTGCCCGGTGATGAAGGTCTTGTTCGGGACAATGATGTCCTTGCGGTCGAAGTCGGTGATGGTGGTGGCGCGAATGCGGATCTTGCTGACCGTGCCCGACAGGTTGCCGATGGTGATGGTGTCGCCGATGCGCACCGGGCGCTCGAACAGGATCATGATCCCGGAAATGAAGTTGGCGAAGATTTCCTGCATGCCGAAGCCCAGGCCCACCGACAGCGCGGCCACCAGCCATTGCAGTTTGTCCCAGCTCACGCCGAGGGTGGAGAGGGTGGTGACGAAACCGACACCGGCGATCACATAGGACAGCAGCGTGGTGGTGGCATAGGCGCTGCCCTGGGCCAGGTTCAGCTTCGACAGCACGAAGACTTCCAACAGGCCCGGCAGGTTGCGGGCCAGGGCGAACGTGATGCCGATGATGATCAGGGCGCCGAGCATGTCGCCGATGCTGATGGGCACCATGCTCATGTTGGCGCCGGTGCCGCTGGTGTATTCGTAGAGGGTGATGTTGTCCAGGTACGAGAACACGCTGATCAGGTCCGACCAGACCCAGTACAGCGCGGCCATGAAACCGCCCAGCAGAGCCAGGCGAATCAGGCGCAGGGACTGTTCGTTGACCTTTTCGATGTCCAGCGTCGGTTCCTCGACCACCGCCTCGCCGTCGCCGGCTTCCTTGGCGGCCTGGCGCTTGGCCAGGGCGCGCTGGTAGGCCAGGCGCCGCGCCGCCACCGACAGGCCGCGCACGAACGTGGCTTCGATCACCAGCCAGAACATCAGCAGGTACAGGGTGTTGATCAAGCGGTCGCTGAGCTTCAGCGCGGTGTAGTAGTAGCCGAAGCACACGGCCACGAACAGCGCGATCGGCAAGGCCGTGAACATCACCCCGACGGCCTTGCGAAACAGCGAGGTGTTCTTGTGCGTCGGGCTGCTGAGCAGCAAGCGGCTGAGCAGCCACGCCATCAGCGCGTAGCAGGTCAGCACCACCGGCATGCCCAGCACGTCGTCGGCCAGGGCCGCCGGTTGCAACTCGGCCACCGCCACCACGGCCACCAGCGCCAGCACCACCAGCCCGAGGCGGCGGATCCAGCCTTGCAGGAATTCGACCTGGGGTTTCTCCCAGCGGAAATGCAGCTCGGCTACGCCGCCCGGCGCCAGCACTCGATAGGCGGTGTAGAACACCAGCCAGGCCTGGCCGATCTGCAACAGCGCCGCGCCAAGGTTGGCGTTCTGGCCGCGGGCGTCGATCTGCAGGGCGTAGCCGCACAGCGCCAGTGCCAGAGCCACCGGCATTGCCAGCAGAATGTTGATCAGGATCGCCTGGGGGGTATGCAGTTGGCTGTCGCGCTTGAAGTGGCCGACGTCCTGGTGAACCTTGTTCAGGCGCGCGTACAGGCTCTTGCGCCGCCACAGCAGGGCACCGATCAGCAACGCCAGGGGCAGGAACAGCAGCGGCCGTTGAGTCAGGCCGTCGGCCAGTTCGCTGAGGCTCGAGGCCCAGGGCAACGAATCGACCTGTTTTTCCAGCCGCGCCGGCACTGCGCGCAACCATTCCAGGTCCAGCGGCTTGTTGCTGGGGATCCAGAACATCTGCTCTTCGAGGGTGGCCCGCAGGTTCTGGGCGGTGCTGAGCAGTTGCTTCTGGTTGAGCTGCAAGGTGATGGATTCGTTGAGGACCGCGCTCAGCTCACGGTTCAGTCGCTCCAGCAGGTCCACGCGGGTCAGGGCCAGGTCCAGCAGGGTCTTGCGCAGTTGCGGCGTGACCTGCTCCGACGGTTGCGACGCCAGCAGGCTGTCGACATAGGCGCTGGGGTTATTCAGCAACTCGCGCTGCTGGCTGACTTCGAACTGGTACAGGCGGATGTCGGCGATCTGGTCGGCCAGGTTCTGATCCAGCTTCAGCCGGGGCAGGGTCTGGCGCTGCTTGTAGAGAATCTTGGAGAGCAGCAGGCTGCCCTTGAGCACGCTGATCTGCTCGTCCAGGGCCGCGTCGGTCTGGGTGACGCTGTCGAGCAGTTGCTTGGTTTGCAGGTTCTGCTGGGTGACTTCGTTGAGGCGGTCGGTGCTCTTGAGCAGGTAGTCGGAAAGCTTCAGGTTGGCGGCGCTTTCGGTGGCCAGCAGGCTGCTGCTCCCGGCTTTCTGGGCCTCGATGGATTGCTGGGTCACCGTCTCCTGGGATTGGGCCAGGCGCTTCTGGTTGATCAGGTTTTGCAGGTCCTGGATTTCCTGCTCCATGCGGTCGATCTTTTCCGTGAGCAAGTCATGCTGGCCGTTGCCCAGGTCCTGCAACTGGCTATTGCCGGCCAGTTCCTGGCGGCGCAACGGGATCAGGGCGTTGAGCGCGGCCAGTTCGGCATTGAGTTGGTCGCGCTGTTCGCCGCTCAGGGGCTTGCCGGCGTCCCGGCCGGCCTTGAGGATGGCGTTGATTTGCTGGATGCGGGTCTGGCTGCTGGAAATTTCAGCCTGGGCGCGCTCGGGGCGGGTCTGGGCGGTGATGATCAGGCTGTTGGCGTCGGCCAGGGCTTTTTGCAGATCGCCCTGCTGGGTGGAGCGCTCCGCGAGCATCTGTTCGAGTTGGGGGATCGGCAGGTTGGCGTAGCGTTGCGCCACCGGCACCACGCTGGTGCCCTTGAGCCGGGCCAGTTCGCGCTGGTTTTCGATGTTCTGTTTCGGCGCGTTGGCCAGTTGTTGCTTGAGGGCGTGCAGCTTCTGTTCGTAGTCCGCCTTGTTGTTCAGCTGGGTCAGGGTGCCTTGCAGCACCGCTTGCAAGGCCTTCTGGTCGGCTTCCGGCAGCTTGCGGTCGGCGATCTTGTCCAGGTTGGCCTGCACCGACTCACGGGCGGGCACTTCGGCAGCTTGCAGGGTGCAGACGGAGAGACTCAGGCCCAGCAGGGCGGCGGCGAAAAAGGAGCGCAGGGTAGGCATAGAGACCGGTCGAGCAAGTGAGAGTGGGAGCAGTTTAGAGGAACAAGCCGGGACCCGGGCGACTTCCTTCGGGGAATCTGACGCCCACTTTGCCGATCTTGTTCCCGTCCATGGCCGCGACGGTCCACAGGGTATTGTTCCAGTCCACCTGGTCGCCGACCACCGGCGCGCCGCCGACTTTCTGGGCAATGAAACGGCCCAGGGACATGTCCGGATCGATGCCGTCGAGCTTCAGCCCGTACAGCGCCGCAACCGCAGCCAACTGGGCATCTCCTTCCAGTACGAAGTCGCCGAAAAAGCGCAGATCCAGGCCCCGTTGCGGTGCCTGGCTGAACAGTTTGCCAAGGGCCGGCAAGTCGTGTTCGTGGCCGATGACACACAGCAAATCACCGACTTCCAACACCGTGCTACCCGACGGATGGAGCAGTTGCTGGCCGCGAAACAGCGCTGCGATGCGGGTGCCTTCGGGCATTTTCAGGTCTCGCAGGGGCGAGCCGATGCACCATTTTTCCTTGCCCAGGCGGTAGATGAACAGCTCCCACTCGCTGGTGACGTGGACTTCCAGTGCGGCCCGGGAAATCGGCAGCGGCTCGGGTGGGACAGTGACATGCAACAACTTGGCGACCCATGGCAGGCTGGTGCCCTGCACCAGCAGCGACACCAGCACGATGAAGAACGCCAGGTTGAAGTACAGCTGGGCGTGGGGCAGGCCGGCCATCAATGGGAACACCGCCAGGATGATCGGCACCGCGCCGCGCAGGCCGACCCAGGAAATGAACGCTTTCTCGCGACCGTGGAACGCCCTGAACGGCAGCAGGCCCACCATCACCGACAACGGGCGGGCGAACAGGATCATCCACAGGGCCAGGCCCAGGGCGGGCAGGGCGATCGGCAGCAGGTCGTGGGGCGTGACCAGCAACCCCAGCACCAGGAACATGCCGATCTGGGCCAGCCAGGCCATGCCGTCGAGCATGTGCAGGATGCCGTGGCGGCTGCGCACCGGGCGGTTGCCCAGCACCAGGCCACACAGGTACACCGCGAGGAAACCGCTGCCGTGCAAGGCGTTGGTCAGGGCGAATACGGCCAGGCCGCCGCTGATCACCAGGATCGGGTAGAGACCGTTGGCCAGGTGGATACGGTTGACCAATTGCAGCATCAACCAGCCACCGCCCAGGCCGAGTACCGCACCGATGCCGAACTCGCGCACCAGGTGTCCGAGCAGGCTCCAGTGCAGGCCGGTTTCGCCGCTGGCGAGCATGCCGATCAGGGTGACGGTCAGGAACACCGCCATGGGGTCGTTGCTGCCAGACTCGATCTCGAGGGTGGCGCTGACCCGCTCGTTCAGGCCCTTGCCGCCCAGCAGCGAGAACACCGCCGCGGCGTCGGTCGAGCCGACGATGGCGCCGATCAGCAAGCCTTGGATCAGGTTGAGGTTGAACAGCCACGCCGCCGCCAGGCCGGTCAGCCCAGTGGTAATCAGCACGCCTACCGTGGCCAGCGACAACGCTGGCCAGAGCGCCACGCGAAAGCTCGAGACCCGGGTGCGCAAACCGCCGTCCAGCAGGATGACAGCCAGGGCGAGGTTGCCGACCAGGTAGGCCGTGGCGTAGTTGTCGAACAGAATACCGGCGCCGTCGATACCGGCTGCCATGCCCACGGCCAGGATGATCACCAGGATCGGGATGCCCAGGCGGGACGAAAGAGAACTGACCAGAATGCTCGCACTCACCAGCAACGCGCCGATCAAGAACAGGCTGTTGATGGTCGTCGCAGTCAAAGGCAGTACTCCGGAAAAGCTTAAGGGCGGACACAGACTGACCATGCAGTCTGCGTGCCAGCGATTCTAACCTGTTGAAATGCGCTGCTGTCAAAAAAGCTTTTGAACGAGGGAGCGATGAAACCTTGGATAGCCATCTGCGGCCATGGGATTGGTACTGCCCTTTGTGGCGAGGGGATTTATCCCCGTTGGGCTGCGAAGCAGCCCCAAAATCTTTGCTGCCATACAAATCGATGGCGAGCGCTTCGCACTCGATCGGGGATAAATCCCCTCGCCACAGGAAGCTCTCGCCACAAAGGCAGATAGGGTCTTAAAGATTGAAGCGCCCCACCATGCTGTTAAGGTCGACGGCCAGGCGCGACAGTTCGGCACTGGCGGCGCTGGTCTGGTTGGCGCCGGTGGCCGATTGCACCGACAGGTCGCGGATGTTCACCAGGTTGCGGTCGACTTCACGAGCTACTTGCGCCTGTTCTTCGGCGGCGCTGGCGATCACCAGGTTGCGTTCGTTGATCTCGACGATGGCGGTGTTGATCGTGTCCAGGGACAGGCCGGCGCCGCGGGCGATGTTCAGGGTCGACTCGGCGCGCTCGGTGCTGTTGCGCATCGAATCCACGGCCTGTTCGGTGCCGTTCTGGATGCTGCCGATCATGCGTTCGATTTCGCTGGTCGACTGCTGGGTGCGATGCGCCAGGGCGCGCACTTCGTCCGCCACCACGGCGAAACCACGACCGGCTTCACCGGCACGGGCGGCTTCGATGGCCGCGTTGAGCGCCAGCAGGTTGGTCTGATCGGCCAGGCCGCGGATCACGTCCAGTACTTTGCCGATGTCCCGGGATTCGTCGGCCAGGTTGCCGATCAGCGTCGCGGTACTTTGCACATCGGCGCTCATGCGTTCGATGGCACCGACGGTTTCCTGCACCAGGTCGCGGCCATCGCCAGCGGAGGTGGTGGCATTCTTAGAGGCCTCGGAGGTGCTGACCGCATTGCGGGCCACTTCTTCCACGGCACTGGTCATCTCGTTGACCGCGGTCGCGGCCTGCTCGATTTCGTTGTTTTGCAGGGTCAGGCCACGGGCGCTTTCGTCGGTGACGCTGTTGAGTTCTTCCGCGGCGGAGGCCAGTTGCGTGGCCGAGCCGGAGATGCGCTGCAAGGTGTCGCGCAGTTTGTCCTGCATGGTCGCCATCGCCCGCAGCAGGCGACCGGCTTCGTCGCTGCCATCGACCAGCACGGGCCGGGTCAGGTTGCCCTTGGCGATTTCTTCGGCGGCTTGCAGCGCGCTGCCAATCGGCCGGGTGATGCTGTTGGTCAGCAGCCAGGCGAACAGCAGGGTCAGGCCGGTGGCGATGACCAGCAGCGCGACGACCCAGGTGAACGCCGTTGAATACTGTTGCACAGCGCTCTGGTTGAGGTGCTCGGCCTGCTGGTTGTTGATCTCCATCAGGCGGTTGATCACCACGTTGATGGCATCGGAATTGGTCAGCAGCTCAGTGTTGAGCAGCGTGCGCAGCTCATCGATCTGGTTATTGCGCGACAGGGTCTTCATCCGCTCTTCGAGCTGACGGTATTGCCCCAGCAGTTGCACGTATTGCTCGTAGGCGGCCCGTTCTTCCGGGGCGCTGATGAGCTTTTCATAGGTGGCCTGGGCGGCCCGGATCTGCTGGTTGCGTTGTTCGAACAGCTCGTAGGTTTTTTGCTGGATGTCCGGTTCGCGGTTCACCAGCAGACGATAGGACAGCACCCGCAGGCGCAAGGTGAGCTGGGTGAACTCGTCCAGGGCCTTGATGCTGGGCACGCTGTTCTGGACGATGTTCTCGCCGGACGTGCGGATCTTGCTCATCTGGGCCAGGGCAAACACCCCGAGGATCAGCATCAGGGCGCCGATCAGGGCAAACCCCAGGAACGCCCGCGGGGCGATATTCATATTACGTAGAGACATGGAAAGTACCGGATGGAAGCGCTTCCGTGCGGGCTGTGACGGATATACCGGACTTATCGGTCATGCACCTGAAGTCTTGAGGGCGCTGCGGGCTTTTGTCGCGGCTCAAGGGCGGTGGCGCGACGAAGGGTAGGAACCAGATCCCTGAATCGCAGTCTCTAAAACTCGTCAGCGAAGCACCGCTGCCCGTAACCGTGGCGTCGCCGATGACTTTTCTTTATCGTACGCGCCCCCTGAAAAACCCTGGAAATCAATATGTTGGAAACATCCCTCAGCCAGCTGGAGCAACTGGTCAATGACCTGGTGCAACAGAATCGCCACCTCACTGGCCTGAACGAAACCCTGAGCGCGGACCTCGCCAGGGCCAAGGATGAAAACGAGAGTCTGCAACTGAGCCTGATGGAGCAGGAAGAACTGCACGGCACTGCCGCCGCCCGCATCCAGGCCTTGATCGAGCGCGCCAGCGCCGGTCCTGTCAGCGCATGAGGCACGGCGCCGAGGGGGTGACGGTCATCTCGATCCTGGGAGAGGATTATTCGATCAAGGCGCCGGCCGGGCAGGAGCAGGCCTTGCTGGACGCGGCCGCGATGCTCAAGGCTGCGCTGGCCGATACCAAGCGCAAATACCCGACGCTGATCGGTGATCGTTTGTTGGTCCTGGCGGCCATGAATCTGTGTTCGCAGCAGATCGATATGCAGAAGCAGCATCAGGCGGAACTCGACCGTTACCAAGAGCAAGTCAGCGCCACGGTCGATGTGATTGCCAAGACGATCCAGCAGGCCTGAAGGCCAAGGCCTGGTGACGATCTGATTGTGGGGGCGAGCTTGCGCGGGAAGGCGGTATGTCAGGTGCAATTGATTTGCCTGATCCATCGCTTTCGCGAGCAAGCTCGCTCCCACAATGGATCGTGGTGAACGCAGATGTCGCGTCCATTTGGAATTCTTGTGGGAGCGAGCCTTGCTCGCGATTGGATGTCAGCTGCACCACAAGCGCTGGCTCAGAACCACTCATCCCGCATCCCCAGGCACGTATCATCCCGCGCCTCGAGAATCGCCAGCTCATGATGACAACCCGGCACTTCCCAGGTAAGGAAGTAGCGCGCCGCTTGCAGCTTGCCTCTATAGAAGTCGCTGTCCGCGGTATTCCCCCTGGCCAGGCCTTCCTCGGCGCGAATCGCCTGTTCCAGCCAGCGCCAGCCAATCACCATATGGCCAAACACCTTGAGGTACAGCGCCGAGTTGGCCAGGCTGCTGTTGACCTTGCCTTGGGCCAGGTCTGTCAGCAGCCCGAGGGTGACGGTCTGCAGGCGCGCCACGAGGGCTTCCAGTGGCTGGCGCAACGGCGTCAGCGACGGGTGCGCCTGGGCGCGCTCGGTGGTGTCGGCCACCAGGCGGATCAGTTGCTTGAGACCGGCGCCGCCGTTCTGCGCCAGTTTGCGCCCCAGCAGGTCCAGGGACTGGATACCATGGGTGCCTTCGTGGATCGGGTTCAAGCGGTTGTCGCGGTAATACTGTTCCACCGGGTATTCGCGGGTGTAGCCGTGGCCGCCGAGAATCTGGATCGCCAGTTCGTTGGCCTTCAGGCAAAACTCCGAGGGCCAGGATTTGACGATGGGCGTCAGCAGGTCCAGCAATTCATGGGCCTGCCGGCGCTCGACTTCGCTCTTGAGGGTGGTGGTGTCGTCGAACAGCCTCGCTGCGTACAGGCCCAGGTCGAACGAGCCTTCGACGTAGGCCTTCTGGGTCAGCAGCATGCGGCGCACGTCGGCGTGCTGGATGATCGCCACCGGGGCGGTGGTCGGGTCCTTGCTGTCGGGGACCCGGCCCTGCGGACGTTCGCGGGCGTATTCGAGGGAATGCAGGTAGCCGGCGTAACCGAGCATGACCGCGCCCATGCCGACGCCGATCCGGGCCTCGTTCATCATCTGGAACATATAGCTCAGGCCGTGGTGCGGTTTCCCGACGAGGTAACCGACGCACTCGCCGTTGTCGCCGAAGTTCAGCGCCGTGGAGGTGGTGCCGCGCCAACCCATCTTGTGAAACAACCCGGCCAGCAGCACATCGTTGCGTTGGCCGAGGCTGCCGTCGTCATTGACCAGGAACTTGGGCACGATGAACAGCGAGATGCCCTTCACCCCCGGCGGGGCGTCCGGCAGTTTGGCCAGGACCATGTGCACGATGTTTTCCGACAACGGATGATCGCCGCCGGAAATGAAGATCTTGTTGCCTTTGAGCCGGTAGGTGCCGTCGGCTGCCGGCTCCGCTCGCGTGCGAATATCCGCCAGCGACGAGCCCGCATGGGGTTCGGTCAGGGCCATGGTGCCGAAGAAGCGGCCGTCGATCATCGGTTGCAGGAAGCGTTGCTTCTGCTCCTCGCTGCCGAAGCTCTCGATCAGGTTCGCCGCGCCCATGGTCAGGAACGGATAAGAGGTGGACGCGGCGTTGGCTGACTGGAAATGCGCGAAGCAGGCTTGCGAGAGCAACGTCGGCAATTGCATGCCGCCAGCGTCGAAGCTGCGTGCGGCGTTCAGAAAGCCCGCTTCCAGGAACGCGTCCACCGCCGGCTTCACCTCGGGAATCAGCACGGCCTGGCCGTTTTCGTAACGGGGTTCGTTTTCGTCGTTCTTGCGGTTGTGTGGCGCGAAGTACTTTTCGGCGATGCTGCGGGCCGTGCCAATGGCGGCGTCGAAGGTCTCGCGATTGTGTTCGGCGAACCGCTCGCGCTGGGTCAGGCCCTCGGCATCAAGGACTTCATACAGCTCGAAAGCCAGATTGCGGGAACTGAGCAACGTCTCGGACATGGCGGCCTACCTTGTTTGGAATGGGCCGAGTCTAGGTGTGGGAATAGAGGTTGAACAGGATGATTGATGACAGTGATGGAGGGGCGAGGGGGACACTAATCCCTGGTGGGAGCAGGCTAGCTCGTGAAGATGGTGTATCAGACGGATAGATGTCGACTGATACACCGACTTCGCGAGCAAGCCCGCTCCCACAGGGGATTTCGATGGCCAGGCACCCATTGCGGGCGCCTGGCTTGCAGCGGCTTAACCGATGGTCATCAGGCTGGCGTTGCCGCCCGCCGCCGCGGTGTTGACGCTCAGGGCGCGTTCGATCACCAGGCGTTCCAGCGCGATGCCGGTTTCCCCTTGTGACAGGCCGTGGACCCCGACGATGGCGCCGGCACGCTTGGCCACTTGCTGGCAAACGCTGCGCAGTTGATCCGAGTCACCGTGGTGCAGGACGGCGTCGAACACCACGTCGTCCTTGGTCCAGTCGGAAACCCGCTGGATGCGCGCCTGAATGTCCTTCGGCAAGCGTGCGAACAAGGCCTTGCTCGTGTCGGTTTCCGGCCACACCGCCGAGCCGCCCACCGCCAGCACGGCCGCCAGTTGCGTCAGCAGGTCGCCTTCCACGTCGGCCAGGCACAGCACGTGTTCGCGCGGCAGGATCGCGTAGCTGTTGCGTTCGCCGGTCGGGCCGGTCAGCTGGCGAGTAATGCCGCTTTGCGACTGGGCCGCGAACTGCACGCACAGGGCGCTCAGTTCGGCGAGCTTGTGGCTATCGGCCCAGGCTTGCAGGGCGGTCAGCGGCTTGCTCATGGCGTCGCGCAGGCGCAGGTCCGGTGCATTGAGGGCATCGCTGCGTACGAAGGACTGTTGGATCGCGTCGGCAGGACGAGTCGACAACAGGCGGTACAGGTACAACGGACCACCGGCCTTCGGGCCAGTGCCCGACAGACCTTCGCCGCCGAACGGCTGCACGCCGACCACGGCACCGACGATGTTGCGGTTCACGTAGACGTTGCCGGCGTGGACGTTGTCGATCACCTTGGCGATGGTCTCGTCGATGCGGGTGTGCACGCCCAGGGTCAGGCCATAGCCGGAGGCGTTGATCTGGTTGATCAACTGGTCCAGCTCCTTGCGCTTGTAGCGCACCACGTGCAGCACTGGGCCAAAGATCTCGCGCTGCAATTCGTCGAAGCTTTCCAGCTCGATCAGGGTCGGCATGACAAAGGTGCCACGCTTGCACTCGTCGCTGTCGGCGAGTGCCATCTGGTACACCGTGCGGCCCTTGTCGCGCATGGCCTGGATGTGTTTCTCGATGCCGGCCTTGGCCTCGGCGTCGATCACCGGGCCGATATCCACGCACAGGCGCTCGGGGTTGCCCAGGCGCGACTCGGCCATCGCGCCCTTGAGCATTTCGATGACGCGGTCGGCGGAATCTTCCTGCAGGCACAGGACCCGCAGGGCCGAGCAGCGCTGGCCGGCGCTGTCGAAGGCCGAGGACACCACGTCGATGACCACTTGTTCGGTCAGGGCCGAGGAGTCGACGATCATCGCGTTCTGGCCGCCGGTTTCGGCGATCAGTGGAATCGGGCGACCCTGGTTGTCCAGGCGACCGGCAATGTTGCGTTGCAGCAGGCGAGCGACTTCGGTGGAACCGGTGAACATCACGCCTTTGACCCGCTCGTCGCCCACCAGGCCGGCGCCGACGGTTTCACCGCGGCCCGGCAGCAGTTGCAGGACGCCTTCGGGGATGCCGGCTTCGAGCAACAGGCGCACGGCCTGTGCCGCCACCAGCGGGGTTTGTTCGGCGGGCTTGGCCAGGACCGGGTTGCCCGCGGCCAAGGCGGCCGCCACCTGGCCGCTGAAGATGGCCAGGGGGAAGTTCCACGGGCTGATGCAGACCACCGGGCCCAATGGGCGGTGGGCGTCGTTGGTGAAGTCGTTGCGCGCCTGCACCGCGTAGTAACGCAGGAAGTCCACCGCTTCACGCACTTCGGCGATGGCGTTGGCGAAGGTCTTGCCGGCCTCGCGGGCCAGCAGGCCCATCAATGGCTGGATCTCGCCTTCCATCAGGTCGGCGGCACGCTCCAGGATCGCGGCGCGTTCGGCCGGTGGCGTGGCCTGCCAGATCGGCGCGGCGTTGAGGGCGCATTGGATGGCGTTGTCGACATCGGCGACGGTGGCTTCCTGGACATGGCCAACCACGTCGCGATGATCGGACGGGTTCAGCACCGGTGCCGGGGTCTGCTCGCTGGCGGCGCAACCGAGCATCGGCGCGGCTTTCCAGTCGTTATGGGCGGTGGCCAGCAGCGCGCAGGACAGCGAAGCCAGGCGATGCTCGTTGGCCATGTCGATGCCACTGGAGTTGGCGCGTTCACTGCCGTACAAGTCACGCGGCAGGGGGATGCGCGGATGCGGCAGGCCGAAACCACCTTCCAGGGTCGCCATCTGTTCGATGCTGGCGACCGGGTCGGCCACCAGTTCCTGGATCGAGATGGACTGGTCGGCAATGCGGTTGACGAACGAGGTGTTGGCGCCGTTTTCCAGCAGGCGACGAACCAGGTAGGCCAGCAGTGTCTCGTGGGTGCCGACTGGAGCGTACACGCGGCACGGACGGTTCAGCTTGCCTTCGGAAACCTTGCCTACAACTTGCTCGTACAGCGGTTCACCCATGCCGTGCAGGCACTGGAACTCATACTGCCCCGGGTAATAGTTCTGTCCGGCGATGTGGTAGATGGCCGACAAGGTATGGGCGTTGTGAGTGGCGAATTGCGGGTAGATGACTTCCGGCACCGACAGCAGCTTGCGGGCACAGGCAATGTAGGAAACGTCGGTGTACACCTTGCGGGTGTACACCGGGTAGCCTTCCAGGCCTTCGACCTGGGCACGCTTGATCTCGCTGTCCCAGTAGGCGCCTTTTACCAGGCGGATCATCAGGCGGTGACGGCTGCGGCGGGCCAGGTCGATCACGTAGTCGATCACATACGGGCAGCGCTTCTGGTACGCCTGGATCACGAAGCCGATGCCGTTCCAGCCGGTCAGTTGCGGCTCGAAGCACAGGCGCTCGAGCAGGTCCAGGGACAGCTCCAGGCGGTCGGCTTCTTCGGCGTCGATGTTCAGGCCGATGTCGTATTGCTTGGCCAGCAGGGTCAGCGACAGCAGGCGCGGGTACAACTCGTCCATGACGCGTTCGTACTGGGCGCGGCTGTAGCGTGGGTGCAGGGCCGAGAGTTTGATGGAAATACCCGGGCCTTCATAAATCCCACGGCCGTGGGACGCCTTGCCGATCGAGTGGATGGCTTGTTCGTACGAGGCCAGGTACTTCTGGGCGTCGTGCTCGGTGAGTGCCGCTTCACCCAGCATGTCGTAGGAATAGCGGAAACCCTTGGTCTCGAACTTGTTGGCATTGGCCAGGGCTTCGGCAATGGTCTCGCCGGTGACGAACTGCTCGCCCATCAGGCGCATAGCCATGTCGACGCCCTTGCGGATCATCGGCTCGCCGCTTTTGCCAATGATGCGGCTCAGGGACGACGTCAGGCCTGCTTCATTATGGGTGGCGACCAGCTTGCCGGTCAGCAGCAAGCCCCAGGTGGCGGCGTTGACGAACAGCGAAGGACTGTTGCCCAGGTGCGGCTGCCAGTTGCCGGTGCTGATCTTGTCGCGGATCAGCGCGTCGCGGGTGCCTTTGTCGGGGATCCGCAACAGGGCTTCGGCCAGGCACATCAGTGCCACGCCTTCCTGGGACGACAGGGAAAATTCCTGCAGCAAGCCCTGAACAATCCCGGCACGTCCGCCGGCACTCTTCTGATTGCGCAGTTTTTCAGCAATCGACGCGGCCAGCTTGTTGGTGGCCTCGGCCATTTGCGCGGGGAGGCGGGCCTGCTCGATCAGCATGGGCACCACTTCCGGCTCGGGGCGACGGTAGGCTGCGGTGATGGACGCGCGCAGCACCGATTGCGGCAGGATGCTTTCGGCGAATTCGAGGAAGCATTGGTGGGCGTGGTCGGCCTGGACCTCGCCGGCATCGTCGCTGTCGGCACGGGTCGAACCGTTCAGCTCGGTCAGGGTTGCACCACCCTCGAGTTTCTCCAGGTAATTGAAAATTGCCTGCTTGATCAGCCAATGGGGCGTGCGATCAATCGAGGTTGCGGCGGCCTTCAGGCGTTCGCGGGTCGGGTCGTCGAGTTTGACCCCGAGGGTAGTGGTAGCCATATTTTTATCCTCATGTTTGCCACTGTCGCGTGGCATCAGCTGGCGGCAAGATTAGCTGCGCGCCGAATGAGGTGCAACCGGGTGCAACCCTTTTTTGGATGAAATACTCGGCAGCTCATCAGGAAAGAATCTCCGATTTGCTGGTGTTGCACTTTATTGGTGCCAAATGCTCCGATTGCGCCGTCGCCTTTGCACTAAAACGGCGCAAAACCTGGTGTTTTTCCGATAAAACCGATCGGGTGCAACTTATTCGAGCGAAACTGGTTGCACCTAATTTCGTTTCTTGAATAGGATTCGCCGCCAAGGTGCAACCGGTTTCGACCGAGGGCATCCGCCGATGGCTTTCCTGGGGAAACATCGGTCATACATTCGCGGGCCTGCCAATCGTCGCCATACTGTTCGTGTGGTCGACGCCTGCCTCTGCCACCGCAACATAAAAACAAAGCCAGGGCGTTATTCATGAGTGTTAGTAATCCAACCCTGATCACGTTCGTGATCTATATCGCAGCCATGGTCCTGATCGGCCTGATGGCGTACCGCTCCACCAACAACCTTTCCGATTACATCCTGGGCGGTCGCAGCCTCGGCAGCGTGGTTACGGCCTTGTCTGCCGGTGCCTCCGACATGAGTGGCTGGTTGTTGATGGGCCTGCCGGGCGCCATCTACATGTCGGGCCTGTCGGAAAGCTGGATCGCCATCGGCCTGATCGTCGGTGCCTACCTGAACTGGCTGTTCGTGGCCGGGCGGCTGCGGGTACAGACCGAATACAACGGTGACGCGCTGACGCTGCCGGACTACTTCGCCAGCCGTTTCGAAGACAAGAGCGGCCTGCTGCGGATCATCTCCGCCGTGGTGATTCTGGTGTTCTTCACCATTTACTGCGCTTCCGGCATCGTCGCCGGTGCCCGTCTGTTCGAGAGCACCTTCGGCATGTCCTACGAGACCGCGCTGTGGGCCGGCGCTGCCGCGACCATTGCCTACACCTTCGTCGGCGGTTTCCTGGCCGTGAGCTGGACCGATACCGTCCAGGCCACCTTGATGATCTTCGCGCTGATTCTGACGCCGATCATCGTGCTGCTGGCCACCGGTGGCGTGGACACTACGTTCCTGGCCATCGAGGCGAAAGACCCTGCGTCTTTCGACATGCTGAAGAACACCACTTTCATCGGCATCATCTCGCTGATGGGCTGGGGCCTGGGTTACTTCGGCCAGCCGCACATCCTGGCGCGCTTCATGGCCGCTGATTCGGTCAAGTCGATCGCCAACGCCCGTCGCATCTCCATGACCTGGATGATCCTGTGCCTGGGTGGCACCGTGGCGGTCGGCTTCTTCGGGATTGCCTATTTCTCGGCTCACCCTGAGGTGGCAGGTCCTGTGACCGAGAACCACGAGCGCGTGTTCATCGAGCTGGCCAAGCTGCTGTTCAATCCATGGATCGCCGGTGTCCTGCTGTCCGCCATCCTGGCGGCGGTGATGAGTACCCTGAGCTGCCAGTTGCTGGTGTGCTCCAGCGCCCTGACCGAAGACTTCTACAAAACCTTCCTGCGCAAGGGCGCTTCCCAGCTGGAACTGGTCTGGGTCGGCCGGGCCATGGTGCTGTTGGTGGCGTTGGTCGCCATTGCCCTGGCGGCCAACCCGAATAACCGCGTGCTGGGCCTGGTGAGCTACGCCTGGGCCGGCTTCGGTGCCGCGTTCGGCCCGGTGGTGCTGATCTCGGTGATCTGGAAAAACATGACCCGTAACGGCGCATTGGCCGGCATCCTGGTGGGCGCGATTACCGTGATCGTCTGGAAGCACTTCGAGCTGCTGGGCCTGTACGAAATCATCCCAGGCTTCATTTTCGCCAGCCTGGCCATCTATTTCGTCAGCAAGATGGGCTCGCCTACCACCGGTATGCTGCAGCGCTTCGAAGCAGCCGAGAAAGATTTCCGCCTGAACCAGTAAGGCGTTCGGCGAAGCCTTGATGGCTGGCTGAAGGTTGTATCGCAAAACGGCCCGTCTCTTGTGGAGGCGGGCCGTTTTTTATGGCGGGTCCAGGGGCGGTGCATGGAGCCGGGTTGAAGGGGGCGCCGCTTTCGCGAGCAGGCTCGCTCCCACCGTTGAAGAATGTCTATCGGAAAATACTGCCTGTCTCGCGGCTTTTTCTACGTCTAGGTCGTAGGGCAAATCTGTTTTTCCGGGTGAGGGGGTTGTTCACCCGATGGTTCGTGCAGAATCGCCAGCCTTCATTCAGCAGAGGGACATCGGATGTTCGCACCTGCCCACTTGCCCCGTTTCACCCTGACGCTCGACGGCGTGCCCCATGCGCTCAAGGTGCTGGAATTCACAGGCAAGGAAGCCATCAGCCAGCCCTATCGCGTTGACCTGGAACTGGTCAGCGAGCGGCCCGACCTGGCCCTGGAAGAACTCCTGCACCGCCAGGCCTTCCTGGGGCTCGACGATCATGGCCGGGGTCTTCACGGCCAGGTCTACAGTGTGGCCCAGGGCGACTCGGGCAAGCGCCTGACCCGTTACCGGATCACGCTGGTGCCGCGCCTCGCCTACCTGCGTCACCGCATCAATCAACGGATTTTCCAGCACCTGAGCGTGCCGACGATCGTCGCCCGGATCCTCGGCGAGCACGGTATCCAGGGCGATGCATTCCAGTTCAGCCTCGGTGGCCAGTACCCCGAGCGTGAGTATTGCGTGCAGTACGCCGAGAGCGACCTGGCCTTCATCGAACGGCTCTGTGCCGAGGTGGGCATCCATTATCACTTCCGGCACAGCCCCGGCGGCCATCTGCTGGTGTTTGGCGACGATCAGACGGTGTTTCCCCGTTTGCCCGAGCCGACGCGCTATCTGCCGGGCAATGGCATGGCGGCCAGCGAGCCGACGATCACGCGCCTGGCGGTGCGGCTCGAAGCCCGGACCACTGCCGTGACGTTGCGCGACCACGACTTTCGCAAGCCCGGGCTGGTGCTGCAGGCTGACGTCGACAGCCAGCAACTGCCGGCGCTGGAGGACTATCGCTACCCCGGCCAGTTTGCCGATCGCGAGCAGGGCCGGCACCTGGCCCAGCGTGCACTTGAGCGCCACGGCGCCGACTACCAACTGGCGCAAGGGCACAGTGACCAGCGAGCCCTGGCCAGCGGGCACTTCTTGCACATCCAGGGCCATCCTCGCGCGCCGTGGAACGATCTCTGGTTGCTCACGGCCATCACCCATCATGGCCGCCAGCCACAGGTGCTGGAGGACGCGAGCGATGACGGCCTGGAGGATTTCCAAGGCTACCGCAACACCTTCCATGCCACGCCCTGGGATGTGCTCTACCGTCCGCCCCTGGCGCAGGAAAAGCCCCGTGCCCACGGTTACCAGTCAGCCGTGGTGACCGGGCCTGTCGACAGCGAGATCCATTGCGATGCGTTCGGGCGGGTCAAGGTGCAACTGGTCTGGGACCGCGAAGGCCAGGGCGATGAGCATGCCAGTTGCTGGCTGCGCGTGGCCTCCGGCTGGGCCCATGATCGCTATGGCGGGGTGATGATCCCGCGGGTTGGCATGGAGGTGCTGGTCGGGTTCATCGACGGTGACGTGGACAAGCCCGTGGTGGTGGGTTGCCTGCCCAACGGCGCCAACCCGGTGCCGCTGGACCTGCCGGCGGACAAGACCCGCAGCATCCTGCGCAGCCAGAGCAGCCCGGGAGGCGGTGGTTACAACGAATTGCGTATCGAAGACCGCAAGGGCGCCGAGGAAATCTATCTGCGCGCCCAGCGCGACTGGACCCAGCACGTCTTGCATGACCAGCGGGTGCAAGTCGATCACGAGCGCAGCATCGTGGTCACGGGGGCGTCGCGGCACGAGCTCAAGGCTGATGAGCTGCGCACGACCCACGGCCGGCGCCAGGTTGAAGTCCGTCAGGACGATCACTTGCGGGTGATCGGCGAACGGCATATCCACGTGACCAGCCAGGCCCTCAGTGCTGCCCAGCAATACCATGTCGGTGCCGGCCAGCAGGTGGTGCTGGATGCCGGCGTCAGTGCGACGATCCAGGCCGGTGGTCATTGGATCAATATCGGTGCCGGCGGGATATTCAGTAGCGTGCCCATCGAAGTGGGCGGCGCGCCGATGGCCGTGATGGGCGCGGCGCCTGGCGTTTCCCGCGGCCCTGAGAGCCCGCTCGCCGCCGCGGCTCCTCGGCTGAGTCTTGGGCAAATCCTGAGCTTGCAAGGCCAGGCGCCGTTCTGTGAAGAATGTGAGCGATGCCGGATGGGCGTTTGCAGCATGCCGCCGGACCTTCATGGGCCCGCTGTTTTCCAGGTGCGCCCATGACGCCCCGTGCCTGGCTCCGAGACCACCCGTTGCGGGCATCCGAGCAACTGTTCGCCATCGTCAGCAACGCCAGCGGCGCAGGGCCGCTGTCTGCCTGGAAGCGCTCGATGACCACGCCGGCGAGCCCGATCTGGGCGGGCACGCCGTACGCCGAGTGGGAATCGGTCATGCCATATGTAGGGCTTGTCACCCCGGACAGTGAGTTTCTTGATTGGATAGCGACCACCGATGCGCTCGATTGGGGCTGGCTGGCGGTGTCTTCTGCCAGCCAGCAAAGGGTTGCCGAACATCTGTGCGGGTTGACACAGGTGTTGTTGCCCGACGCCAAGGCGGTATTTTTCCGCTTCTGGGATGGGCGCTTCGTGCGGCCGATCCTGCAATCGGCGCACGTTGATGCCGCCGTGTTGCTGCCGGTGCTCAGCCGCTGCCTGATCAATGGCCAGCCGCTGGCGCTGCAAGGCAATGCCCGGTGTGAGGCCCGGGCGTTCCCATGGTGGACGGTGCCGGAGGCGTTGCTCAGGTCATTGGCTGATGAGTCGAGCGATTGCCTGCTGGATAACCTGCTCAGGTGGCTGGATGAAGCGCACCCGGACCTGTTCGAGCAGGTTGACGAGCGCATCCTGCGGCGCAAGGTTGCGCATTTCCTCAAGGCGCCCGGGCAACCGCTGAAGGCGGCATTGCTGCAATTTTTGGCGCTCGAACTGGGGGACCGCCCACTCGGCTGCGAACCCTGACGTTCGGCGCACTTCAAGGTAAACTCGTCGCCCTTCGCAGGAGCCGCCATGAATTATCGCCATGCCTTCCACGCCGGCAATCACGCCGACGTGTTCAAACACCTGACCTTGACCCGCCTCATCGCGCTGATGTCGCGCAAGGAGCAGCCCTTCGCCTACCTCGACAGCCACGCGGGCATCGGGTTGTACGACTTGCAGGGCGACCAGGCCAATCGTACCGGTGAATACCTGGAAGGCATCGCGCGGTTATGGGGCCAGGATGACCTGCCGCCGCTGACCGCCGATTACATGAAAGTCCTGCACGACATGAACCCGGACGGGCAGTTGCGCTACTACCCCGGTTCCCCGGAATTGGCGCGGCGCCTGACCCGTGCGCAGGACCGCGTGCTGCTCAACGAGAAGCACCCCGAAGACGGCGTGCTGCTCAAGGACAACATGAAGGGCGACCGTCGCGTGGCGGTGCACTTGGGCGAAGGTTGGCATGTGCCTCGGGCGTTGCTACCGGTCCCGCAGAAGCGCGCCCTGATGTTGATCGACCCGCCTTTCGAACAGCTTGACGAGATGCAGCGCTGCGCCGCCTCCCTCAAGGAAGCCATCGGTCGGATGCGCCAGACGGTGGCGGCGATCTGGTACCCGGTGAAGGATCAGCGCCTGTTGCGCCGTTTCTACCAGGACCTGGCTGGCACCGGCGCGCCGAAATTGTTGCGCGTGGAGCTGTTGGTCCACCCGCTCGCCACTCCCAACAGCCTGAACGGCTCCGGCCTGGCCATTGCCAACCCGCCGTGGGGACTGGAGGAAGAGTTGCGCGATCTGCTGCCGTGGCTGTCGAAAAAGCTCGGGCAGACCCAGGGTGGCTGGCAGATGGATTGGTTGATCGCCGAGCATTGATTCGTGTTGACGAGGCGCCAGGGCGGGCGCTTTCGCGAGCAATCTCGCTCCCACAAGGCCTTCCTGAAGCCCGGCTCAAGCCCCGGTGATCAGGTTGACGCTGGTGATCCGGCCGTTCCAGATCATCTCGTAGTGAGCGGCCTGAAGAATCGATGACACCGGGCGCGGGGTCATCAGCGCCCAGCAATGGCTACCCGGGTTGCGTACCGATCGGTAGCGCAGCCCCGGACAACCTTCGCGCTTGATGGCCTTGCCCAGCAGATGGGCATGGCTGTAGTCATCCGGGTCATAGATGGGGTCTGTCATGGGCACGATCAGCGCATCTTTCATCGCTGCGTCCGTGAAGTGGCAGGAAAGCTCGCGGAAGACAAAGCGTTCATAGTTGAGGCCCTGCACCTTCGACCAGTAGTGGTTCTGGTGGTACTGCACTTCGGCCAGCGCCGTTTCGGCGGTGTCGGCCAGGTACAACACGCCGAAGCTGCCGTCGCTGAACCGCGAACCGGCGGGATTGACGTGGGTGAACGGCGCCGTCGCGTAGGCGCAGCCCGGGATGCCGAAGGGGATTTCCTGGCGGGCGATCAGTTCCAGGCGTCCCACTTCGTTCTGCAACCTGGGGTTGGTCAGGGCCTGGATCCGATAAAGGACTTCGAACTCATCAGCGTCGGCCACATCGTCGAACAGGGCGATGGGCGGGAATTTGGAGTTCACCAGCCTATGGGCCGTCAGGGGCTCGCCGGGCCGTTCGGGCAGATCGACGGCCTTCACCATTGCGCGCCTCGTAACGCGTCGATCCTGCGAAACGTCTCGTAGAGGGAAATCATGTCGCCCCGGGCCATGATCTCCAGCGGGGCGTGCCCATTGAAAAACTCGTTCTCATTGGGCATCGCCGCAAAACCATAGACGTTTTCGGGGTTGTCGAAAATGAGGCGCAAGGCGCCGTGGATATTCAGCACCAGGCTGATGCGTTGCAACTGGTCGGAGTCCAGGCTGACGGACCAGTTGGTTTCACGTTGCTTGGCGCGTGTATAGGTGCTGCGGGAAATACGCAGGATCCGACAGGCCTGGTCACTGGTTGCCTGCCATTTTTCCAGGATGCCCAGCACCGTCCGAAGACCGGTCACGCACTCGTCCTTGGTCAAGGCTTGGGCTGAAAGAGCAGGGGTCATGACGATTGCCTTTTGGGTCTGTAGAGCCAAAAGTAGCAATATGCAGTCTGTAGATCAAGTTTGCGGTCAAGTGCAAGGGAAGGGCGATGACCGGACACCTTCTTCCCTTGCATCGGGCTGGGGCTCAGTTACCCGCGAGGCTCGGCGGCATGCAGACGCCTGTGCCGCCAATCCCGCAGTAGCCCTCGGGGTTCTTCGCCAGGTATTGCTGGTGATACGTCTCGGCGTAGTAGAACGTCGGCGCCTCGTCGATTTCGGTGGTGATGTCCCCCAGGCCAGCCTTGGCCAGCTCTGCCTGGAACACTTGCTTGCTCTTCTTCGCGGCTTCCAGTTGCTCGGGCGTGGTGCAGTAGATCACCGAGCGGTACTGGGTGCCGATGTCGTTGCCCTGGCGCATGCCCTGGGTCGGGTTGTGCAGTTCCCAGAACATCGCCAGCAGGGCTTCGTAGCTGACCTTCTCCGGCTCGTAGACCACCAGCACCACTTCGCTGTGGCCGGTCAGGCCGGAGCAGACTTCTTCGTAAGTCGGGTTGGGGGTAAAGCCGCCGGCGTAGCCCACCGACGTGCTGTAGACGCCTTCGCGTTGCCAGAAGCGGCGTTCCGCACCCCAGAAGCAACCCAGGCCGAAGATGGCGAATTCGACGTTGCCCGGGAATGGGCCGAGCAGCGGATTGCCGTTGACGAAGTGCTCGTCCGGCACCTTGATCGGGGTTTCGCGGCCGGGCAGGGCTTGTTCTTGAGTAGGGAGCACGTTTTTGTTCACCAGGATTTCCGAGCGCAAGACCATCATCAGTCCTCTCAGTCAGATTGAGTTGAGCGAGTTCACGCAATAAGACTGTCAGTGTGCCCGAGTGTTACATCGCTGTCAGTCAATTGGTCCGCGCGGGTAGCGCTTGAGCTTCTCGACCAGCTCGGCGCCGGGGATCGGCCGGTCGAACAGGTAGCCTTGGCCGACGTCGCATCGGTGGCGCCGCAGGAAGGCCAGTTGCTGGGCGGTCTCGATGCCTTCGGCCACGACCTTGAGCTTGAGGTTGTGGGCCATGGCGATCACCGCCGAGGTGATTTCCATGTCGTCCTGGTTGTCCGGGATCTCATGGATGAAGCTGCGATCGATCTTGATGATGTCGATCGGGAATTTCTTCAGGTAACTCAGGGACGAATAACCGGTGCCGAAATCGTCCATCGCCAGGGTCAGGCCCAGGCGCTTGAGCTGGTCGAGCTGCAGGTGGGTGTCTTCGGTGGCTTCCAGCAGCAGGCCTTCGGTCAACTCCAGTTCCAGCAGCCGGGCGGGCAGTTGCTCCTCCTTGAGGATGCTGGCGATGGAGGCGACCAGGTCCGGGTCGGAGAACTGCTTGGGCGACAGGTTGATCGCCACTTGCAGGTTGCCCAGGCCGGCGGCGGTCAGTTGCTTGCTCATGCGGCAGGCCTGGCGGGCGATCCACTTGCCGATGGGGATGATCAGGCCGGTTTCTTCGGCCACGCTGATGAACTGGTCGGGACGGATCATGCCCTTTTCGGGATGGTTCCAGCGCAGCAGCGCTTCCATGCCCAGCAGTCGACC
Organism: Pseudomonas sp. MS646; assembly: GCF_036693845.1. NCBI lineage: Bacteria > Pseudomonadati > Pseudomonadota > Gammaproteobacteria > Pseudomonadales > Pseudomonadaceae > Pseudomonas > Pseudomonas sp. MS646. Next base: position 550,551 of record NZ_CP144763.1, read on the forward strand.
GCTGCGCAGGCATAGCTTGGGCTGGTAGAACACGTCCAGTTCGTTCTGGGTCAGGGCTCGGCGCAGGTTGTTTTCCACGAACAGCTTGTAGCTGGCCTCGGCGTTCAAGGCCTCGGTGAAGATCTGCACCTGATGCTTGCCGTTGGCCTTGGCCTTGTGCAGGGCGAGCCCGGCGTTGCGCATCAGGGTCTGGGGATCGCGACCGTGCAACGGTGCGCAGGCCAGGCCCACGGAGCCGGTCACGCTGATCAACTGGTTATCGACGAACATCGGTTTGTCGAGGGTCATCAGCAACTGGCTGGCGACCTGCTGGCCGGCTTCCAGGTCCGTGTCGTCCAGCAGCACGGCGAACTCGTTACTGGCGAACCGCGCCAGGCTGCCGCTGGGGCTCAGGCTGTTGCGCAAGCGCCGCGCCAGGCTGATCAGCAGCTTGTCGCCGGTCTGGTGGCCGAGGCTGTCGTTGATGCGCTTGAAGTTGTCGATGTCCACCAGCAGCAGGCTGATGGGCGAATCGCTGTCCCGGGCGAAGCGTTCATCGAGGTTGCGGATGAATGCCGGACGGTTGCCCAGGTTGGTCAGGTTGTCGGTGTAGGCCAGGCGTTCGATGCGCTGCTGGGCCAACTTGGTCTGGGTAATGTCTTCGTAGATGCCGATGTAATGGGTCAGTTCGCGATTGTCGCCATAGACCTTGGAAATCGACAGCTGGCCCCAGTAGGGTTCCAGGTTCTTGCGCCGGCTCTTGAACTCGCCTTGCCAGCTGTTGCTCTGGGCCAGGGCGGACGGTGCGTCGAACAGCAGTTCGCTGAGATTCTCCAGGGCCGGCAGCTCGGACAGGCGCTGGCCGTGGACTTCCTCGGTGGAGTACTGGGTGATCGCCGTGAAGCTCGGGTTGACGTATTCCACCACGCCGTCGCAATTGACCAGCAGGAAGGCGTTGGCGCTCTGTTCCACGGCGCGCTGGAACAGGTGCAGGGCGCTGGTGGCGGTGCGTCGGTTGTGGTTGTTGATCACCTGGGCGAACTGGTCTGCCAGCTCACCGGCAAAGGCGATTTCGTCGGACTGCCAGGCGCGGGTGACGCCGACCTGTTCCAGGCACAGCACGCCCACCACCTGGCCGTCGATGCGCACGCTGGCGTCGAGGATGGCGTTGACGTCGCGGGCGCGCAGGTTCTCCGCCAGTTCCCGGGTGCGCGGGTCACGCATGGCGTTGTGGGCATCGATGGCACGACACGATTGCAGCGCTTCCATGTAGTTGGGGTAGTCGCTGGCGTCGATGGCCGCTGGCAGGAAGTGCGCTTGGGAGGCTCGGTTGAAGGCGGTGATCGGCACCAGCTTGCCGTCTTCGAGGTTCCAGAGGCTGGCGCTGTCGATCTGATAGATGTCACAGGCACTGCGGGTGATGAGTTCGGCGGCTTCGAGCAGGGAGTTGTTAGCGCTGTAGCGTTGTCGGGTCAGCAGCAGGATCAGGTCCTGCTGGGCACGTACCCGGTCCAGATGCTGGAGTTGCTCCTGCTGGGCGCGCTGGTTCAACTCCAAGGCAATCTGCAGGCGCGAGTTCTGGGTTTCCAGGTCGACGGCCGGCAGGGACGGCTCGTCTTGCAGCAGGCTGTCCACCACCAGCAGGTAGCCGCGTAACAACTGACGATTGTGCTGCTTATAGGCTTCGCCCGTTTCCAGCAGGTTCATCGGGCCCTTGGCGGTGTGCAGCGTATAGCGGATCTGGTAATGCGAGTCTTGAGCCAGTTGTTCCTGGATGGTGTCATGCAACTGGTAGCGCGCTTCGGGTTCCATCAGGCTGGCGTAGGGCGCGCTGACCAGCGAACAGAGCTCCACCGCCGGGAGGCCGAAGTAGCGCTCGCAATTGGGATCGAGGAACAGCAGCGCCCAGCTCGCTTCATTCAGCCGTTCGAAACGCAGCATACCGAGCCGCGAGGGCACCGGTAACTGCGTCACTACCTCGGCCGCCATACGGCTGGCGGCATCGGGTTGGCTTTTCATGGGGAAACTCGCTTCGAAAATGCTGATCGCGCCGGGCTGACGCCCTCGTTCTTACGGACTGCCGCAAGGTTGCATCATTGCGGCACTGGCTGACAAGAGACATGAAGGCCAAGTGCTATAAACCTTTTATCGGCCGACGAAGGGATTTCTCCAGTCGCCAGCCGATCAGAGGGCACGCCAGGTGATGCCGTCCGTCACCGCAAGGGAATATCGACGGTCTGCACCGGGTTGCCGTCACGGTCGTGGAACGTGGCCTGGACGCTCTGGGCCGTGATGTTCAGGCGTGCGAAGTTATCCTGGCTGAGGACTTTGCTGGTCAGTTCGTAGCGATATTCTCCGTCGCCCGTGCGGGCCATGGGCTGGTCGAAGATAAAATCCGTGGCCTTGGCATAAGGCAGCAGCTTGCTGTTGCAGAACGGCGAGGCCACCAGGGTGTTGACTTCGAAATCAGGATCCTCGCTGTGTCGCAGGCGGCTGGTCATGGCGCCATGGACATCGCCCGAGATGAAGATCACGTTCCTGACCCGATGCTTGCGCAGGGTTTCCAGCAGCCGCAGGCGCTGTTGCGGGAAGGCCTGCCAGGCATCTCCATCATTGCGCTTGCTGTCGGGGTAGAACAGCACGCTGGTCACCACGAACTTGACCCGGGCGGGGCTGCCAACGAGCCATTGGAGCAGGGCCTGCTCCTGCTCTTCATCCAGGAGGCGGCGGTCATCTGCCGACAGGTTGCGTTGGGTACGGCTGTCGGTGACGAACCATCCGACGTCGCCGTGGGCAAACCGGTACCAGTAGCGTTTGAGCGACTTATCCAGCGTGCCGTTGGCCAAGCGTTCATGGGCCGGGCCATGGCTGGCCTGGTAAAGCGCGTACGCACTCATGGCGTTGGCATAGAGCACCTCGTCGTTGCCGGACCTGTTGGCGGGCCAGTTGTCTTCGATTTCGTGGTCGTCGAGGATCATGTAGGTGGGCACCTGCGCCATCAGTCGCCGGATGTGCGGCTGGGAGAATGCCGTGCGGTACTTGAAGAGAATGTCCTTGTAGGTCCGGTCAGGGGCCACCACGTTCAGGTCGTCGAGGTAGACCTGGTCCCCGGTCATCAGGACCGCGCTGATCGGCGGGTCGGCCTGGGCCACGACGCGGTTGATGCCGGCAAAGGTGCGGTCCCCGAGCGCGGGCCGCGAAGGCACGCCGGCGGTGATCCGCAGGTAGCGGCAGGAGCCGACGATATAGGCGCGCGGCAGGCCGGGCTCGTTGGTTGGCGTGCGCAGGCGATAGGTGTTCCTGGGCCATTGCAGCGGCAGTTCCTCAACGGTCCCTATGGTGTGGGTCGGGCTTAGCGGGCTGAACCAGCCTGCCTGGTATTCATAGGCCGTACCGGGCTCAAGGCCATCGAGCACGATGACATCGGACATGTCGCGGTAGGCCTTCAACTGGACGAAATGGCCCTTCGACCAGTGGGCGTCGCCCAGGCGCCGGTAGCGAACACCGGCGAATACCAGGCTGTTGTCATGATCGCCGCGCAAGAATATCCGCGCGTGATCCGTCGTGGTGTGGCCAACGATCGGGCCGACGGTGGGTATGAACATATTCGAATCCATTCGAAATGCAGCGTTTCAGTTAAGGAGGGTACGAGCGCAAGGGTGTCGCGCTGTGCCGATGCTAAGGCGCGAGGCGGGACAAATATCGACAGGCGAGGGGACGCAGGATGTGGGCAATGACTAACAGAGGGCGTAGTCAGTCAGGCGGGGAAGGGTAGGAAAGTTTGCCGGTGTACGGCGTGGCGCTTCAGCCCTGACGGCCAGGCAAAAAAAGCCCCGTCAAATGGACGGGGTTGAGGTACGAGCGTGGCGCTCGGAAAACAGCGGTGCGAGTGGCCCTTCCCTGGGGAAGGGCCACTCGGCGTTACAGCAGGATGGTACGAATGTCGCCCAACAGATCGCTCAGACGCTTGGTGAAGCGTGCAGCAGCGGCACCGTTGATCACGCGGTGATCGTAGGACAGCGACAGCGGCAGCATCAGCTTCGGCTGGAAGGCCTTGCCGTCCCAGACCGGCTGGATGGTGGCCTTGGAAACACCCAGGATCGCCACTTCCGGCGCGTTGACGATCGGCGTGAAGCCGGTGCCGCCAATATGGCCGAGGCTGGAGATCGTGAAGCAGGCGCCCTGCATGTCGTCGGCGGTGAGCTTCTTGTTTCGGGCTTTTTCGGCCAGGGCAGCGGCTTCGCCAGCCAGTTGCAGCAGGCTCTTCTGGTCGACGTTGCGGATGACCGGTACCAGCAGGCCTTCCGGGGTGTCGACGGCGAAGCCGATGTGCACGTACTTCTTGCGGATCACAGCCTTGCCGCTTGGAGCCAGCGAACTGTTGAAGTCCGGCAGTTCCTTGAGCAGGTGCGCGCAAGCCTTGAGCAACAGGGGCAGCACGGTCAGCTTCACGCCGGCCTTTTCCGCCACGGCTTTCTGCGCCACGCGGAAAGCTTCCAGCTCGGTGATGTCGGCCTGGTCGAACTGGGTCACGTGCGGAATGTTCAGCCAGCTGCGGTGCAGGCTCGACGCGCCGATCTGCATCAGGCGGGTCATGGCTACTTCTTCGGTTTCGCCGAAGCGGCTGAAATCCACCGCCGGGATCGGCGGAATGCCCGCGCCACCCGAGGCGCCTTCGGCCGGTGCGTTCTTGGCCTTCTGCATCATGGCCTTGACGTACACCTGCACGTCTTCTTTCAGCACGCGGCCGTGTGGGCCGCTTGGGCTGACAGCCGACAGCTCGACGCCGAACTCACGGGCCAGTTGTCGCACTGCAGGGCCTGCGTGAACCTTGGCACCGCTTGGCGCAGGGGTCGCGGCAGGGGCCGGTGCTGGCGCAGCCTCGGCCTTAGCGGCAGGGGCGGCAGCGGGAGCGGCTTCGGCCTTGGCAGCCGGCGCGGCGGCTTGAGCAGGTGCTGGCGCGGCAGGAGCAGCAGCGCCGGCCACTTTCAGCTTCAGGATCAGGTCACCGGTTCCGACTTCGTCTTCCAGCTTGATCTCGACGCTCTCCACCACACCGGCGGCGGGCGATGGGATTTCCATGCTGGCTTTGTCGGATTCCAGGGTGATCAGCGACTGGTCGGCTTCGACGGTGTCGCCGACCTTGACCAGGACTTCGATGATCTTGGCCTTGCCCGACGAACCGATGTCCGGGACATGGATGTCCTGGACAGACGCTTCGGCTGGTGCGGCCGCCGGTGCTGGGGCTGCTTCGGCAGCCGGTGCGGCAGCAGGCTTTTCAGCGGCGGCCGGGGCCGCTGCCGGCGCGGCCGCTTCAGGCGCCGCGGCGGCGCCCTCGACTTCCAGCTCCAGCAGTTCGTCGCCTTCTTTCAGGCGATCGCCCAGCTTCACTTTCAGGCTCTTGATGACGCCGGCCTTCGGCGCAGGCACTTCCATGCTGGCCTTGTCCGACTCGAGCGTCAGGATGCTCTGGTCGGCTTCGATACGGTCGCCGACCTTCACAAACAGTTCGATTACTTCACCTTCACCGCTGCCGATGTCAGGTACGCGAATGAGTTCGCTCACGAAAATTCTCCTCAGCAGTCCAGTGGGTTGCGTTTTTCTGGATCGATGCCGAACTTGGCGATGGCTTCGGCCACCACTTTCGGTTCGATATCGCCGCGGTCAGCCAGGGCTTCCAGGGCTGCCAACACAACGAACTTACGGTCGACTTCGAAGAAGTGACGCAGCTTCTTGCGGCTGTCGCTACGGCCGAAACCGTCGGTGCCCAGCACTTTGAACTCCTTGGAAGGAACCCACTGGCGGATCTGCTCGGCGAACAGCTTCATGTAGTCGGTAGAGGCAATGACCGGACCCTTACGGCCGCTCAGGCACTCTTCGACATAGCTCAGCTTAGGCTTCTGGCCAGGGTGCAGACGATTGCTGCGCTCCACGGCCAGGCCGTCGCGACGCAGTTCGTTGAAGCTGGTGACGCTCCAGACATCGGCACCGATGTTGAATTCCTCGCGCAGGATCTTCGCCGCCTCACGCACTTCGCGCAGGATGGTGCCGGAGCCCATCAGCTGGACGTGGTGCGCGGCTTCGCGGGTGTCTTCCTCGAGCAGGTACATGCCCTTGACGATGCCTTCCTCCACGCCGGCCGGCATGGCTGGCTGCTGGTAGGACTCGTTCATCACGGTGATGTAGTAGAAGACGTCCTGTTGCTCTTCGGTCATCTTCTTCATGCCGTCCTGGATGATCACCGCCAGCTCGTAGCCGTAGGTTGGATCATAGGTGCGGCAGTTCGGGATGGTGCCGGCCAGCATGTGGCTGTGACCGTCTTCGTGCTGCAGGCCTTCACCGTTGAGGGTGGTACGGCCGGCGGTGCCGCCGATCAGGAAGCCACGGGTGCGGCTGTCGCCAGCGGCCCAGGCCAGGTCGCCGATCCGCTGGAAGCCGAACATCGAATAGAAGATGTAGAACGGCAGCATCGGCTGGTTGTGGCTGGAGTACGAGGTACCGGCGGCAATGAAGGAGCTCATGGCGCCCGCTTCGTTGATGCCTTCCTCGAGAATCTGGCCTTTCTTGTCCTCGCGGTAGAACATCACCTGGTCTTTATCGACTGGCTCGTAGAGCTGGCCGACGGACGAGTAGATGCCCAGTTGGCGGAACATGCCTTCCATACCGAAGGTACGGGCTTCGTCCGGGATGATCGGGACGATGCGCGAGCCGATTTCCTTGTCCTTGACCAGTTGCGCGAGGATCCGCACGAAGGCCATGGTGGTGGAGATTTCACGGTCGCCCGAGCCGTCCAGGATCGCCTTGAGGGTGTCCAGTGGCGGGGTCGGGACGCTGAAGCTCTTGGCGCGACGCTGTGGCACGAAACCACCCAGCGCGGCACGGCGCTCGGCCAGGTAACGGGCTTCGGCGCTGCCTTCTTCAGGCTTGAAGAACGGCAGGTTTTCCAGCTCGCTGTCCTTGACCGGGATGTCGAAGCGGTCGCGGAACAGCTTCAGGCTATCGACATCGACCTTCTTGGTGTTGTGCGCGGTGTTCTTCGCTTCGCCGGCGCCGGTGCCATAACCCTTGATGGTCTTGGCCAGGATGACGGTCGGCTGCTCTTTGTGGTTGACCGCTTCGTGGTACGCCGCGTAGACCTTGTACGGGTCGTGGCCGCCACGGTTGAGTTTCCAGATCTCGTCGTCGGACAGATCGGCAACCATCGCCTTGAGTTCAGGCGTGTTGAAGAAGTGCTCACGGACGAACGCGCCGTCCTTGGCCTTGTAGTTCTGGTACTCGCCGTCGATGACTTCGTCCATGCGGCGTTGCAGGATGCCGTCGACGTCCTTGGCCAGCAGTGGGTCCCAGAAACGGCCCCAGATGACTTTGTTGACGTTCCACTGGGCACCACGGAACACGCCTTCGAGTTCCTGGATGATCTTGCCGTTGCCGCGAACCGGGCCGTCGAGGCGCTGCAGGTTGCAGTTGATGACGAAGATCAGGTTGTCCAGCTTCTCGCGGCCGGCCAGGGAGATCGCGCCCAGGGATTCCGGCTCGTCGCACTCGCCGTCGCCCATGAAGCACCAGACTTTCTGCTTGCCCGGCTCGATGAAGCCACGGGCTTCCAGGTACTTCATGAAACGTGCCTGGTAGATCGCCTGGATCGGGCCCAGGCCCATGGAAACGGTCGGGAACTGCCAGAAGTCAGGCATCAGCCAAGGGTGCGGGTACGAGGACAGGCCGTTGCCGTCCACTTCCTGGCGGAAGTTGTTCATCTGGTCTTCGGAGATACGGCCTTCCATGAACGCACGGGCGTAGACGCCGGGCGATGCGTGACCCTGGAAGTAGATCAGGTCGCCGCCGTGTTCATCGGTCGGGGCCTGGAAGAAATAGTTGAAGCCGATGTCATACAGCGTCGCGCTGGAAGCGAAGCTGGAGATGTGACCGCCCAGGTCAGAATCTTTCAGGTTGGTGCGCATGACCATGGCCAACGCGTTCCAACGTACCAGCGAGCGAATGCGGCGTTCCATGAACAGGTCGCCAGGCATGCGTGCTTCGTGGGTCACGGGGATCGTGTTGCGGTACGGCGTGGTGATGGCGTAGGGCAGTTGCGAGCCGCTGCGGGTCGCGAGTTCACCCATACGGGTCATCAGATAATGAGCACGGTCTTCGCCTTCTTTGTCGAGAACCGATTCCAGGGCGTCCAGCCATTCCTGGGTTTCGACGGGATCGAGGTCTTGCATGGCTTGCTCCAGGGCGGAAAGGCTACCAGAATCGGTTGCCTGAGTTTGCGACTGGCCTTGTGGGCAGACGATATAAATTCTTGGATTGCCGAAGGTAGATTCGACGGCGTGTAGTTTTACTACAAATCGTTGGCCGTTTCAGCTTTTCGAATGTATAGACGAGTAGTAAAACTACACAAGAGCGGCTTATGGCCCCTCGTTTCGTTGTGAGAATAATCGTTACTGTTGGTCTTTACCCAACTCGAACAGGTAAAAACTTGATGTCGGCTGCCAATAAAATCAGATTTTCAGCTATTTATCATCTTTGTTCGACAGTCGATCAGGTAGTGGTTTTTGAAAAAACACTACATCCAGCCTTCCCCGCGCCGATCAAGGATAGACCATGAGCCTGCCCTCGCTTGCCGAAGTACCGGTCATTCTCCAGTCATTGGTCAGTCGGGCCGAGGAGTCGTTCCGTGCGGCGGTCGCTTCGCTCGACGACGACCACGGCCTGTCGAGCTGGACGCCGCAGCACTGGGAGGCATTCCGGCGCGTCGCTGCCGCCAGTGACTTTGTCATCGAGCAAAGTGTGCGTGACCCGGCGATGCTGTTGGCGCTGGTGCGCAGCGGCGAGCTGGACCGCGGCTTCGCCCCCGGCGAGATGCGTGCGCAGATTGGTGCCGCGGTCCAGGCTGCCGAGACCGAAGACGAACTGGGCCGCGTCCTGCGTCGCCAGCGCACGCGCCAGCAGGTGCGGATCATCTGGCGCGACCTGACCCGCCAGGCCGACCTGGTGCAAACCTGCCGCGATCTCTCCGACATGGCCGATACCTGCATCGACGAGGCCTACCATTGGTTGTACCAGCGCCTCGCCCAGCAGTTCGGCACCCCCACCGGGCGGCGCAGCGGCGAGCCGCAGCAGATGGTCATTCTCGGCATGGGCAAGCTGGGGGCGGTGGAGCTGAACCTGTCGTCGGACATCGACCTTATCTTTGCCTACCCGGAGGGGGGCGAAACCGTCGGCGTCAAGCGGCCGCTGGATAACCAGGAGTTCTTCATCCGGGTCGGCCAGCGCCTGATCAAGGCCCTGGACCCGATCACCGTCGACGGTTTCGTGTTCCGCGTGGACATGCGCCTGCGTCCTTATGGTTCGGCCGGCGCACTGGTGCTGAGCTTCAATGCCCTGGAGCAGTATTACCAGGACCAGGGGCGCGACTGGGAACGCTACGCCATGATCAAGGCGCGCGTGGTCGCGGGTGACCAGGTGGCCGGTGCGCAGTTGCTCGACATGCTGCGTCCGTTCGTTTATCGCCGTTACCTGGACTTTTCCGCCATCGAAGCGCTGCGCACCATGAAGCAGCTGATCCAGCAGGAAGTGCGGCGCAAGGGCATGGCCGACAACATCAAGCTCGGGTCGGGCGGGATTCGCGAGGTGGAGTTCATCGCCCAGGCGTTCCAGCTGATCCACGGCGGTCGCGACCTGAGCCTGCAGCAGCGCCCGCTGCTCAAAGTGCTGGGCACTCTCGAAGGCCAGGGGTATCTGCCGACCAAGGTGGTCGACGAACTGCGCCAGGGTTATGAATTCCTGCGTTATACCGAGCACGCGATCCAGGCCATCGGCGATCGCCAGACCCAGATGCTGCCGGACAGCCCGCAGGACCAGGCGCGGATTGCCTTCATGCTGGGGTTTGCGCACTGGCCGGCGTTCCATGAGCGGTTGATGTATTGGCGCGAGCGGGTGGCCTGGCACTTCGGCCAGGTCATTGCTGACCCCGACGAAGACGAGGGCAGTGAGAGCGAAGTGGTGGTGGGCGGCGAATGGCTGCCGTTGTGGGAAGACAGCCAGGATGAGGAGGCGGCCTGCCGCCAGTTGGAGGCGGGCGGTTTCAGCGATGCGGCCAAGGCCCTCAAGGCCCTGGCTGTCTTGCGCGGCAGCCCGCAATTGCGAGCGATGCAACGCCTGGGGCGCGAGCGTCTGGACGCCTTCATTCCGCGCTTGCTGGCCCAGGCGGTGGAGCATGCCAACCCGGACCTGGTGCTGGAGCGCGTATTGCCGCTGGTCGAAGCGGTGGCGCGCCGCTCGGCTTACCTGGTGCTGTTGACGGAAAACCCCGGCGCCCTGCGGCGCTTGCTGACCTTGTGCGCGGCGAGCCCGTGGATCGCCGAGCAGATCACGCGTTTTCCTTTATTACTCGATGAGCTGCTCAACGAGGGGCGCTTGTTCAAGCCGCCGCTGGCGCCGGAGCTGGCCGCCGAGTTGCGCGAGCGCCTGACACGAATTCCCGAGGATGATCTTGAACAGCAGATGGAGGCGCTGCGGCATTTCAAGCTGGCGCACCGCCTGCGGGTGGCTGCATCGGAAATCGCCGGCAGCCTGCCGCTGATGAAAGTCAGCGACTACCTGACCTGGCTGGCCGAGGCGATTCTCGAACAAGTGCTGGCCCTGGCCTGGCGCCAGACGACCGCCAAGCATGGCATGCCGTTGCGCACCGACGGCAGCTTGTGCGATCCGGGCTTCATCATTGTCGGTTATGGGAAAGTCGGCGGCCTTGAATTGGGGCATGGTTCCGACCTGGACCTGGTCTTCATCCATGACGGCGATCCGCAGGCCGAAACCGACGGGCCGAAGCCGATCGATGGCGCCCAGTTCTTCACCCGGCTTGGCCAGCGGATCATTCACTTGCTGACGGCCCAGACCAACTCCGGGCAGCTCTATGAAGTGGACATGCGCCTGCGTCCGTCCGGGGCGTCGGGGTTACTGGTCAGCTCCCTCGGGGCGTTTGCCCGTTATCAGGAAAATGAAGCCTGGACATGGGAGCATCAGGCACTGGTGCGGGCCCGGGTGCTGGTGGGCAGTCAGGACGTGGGCCTGGCATTTGAAAATGTCCGCGCCCAGGTCCTGGGGCGCAAGCGTGACTTGTCGATGCTGCGCCAGGAGGTCAGCGAGATGCGCGCCAAGATGCGCGATAACCTTGGCAGCAAGGCCACCGCTGCCGGAACCGCGGCAAATGCCTTCGAGGCCACGGCGCCGTTCGACCTCAAGCAGGACGCCGGAGGTATCGTCGATATTGAATTTATGGTGCAATACGCGGCCCTGGCGTGGTCCGAGGAACACCCGTCGTTGCTGCGCTACACCGATAACATCCGCATTCTGGAAGGGTTGCAGGAGGTCGGGTTGATGCCGGCCGAAGACGCCACCTTGTTGCGCGAGGCCTACAAAGCCTACCGCTCCGCCGCCCACCGCCAGGCCCTGCAGAAAGAGGCCGGGGTGATTGCAGGCGACCAGTTCGTGGATGAACGCCGGCAGGTGCTGCGGATCTGGCGGACGTTGGGGTTGAATTGAGTACTGATTGATGTGGGAGCGGGCTTGCTCGCGAAGGCGGAGTGTCAGGCGAAGTAGAGGCTGCATGTGCCAGCCTCTTCGCGGGCAAGCCCGCTCCCACAGTTGGATTGGCGGTGCTTCACCGCACTTGAGGCGAATGAAGACCCCTTGTGGGAGCGGGCTTGCTCGCGAAAGCGCAGTGTCAGGCAAAATAGATGTTGGATGTGCCGGCCCTTTCGCGAGCAAGCCCGCTCCCACAGTGGATTGCAGTGTCTTTAGGCGGGGAGGCGTAGGCCTCCCCGTAGCGTTTTTGGAAACCACATGAATATTCTGATCGTTGGGCCCAGTTGGGTCGGTGACATGGTGATGGCGCAGACACTGTTCCAGTGCCTGAAGCAGCGCCACCCGCAGTGCGAAATCGACGTCCTGGCCCCCGAGTGGAGTCGGCCGATCCTGGAGCGCATGCCACAGGTACGCAAGGCCTTGAGCTTCCCGCTCGGCCACGGCGCGCTGGAGCTGGCGACCCGGCGGCGCATCGGCAAGTCCCTGGCCGGTCAGTACGACCAGGCGATCCTGCTGCCCAACTCGCTGAAGTCGGCGCTGGTGCCATTCTTTGCCGGCATCCCCAAGCGCACCGGCTGGCGCGGCGAGTTCCGCTACGGCTTGCTCAATGACGTGCGCACGCTGGACAAAGAGCGTTATCCGCTGATGATCGAGCGCTTCATGGCCCTGGCCTACGAGCGCGGGGCCGAGTTGCCCACGCCGTATCCGCGCCCCAGCCTGGCCATTGACCCGGTGAGTCGCGCGCAAGCCCTGGCCAAGTTCGGCCTGAGCCTGGACCGCCCGGTGCTGGCCCTGTGTCCGGGCGCCGAATTCGGTGAATCCAAGCGTTGGCCGGCCGAGCACTACGCCCAGGTCGCCGAGGCGAAGATTCGGGAAGGCTGGCAGGTCTGGCTGTTCGGCTCGAAAAAGGATCATCCGGTGGGCGAGGACATCCGTTCGCGGCTGATCCCGGGGCTGCGCGAAGAGTCGGTGAACCTCAGCGGCGACACGTCCCTGGCCGAAGCCATCGACCTGCTGTCCTGTGCCGATTCGGTGGTCTCCAACGACTCCGGCCTGATGCACGTGGCCGCGGCCTTGAATCGCCCGTTGGTGGCGGTCTACGGCTCCACCTCGCCGGGCTTCACCCCGCCGCTGGCCGACCAGGTCGAAATCGTGCGCCTGGGCCTGGAATGCAGCCCATGCTTTGACCGCACCTGCCGCTTCGGGCACTACAACTGCCTGCGCCAGCTCATGCCGCAGTCGGTGAACGAGGCCCTGGAGCGTTTGCAGGGCACACCCGTGGAGGTCGAGTAACTTGCGGGTATTGCTGATCAAGACCTCCTCGCTGGGGGATGTGGTCCACACGTTGCCAGCCCTGACCGATGCGGCGCGGGCGATCCCCGGGATCAAGTTCGATTGGGTGGTGGAAGAAGGCTTCGCCGAGATCCCGACCTGGCACCCGGCCGTGGGCAAGGTCATCGCGGTGGCGATCCGTCGCTGGCGCAAGAACCTCTGGCAAACGATCAAGAGCGGCGAGTGGCGACGCTTCAAGCAGAGCCTGCGCGCCGAAAAGTACGACCTGGTCATCGACGCCCAGGGCCTGTTGAAAAGTGCCTGGCTGACCCGTTACGTCAAGGCGCCGGTCGCCGGCCTGGACAAGGATTCGGCCCGCGAGCCCATCGCCGCGCGCTTCTACGATCGCCGCCTGGCGGTGGCCCGCGGTCAGCATGCGGTGGAGCGCGTGCGCCAGTTGTTCGCCGTGGCGCTGGGGTATGATTTGCCCCGGACCCAGGGCAGCTACGGCCTGAATGTCGATCGCCTGGTTGAATTGCCGCGCAAGTACCCTTATGTGGTGTTCCTGCACGGCACGACCTGGGAATCCAAGCACTGGCCCGAGCTGTATTGGCGCCAGCTCACCGAGCGCATGGGGCAGTTCGGCGTGGTGGTGAAGCTGCCGTGGGGCAACCCGTTGGAGAAGGCCCGGGCCGAGCGTATCGCCAAGGGCCTGCGCAATGTCGAAGTGTTGCCGAAGCTGAACCTGGGTGGCATGGGCAAGGTGCTTGCCGGCGCCCAGGCCTGCGTGGCAGTGGACACCGGTCTCGGGCACCTGGCTGCGGCCCTGGACGTGCCGACGATTTCGCTGCTGGGCCCCACCAACCCGATTCTGACCGGTGCCTATGGCAAGGGCCAGGTTCACCTCGCCAGCGATTTTCCCTGTGCACCCTGCATGCAGAAGCAGTGCACTTACCCGCCGACCGCCGAAGATGCCCGTCGGTTTGACCTGAAACGCGAGCAGCCCCTGTGCTTCACGCGTCTGAACCCCGAGCGTGTGGCCAGCCACCTGAGCACGTTATTGGCTGAGGAGCCGCGCTGATGCAATTGGCTTTTGTCCTTTACAAGTATTTCCCGTTCGGAGGCTTGCAGCGTGACTTCATGCGCATCGCCCTGGAATGCCAGCGGCGAGGTCACCAGATCCGCGTCTACACGCTGATCTGGGAAGGCGACGTCCCGCCGGGTTTCGAAGTGCTGGTGGCGCCGGTCAAGGCGTTGTTCAACCACCGGCGCAACGAAAAACTCAGTGCGTGGATGGAGGCCGACCTGGCCAAGCGCCCGGTGGACCGCTTGATCGGTTTCAACAAGATGCCCGGCCTGGACGTGTATTACGCCGCCGATGGCTGCTTCGAAGACAAGGCGCAGAACCTGCGCAATTCCCTGTATCGGCGTTGGGGCCGTTACCGGCATTTCGCCGAATACGAACGGGCGGTGTTCGCCAGGGACGCCAGGACCGAAGTGCTGATGATCTCCGAAGTCCAGCAGCCGTTGTTCATCAAGCACTACGGCACGCCATTGGAGCGCTTCCACTTGCTGCCGCCGGGCATCGCCCAGGACCGCCGCCGGCCCGCCGATGCCGATGAGATCCGCGCCGCGTTCAGGGCCGAGTTCGAGTTGGCCGATGATGAGCTGCTGCTGGTGCAGATCGGTTCCGGATTCAAGACCAAGGGCGTGGACCGCAGCCTCAAGGCCCTGGCCGCGTTGCCTGCCGAGTTGAGAAAACGGACCCGGCTGTTTGTAATCGGCCAGGACGACCCCAAGGTATTTCAATTGCAGAGTGCCGCGCTGGGGCTCGGTGACAACGTACGGTTCCTCAAGGGCCGTAGCGACATCCCGCGTTTCCTGCTCGGGGCCGACCTGTTGATCCATCCTGCGTACAACGAAAACACCGGTACCGTGCTGCTCGAAGCGTTGGTGGCCGGGTTGCCGGTGCTGGTCAGCGCGGTGTGCGGGTACGCCCATTACATCGCCGAGGCCGACAGCGGCCTGGTGCTGGACGAGCCGTTCGAACAGGCGCAGCTCACCGAATACCTGGGGCGTATGCTCAGCGATGCCGACGCCCGGGCGGCGTGGAGCCGCAATGGCCTGGCCTTCGCCGAGACGGCTGACCTCTACAGCATGCCGCAGCACGCGGCCGATGTGATATTGGCGGAGCAAGCGCAATGAAACTGATGCTGGCCGAACCGTTCAAGCGCCTGTGGGCCGGGCGCGATGCGTTCGTCGAAGTCGAGGCGCTCCAGGGCGAGGTCTATCGTGAACTCGAAGCCCGGCGCACCTTGCGCACGGAGGTGGACGGCCACGGTTTTTTCGTCAAGATCCACCGTGGCATTGGCTGGGGCGAGATCTTCAAGAACCTGCTCACCGCCAAGTTGCCAGTGCTCGGTGCGGGGCAGGAGTGGGCCGCGATCCAGCGCCTGCAGGAAGTCGGCGTACCGACCATGACGGCCGTCGCCTACGGCGAGAAGGGCCGCAACCCGGCTGACCAGCACTCGTTCATCGTCACCGAAGAACTGGCGCCGACCATCAGCCTCGAAGATTTCAGCATCGACTGGGTCAAGCAGCCGCCGCAACCGGCCCTCAAGCGTGCCCTGATTGCCGAAGTGGCGCGCATGACCGGCATGATGCACCGCGCCGGGGTCAACCACCGGGACTGCTACATCTGCCACTTCCTGTTGCACACCGACAAGCCGGTGACCGCCCAGGACTTCAAACTCTCGGTAATCGACCTGCACCGTGCCCAGACCCGCGCGGCGATCACCCGACGCTGGCGCAACAAGGACCTGGCCGCGCTGTATTTCTCGGCGCTGGACATCGGCCTGACCCGCCGCGACAAGCTGCGCTTTCTCAAGGGCTATTTCCAGCAGCCACTGCGCGAGATCCTCACGCAGGAGGCGGCCCTGCTGAGCTGGCTCGAAGGCAAGGCCAACAAGCTCTATGCCCGTAAGCAGCGGTATGGGGACGCGCTCTGATGTCGGGTTGGAAACTGGAACCTTCCTATGCCGAGCTGGCGCAGGACTTCGGCAGCCTCGACGCGGTGTTTGCCTTGCAAGGGGAGCGGCTGACCCGCGACCCGCTGTCGGAAGTGATCCGGGTGCAACGCAATGGCGTGAACTATTACGTCAAGCGCTACGTCGGGGCTGGCAAGGGCTTGCGTCGTTACCTGGGCAAGCCACGGGTCAAGTCCGAATGGCAGAACCTCAAGCGTTTCGCCAAGTGGGGGATTCCCACCGCCGAAATCGTGGGCTGGGGCCTGGAGCGACATGGCGCCACTTACGCCCGCGGTGCGATGATTACCCGCGAACTGCCCCACACCGAGGACCTCTCGGCGCTGGCCGAGCGGCATGATCCGCGGCTGGGCGACCGTGCCTGGGTCGACGGCGTGAGCCGGCAACTGGCCGCCTATACGCGGACCATGCACGATCATCGCTTTACCCACAACGACCTGAAGTGGCGCAACCTGCTGATCGATGACCGCTCGCGGCTGTTCCTGATCGACTGTCCGAACGGCGATTTCTGGCGCGGCTTCTGGCTCAAGTACCGTATCACCAAGGACCTGGCCTGCCTGGACAAAGTGGCCAAGTATCATCTGTCGGCGACCCAGCGGCTGCGCTTTTACCTGCAGTACCGCCAGCGTGACCGGCTCGACGCGTGCGACAAGAAGCGCATTCGTCACGTGGTGAGATTTTTCGAGGGGCGTGAATGACTGATTTCCTGGCCGCTGAAGACCGTGCGCTGCTGCAGCGTCACGGCCTGGACAGCTTTGATGCGCTTTGGGCGCGGCAACTGGACGCGGTGGACGAACCCAACACCTCGGGCGAGGGCTGGAGCAGCGTGTTCCGGCTGGACCTGGAGGGCCAGGGGTATTACCTCAAGCGTCAGAACAACTACCTGACGCGCACGCTGTCGCACCCGTTTGGCGAGCCGAGTTTCTCCCGGGAGTTTCGCAACATCAGTCGTTATCGCGAGTTGGGAATCCCGGCGTTGCAGGCGGTGTTCTACGGTCAGCGCAAGGTTGACGGCCAAGTGCGGGCGATCCTGCTGACGCGGGCCCTGGACGGCTGGGATGACCTGGATTCTCTCTTGCAACGCTGGCCGAGCCTCACGGCAGCGCAGCGCACCACCATCCTGCAGGCTTGCGGCCAATTGGCGCGGCGCCTGCACGGCATGCGCCAGGTGCATGGCTGCTTCTACCCCAAGCACATCTTCCTGCAAGCCACCGCCAGCGGCTATCAGGCGCAACTGATCGACCTGGAAAAGACCCGGCCGCTGCTGTTTGGCCTGCGCGATCGGGTCAAGGACCTCGAACCTTTGCTGCGGCGCGCGTCCGTCTGGAATGAAGGCGAAGTTCGCCAGTTGCTGTCCACTTACCTGGATCAGCCCCAGGACGCCGCGCTGGTGGACAATTGGTTGACCCGCCTGACCGCCCGGCGCAGCCACAAGGAAACCCGCTGATGCAGTTGTCCGAATTGAAGAGCGCCGGTCGCCGCCCAGCCCTGCCTTTGAGCCTGGAACTGGCCGATGCCGCCGGCCCGGCGCAATTGCAGTTGCTGTCGTTGTTGCGGGTGCTGCCGGGGCAGCGCTACGTCGGCGCCGGTATCTGGCGCGGTCGGCCGGTGCTGGCCAAGCTGCTGGTGGGCAGCAAGGCGCCCCGGCACTTCCAGCGGGAACTGCAAGGCGTGCGCTTGTTGGCCGAGCAGGGGTTGACGACGCCGTTGTTGTTGGCCGATGGCCTGAAGGACGGCGAGGGCGGCTGGCTGCTGTTCGAATTGCTCGAAGACGCCGAGAGCCTGGGGGACGCCTGGAAACAGGTCGAGCCACTGCCCTTGCTGGCCGACGAACAGGCGACGGTCCTGGCCGAGGCCCTGGGTGCGATTGCGCAACTGCACGGCAAAGGGCTGTGGCAGGAAGACCTGCACCTGGACAACCTGCTGCGCCACGGCGGCCAGCTCTACCTGATCGATGGCGCCGGCATCCGTGCCGAAACCCCCGGGCAGCCGTTGTCTCGGCAAAAAGTGCTGGAGAACCTGGGGGTGTTCTTCGCCCAGTTGCCCAAGTCCCTCGAACCGTTCACCGAAGAGCTGTTGGTGCATTACCTGCTGGGCAACGCCGAACACGCGCTGCCCATGGAAGCGCTGCAAAAACAGATCGACAAGGTGCAGGCCTGGCGCCTGAAAGACTTCCTGGACAAGGTCGGGCGCGAATGCAGCCTGTTCAGTGTGCAACGCGGGCCCTTCGGCCTGCGGGCGATCCGGCGAGACGAAGAGGCGGCGATGCTGCCGGTGTTGGAGCGTGCGGACGCCTTGCTTGACCAGGGCCACCTGTACAAGACCGGTGGGGCGGCGAGCGTCGGCAAGGTCGAAGTGGATGGCCGGGTCCTGGTGATCAAGCGCTACAACATCAAGAACCTGGCCCATTGGCTCAAGCGCTTCTGGCGCCCCAGCCGGGCCTGGCATTCCTGGCGCGAAGGCCATCGACTGGCGTTCCTCGGCATCGCCACGCCCAAGCCCCTGGCATTGCTGGAGAAGCGTTTCCTGTGGCTGCGCCGGGGCGCTTACCTGGTGACCGAGCACCTGTCGGGGCCAGACATCATCGAACGCTTCGCGCCGTACATCGACAACGGCGACGCGCCCGAGCCCGAGCTGCTGGCGCTGGACCAGTTGTTCGCCAGCCTGATCCGCGAGCGCATCAGCCACGGTGACCTCAAGGGGCATAACCTGTTCTGGCAGCACGACCGCTGGGCCCTGATCGACCTCGACTCGATGTGCCAGCACCGCACCCACGCCAGCTTCGCCCAGGCCTACGCCCGCGACCGCGCCCGCTTCATGCGCAATTGGCCGCAGGACAGTGCGTTGCATCGGCTGATCGACCAGCGGTTGCCGCAGACGATCGATAGCAGCTCGCCCGTTCTGTAAACCAATGAACCAGTCGGCGAACCCGTGGCGAGGGAGCTTGCTCCCGCTGGGTTGCGCAGCAGCCCCAAAGCCAGTCGGCACGGTGCGCCAGAAAAAACTGGGCAGACTCTACGACTGCTGCGCAGCCGAGCGGGAGCAAGCTCCCTCGCCACGGATGCGACGCTTAGCCAGCTCAATAGGCTGGATGGACGCCTGCCATTCACCGCTAGAGGCTTACCCGCGCTTTTACGCTATAATCCCGCCCTTTAGCTGCCCTACGCCCCGGCGAGCGGCACATTCATTTTTCGCGGCGCTTGTCGCCCGTATGCAGAAAAGAGGCTAGACCCTGTGGCATTGACGATTCTTGGCCTGTCCGGCGCCCTTAGCCATGATCCTTCCGCAGCGCTGTACATCGACGGCAAGCTGATCGCGGCGGCCGAGGAAGAGCGCTTCGTACGCGATAAACATGCAAAGAACCGCATGCCCTACGAGTCGGCGAAGTTCTGTCTGGAACAGGCCGGTATCAAACCGTCCGACGTCGATGTGGTGGCGATCCCCTTCGCCCCGATCAGCCTGTTCGGCGAAGCGCGCTGGCACTACGCCAAACGCTACTGGTACGCCCCGGACCGTGCCCTCGACGCGATCTTGATGGGTAACCGTCGCTACAAGCGCTATCGCCGCAAGATCGTCTGGTGCCTGGAGCAACTGGGCTTCGATCCGAAAAAGATCAAGATCGAGCCGGTCGAGCACCACCTGGCCCACGCTTCCAGCGCCTATCACTGCTCGGGTTTCCAGGAAAAAACCGCGATCCTGGGCATCGACGGCAAAGGCGAATACGCAACCACGTTCTTTGGCTACGGCGAAAACGGCAAGATCCACAAGATCAAGGAATTCTACGACCCGGATTCCCTCGGCGGCCTGTATGGCGCGATCACCGAATTCCTGGGCTTTGAAATGCTCGACGGTGAGTTCAAGGTCATGGGCATGGCGCCGTATGGCGACGCCACCAAGTACGATTTCTCGCGCCTGGCCTCGTTCGAGAACGGCGAGCTGGTGATCAACACCGACTACGCCAACGTGATCGGCCTGCGCCGCTATAAAGAGAAGGGCAAGGGCTTCTACTTCTCGCCGAAGCTGATCGAATGGCTCGGCCCGAAACGTGAAGGCGACATCGCCGACGAGCCATATATTCACTACGCTGCCAGCATGCAGGCGCTGTTCGAGAAGCTCGCGCTGCAGATGATCGACCACTACTTGGGCGACGTGCTCAAGGAAACCGGCAAGCTGGCGTTCGCTGGCGGCTGCGCGCTGAACGTCAAGCTCAACCAGAAGATCATCGCCCGCGACGACGTCAAGGAACTGTTCGTGCAACCGGCTTCCGGCGACGCCGGCACCGCGGTGGGCGCGGCGGCCTACGTGTCCCATGCCCGTGGCGTGCCGGTGGAGAAGATGGAACACGTCTACCTCGGCCCGGCCTACAGCAACGAAGACGTGATCGCCGCGTGCGCTCGTCATCCGAGCAAGCCGACATGGCGCAAGATCGACAACACCCCGGAGCGCATCGCCAAGATCATGGTCGACGGCAACCCGGTGGCCTGGTTCCAGGGGCGCATGGAGTTCGGTCCACGGGCCTTGGGCGGTCGTTCGATCATCGGTTGCCCAAGCGCCAGCGGCGTGGCCGACCGGATCAACGAGCAGATCAAGTTCCGCGAGCGCTGGAGGCCTTTCTGCCCGTCGATGCTCGACACCGTTGCACCGCAGATGATCAAGGTCGACCACCCGGCGCCGTTCATGACCTTCACGTTCGAAGTGGCCGAGGAATGGAAAACCCGCGTGCCGGAAGTCGTCCATGAAGACGGCACTTCCCGGGCCCAGGTGCTCAAGCGCGAATACAACCCGCGCTACTACGACATGATGAAGGCCCTGGAAGTGCTGACCGGCAACGGCGTGTCCCTGAACACCTCGCTCAACCGTCGTGGAGAGCCGATGATTTGCTCGCCGACCGATGCGTTGAACATGTTTTATGGTTCCGACCTGCAGTACCTGATCATGGAAGACATTCTGGTGGTCAAAGACGGCGTGGACGCTTATGACACGCTCGGCTGAGCGACATGTGCTGCAGTTCTGCCACGGCTATGACGGGCCGTTCCTCGACTGTGCCCGTCAATACGCCAGCTTGTTCGCCGGCACCGGCTATCGCGTGACCACGGTGTTTCTGACGGGGGCGGCGGATGCACAGGTCGCCGCCGGTTGCGCCTCGGACGAGGTGCTGTTCATGGAGTACAGCTCCAGCGCTGTTCGCGGCCTGAAGCTGGGCGCCATCGCCGACCTGCGCAAGATCGCCGCGTCGCGCAATTTCAGTTTCTGCATTGCCCATCGCTTCAAACCCATTTACATCGCCCTACTGGGCACCCGCCTGCCGGTGATCGGCGTGCACCACGCCTTTGGTGACTACCAGCGGCGTACGCGCCGGCTGTTCGCCCATCTTTTTCGCAAGCGCCTGAGTCTGCTCGGGGTTTCCGATGCGGTGCGTGACGACATGCGCCGCTGCTTGCCGGCATGGCCGGCGGCCCGGATCCAGACCCTCTACAACCGCATCGACCTTCAAGCCTCACAGGCAGCCCTGCTTGCCCGGGATGACGCGCGGCAGACTCTGGGGCTGGACAAGGACGCCTGGATTGTCGGCAACGTCGGTCGCCTGCACCCGGACAAGGACCAGGCTACGTTGCTGCGTGGCTTTGCCGCCGCGCTGGCGTATCTGCCGGCCAACAGCCAGTTGGCGATCCTCGGCAAGGGCCGCCTGGAGCAGGACCTCCGGGCGCTGGCGCTGGAGTTGGGCATTGCCGACCGCGTGCTGCTGCTTGGCCAGGTGCCCGAGGCGCGGCGTTATTTCCGTGCGTTCGATGTGTTTGCCCTGAGTTCCGACCATGAGCCATTCGGCATGGTGCTGCTCGAAGCCATGGCCGCCGGCGTTCCGCTGCTGGCCACGGCGTGCGGCGGCGCGAAGGAAGTGGTCGAAGGCGTGGGCATCCTGTTCCCGTTGGGCGATGCCGAGCACATGGCCCAGGGGCTGCAACACCTGGCGGCCATGGACGAGCACCAGCGTCGCCAGTGTGCCGAGTTGATGTTCGACCGTTTGCGCGAACGCTTTTCGGACCGCGCCGTACGCGACACCTTCTGGCGCTTGCCTCAAGTCATCGAACTGGCGCCGAGGGCCTGATGCTCAACCGATTCCAAGGCTGGCGCGAGCGCGGCTGGACGGCTGTAGACGCGTCGATCTACGCCCAGGCCTGGCACCGCTACGGCGGCAGCGTCGCCACCCATCCACTCGTGGTCGAACGCCTGGCAGGCCTGGCCGGGATTGCCGTGCGCTACCTGGCCTACGAACACGATGGCGACCTCAAGGCGGCCATTGCGACCTGGGGGCAAGACCTGGCGTTGTCCAAGGACGTGCTCAAGCGCAACGGCAAAAAGGGCCTGTTCGACCTGGGCAACGCCGAGCTGATTCTGCCGGCGGCCCCTGATGCCCAGGCGCCCCTGCGCCATCGCGCGCGCTATTTGTCGGCGCTCAATGAGGGCCGCTTCAGTGGCTTGAAGTTGCAGTCGGAACAGCTGGCCATGGCGCGCACGCCGGAAGAGCTGTCCAAGAAATTTCGCTACAACCAGCGCCGTGAGCTGCGTCTGCTGGAAGAGGCGGGCGGTGTGGTACGACCTGTCGAAGCGTTTTCCAGTGCGGACCTGGCCTCGATCTATTGCGATCTGTTCCTGCGTCGCTGGGGCTTTGCGGCCACCGGGGCCGAGCGCATGGGCGAGGTGATCGAGTTATTGCGCGAGTGGCTGATCGGTTCGGTGATTTTCCTCAATGATGCGCCGATCGCCATTCAACTGGTGTACCGCGTGGAAGCACCCGAGTGGATCAGCGTCGAGTACATCAACGGTGGCGTCGATCCGCAGACCCGTGAATTCAGCCCCGGCAGCGTATTGAGTTTCCTCAACACCCAAAGTGCCTGGGAACATGCCCGGGCCGCGGGCAAGCCGTTGCGTTTTTCCTTCGGCCGCGCGGACCGCGAATACAAGGATCGCTGGTGCAACCCTGTGCCGGTCTTTACCGTATGAACCCACCGATGAGTCGCAAGCAGCAGTTGCTCAAGCGTCACCGCCGCAACAAGCGCGTGGGGTTGCTGCTTGCCCTGGTGGTGCTGGTCCTGCTTGGCGTGCTGGTGGCCTGGTGGCTGCCGCTGGTGCTGGCGGTGCTGGGCTGGGTCGCCCATGAGGCCTGGTTCGCCGACCATCTGTTCTACTCGCCCAAGGACGACTACCAGTACAACTTCCCGCCGTTCACCCAGCAACCGAAGGTGCACCTGAACGCCGGTCGGCTGCGGCTGGATGACGGGGTTATCCTGGACGATGGTGCGACGCTGGTCCTCGGCTTGCAGGTCAAGAGTGCTTGGCTGGGGCGGTTTTTCGACCCGGTCGTCGAACTGTCGGGCGGCGACTGCCCGGATCGGCAAACGTTCGAGCGCGGCGTCAACGGCCTGCGCTACCTGAACCTCAGCGAGCAGGGCCCTGCGCTTTCCCGCGGTGAGTTGCGCCTGCGCGGGCGTTTCTGCCGCTTGCTGGGCGAACCGACGCTCTGGTCGTTCACGCCGCCTGAATTGCAGCACCGGCGCGTCATGGTCATCGCCCCCCATGCCGACGATGCGGAACTGGCGGCCTATGGGTTGTACAGCCGGGCCGACGAAGCCTGGATCGTGACGTTGACCGCCGGTGAAATCGAAGCCGAGCATTATCAGCAGATGGGGCTGGACCGTGTCGAGGCGGCGCGGCTCAAGGGGCGCCTGCGGGCCTGGGATAGCATCGCCGTGCCGCGCTGGGCCGGGGTACCGCAAGAGCACTGCGTGCAATTGGGTTACTTCTGCCTGCAACTGGCGGCCATGCAGGCCGCGCCGAGCCAGCCCCAGGGGTCTCGTGAGGCAGACCTGAGCGATACGCGGCTGTTGCGCCAGCTCAACTCTGTTGTCCTGCCCGGCGATACCGACGGCGCACCGACCTGGAACAACCTGCTGGCCGACTTGCGCGCGTTGTTGCTGATGGCGCGGCCCGAGGTCATTGTGTTGCCGCACCCGACCCTGGACCCCCACCCCGACCATCTCTGCGCCCATCATGCCGTCCGGCAAGCCCTTGAAGGCCTGGAGTGGCAGCCCGGCACCGTGTTGGGCTACGCCAATCACCTGCATGACAATGATCGCTGGCCCATGGGCGATGCCGGTAGCGGCATTGCATTGCCGCCGTGTTTCGAGTCAGCCGGGCCAATGGAACCGGTCAGCCTGCCGTTGGCGCTGGCCGACCAGCGCGACAAGGCCATGGCGCTGGGCATGATGCATGACCTGCAGCCACGCGCGCCGTTCAAGCGCCGCCTGCGTCGTGGCATCCAACGCCTGTTGGCGGGGCGCAAGGGCTCCGTGTATGGCGAGAACGAATTCTTTCGCAAGGCTGTGCGTCGCCATGAACTGTTCTGGCGACTGTAAGGGCCCAACGCGGGGTGCCCGTGCGCGATGGCGCGCCGGTGTCCCCGGTCATCCATCAAGTCGTTCGCTGCCGCAAGGAAGACGATGAAAGTTCTATTTCTGGTGCAGAAAGAGCAGCGGGCCATCCTGGACCGACTCTACGAAGGCGTGGCCGCTCATTGCGAGTGTGACCTGCGCTGGCTCGACAGCCAGGAGCAACGCAACCTGCGCAAATACTTCCGCCACCACGTGGAGGTGTCGCGCTATGACCGGATCGTGTTTTTCCTGCGCTTCAAGCAGGAAATCCGCCAGGTCGCCTTCATCCGCACGATCCCTAACCTGGTGATCCTCGAACACGACGCCTACCAGAACTACATCCCGTGCAAGTACACCGGCAAGTTCAGTGCGCATTACCGGCAACTGCCCTGGGTGCGGGTGATCAGTTCCGGCTTCATGGTCGCCGAACGCTTGCGTGGCGAAGGCTTCGACGCGGTGTTCGTGCCCAAGGGCTACGATCAGGCGTTGTTGCAGGACCGGGGCCGGGAGCGGGATATCGAGCTGGCCTTCGTCGGCAGCACCAACAGCGTCGCCTACAGTGGCCGCAAGGCGCTGCTTGATGAGCTGGGACGCGTCGAGCCGTTGGTGGTGACCCGGACCAAATCCGGCGAGGAGTACTGCGAGACCCTCAATCGCATCCGCTTTTTCGTCAGTGCCGATGTCGGCATGGGCGAGTTCATGATCAAGAACTTCGAGGCCATGGCCTGTGGCTGCGTGCTGCTGGCCTTTGACCAGGGCGCCGACGAGGCGCGCGCGCTGGGGTTACAAGACATGCACAACGTGGTCTTGTACAAGGACATCCCGCAGCTCCAGGAAAAGCTCGCCCGGCTGCGCGCCGATCCCGAGTTGGCGCAACGCGTGGCGCGCAATGGCCAGCAGTTGGCGCTGGACCAGTTCAGTTTTGCCCGCATAGGCCAGAAAATCGTTGAAACAATGGAGCCGCCCCTGCGGCCTCGTGCACCCTTGAGCATGCTGGCAAAATGGCGCCTGCGGCTGGGCATTTGAGGGTGCCCGTTCTGTCATCCGGTTCGGGGCCCGCTCGTCCAGCCATGGGCGGCTTGTCTCGCTGTTCGCCGATCTGCGGCCAGCTCCAATGGCCGGGCTTGTTCTTCAGCCGGGACCTGCGGTGGAAGGAAGATCGGCGTTGCGCCCCCTTTGCCGGCTTCGTCGGCGAAAAGCCTGCCCACTTCGCTATGTGCAGCCGAACTTGACGGCGGTCATGCTGGAAGGGGATGCTGTTTTACACACCGGATTCGGGGTTCACGTGGAGTGCCCGCGGAGCGTCAATGCAAGGCACATCGCCAGCGCCGCGAGCAAGTCAAGCTGTCCCTGGTTCTCTTGCTCGGAGTCTGCATTGGCTGGCTTATCAATTACTGAACGCTGCAAAGCTCGAATACCGGTCCGTGATAAAGGGTTTCCGGCTTGATGAGCATTATCAATGTCATGTGGGCGGGCGGCGCGCCGTTCGCTTCGGTACACAAGGTTCATCATCAGATCCTTTCGCGAATGGAGCCGGCGATGCCTGTCAAGACCTGGCTCTTGCAGGGGTCGGCAGCGGCCTGCCAGGTCGACGTCGGCCCGGCGCGTGAATGGAGGCTGACCTCTGCGCGGCTCAAGGGCCGCCATATCTGGCGCCTGTTCAAACCCCTGATGCACAGCCGTTTCCGCCAGGCATTGCTCGACAGCGATGCCCGGGTGGTGTTGCTCGACGGGGTGGGCGTGGCTCGGGCGCTGTTGCCGGTTCTCAAGGACATGCCGCAGATCCGTGTGGTGGTGATCTTCCACGGTGCGACGCGCCTGAGCATCGCGGCCCGGGAGCTGCTGCGCGGGTTCCCGGTTTCGCGCCTGACCCTGGCGGCGGTCTCCGAGACCCTGGCGACGTCGCTCCAGCAAACGTTGGGCATCCCGGTGACGGCGCTGCGCAGCGCCTTCGACCCGGCGGCCTTCCGGTCCGCGCTCCTGTCCCGCGAAGAGGCGCGTGCCCGGCTGGGGTTGCCTGGCACCGGTGGGCGGGTGTTCGGTGCGGTGGGGCGGTTGGTGAGTAACAAAGGGTTCGCCAGCCTGCTCGAGGCCTTTGGCCGGGCGGCGGCTGACCATCCGGACTGGCGCCTGGTCATTGTTGGCGAAGGTCCTCGGCGCCCTGCGCTACAAGCGCGGATGGCCCAGCCGGACCTGGCTGGCAAGGTCTTGCTGACCGGGCATCTGGAAGACGTCGCCAGGCTCTACAAGGCCTTTGATTGGGTGCTGATCCCGTCCCTGGACGAGGGCCTCGGTCTGATTCTCCAGGAGGCGGTGCTGGCCGGCACGCCGGTTTTGGCCAGCGAACTGGCTGTTTTCCGGGAGCAGTTGGGCGACACCGGCTGGTATGCGCCGATCAACGACGAGGGCGGGTGGAGCGAGGCGATCACCCGGGCTGCGCAGGTTCCGGTCGATAAGGTCGCGGCGGCCCAATACCAGGCCCTGGCGCCAGAGGAGGCCTGGCTGAGTTTCAGCCAGACGGCCCGGCAATTGATCTCAGGCGGCCAATAGGGCGTTTTCCAATGCCTGCATTGGAAAGCTCCCGTTCAGGTTCTCTCGGGCAATATAACGCGCGAAATGCTGCAAGTTGCGCCGCGCCAGGTAGCGAGGCAACGGCGAGCGCAGGAAGCGCATGTCAGCCACGTCGATCAATCCCCATTCGTTTTCAGGCGTCACGACGATGTTGCCCAGGTGCAGCGAGCGAAAGTAGATGCCACTGGTGTGCAGGCGGCGGATCAACTCGACCAGCGCCGGCAGCGCTTGTTGCCAGTTGAAATTTTCCTGGTTCGACAATTGCCGCAGGGTTTTGCCCGGCAAGGGTCGGTACAGCACGGCCGTCATGCCGGGCTTGTCCAGAGTGTAGGAGGCCAGCACCTGAAGTGTCGGCACGCCGAGTTTTTGCAGGCGCACGGCGTTATTGATGAATCGCGTTGAATACGGCCGTAAAAGAGCCGAAGAAAAAAGCCGCTTGCGGCGGAACAATTTGAGAATATTCCCATCCTGCAGCAGATAGACTTTTGGGCCGTAGCTGTCGGCCTCCAGAATGCTGGCGCCTTCAATCAATTGATTCAAAGCGGCTTGGGGAAGCCGTGAGGATTGCATCGTAGGGAAACCTTGTTGATAGAACCGGTGCCGTGGCGGGCCATGATGCCCAAAAGTTCACGTTTTAACCATGCCGGTTTGGCCGGCGGACCGTTTAGGAGCGATAGATGCACACAACACGTTGGGCTCAGGGATGGCTGGCCCTTGGCTTGTTATGGTTTTTGCTGGCGATAGCCCTGGCACCGACCAATAAAGTCTATCAACAGGGGTTGGTTGCGTTCGTCTGGTTGCCGGCGATCGTCTTCGCCTGGCCGGCCCGTCACCGGTTGTTGGAGGTGTGGCGCGCGCAGCGCCTGATGTACACGGCATTGCTGGGATTGATGGCCTGGGCGTTGATCAGCCTGGCTTGGTCCGAGGCGGCGGAGCCGGTGCGGGAAGTCAAACGGTTGCTCTATATCCTGGTGTTCCTGTTGTTCTTCCCGATTCTTGCCGATGGCCGGCCTGAGCGAGTGATGCGTCTGATGCAATGGGGGGGCGTGGGGCTTGCGCTGACGGCCTTGATGGCCATCGTCCAGTTCTACGGTATCAAGCACAATCCATGGAATACCCGTCTGGAAGGGTTGGGGGAGTTGTCCCATCCGATCCTGGGCGGCTACGTGATCGGTTTGACGGCAGTCTGGATGCTCCACTGGGTGCCTCGGCGTATCGGGCTGCAGGTGCTGTGGGTAGTGGCCCTGGCTTTGCTCGGGGTGTTCGTGGTGATGAGCCAGAGCCGTGGTGCGGCGCTGGCGTTGCTGCTCAGCGTCCTGGCCATGCCGATCTACTGCCGTGACCAGCGCGCCCGGGTGATCGCGGCGGCAACCCTGGTGCTGGCAATGTTCACCTTCTGGCTGCTCGAGCCGCTGGTGATGGCGCGCGGCGCTTCCTATCGGCCCGAGATCTTCATGTCGAGCCTGCACATGATCGCTGAACACCCATGGGGTGGGCTGGGAGCGGGGGCGGACTACCGGGTGCTCAGCAACGGCATGACATTCGATCACGCCCATAACCTGTTCAGTCATATCGCCATCCTGCTCGGTTTGCCTGGGCTGCTGTTGTGGTGCATCGTCTGGTTCGCCGTGCTGCGTGAAGCCTGGCGAACCCGGGACAGCCTGCTGGGCCGGGGCGTGCTTGGCATGTGGGTGTTCTCGTTCCTGGCGATGCAATTCGATGCCTCGAGCCTCACCGGAACGCCACGCGCCGAATGGTTCATCAGCTGGCTGCCGATCGGCCTGGCCGGCGTTTTGACCTGGGCGCGGGCCAAGTCCGGCGGCTGTGATAAAATTCCGCGTTCTTCCTAACCAGTGAGCTCGACGATGAGTGACGCACCGCCCAAAGCGGAACAGGATTCCAGCCTGAAGATCTATTTTCGGCTGCTGGGATACGTCAAACCCTACGCGGGCATTTTCCTGCTGAGTATCGTGGGTTTCGTGATATTTGCTTCCACCCAGCCCATGCTGGCCGGGATCCTCAAATATTTCGTCGACGGCTTGAGCAACCCCGATGCGGTGCTCTTCCCTAACGTGCCCTACCTCAAGGACCTGAAACTGTTGATGGCGGTGCCGCTGCTGATCATCCTGATCGCGGCGTGGCAGGGCCTGGGGTCGTTCCTGGGCAACTACTACCTGGCCAGGGTGTCCCTGGGGCTGGTCCACGACTTGCGGGTCGAGTTGTTCAACAAGTTGCTGGTGTTGCCCAACCGCTATTTCGACACCCATAACTCCGGGCACCTGATTTCCCGCATCACGTTCAACGTGACGATGGTCACCGGGGCCGCCACCGACGCCATCAAGGTGGTGATTCGTGAAGGCCTCACCGTGGTGTTTCTCTTCATGTACCTCGTGTGGATGAACTGGAAACTGACGCTGGTGATGCTGGCGATCCTGCCGCTGATCGCGGTCATGGTCAGCAGCACCAGCAAGAAGTTTCGCAAGCAAAGCAAGAAGATCCAGGTGGCCATGGGCGACGTGACCCATGTCGCGTCCGAGACCATCCAGGGCTATCGCGTGGTGCGCAGCTTCGGTGGCGAGGCCTACGAGCAAGAACGCTTTGCCCGTGCCAGCCAGGGCAATACCGATAAGCAGTTGCGCATGACCCGCACCGGCGCGGTCTATACGCCGATGCTGCAACTGGTGATCTACACCGCCATGGCGGCGCTGATGTTCCTGGTGCTGTTCCTGCGCGGCGACGCCACGGCCGGTGACCTGGTGGCCTACATCACCGCCGCCGGCCTGCTGCCCAAGCCGATTCGCCAGCTCTCGGAAGTCAGCTCCACCATCCAGAAAGGCGTGGCCGGTGCCGAGAGCATCTTCGAGCAACTGGACGTCGAGCCGGAAATCGATTCCGGTACGGTCGAGCAGGAGCGTGTCAGCGGTCGCCTGGACGTGCGCAACCTGAGCTTCACCTACCCCGGTGCCGACCGTGAGGTGCTCAAGGACATCAGCTTCACTGCCGCCCCTGGGCAGATGATTGCGCTGGTGGGCCGTTCGGGCAGCGGCAAGTCGACCCTGGCGAGCCTGATCCCGCGTTTCTACCACCACGAGGTCGGCCAGATCCTGCTCGACGACGTGGAGATCGAAGACTATCGCCTGCGCAACCTGCGTCGGCACGTCGCCCAGGTGACCCAGCATGTCACGCTGTTCAACGACACGGTGGCCAACAACATCGCCTACGGCGACCTGGCGGGAGCGCCCCGGGCGGACATTGAAAAAGCCGCCGAGGATGCCTATGCGATGGACTTCATCGCCCAGTTGCCCAATGGCCTGGACACCGAAGTGGGTGAAAACGGCGTGCTGCTGTCGGGCGGCCAGCGCCAGCGCCTGGCGATTGCCCGGGCCCTGCTCAAGAATGCGCCGCTGCTGATTCTCGACGAGGCGACGTCGGCGCTGGATACCGAGTCCGAGCGGCATATCCAGGCCGCGTTGGACCAGGTGATGAAAGGCCGTACGACCCTGGTCATCGCGCACCGGCTGTCGACCATCGAGAAGGCCGACATGATCCTGGTGATGGACCAGGGCCGCATTGTCGAGCGCGGCACCCACGGCGAACTGCTGGCCCAGAACGGCTACTACGCGCGTCTTCACGCCATGGGGCTGGATGCGCCAGCCCATAATATTGCCTGACCCTCAGGCCCGCCCCGGTGCCGATGTCGATTGGCACCGGCCCACTGTGTAAGGGCGGGCCTGTCCCCTCGGGTTTGTATCGAAGCCGTTACCAGGCTTGACCAAACCACCATAAAACGGCGACCCGCGCTTGGTAAGGTTTTGCCCACAGAACTTTCCTGAACGCACTTCAGCGATCGAGGGGGCCATCCTTCTCGCGTGGGTATCCGAATGCTGCAACGCTATCTCTGGAAGCTGCTGCCCAAGGCGCAGCGGTCCTTTCTGTTGGGGCGCCTGTCGGTGGTCGACCGCCAGGTCGTGAACAAGTCGATGTCGGCCAACTGCCATTTCCCCGAAATCTTCGCCGAGCGCGCCTGCCTGTTCATCCATGTGCCAAAATGCGCCGGTAGCAGTGTTTGCGCCGGCTTGTTCGAAGGCTATACCCCCGGACACCTGCCGTTGTACTGGTACGAGCAACAGTTTGCGCGGCAGTACGCCGACAGCTTCAAATTCGCTTTTGTGCGTGATCCGCTGGAGCGGGCATATTCAGCCTATGCTTTCCTGCGGGGCAATACGCTGGGGCAACGCGATCACGCGGCGCAGGCAATGGTGAGGCATTACCGCGATTTCGATGACTTCGTCGCCCGCTGGCTGCACCCGGAAAACATCACCCGGCAACTGCATTTCGCTGCCCAGACGGATTTTCTCACCGACTCCCTCGGCCATCTGGCGATGGATTTCATCGGTTATCAGGAACACCTGGGGCGCGATTATCGCCAGCTATACGAACGTCTCGGCGGCCGTGCGACCTTGCCCCATGTGAACCGCTCGCAGCAGCGCGCCGCGGTGCCGGTACGGGACCTGTGCTCGGTGCGCACGCGCCGCCTGGTGCGGCGGGTGTACCAACGTGACTATGAGATGCTCGGCTATGAATGAAACGTCAAAGGTATTGCAGGCGCAGATACGTCCTTGCGCGCCGGCGCTCACGCCCCAGGATCGGGCCGCGATCAAGGCCCAGCGTCCACGCTGCATCTGGCTGACCGGGCTGTCCGGGGCGGGCAAGTCGACGCTGGCCAATGCCTTGGAAGTACAGCTCAACCGGCAGGGCCTGCACACGGCCCTGCTCGATGGCGACAACCTGCGCCAAGGGTTGTGTCGAGGCCTGGGCATGGATGCCGAGTCACGCAAGGAAAACATCCGGCGCATCGGCGAGGTGGCGCGGTTGATGGTCGATGCCGGCCTGATCGTCATCGTCGCGGCGATCTCCCCGTTTCGCGCCGACCGCGAGACGGCCCGGCAGTTGTTCCCGGAAGGCACCTTCGTGGAGGTCTACGTCAGCACTCCCCTGGACGTCTGTGCCCAGCGCGACCCCAAGGGCTTGTACCGCGAAGCCCGCGCCGGGCGAATCAAGAACTTCACCGGGCTCGACAGTCCCTACGAAGTTCCGCTCGCCCCGGATTGCCAGATCGACACCAGTGAAACGGCGCTCGCCCAGGCCTGCGAGCGGTTGTCGGCGTTGCTGCAACGCTGATCGGGCGGGCAAACCTGCATCGCATCGCGCCTCCGAATGGGGGCGCGCATCGACGAGTGAAAGCAGTGGCACACAGCCATGAATCAGCCTTCACCAACCCTGTGCTAATATCGCGCCCCTGTTCATTTTGTATGTGGGATCTCCATGAAGTTGTCCATGCCGCGATTCGATCAAGCCCCTGTATTGGTGGTCGGCGATGTCATGCTCGACCGCTACTGGCATGGCGGTACCTCACGGATTTCCCCCGAGGCACCGGTACCGGTGGTGAAGGTCGAGAACATCGAGGACCGCCCCGGTGGTGCCGCCAACGTTGCCCTGAACATCGCCGCGCTGGGCGCACCGGCTTCACTGGTGGGCGTGACCGGCGACGATGAGGCCGCCGACAGCCTGACCAACAGCCTCAAGGGCGCGGGCGTGCGGGCGACCTTCCAGCGCATTGCGCACCAGCCGACCATCGTCAAGCTGCGGGTCATGAGCCGTCACCAGCAACTGCTGCGCATCGACTTCGAAGAGCCGTTTTCCACCGATCCCCTGGCCCTCGGCGGGGAAGTCGAGAGCCTGCTCGATGGGGTCAAGGTGCTGGTGTTGTCCGACTACGGCAAGGGTGCGTTGAAAAACCACCAGGTGCTGATCCAGGCCGCCCGTGCCCGCGGCATTCCGGTCCTGGCCGACCCCAAGGGCAAGGATTTCTCCATCTACCGTGGCGCCAGCCTGATCACGCCGAACCTCAGCGAGTTCGAAACCATCGTCGGCGGTTGCGTCGATGAGCACGAGTTGGTGAGCAAGGGCGCCCAACTGATGCAGGATCTGGACCTCGGCGCCTTGCTGGTGACCCGTGGCGAGCACGGCATGACCCTGCTGCGTCCCGATCATCCGGCGTTGCACCTGCCGGCCCGGGCCCGCGAAGTGTTCGACGTGACGGGCGCCGGCGACACCGTGATCTCCACCCTGGCGGCGGCCATCGCCGCGGGTGAGGAACTGCCCCATGCGGTGGCCCTGGCGAACCTGGCGGCGGGGATCGTGGTCGGCAAGCTGGGCACGGCGGCCATCAGCGCCCCGGAATTGCGGCGTGCCATCCAGCGCGAAGAAGGCTCCGAGCGCGGTGTGCTGGGCCTGGAGCAACTGCTGCTGGCGGTTGACGACGCCCGAGCCCATAACGAGAGAATCGTCTTCACCAATGGCTGCTTCGACATTCTTCACGCGGGCCATGTGACCTACCTGGAACAGGCCAGGGCCCAGGGCGATCGTCTGATCGTCGCGGTCAATGACGATGCCTCCGTGAGCCGTCTCAAGGGCCCGGGCCGGCCGATCAACAGCGTCGACCGGCGCATGGCGGTCCTGGCCGGGCTGGGGGCGGTGGACTGGGTGATCAGCTTCAGCGAAAGCACGCCGGAAAACCTGCTGCGCCAGGTCAAGCCGGATGTGCTGGTCAAGGGCGGTGACTATGGGATCGACCAGGTCGTGGGCGCGGACATCGTCGCGGCCTACGGCGGCACTGTGAAAGTGTTGGGGCTGGTGGAGAACAGCTCGACGACGGCGATCGTGGAGAAGATTCGCAACAACTGATGCGTCAGGCAAAGCGCAGAACCTGTGGGGGCGAGCTTGCTCGCGATTGCGTTGGATCATTCAGCCTCGATTAGGCTGACACACCGCTATCGCGAGCAAGCTCGCTCCCACAGGGCCCATTGTCCAGCCAGAAAATGGGCATCAGGCTTAGCGAGCCGTCTTGCGCGGCACGATCTTCTTGAACAATTGCCGGGCCTTGCCCTTCAGTCGGGTCAGTCCCGATTCCTTGCCCGGTGGCGCCAAGCCTTGCTGGCGCAACCAGTCCTTCCAGCGAATCCGCTCGTCACGCACCAGCCAGCCGTCCTGCCGGGCAAAACTTTCCGCCAGGTACAGCCCCCGGGTGCTGGCCGGGTATAACTGGTCCTTCTTCAAGGTATACAGCTCCGGCAGCGGTTGCCCATCCTGCAGCGGCATCAGGTACAGATCCGGCCTTTTGCGGTCCAGGCGCGCCACCAACTGGTCGCCCTCCAGGCGCTCATCCACATGGAACAGGCTCAGGGACTTGGCTTCCTTGGGCACGTCCAGGCGCAGGTCATAGATCAATTGCAGGGACGCCGTGGGCAGGTGCACATAGGCCCGAGGCCGCTCGATCAGTTGCAGGTTCGCGCTGCGCACCGGCCTCGCGGAGCCCGACAGCGGCGTCAGGCGGAACGGCAGGGCTTCGCGATAGTGCAAGGCACTGGCGTAAGGGGCCGGCAGCCAGGTGTCGTTGAAGCGTCCGCCGAGCCAGCCTTCCGGGGTTTCCAGCAGGCATTCCTCGGCGATTTCGCTGATGGCGGTGAGCAGTGGCAGGTTCAGCTCGTGGGCCGGGACGTAGCCGGAAATCAACTTGAGCACCACATCGCCACGGTCCTGCCGGCGCTGGCGCACCAACACCCAATAGTCACGATTCTGCCAATGCACGGTCAGGCGCACCGAAACGCCCAGGTTGGCCAGCTCCAGGGAAAAGCGTTCGGCGTCGGCCACGGTGACAGGACGGCGGCGCTGCAGGGTCTGGGCGAAATTCATCGGCATCCCGACGCTCTGGTAAGCCAGGCCTTCGGGCGTCGCTTCGACAAACAGGGGCAGGGTCTTGAAGTTGCTTGGGTTCTTGCGGATGAGCGTACGCGGCATGTCGACTCCTTCTTCATGCCGCGTCAAGCGGCGTCAGTTCTCACGCAGGACCTTGGCAACGGTCGCGACGTTATGGGCGAGGTGCAGCGGATTAATGGTGCCGACAATAGCACTGGCGACCCCAGGATGTTCAAACAACAGTTCGAAGCTGGCCCGGACCGGGTCCACGCCGGGGCTCAGGCAGACATGGCCGCTGGCCAGGGCTTTCTTGACCAGGATCGCCTTGCCGTGAGCGTTGGCGTAGTCAATGACCGCCTTCTCGGCCTGTTCGTTCAGATTGTAGGTGACCATCGCGCAATCGCCTTGCTCCAAGGCTTTCAAGCCGCCTTCGACGGTCTTGCCGGAAAAACCGAAGCCGCCGATCTTGCCTTCGCGCTTGAGCGCCGCGAGGGTCGGGTAAACCTCGCTGTCGTTGAGAATCGCCAGGTCATTGCCGTCGGAATGCACCAGCACCAGGTCGATGTAGTCGGTTTCCAGGCGCTTGAGGCTGCGTTCCACCGAGCGTCGGGTGTGGGCGGCGCTGAAGTCGTGGCGCGACTGGCCGTCGCTGAATTCCTCGCCGACCTTGCTGACAATCACCCAGTCCTGGCGCTGGCCGCGTAGCAACGGGCCGAGGCGTTCTTCGCTCTGGCCGTAGGCCGGCGCAGTGTCGATCAGGTTGATGCCCAGGTCGCGCGCCAGCTTGAGCAACATGCGCGCCGCCTCGTCATCGGGGATCTGGAAGCCGCTGGGGTACTTAACGCCCTGGTCGCGGCCGAGCTTGACCGTGCCCAGGCCCAGTGGCGAGACCTGGGGGCCGTTATGGCCCAGCGGCCGGTAGAGGTCGTGCAGGGTCGGTTGGCTCATGGCAGCAGTTGCTCCCAGGCCGGGACGCCCATGGGCGGTTTCGGCAACGCCGGCAACGGCGCCGCTTGATGGGGTTCGACACCGTCGCGTTGCAGCGCGCTGATCACCCGGTCGGCGAAGTCCGGGGCCAGGGCCAGCTTGGTCGGCCAGCCCACCAGCAGGCGATCCTGCTCGGCGAGAAAGGCGTTGTCCGGACGGGTCAGGCCGGTTTGCAACGGTTCGGCGCGGTCGACCCGCAATGTGGCCCATTGCGCGGTGCTGAGGTCGATCCAGGGCAGCAACTGGCCGAGCTCTTTCTGGGCGGCGGCGATCTGCGCGGCGGGCTCGCGGGCCACGCCATCGCCTTCGGCGAGGTCGCCTCCCAGGTACCAGACCCACTGGCCGTTGGCGGCCGGGTGGGTGGTTACGGTGACGCGCGGCTTCGGCCCGCCTCCCAGGCAGTGGGCGTAGAGTGGCTTGAGGCTCGGTCCCTTGACCAGGACCATGTGCAGCGGTCGGCGCTGCATGGCCGGCTGGTCCAGGCCCAGGGCGCCGAGCAGGTCGGCGGTGCCGCCGCCGGCGCTGAGGACAATGCGCTGGGCGCGGATCTCGCGGTCGTCCACCTTCAAGCCCACCAGTGCGCCGCCCTCGCGCAACGGCTCGATGCGCTGCCCGGCCAGCAAGCCGTCGCCGGCCAGCTCCGCCAGGCGCTCGATCAGGCTGGGAACGTCCACCACCAGTTCGGCCAGGCGATAGACCTTGCCCTTGAAGCGCTTGTCTTGCAGGGCCGGCGGCAGTTGTTCGCCCTTGACCTGGTCGACCCGGCCGCGCACGGCCTTGCTGGCGAAGAAACTGGTGAGGTTGCCGGCCAGGGTGCCGGGGGACCAGAGGTAATGGGCATCCGACAGCATGCGCACGCCGGAGAGGTCCAGCTCGCCTTCGCCCTTGAGGGCTTCACGCCAGCGGCGCGGCATGTCGGCGATGGCCTCCGAGGCACCGGTCAGGGCGCCGTGCAAGGCGTACTTGGCGCCGCCGTGGATGATGCCCTGGGATTTGACGCTCTGCCCGCCGCCGAGGCTGGCGCTCTCCACCAGCACGGTCGAAAAGCCCAGGCGACGCAGGCGTGCATTGAGCCAGAGGCCGGCGACTCCAGCGCCGACAATCAGAACGTCGGTGGAAATAACGGATGGCATGCAGCGACCTCAGTGAACAAGACGAAGGCGCAGTATACAGACTCGATGCTATTGGGATTTGTTGAGCATCAACATCAAAGGCGGCTGCCCGTGGCGAGGGAGCTTGCTCCCGCTTGGGTGCGAAGCGCCCACCAGGAGGACCGCGTTGCGGCCCAGCGGGAGCAAGCTCCCTCGCCACAAAAGGCTGTTCACCGCAGGTTTTTGTGTTCAGTGCCCGGCCGTCTTGGAGAACAGTTGAATCACCACCACCCCCAGCACAATCAGCGCCATCCCCAGCATCGCCGGTACATCCAGCTTCTGCCCATAGATGAACAACGCCGCCACGCTGACCATGACGATTCCCATCCCGGCCCACACCGCGTACGCCACGCCCACCGGCACCGTGCGCACCACCAGGGTCAGCATCCAGAAGGCAATGCCGTAGCCGGCGACCACCAGGATCAGGGGTAGAGGTGTGCTCAGGCCTTTCACCGCTTTCATCGAAACGGTGGCGATCACTTCCGCGCAAATGGCGATAGCCAGGTAGTAGTAAGCGTTCATGGGCAGTCCTCGGTCAGCGTTGCGTCTTTCGATGGCGCCATTCTAGAACCTGGGCAGATGCGGTAAAGTCATTACCTATCTGTATAAGAGATAGGTTGCGCCATGCCTGTGCAGTGGAATCTGGAACAAATACAGCTATTCGTGGAAGTCGCCGAGAAGCGCTCGTTTTCTGCCGTGGCACGGGACCGGCGCAAAGCCCAGTCGGCCATCAGCAGCGCGATCGCCTGGCTGGAAACCGACCTGGGGGTGAGCCTGTTCGAGCGCAGCAGCGGCCGGCAGCCGACGCTCACCGAGGCCGGCGAGGTCTTACTGGAAGAGGCGTGGGAGGTCTTGCGTCAGTGCGAGCGCCTCAACGGCCGGGCACTGGCGCTGATGCGTGGCCAGGAAGCCTCCCTGCGTCTGGCCCAGGACGAAGCCATGCCGTATCAACCGGTCATCGACAGCCTGGCGGCGCTGGCCGAGCAATTCCCTACCCTTGAGGTGCAACTGGCCAGCGCCGCCCAGGGCGACGTGGCGCGCAAACTGGTGGAGCGCCGCGCGGACCTGGGGTTGTTGTTCTACCACGACCAGATCCCCGAAGCCCTGGAACGCCGCGTGTTGGGCAGCGTCGAGATGGTCACCGTGTGCGGCAAGGGGCATCCGCTGGCCAGCCACGCCTATGTGTCCTGCCGAGAGATGGCCCGGCACCGGCAGTTGCTGATGGCGACCCAATCCAGTGTCTACCCCGGCAGCGAGCAGGCCAGCCCGCAGGTCTGGCGCGCCGACAGTTTCTATGTGTTGGCCGAATGGCTGCGAAGTGGCCTGGGGTGGGCCTGGTTGCCACGACACGTCGTGCAGTACCCGGCGTATCTGGGCGACATGGTGGAGCTCAACAGCGAGTGGACCCCGCCGGCCCTGGTGGTGGAGCTGGTCTGGCGCCGCGACGAACCTTTGGGGCCGGCGGCGCGCTGGCTGGCGGAACGTTTTGCCGTGCAGTTGCAGGCGATCGGCTGAAAAACCGATAAACTCCGCCGCCATGAACAGAACTCTCTATAGCGCATTGTTTTATCTGGGGCTGCCACTGGTAGCGATTCGGCTGTGGCTGCGGGCCCGCAAGGCGCCGGCGTATGCCCGGCGCATTGGCGAGCGTTTCTCTCGGGGGCTGCCGGCGATGGCGCCGGGAGGGATCTGGGTCCATGCCGTTTCGGTGGGCGAGAGCATTGCCGCCGCACCGATGATCCGCGCCTTGCTGCAACGTTATCCACAGTTGCCGATCACGGTCACCTGCATGACCCCGACGGGATCGGAGCGGATCCAGGCGTTGTTCGCCAACGAGCCGCGCATCCAGCACTGCTACCTGCCGTACGACTTGCCGTGCGCGGCCAGGCGTTTTCTCGACCAGGTGCGTCCGTGCCTGGCGGTGATCATGGAAACCGAGTTGTGGCCCAATCACATTCACCAGTGTGCTCGCCGGGGCATTCCCGTGGCGTTGGCGAATGCGCGATTGTCGGAGCGTTCGGCCCGAGGCTATGCGCGCTTCCCCGGGCTCACTCGGCCGATGCTCGCCGAGATGAGCCTGTTCGCCGTCCAGACCGAAGCCGAGGCCGAACGTTTCCGGCAACTGGGCGCCCGGACGGAGACCGTCGAGGTCACGGGCTCGATCAAGTTCGACCTGGCCATCGACCCGCAACTGCTGGAAAACGCCGGCGCCTTGCGGCGTCAGTGGCAAGCCATGGAGCGCCCGGTGTGGATCGCTGCCAGTACCCATGAAGGGGAAGATGAGGTGGTGCTCGACGCTCACCGCCGGCTGCTCGACAGTTATCCCGATGCGTTGCTGATCCTGGTGCCGCGTCATCCCGAGCGCTTCGACGCCGTGCACCAGCTCTGTGAAAGCCAGGGCTTCGCCACGGTCCGACGCTCCAGCGCGCAACCGATCACCGCCCAGGCTTCGGTCTTGCTCGGCGACACCATGGGCGAGCTGCTGTTTCTCTATGCGTTGGCCGACAGTGCGTTTGTCGGTGGCAGCCTGGTGGCCAACGGCGGACACAACCTGCTTGAGCCGGCGGCGCTGGCGAAGCCGGTGCTCAGCGGGCCGCACCTGTTCAACTTCCTCGACATCGCCGCGCAATTGCGCAGCGCCGGTGCGTTGCAGGAGGTCGAGGATGCCGAGAGCCTGGCCCTCGCGGTGCAACGCCTGTTCGAGCTGCCCCGCGATGCCCAGCGCATGGCCGAGGCGGGATTGAAGGTGATGCGGGCCAACCAGGGTGCGTTGCAGCGGTTGCTGGACGGGTTGGGGCGGTTGATTTCCGACCGGTGATCGTTGCCTTTGTGGCGAGGGGATTTATCCCCGCTGGGGCGCGAAGCGCCCCCTTTCAAGCCATCTGACACACCGAGTTGTCAGGTTTGGGGCTGCTACGCAGCCCAACGGGGATAAATCCCCTCGCCACAGGGGAACCGTTGCCTGTTAAACGGGTGGTTACTGCGCCGGCCGTGAACGCAACTGCTGCGCCGCGGCCTGCGCCAGGTCCGGCGGCAGGAAGTCCTTGTCCGGGTTGTAGTCGGGCTTGAGGTAGCGCGACAGGTCTTGCAGGTCGGCCGGGCTCAAGGTGCCGGCGGCCTGCTTGAGGCGCAGGTTGTCGAGGATGTAGTCGTAACGGGCGTTGTTGTAGTTGCGCACCGAGGTGTACAGCTGGCGCTGGGCATCCAGCACATCGACGATGTTGCGCGTCCCCACCTGGTAGCCGATCTCCGTGGCTTCCACCGCGCTCTGGTTGGAAATGATCGACTGGCGCCGCGCCTGGACCTGTTCCACGTCGGTGTTCACCGCGCGGTGCAGGTTGCGGGTGTTTTCCACCACCTGGCGGCGCAAGCCTTCGCGCTGCTGCTCGGTCTGGGTGAGTTGCGAGTAGGACTCGCGCACCTGGGAGCTGGTCAAGCCGCCGCTGTAGATCGGAATGTTCAGTTGCAACGCCAGGGTGCGCTGTTCGACGTCACCGCCGTACGGTTGGCCGAACGCGTTCGGGTTGCTGAAGCCCAAGGCATCGTTGTCGCCTTTTTCGTACCTTGCCACGGCGTCCAGGGTCGGTGCGTGGCCGGCCTTGCGCTGGCGCAAGGTGTCTTCGGCCGCGGTGACCGCATAGTTGCTGGCCAGCAGGTTGAGGTTCTGCTTGGCGGCCGTGTCGACCCAGGCCTTGGCATCGTTCGGTGCCGGCGGCAGGATCGGCAGCGTGTGGACGATGCCCTGGATCGAGTTGTACTGGCGGTTGGTCAGGGTGATCAACGCCTCGAAGGCATCCTCGACCTGGCGCTGGGCAAGGATCCGGTTGGCGCGCGCAGTGTCGTAGCTGGCCTGGGATTGCAGGACGTCGGTCTTGTCCGACAGGCCCACGTCAAAGCGTTCGTTGGACTGGTCGAGCTGGCGCTTGAAGGCGGCTTCCTCGGCCTTGGTCGAGGCCAGGTTGTCCTGGCTGCGCAGCACGTTGAAATAGCTCTCGGCGCTTTGCAGAATCATGTTCTGCTCGGTGGCCGACAGTTGCAGCGAGGCCTGTTCATTCACCGACTTGGCGGCCTGGAACTGGAACCAGCGATCGGCCCGGAACAGCGGCTGGGACAGCGTGGCCTGATACGAGCGAGCGCTGCGGGTGGCAACGGCGGCCGGCTGGTCGATGTCGGTGCGCACGTTGGCCACTTCGGCGCCGCCGGACAGGTTGGGCAACAACCCGGCACGCGCCTGGGGCACCACTTCCTTCTGGGCGCCATACTGGGCGCGGGCGGCGGCCAGGTCGGCATTGTTGTCCACCGCTTCCTGATACACGCTCACCAGATCGGTTTTGGTGGTCAAGGGCGCTTCGGCAGCCCAGGCCAGTCCATTGGACGCACAAGACACGGCGAGGGCCAGTGAGAGTTTGCGCAGCATGAGGCGATCCCTATTTCACGGATGAGTGCGCACTAAAGAGGCGCGGCGTAGCGAGTGTAGTTGCGCGCACGCACGGCAACAATCCTGTATATGCGCCATTCATCACGGCTTTTGCCCAGGTGATGGCGTTCCGCGGGAGTTGTGTCTAGACTGGCCAGGTTCTTGTCGGGGTGCCTTGCTATGAGGCTGAGATCGAATAATTTCGGATCCCGTTGAACCTGATCAGGTTAACGCCTGCGTAGGGAACAAGATTTCTCGTCACCCGGCGAGTCCTCTTGTGCTTCGTCCGGGATGTGGTTCGATCATCGACTTTCGATCTTCGAGCACGCTCCGCAGCAAGCACAGCATCCGCACCGTCGTGCGCGATTGCGTCCATTCGCTACAGGTTCGCTCCGACAAAAATCCACTGCCTGGATGTGTGTCTGGAGAGCCCGTGATGACGACAAAATCAAAAAACGCGATCAACCTCAGTGATTCGGCCCAGGTCGATCAGCAATCGGTTCAGCCCTTTACCCGCTCGCAAAAAATCTATGTCCAGGGCAGTCGCCCGGACATCCGCGTGCCCATGCGCGAGATCAGCCTCGACGTGACCCCGACCGACTTCGGCGGTGAGATCAACGCGCCGGTGACCGTGTACGACACCTCGGGCCCCTACACCGACCCGAACGTGATCATCGACGTGCGCAAAGGCCTGGCCGACGTGCGCTCGCCGTGGATCGAGGCCCGTGGCGACACCGAGCGCCTGGCCGGCCTGAGTTCCAACTTCGGCCAGCAGCGCCTGGCCGATCCCGAACTGACCCAACTGCGCTTCGCCCACGTCAACAACCCGCGCCGGGCCAAGCCGGGCGCCAACGTCAGCCAGATGCACTACGCGCGCAAAGGCATCATCACCGCCGAGATGGAATACGTCGCCATCCGCGAAAACATGAAGCTGGAAGTGGCCCGCGCCGCTGGCCTGCTGGACCAGCAACACGCCGGCCACAGCTTCGGTGCCAGCGTGCCGAAAGTCATCACCCCGGAATTCGTCCGCGACGAAATCGCCCGTGGTCGCGCGATCATCCCGGCCAACATCAACCACACCGAACTGGAACCGATGATCATCGGCCGCAACTTCCTGGTGAAGATCAACGGCAACATCGGCAACAGCGCGCTGGGTTCGTCCATCGAAGAAGAAGTGGCGAAGCTGACCTGGGGCATCCGCTGGGGCTCGGACACGGTCATGGACCTGTCCACCGGCAAGCACATCCATGAAACCCGCGAGTGGATCATCCGCAACTCGCCGGTGCCGATCGGCACCGTGCCGATCTACCAGGCCCTGGAAAAAGTCGGCGGCGTGGCCGAAGACCTGACCTGGGAGTTGTTCCGCGACACGCTGATCGAACAGGCCGAGCAGGGCGTCGACTACTTCACCATCCACGCCGGCGTGCTGTTGCGCTATGTGCCGATGACCGCCAAGCGCGTCACCGGCATCGTCAGCCGTGGCGGCTCGATCATGGCCAAGTGGTGCCTGGCGCACCACAAGGAAAACTTCCTCTACACCCACTTCGAAGACATCTGCGAAATCATGAAGGCCTACGACGTCAGCTTCTCGCTGGGCGATGGCCTGCGTCCGGGCTCGATTGCCGACGCCAACGACGAAGCGCAGTTCGGTGAGCTGGAAACCCTCGGCGAGCTGACCAAGATCGCCTGGAAGCACGACGTGCAATGCATGATCGAGGGCCCGGGCCACGTGCCGATGCAACTGATCAAGGAAAACATGGACAAGCAGCTCAAGTGCTGCGACGAGGCGCCGTTCTACACCCTCGGCCCGCTGACCACCGACATCGCGCCGGGCTACGACCACATCACCTCCGGCATCGGCGCGGCGATGATCGGCTGGTTCGGTTGCGCGATGCTTTGCTACGTGACCCCGAAGGAACACCTGGGCTTGCCGAACAAGGATGACGTGAAGACCGGGATCATCACCTACAAAATCGCTGCTCATGCGGCCGACCTTGCAAAAGGTCACCCCGGCGCGCAGATCCGCGACAACGCCTTGAGCAAGGCACGCTTCGAGTTCCGCTGGGAAGACCAGTTCAACCTCGGCCTGGACCCGGACACCGCGCGTTCGTACCACGACGAAACCTTGCCGAAGGACTCGGCCAAGGTCGCGCATTTCTGCTCGATGTGCGGGCCGAAGTTCTGTTCGATGAAAATCACCCAGGAAGTGCGCGAGTACGCGGCCAACCAGCGCATCGAGGCGGTGGATGTGGAAGTCGCCCAAGGGATGGCGGAACAGGCCGAGCGGTTCAAG
Organism: Pseudomonas sp. MS646; assembly: GCF_036693845.1. Taxonomy (NCBI): domain Bacteria; kingdom Pseudomonadati; phylum Pseudomonadota; class Gammaproteobacteria; order Pseudomonadales; family Pseudomonadaceae; genus Pseudomonas; species Pseudomonas sp. MS646. The sequence goes on from NZ_CP144763.1 coordinate 594,038, forward strand.
CAGGAAGGCAGTCAGCTTTACAAGAAAGTGTGATGTGAGCTGGAGGCGGTGGTGTCCTTGCCGCCGCCTTCGCGAGCAAGCTCGCTCCCACAGTGGATCACTGGTGCACACAGATTTTTGTGCTTACCCCGATCCCCTGTGGGAGCGAGCTTGCTCGCGAAAGCAATCGCCAGAACAACAAGTATTCATCTGAGATAGCACCTTTGAACATCCAACCCAGCACCTACTCCCCCGACATCGCCGTCCCCCTGGACAAACGCGTCTTCGGCGCCCGCGATCTGTTTTCCCTGTGGTTTTCCCTCGGCATCGGCCTGATGGTCTTGCAGGTCGGGGCCTTGCTGGCGCCGGGCCTGGGCCTGAGTGGTTCGTTGCTGGCGATTTTCCTTGGCACGCTGGCGGGCGTACTGCTGCTTGCGGCGGTTGGGGTGATCGGCAGCGACACCGGCCTGTCGGCCATGGCCGCCCTCAAGCTCAGCCTCGGCAGCAAGGGCGCAAGCGTGCCGGCGCTGTTGAACCTGTTGCAGTTGATCGGCTGGGGGTCGTTCGAAATCATCGTCATGCGCGACGCCGCCAGCCTGCTCGGCGCCCGGGCCTTCAGCGAAGGCAGCCTCGGGGCGAATCCGCTGCTGTGGACCTTGTTCTTCGGTGCCCTGGCAACCTTACTCGCGGTGAGCGGGCCGCTGACGTTCGTGCGCAAGGTCCTGCGCAAGTGGGGCATCTGGCTGTTGCTGGCGGCGTGCACCTGGTTGACCTGGAACCTGTTCGCCAAGGCCGACCTGGCGGCGCTGTGGGCCCGGCCCGGTGACGGCTCGATGCGGCTGGCCGTGGGGTTCGACATTGCGATCGCCATGCCGTTGTCGTGGCTGCCGCTGATCGCCGACTACTCACGCTTCGGCCAACGCGCCCGGAATGTCTTCGGCGGCACCGCCTTGGGCTTCTTCATCGGTAACTTTTGGCTAATGAGCCTGGGCGTCGCCTACACCCTGGCGTTCGCCCCGAGCGGTGAGGTCAATGCGCTGTTGCTGGCGCTGGCGGGTGCCGGATTGGGTATTCCATTGCTGCTGATTCTGCTGGACGAGTCGGAAAACGCCTTCGCCGACATCCATTCGGCGGCGGTGTCCAGCGGCATGTTGTCGGGGCTGAAGGTCGAACACCTGGCGTTGGCGATCGGCCTCATCTGCACCTTGATCGCCTGTTTTGCGCCGTTGGCCCAGTACCAGAATTTCCTGTTGCTGATCGGCTCGGTGTTCGCGCCGCTGTTCGGCGTGGTGCTGGTGGACCACTTCATCCTGCGCAAACGCAGCAGCCAGGTGGCATCGGCCGCGTTGCGCTGGCCGGCACTGTTGGCCTGGCTGGGTGGGGTGAGCACGTATCACCTGCTCGCCAATGTCTACCCGGACATCGGTGCGACCCTGCCATCGCTCATGCTGGCAGGGCTGCTGCAACTGCTGCTGGGCCGGGCGTTCAGCTACGGCCGGGAAACAGCTCGGGCTTGAGGATGCCGTTGAGGCGTGGGTAGGCGATCTTCAGCTCGATGTGGCCCAGGGCGTAGGGCGCGATGGTGCTGGTTTCATACTTGAGGATCACCCCGCCATAGGTCAGGGCGATGTGCGGGGTTTTCTGGAAGGACCACTGTTTCAGGAAGTCCGGTTCCTGATCCAGCTTGGTGCTGATCAACCAGCTGTTGTGGGCGACCTGGGCGGCTTTCCAGAATGCGTCTTCCTGGCCCGGCAGCAGCATGTCTGCCAGGGTCAGCACTTTGTGCTGCTGGCGCGAATAGTTGATGAAGCCGCGTCCCGGCGTGCCGTGGGCGCCGCCGGTGTCCAGGTAGCTGGACAATTCGATGATCACCAAGCCGTCATGCTGCTCACGTACCTTGGCCTGCAAATAGCTGCTGGTGCGCGGCGCCGCGGTGCGCAGGAACTGCTCGCGGTAGGCGGCCAGCGTGGGCGCGACCGGGGCGTCCGGGGTGGTGCGAGTCATTTGCAGCAGGCGTTTTTCAATGAGGCTGTCCAAGGCCGGCTCGGCAGGAAAATGCACGGTGTCGATGTTCACCAGCGGGCAGTCGGCGCTGGCGCAGCCCGGCTGCAATTGTTCCGAGGCGTCGCGGGTGGTTTCCAGCGGGGCGCGGTAGTTGGGTTGGAACAGGCTTTGGCAGGCCCCCAGCGTCAGGGCAATGGCGGCCAGCGAGGCAATTCTGAAAAGCGACATGGGCGTCCTTCGTGGAACAGGGAAAGGCGAAAAGTTACCCGCTTCGACTGTCAGCAGGGCAATCAGTTCGCCACTAAGCTCATTAGAGTGATTTTGCGCCTGGCCGTCCATCCCGATGACGGGAAAGGGGCTGCATCAAAGGGTACGGGCGCGTTAGGATGGCGCGAAGCCGAGGTTGGAACCTCGTATTGATCACCGCAAACGAGGACAGTCATGACCGATTTCGCCAACACCACCCCGAGCGCCGTGGACATCGTCAAGCGCGAGAACTGCTTCCAGGGTTTCTACAAGCTCGATCGTGTCCGCTTGCGCCATGAGTTGTTCGCCGGTGGCATGAGCCGTGAAATCAGCCGTGAGTTGTTTGTGCGCCATGACGCGGTGTGCGTATTGCCATATGACCCGCTGCGCGATGAAGTGGTGTTGATCGAACAGTTTCGCGTTGGCGCCATGGACAAGGCCGCCAACCCCTGGCTGGTAGAACTGGTGGCGGGCCTGATCGACAAGGACGAGCAACCGGAAGAAGTTGCTCATCGCGAGGCGCAGGAGGAAGCTGGGCTGGTCTTCGCGGCGTTGTGGCCAATGACCAAGTATTTTCCCTCGCCGGGCGGCAGTGATGAATTCGTGCATCTTTTCCTGGGGCGCTGCGACAGCACGGGGGCCGGCGGCCTGCATGGCCTGGAGGAAGAAGCCGAAGACATCCGCGTGAAAACCTGGGCTTTTGAAGACGCCTTGCAAGCGGTGCGCGACGGGCGTATCTGCAACGCAGCCAGCATCATTGCCCTGCAATGGCTGGCCTTGAACCGCGATGAAGTGAGGGGGCTATGGTCCTGAGCAAGCTGCGCGATCGTTATCGCGTCGACCTGGTAGGGCTGCAAGCAGCCTGCGAGGCCAACTACGCCCGCCTGATGCGCCTGTTGCCCGACATGCGCAACGACCCGGCGCCGCGGCGTATCGCGGTGACCCATGGCGACCAGATGCTCGGCGTGCTGGCCCTCGAGGTGCTGCAAACCTGCCCCTACACCACCACGCTGCAGGTGCGCCAGGAGCACAGCCTGCCGTGGCTGCCGGTGCCGCAACTGGAGGTTCAGGTCTATCACGACGCGCGCATGGCCGAAGTCGTGAGCGCCGAGCATGCACGACGCTTTCGCGGCATCTATCCTTACCCCAATGCCTCGATGCACCAGCCGGATGAAAAAGCCCAGTTGAACCTGTTCCTGGGGGAGTGGTTGAGTCATTGCCTGGCGCTGGGTCACGAATTCGAAGTGGTTCGCTAGCGGGTGTCCTGTCTGTGAACCGGTTCCGGTTCGCGGGTTTCCCCTTTCGACTATCCCCAGCATAATTGCGGCTTCATCCAACGGCGCGAGTACGCCTGGGAGTGAGCGATTTGCCGAGCGTATCCACCTTGACCACCGCTGACGCGGCGTTGCTGGTCCAACTCTCCGACAGCCACCTGTACGCCGAGGCTGATGCCTCGTTGCTGGGCATGAACACCCGGGACAGCCTGCGGGCGGTCATCGACCTGGTGCTCGAACAGCAGCCGGAGATAGATCTGCTGCTTGCCACGGGCGACTTGTCTCAGGACGGTACGCTGCAATCCTACGAAGCATTCCGCCAGATGAGCGCGAGGATCGACGCTCCGGCGCGCTGGCTGCCGGGCAATCACGATGAGCCGCAGGTGATGCTCCAGGCGGCGGTCCAGAGCACATTGCTCGATCCGGTGGTGGACATTGGCAACTGGCGCGTGACGATGCTCGACTCCGCCGTGCCCGGATCGGTGCCGGGGTTTTTAGCCGAAGAGCAACTGATTCTGCTGGCCAATGCCCTGAGTGAGGCGCCGGAGCGGCATCATCTGGTGTGCCTGCATCATCATCCGGTTTCGATTGGGTGTGCGTGGATGGAGCCCATCGGGTTGCGTAATCCTGAGGCGCTGTTTGCGGTGTTGGATCGGTTTCCCCAGGTGCGGGCGGTGCTGTGGGGGCATGTGCATCAGGAGATTGATCAGGTGCGCAATGGGGTGAGGTTGTTGGCTTCGCCTTCGACCTGTATTCAGTTTGAGCCTGGTTCTGTGGATTTTGCGGTGGGGGAGCAGGTGCCGGGGTATCGGTGGTTGCGGCTTTTGGCGGATGGGCGGTTGGAGACGGGGGTTGAGCGGGTGGTTGGGTTTGAGTTTGCGGTCGACTATGGGGCCAATGGGTATTGAGTTTTTCTGTGGGAGCGGGCTTGCCCGCGAAGGCGGCCCAGTGATTGGCTTGGGTTTTGTTGATTGAGTACATATCCATTGGTGCGGTAACGGCTACTTCTGGTTCCGCCCTTACGGCGGGTTACTTTTGGCAAACGCCCCAAAAGTAACCAAAAAGGCTTGCCCCTCCACTCGGTGCCTCGCCTAGGCTCGGCATCCCCTCACTCCGGCATTGCTCCGTGGGCCCGCCGCGAAGGGCCATCCATGGCCCAGCGCGGCTAACCCGGCATCCATGCCGGGTTGCCCACTGCGCAATGCCTGCGTTCGGCCGTCGTGGTTAACGGGGCCTTCAAGATCAAAAGCAAAAAGCAAAAAGCAAAAGCAAAGCAAGGCGGCCTTGTGGCCGGCCTGTTCTTGCGGCTGACCTTGGTTCCCTGTGGGAGCGGGCTTGCCCGCGAAGGCGGCTTTACGGTCGACCTGCATCTGTGGGAATGGTCGGACCTCCGCGCAGATTTTTCCGACGAGCTCTGGCGGTTGCCGGGTGGGAAGGGTTATCGCTAACCTTTTTCGGTCGCTGCAATCAGCGACCGGGCCTGGAAAACCCGAAGAGTAAAAGGCGTAACAGCGCACCACGTGAGATACTGCCGTGCTTTATCTGTGCAGTTCTGCGTTATGGCGGCTGTGCGTGGGAGACTTTCGAGTCTGCCGGGTTTTCCTTTTACCTCGGTTTTTCCAGCCCTCGCATAGCTGCCACCTCTCGACTGGAAAACGAGATGTGGCGGTTCCACTTGGTAAAAGGAACCTCACCATGTTCAAAGTTACCCCCAATCCCCCAAAAACCGATCCCACCGCACCCCACGCCGGCTTCGATGCCAAGAAACTTGACGAAGCCGCCGAACGCGCCCTCAACTTCTACCTCGCCCCAGAACCCCAGGCCAAAAAGAAACCATCCCCCGGTCAGCTATTCACCGTCGTCGAAAACCTCGATAGCGAAACCCTCCTGGCCAACCTCAGCGAAACCCTGGCCTCGGCCAATGCGATGCTCAGCGACCTGGCCTTCAATCTGGAAGGCCCCAACCGGCATATAGCCTTCGGCGTCCAGCAGATGGTCGAACTGAGTGAGCTGCTGGCAAACCGAGCACTTGATGTCGTCGATCCCCGATAGGCCAGACAACATTTGCTTTTGCTTTTGCTTTTGCTTTTGATCTTGAACGCCCCATTAACCACAAGGGCCGAACGCAGGCGTTGCGTAGTGGGCATCCCGGCATGGATGCCGGGATAGCCGCGCTGGGCCATGGATGGCCCTTCGCGGCGGGCTCACGGAGCAATGCCGGAGTGAGGGAACACCGAGCCTTGGCGAGGTGCCCAGCGGTGGGGCACAGACTTTTTGGTTACTTTTGGGGCGTTTGCCAAAAGTAACCCGCCGTAAGGGCGGAACCCTAAGCAGCCGTTACCGCAGCAACGGATATGTACCCGGAAATCCAAGTCGACCACGACACAGCCATCGCGAGCAAGCTCGCTCCCACAATTGGATCGGAGTACAGCTGATAGAGATGGGCCGACGATAAGGCCAAATCCCCCAAACCGCCACAAACTCCCTGTAAACTCCGGCCTTTGCCCTCGACACAGGAAGTTGGCATGTCCGCTTCGATCCTCTACATCCACGGCTTCAACAGCGCCCCAGCCTCGACCAAGGCCCGTCAACTCATCGACGTGATGACCCGCCTGGGCCTGGGCGATCAGTTGCAAGTGCCAGCCCTGCACCACCACCCCCGCGAAGCCATGGCCCAATTGGAGCAGGCAATTGCACAACTGGGCCGTCCGCTGCTGGTCGGCAGCTCGCTCGGCGGCTACTATGCGACTCACTTGGCCGAGCGCCACGGCCTCAAGGCATTGCTGATCAATCCGGCCGTCAGCCCCCATCGGATGTTCGATGGCTACCTGGGCACGCAGAAGAATTTGTACACCGATGAAACCTGGGAGTTGACCCACGACCACGTCACGACCCTGGCCGCGTTGGAGGTGCCGGCGCCCCAGGATCCGCAGCGGTATCAGGTATGGTTGCAAACCGGTGATGAAACGCTGGATTATCGCCACGCCCAACAGTATTACCGCGCCTGTGCGTTGCGCATCCAGGCCGGCGGCGACCACGGTTTCCAGGGGTTTGCCCAGCAGCTGCCGGCGCTGCTTGGTTTTGCCGGCATTGGCGCCGATTTGTACCAGGCGATCGACTTCACCTCGCTGTGAACCATCGCCCCTTTTTCATTTGAACACTGACGACGAGACCCCATGGCCACTCCCAGCGCTAGCTCTTATAACGCAGACGCCATCGAAGTCCTCTCGGGCCTCGACCCGGTGCGCAAGCGCCCCGGCATGTACACCGACACCAGTCGGCCGAACCACCTCGCCCAGGAAGTCATCGACAACAGCGTCGACGAAGCCTTGGCCGGGCACGCGAAATCGGTGCAGGTCATCCTGCACGCCGACCATTCGCTGGAGGTCAGCGATGATGGCCGCGGCATGCCGGTGGACATCCACCCCGAAGAGGGCGTGTCGGGCGTCGAGCTGATCCTCACCAAGCTCCACGCCGGCGGCAAGTTTTCCAACAAGAACTACCAGTTCTCCGGCGGTCTGCACGGGGTGGGTATTTCCGTGGTCAACGCCTTGTCGACCCAGGTCCGGGTGCGGGTCAAGCGTGACGGCAACGAATACCAGATGACCTTCGCCGATGGCTTCAAGGCCACCGAGCTGGAAGTGGTCGGCAGCGTCGGCAAGCGCAACACCGGGACCAGCGTGTATTTCGCCCCGGACCCGAAGTATTTCGATTCGCCGAAGTTCTCTGTCAGCCGCCTCAAGCACGTGCTCAAGGCCAAGGCCGTATTGTGCCCGGGGTTGTTGGTCAGTTTCGAGGACAAGGGCAGCGGCGAGAAGGTCGAATGGCATTATGAAGACGGCCTGCGCTCTTACCTGGTGGACGCGGTCAACGGTTTCGAGCGCCTGCCCGACGAGCCGTTCTGCGGCAGTCTGGCCGGTAACAAGGAAGCCGTGGACTGGGCGCTGCTGTGGCTGCCCGAGGGCGGCGAGAGTGTCCAGGAAAGCTACGTCAACCTGATCCCCACGGCCCAGGGCGGGACCCACGTCAACGGTTTGCGCCAGGGCCTGCTCGACGCCATGCGCGAGTTCTGCGAGTTCCGCAACCTGCTGCCCCGGGGCGTGAAGCTGGCGCCGGAAGACGTGTGGGAGCGCATCGCGTTCGTGCTGTCGATGAAGATGCAGGAACCGCAGTTCTCCGGCCAGACCAAGGAACGCCTGTCGTCTCGCGAAGCGGCGGCGTTTGTTTCCGGTGTGGTCAAGGATGCCTTCAGCCTGTGGCTTAACGCCAACCCGGAAACCGGCCTGGCGCTGGCGGAGCTGGCGATCAGCAACGCCGGTCGTCGCCTCAAGGCCAGCAAGAAAGTCGAGCGCAAGCGCATCACCCAGGGGCCGGCGTTGCCGGGCAAGCTCGCCGACTGCGCCGGGCAGGATCCGATGCGTTCCGAGCTGTTCCTGGTGGAAGGGGACTCCGCCGGCGGTTCGGCCAAGCAGGCGCGGGACAAGGAGTTCCAGGCGATCCTGCCGCTGCGGGGCAAGATCCTCAATACCTGGGAAGTGGACGGCAGCGAAGTGCTGGCCAGCCAGGAAGTGCACAACATCGCCGTGGCCATCGGCGTCGATCCGGGCGCCGAGGACATGAGCCAGTTGCGCTACGGCAAGATCTGCATCCTCGCCGACGCCGACTCCGACGGCCTGCACATCGCCACGCTGCTGTGCGCGCTGTTTGTCCAGCATTTCCGTCCGCTGGTGGACGCCGGGCATGTCTACGTCGCGATGCCGCCGCTGTACCGCATCGACCTGGGCAAGGACATTTATTACGCCCTGGACGAAGCCGAGCGCGACGGCATCCTCGATCGCCTGGTGGCCGAGAAGAAGCGCGGCAAGCCACAGGTCACCCGATTCAAGGGCCTGGGTGAGATGAACCCGCCGCAACTGCGCGAAACCACCATGGACCCGAACACCCGTCGCCTGGTGCAACTGACCCTGGATGATTTCGCGGCCACGACGGAAATCATGGACATGCTGCTGGCGAAGAAACGCGCTGGCGATCGCAAGTCCTGGCTCGAATCCAAGGGCGACCTGGCCGAGGTGCTGGCCTGATGCGCAGCGGTTTCGCCCTGGCGTTGTTGCTGTGGGCGGGGGCTGTGGTCGCAGAACCGGCACCGGAATTGAAGTTGCTGTCCGAGCACGCCGTCGAAGGCATGCGCGGCGGCAACCTGTCCGGGTTGGCCCTGTGTGGCAATGAAATGTGGACGGTGTCCGATCGCGACGATGACCGCATTTATCGCCTGGACACCTCCGATGGGAAGGTCTGGCAGGCCCAGGCGTTGACCATCGACGTGCCTGAGGTGCCCGACAACGGTTTGCCCTGGGGCTTGCGTTCGCGAATCTGGGCTGCATCGTTCCTGCGCGGTGGCGCGCTGGATTTCGAAGGCATCAGTTGCGACAGCGCCGGCAATCGCTACGTGGTCAGCGAGGCCTACGCGGCGGTATTGCAAGTGCCGCCGACCGGCGAGGCGTCCTGGTTGAAAATCGCCCCGACAATGATTCGCCAGGCCCGGGCCAGCGGCATGTTGTTGCATTTCAATGCGCTGTTCGAAGGTCTGGCGGTGAGCCCGGCCGGCGATCAGCTATGGCTGGCGGCCGAGCGTGAACGTCGTGGCCTGTTGCTGATCAAGCGCCAGCAAACGGTGTGGGATTGCGATGACAACTGCGTGTTGTTGAGCGAAGCGGGACTGGAGATGCAGCCGGCGCAGTTCCCCAAGGCCCGCCCGGTTTCCCGGGATTTCGCAGATATTTCATTGTTCAATGGCAAGCTGTTTACCCTGGAGCGCAACGCCTTCCAGGTCTGCCGGCGTGATCCGCAGAGCGCCAGGGTGGAGCGTTGCTGGTCGTTTGCCGCCGAGGCCTTGCAGGACAATCGCCGCTATTCTCAGGACTACGGTCTGGCCGAAGCGCTCGTGGTGGATGCCGAGGGCGCCTGGATCGGCCTGGACAACAACGACGGGCCACGGGCCGACGGCGAAGAGCGTCCGATTGTCTGGCGCTTTGCGGCGCCAGACGGCGGCTGGGATGCCGCGCCATGAGCCAACAGGCGCCGGGCAAGCGCGCCGGTCGGGTGTTGATGATCCTGGCCTGGTGCGCGGCCCTGTTCCTGGCGACACGCTTCTTTGCCCAGGTAGAGCAGCGTCAGCAGAACCCCAACACCCAGGTGTATTCGCAACGGGGCGAAGGGTTTATCGAAGTGAAGCTGGTGGGCAATACCCAGGGGCATTTCGTCGCCAGCGGCCATATCAACGGCCAGCCGGTGGATTTCATGCTCGACACCGGTGCCACGGATGTGGCGATTCCAGTGGAGTTGGCCGAGCGCCTCAAGCTGGAAAAAGGTTTCGGCGTGACGTTGAGTACCGCCAACGGTTTGAGCGAGGGCTATCGCACCCGCATCGACCGGCTGCAATTGGGTGACATCGTCTTGCGCGATGTCCGTGCCCTGGTGGCGCCAGGCCTGGGTGGCACGCAGGTGCTGCTGGGCATGAGCGCCCTGAACAAACTTGAATTTACCCAGCGCGACGGCACCATGCTGCTGCGCCAGACAACGAACTGATGAGGCCCGCATGAGCGACATTCTTGCAGACAGCTTAGACGGCGTAGAGCGCCGGTCGCTGGCTGACTTCACCGAAAATGCCTACCTCAATTACTCCATGTACGTGATCATGGACCGCGCCTTGCCGCACATCGGCGACGGCCTGAAGCCGGTCCAGCGGCGGATCGTCTATGCCATGAGTGAGCTGGGGCTGGACGCCGATTCCAAACACAAGAAGTCGGCGCGCACCGTCGGCGACGTGCTCGGCAAGTTCCACCCCCACGGCGACTCGGCCTGCTATGAAGCCATGGTGCTGATGGCCCAGCCGTTCAGCTACCGCTACACCCTGGTGGACGGCCAGGGCAACTGGGGGGCGCCGGACGATCCCAAGTCTTTCGCGGCCATGCGCTACACCGAGGCGCGGCTGTCGCGCTATTCCGAAGTGCTGCTCAGCGAACTGGGCCAGGGCACCGCGGACTGGGGGCCGAACTTCGACGGCACCCTCGATGAACCCCTGGTGTTGCCGGCCCGTTTGCCGAATATTCTCCTCAATGGCACCACCGGCATCGCCGTCGGCATGGCCACCGATGTGCCGCCGCACAACCTGCGGGAAGTCGCCACGGCATGCGTGCGCCTGCTGGACGAGCCCAAAGCCACGGTGGAGCAGCTCTGCGAGCACATCCAGGGTCCGGATTATCCGACCGAAGCGGAAATCATCACGCCGCGCGCCGACCTGTTGAAGATCTACGAGACCGGTCGCGGTTCGGTGCGCATGCGCGCTGTGTACCATATCGAGGACGGCGACATCATCGTCACCGCGCTGCCGCACCAGGTCTCCGGAGCCAAGGTGCTGGAGCAGATTGCCGCGATGATGCAGGCAAAACCGTCGAAAGCGCCGCAAGTGGCCGACCTGCGCGATGAATCCGACCACGAGAATCCTTGCCGCATCGTGATCATCCCGGTCAACAGCCGGGTCGATCATGAGGCGCTGATGCAGCACCTGTTCGCCAGCACCGACCTGGAGACCAGCTACCGGGTCAACATCAACATCATTGGCCTGGACGGCAAGCCGCAGCTCAAGAACCTGCGGGCGTTGCTGGTGGAATGGCTGGAATTCCGGGTCAAGACCGTGCGTCGACGCCTGCAATTTCGCCTGGACAAGGTCGAGCGTCGCCTGCACCTGTTGGACGGCTTGCTGATCGCGTACCTCAACCTGGACGAAGTGATCCACATCATCCGCACCGAGGAACACCCGAAGGCCAGCTTGATCGCGCGCTTCGACCTGAGCGAAATCCAGGCCGACTACATCCTCGACACCCGCTTGCGGCAGTTGGCGCGGCTGGAAGAGATGAAGCTGCGGGCCGAGCAGGACGAACTGCTCAAGGAACAAGCCAAGCTGCAAGCCCTGTTGGGCAGCGAAGCCAAGCTCAAGAAGCTGGTGCGCGCCGAATTGCTCAAGGACGCCGAAACCTACGGCGACGACCGCCGCTCGCCGATCGTCGAGCGCGCCGAAGCCAAAGCATTGACGGAGCACGACCTGCTGCCGAACGAGAAAGTGACCGTAGTGCTGTCGGAAAAAGGCTGGGTGCGCTCTGCCAAGGGGCATGACATCGATGCCACGGGGCTTTCCTATAAGGCCGGGGACGGTTTCAAGGCCTTGGCGGCCGGGCGGTCCAACCAGTTCGCGGTGTTTGTCGACTCCACCGGGCGCAGTTACTCGGTGCCGGCCCATACCCTGCCATCGGCGCGTGGCCAGGGCGAGCCGCTGACCGGTCGATTGACGCCCCCGCCGGGTGCAACTTTTGAATGCGTGCTGATGCCTGATGATGACGGGCTGTACGTGATTGCCTCGGACGCCGGGTACGGCTTCGTGGTCAAGGGCGAGGATCTGCAAGCCAAGAACAAGGCGGGCAAGGCGTTGTTGAGCCTGCCGAACAACGCCAAGGTCATCGCACCCCGGCCCGTGGCCGATCGCGAGAACAACTGGTTGGCGTCGGTGACCACCGAGGGCCGACTGCTGGTCTTCAAAATCAGCGACCTGCCACAATTAGGTAAAGGCAAAGGCAATAAGATTATCGGGATTTCCGGCGAACGGGTGGCGAGCCGTGAGGAATATGTCACGGATATTGCAGTGTTGCCGGAGGGCGCCACGCTTGTGCTGCAGGCTGGAAAGCGTACGCTCTCGCTCAAGGCGGATGATCTTGAGCATTACAAGGGTGAACGCGGTCGGCGCGGCAACAAGCTTCCGAGGGGGTTTCAGCGGGTCGATGCACTGCTCGTCGAAAACTTGAATTAGGCGTACTAGAGGGCTCGGTCTGCGATTAAAAGGCGCAGACCGACGCTTTGGCGCTGGAGTCGGAACGCATATTCACGGATGATAGGCCCTTTCAAGCGCCGGCGTGGCCGAGCGTTCTTCATAATGACCGAGTATTTTTTCACTGTGGCAGGCCTTGTGGCCGCCACCTGGATGGAACGATGACTGCTCTGCGCCTTCCTATTTTATGGCTCGCCGGCCTGCTTGGCCTGGCGGGTTGCAGCGTCCATCAGCCGGTGTCGCTGTATCAACTCGACAGCGGGACGCCCGCCCAGCCTGCGCAAAGCACAGGCATGGCGGTATTGCTGGGGCCGGTATTGATCGCCGATTACCTGCAACGCGAAACCCTGTTGCAACGCCAGCCAGACGGCAGCCTGCAGGCTGCCACGGACGGCCGCTGGGCCGGTAGCCTGTCTTCGGACATCGACCAATTGCTGTTGCGCCAGGTCGCCGGGCAACTGGACAGCCAGCGCGTGGTGCTGGCGCCGGCCACCCAGGGTTTCACCCCGGATGTCCAAGTGCTGCTGTCGATCACCCGCCTGGACTCGGGCAAGAGCCAGCCTGCGGTGCTCGATGCCCAGTGGCGGTTGATCGACCGTCGGGGCAAGGTTCGCGAGAACCGTATCGTGCATCTGCAAGAGCAACACGCCGGGACCACCGCGGCGCAAGTCCAGGCCCAAGGTGTACTGCTGCAACGCCTGGCCGAGCAGTTGTCCGTGTCCCTCAAGCCGTTGGCCAACCAGCCTCCGATCGTCGATACGCCGCGTAAAACCGCACCGACCCAGGCCAAGCCCGCTGCGCCGGAAAAATCGCCGAAAATCCCGATGGCCCTGCCGATTCGCACGGACATGGAAGTGTTCAGGTTCTGATGGCTGGATAGCCGTGAAGCAAGCCCGCGTTGATGCGGGCTTTGTTGTTTCTGGGGGAGGGGCTTCCACGCTTGTGCTGGCCCCTTCGCGGGCAAGCCCGCTCCCACAAGGTCCTTCATGACCACAGAACCTAATCCTGCCGAGGATTAAATGTGGGAGCGGGCTTGCCCGCGAAGAGGCCGGCGCGGCCCACAAAAAAGCCCGCAGACAATCACTCATCTGCGGGCTTCGTCATTCCAAAAGCGGCCGGGGTTAGGCCTGGCGCTCGTGCATCCGCGCCAGTTGCCGCTCCAGCAGCGACGGGTAAGGCTCCATCAGCCGTTCCACGCAGCATGCGCCTTCAGGGCTGGCGATGGGGCGGATACGGGCGCGTTGGCGGATCAACGCGTCGTCGTTGATCTTGCGCTCCACCAGCAGCAGGTTGCGGCTGTGTTGCGACAGCGCCAGGGCGTCCTGTGCGGTTTCGGTCAGCAGCAGGTCGATCTGGCTGAGGCCGAACAGGCCGTCACCCAGGGTCAGGCCCAATTGCAGTTGCAGGGTGATGCCGCTGTCCGCGACCTCGATCTGCAACTGGTGGCCCAGCGCCCGCAGCAACTCACCGCAGCAGATGGCGTTGGTCAGGTAGTCGTCACCACTGTCCTCGGTGTGGAACAGCATCAACGTGCTGCCGTCGTTCAAGGTGTGCAGTTCGCCCTGGTAGAGCGAGGCGGCCTGGTCGAGGCAGTCACGGTAGCGCTCGAGCAACTCCTTCAGGCGTGCCTGGGGCAGGCGTCGCAGTTGATCCTGGGCGCCCAGTTGCACGGCCAGTACGGCGCTGTGCTGGGGCAGGTTCGAGACGACGGGCTTGACGAGCGGCTTCGCTTCGCCGCTGATCGAATCGTCACGCAGGTCGGCGAAGGCGTCGTCGTCTTCATCGTCTTCGACCGTGCGCACCACATGGCGGGGCGCCGGTCTGGCGGCGGGCATCGGCGGGCTCTCGTCGAAGCCGGGATCGCGCAGGTTACGCACTTCGAAGCCCGGCTCGGCCTCGTCTTCGTCGACGTAGTCGAGCGCTTCGGGCTCGGGCACGGGGGCCGGCTCCGGAGCGAAGCTGGCGTGCAGTTGCCGGGCCAGGTCGCCGATTTCGTCCTGGCGCTGGGTGGCCGGGGTGTGTTCGTCGATGTCCCGCAGCCAGACGCGCAATTGCAACAGCGGCGTGGAGATGTGCCGGCCCAGGCGCAGGCTCAAGGCCAGGGCCAGCGCCAGCAGTATCGCGCTGAGGATGCCCATGCTTTGCAGGCTGATGGTCATCGGTTGCTGGAACTGGTCCATGTCCAGGCTGATGCGCAGTTGCCCGGCCGTCACGTCCTGGAAGGTGATCTTGCTCTGGTACATGCCGCCGGACTCGCCCAAAAGGCCAGGCTTGGGCCGCTGGCCGGCCTCGGCGAGGATGCGGTTGTCGACGCTGTAGATGGCCGCGTGGGCCACCAGCTTGTTCTTGGTCAGGTTGTTGAGCAGCACGTTGAGGCTGAGGATGTCGTTGGACACCAGCAACTCGGTGGCGGACGTGGCGGTCTGGGTCGTGAGGCTCTCACCCAGGGCATCGGCCTGCTCGTGCATCGCCTGCTTGAACTGCAGGCCCATCACGCAGGCATAGATGACCAGGGCCAGGGCGACCAGGATCACGTTATGGCTGGCAATGCGCAATGCAATCGGCACGCGACGGTGGCGCAGTGCACGGAAGATCAGCAGGAAGAAATTGTCGGTTTTGACTGGCGTGGGCCGGTTCACTGAGCTCGGCTCTTTGTCCGTGAAATTGACGCGCAGTATAGCGACAGCCCCATGACCGGCAAAGCACTGGCGGTGCCCGATGGTCACTGAATGTGGGTAGAATGCGGTTTTTTTCCACCTGCGGGGGTGCGCCTTGCGCGAAATCGTCCTGATAAACATCACTGGCAGCGACCGTCCGGGTCTGACTGCGGCCATTACCGGCGTTCTGGCCCAGGGTGGTGTGAACATTCTCGACATCGGTCAGGCGGTGATCCATGACACGCTGTCGTTCGGCATCCTGGTTGAAATCCCGGACGCCGAACACAGCAAGTCGGTGCTCAAGGACATCCTGTTCACCGCCTACAAGCTTGACCAGCAGGTTCGCTTCACCCCGGTTTCCGAAGCCGATTACCAGCACTGGGTCGCCGGCCAGGGCAAGAAGCGCCACATCGTGACCCTGCTGACCCGCAAGGTCACCGCCGAGCAGTTGCAGCGCGTCAGCTCGATCACCGCCAAATATGACTTGAACATCGACCACATCGACCGTTTGTCCGGGCGCATGCCCCTGGACACGCCGGACGACAAGGGCAAGGGCTGCATCGAGTTCTCCGTGCGCGGCGAACCGGCCGATCCCCAGGCGCTGCGGGCCGAGTTCCTCAGCGTGGCCCAGGAGCTGAACGTCGACATCGCCTTCCAGGAAGATTCGCTGTTCCGCCGTAACCGGCGCCTGGCGGTGTTCGACATGGACTCGACGCTGATCGAAGCCGAAGTCATCGATGAGCTGGCCAAGGCCGCAGGGGTGGGCGACAAGGTCTCGGCGATCACCGAGCGGGCGATGGCCGGCGAGCTGGATTTTCGCGCCAGCTTCAAGGAGCGCCTGGCGCTGCTGCAAGGCCTGGACGTCAGCGTACTGGACGCCATCGGCGCCTCCCTGCGCCTGACCGAAGGCGCCGAGACGCTGTTCGCCGAACTCAAGCGCCTGGGCTACAAGACCGCCATCCTTTCGGGCGGTTTCACCTACTTCGCCAAGCAGTTGCAGGCCAAGCTCGGCATCGACTACGTGTTCGCCAACGAGCTGGAAGTGGTGGACGGCAAGGTGACCGGCGTGGCCGTCGAGCCGATCGTCGACGCCCAGCGCAAGGCGGACCTGTTGCGTGAGCTGGCGCAAAAGGAAGGCTTGCGCCTGGAACAGACCATTGCCGTGGGCGACGGCGCCAACGACCTGCCGATGCTGGCCATCGCGGGACTGGGCGTGGCGTTCCG
The DNA here is from genome assembly GCF_036693845.1 of Pseudomonas sp. MS646. Classification (NCBI taxonomy): domain Bacteria; kingdom Pseudomonadati; phylum Pseudomonadota; class Gammaproteobacteria; order Pseudomonadales; family Pseudomonadaceae; genus Pseudomonas; species Pseudomonas sp. MS646. Next base: position 610,300 of record NZ_CP144763.1, read on the forward strand.
CGCCAAGCCACTGGTCAAGCAATCGGCCCGTCAGGCCATCTCGACCCTGGGCCTGGATGGGGTGCTGTATCTGCTGGGCTTCCGGGATCGCGACGGGCAGCTTTGAGACGGCGCTACACTGTTCCTTGTGCTGAGAGGATTTATCTGTGGTGAGGGGATAAATCCCCTCGCCACAGGGGCTGTGTCTGGCCTTAGAGCGACTTCCACAACGAATCGAAATCCCCCTCCGCTTCGCCGCCGCCCTGGGTGTCGCCTGCGTTCTCCTGGTGATAGGAAAACTGATTGAAGCTGTGAGTGCTGGTGATCCGGCGGTCCAGCCCGGCGCGGTGCTCCTGGCCGTTGGTGTTGATCAGCACGCGCTGGCCCTCCTGGAAGGGCAGGCGCGGGGCAATCATGGTGGGGGGCAGGTCGACGGCGCTGATCTCCGGCAGCAGCAGCCCGCGCAGGTAGTGGCCGTGCTCGTTCTCTTCGCGCACCAGTTGCAGGCCGCAGGGCTGGGCATAAGGTGCCACCAGCTCGATACCCATTTGCATGGCGCCGTTGCGCACCTGTCGGATCCAGCGCACGACGGCGATGCTCCAGGATTGATCGCTGGCGTCCCGGATACCGATCATTTCCCCGGCTTGCAGTTGCTCCGGCACCTCTTTCGGCCAGCCTAGGCAATACCCACCCGGGCTGTGGTTGATGATCGGCAGGTCATAGGTGGGAAAGTGATGCTGGCGGTCGGAACTGCTGCTGTCCTCATCGGATGGATTGGCCGGGTACTCGATTTCCTCATAGGGCAGCAGTTCGTTGTCTCCGTTGGGTGCGGCGTCGAAGGCCTGGCCCCAAGTGTCGCTGTGCTTGGTTGGCGCGGCTTCGAACCGGGCCTTGCGCGTGGTGGGTTTCTTCAGGATTTCGCTGAACGAGCGTTCACCGCCGAGGTAGTAGTGCAGCGCACTCATGCCCACGCACAGCGTCAATGTCCCGTTGCCTTCCATGCGCTGGAAGCTTCGCTCGGCCGCCTCGCCCCAGGCCGCCTGCAAGTGATTCAAGGTGTCGGTGTTCATCCCGGCCGGTACCGACAGGGCCGGGGCGGCCGGCTGTTCCAGGTGGGTGGCGATCATGCGCACCAATGGCTGCGGATCGAAGCCCTGCAATGTCGGTTGCTGCTCGGCCCTGAACTTGGAGCGGTAGCGTGGCCCGACATCCAGTTCCGCGGCGACGGCGAACAGGCTGGTGGCGTTGCTGGCAGGGTCGAGCCTGACCCACTGGCTCCACGCCTCCAGGGCTTCGGCCAGTCGCGCGATCTGGCCCTGGCGTAGCTGATTGCTGCGTGAGGCGCCCAGCAACAGGGCGACGATGTAGGTTTGCTCGGGGCTCAACTGGTGAACCTGGCTGGCCAGTTCGTCGCTCACGCTTTGTTGTTGCAAGCGGTGCTGGCAGGCAATCCGGTATAACTGGTGCAAATCGAGCCACAAGCCTTCAGGCACAGGGCTGTAGAGCTGGCTGGCGCGAATCAGCGGGCCATCGAGGGCGTGCATGGCGCGCTGCAATGCGGTGCTGAGCAGGCGGGCGCGGTCCTTGGTGTACTTGGATGCGATGCGTGCCACGATCTGTTTGTAACCCATCGCTAGCTGGGTTTGCAGGGCCTGGCAGAGGTTGACGATCTTGCGCGAGCGGTCATCCAGCACGATGGCCTGTTGCAGGAAGTGCCGCTCCAGGTGCTTGCAGACGTAATACACCTCGGGGCGCAGCAATTCGAGCAATTGCAGGCGATTGTCGCTGGGCGTGAGCAACTGGTTGAGTTCGCCAAGGGCCTGGTACAACAGGCGGGCGGTTTCGCCGATGTTGGCCTTGGGCAGGTCGGCGATCCAGCGCTTGAGGTCGCGCGGCGAGGCTTCGCAGAACGACAGGCGCGATTGCGTCGGGGACAGGACACGCAGCAACTGGAGAGGGCTGGTCTCATTCATGCCGTGGACGGGCTCCGGCGGGAAACAAACGTGATGTTCCAACTCTAGCAGTTGTAGCCGAAGGAGGTGCGCTATCTATGCTGGATACCCTGTGGGAGCGAGCTTGCTCGCGATGACGCCAGGACAGTCGCCATCGAGGTGACTGTTATATCGCCATCGCGAGCAAGCTCGCTCCCACATTTGATCTTTTACTCAGGCCTTTGGCAGTGCCAGGCCTTGGCCCATCTGCACCGGCGAACCGGCCACCAGGCTTTCAACCCATTTCACCTGGTTCGGCCCGAACAGCACGATGGCGGTGGAACCCAGCTTGAAGCGCCCCAGTTCGGCCCCTTTTTCCAGGTGGATCGGTGCACGGGCCGCTTCGTCGTAGCGGAACGTCTTCAGTTCACGCTTGGGCGGCGTGACCAAACCGGCCCAGACGGTCTCGATCGAGGCCACGATCATCGCTCCCACCAGCACCACGGCCATTGGCCCGCGTTCGGTGTCGAAGATGCACGCCACGCGTTCGTTGCGGGCGAACAGCTCCGGCACGTTTTCGGCCGTGGTCTGGTTCACCGAGAAAATCCGTCCGGGAATGTAGACCATCTCCCGCAGGGCGCCGGCCAGCGGCATGTGCACGCGGTGGTAGTCCTTCGGGGACAGGTAGATCGTGGCGAAATCACCGCCCATGAACGGCGCGGCATTGGCCGCATCGCCGCCCAGCAGCTCCAGCACGCTGAAGCTGTGGCCCTTGGCCTGGAACACCCGGCCATGCTCGATCGGGCCAAGCTGGCTGACCGCGCCGTCGGCCGGGCAGAGGATCGCGCCCGGGGTTTCGTCCAGCGGCCGCGCGCCGTCTTTCAGAGCGCGGGTGAAGAACGCGTTGAAGTGTTCGTAGGCGGTCAGGTCTTCCACCAGGGCCTGGGACATGTCCACTTGATAGCGCTTGGCGAACCACGCGGTGAAGGCATTCTTGAACCAGCGCACGCGGCATTCGGCAATGCAACCGGCCAGCCGCGACAGCAGGTGGTGGGGCAGCAGGTACTGAGAGAGGATGAACAAACGGTTTTTCATTAACGGTCCTTAAGAGCCTTCAACGTTCGATGGGGGTGTCGGGGTGGTTGCCCCATTCGCCCCAGGAACCGGCATAGCCTTTGACCCTCGGATAACCGAGCGCCTTGGCCACAAGATAGGTGAAGCCAGAACGATGGTGGGTCTGGCAGTGGGTGATGATTTCTTTGTCGGGCGTGATGCCCAGTTGTTCGAGGATCTGCGGCATATCCTTGCGGATGCGCAGGCTGCGGGCCTGGTCCATGCCGGCCGTCCATTCGAAATTGACTGCGCCGGGAATGTGCCCGCCCCTGGCCGCGACGACTTTCTCGCCGGAGTACTCCAGTGGGCCGCGCGCGTCCCAGATGGCCAGGTCGGCGGCGCCGAGGCGGCTTTGCAGGTATTCGCGGGTGGCGGTTGGCGCGTCGTGCAACGTTAGGCTCACCGGGCCGGCGCCGGGCGCGGGTGCGTCGGTGGACACCGGCAGGCCCTCGTCCAGCCAGGCCAGCAGGCCGCCGTCGAGGTAGTGGTAATTGCCGTGGCCGATCACGTCCAGCAGCCAGATGAACCGTCCGGCCCAACCGCCGCCTTCATCGTCGTACACCACGTACACCGCGTCCGGGTGGTGCCCGAGTTCGCCGAACAGGGCCTCCAGGTCGGCTTTTGCCGGCAACAGGCCCGGCGCCGGTGGCTGGCCCAGTTGCGTGCGCTTGGGGTCGACGAAGCGGGCGCCGGGAATGTGCCCGGCGCTGTAGCGGGCGGCGCTGGTCAGGTCCACCAGGATCAGTTCGCGGGCGTCGAGGCGCGGCAGCAGCTCGCTCGGCTCGATCACCAGCGGCAAGCCAGAGAAGTCAGGCATGTGAGGTCTCCAGGGGCGCAAAGGGAAAGGATTGTAGCAAGTTCAACGGCCCCGGTTGGTAAAGGTGTGCAGGGCCCTTTCGATGCATTGCACGGTTTTGCCGAAGGCCTGCACGGTGACGTCCGAGAAAGGGCCGCCGCCCTGGTCCACGACGACGAGCATGATCACCCGGCCGTTGCAGGTCAGTGAGCGCAGCAGCAGGTGCTCGCCCTTGAACAGGGCGCGCAGGTCCGGCGGCAGTAACGCGGAGAACTGGGCATTGTTGTCCGGGTTCAGGCGTACCTGGGCCTGTTGGGCCAGCAACCGCTGCAAGACCTTGCTCTGGGCGATGGGGAAACTCATCGCCGCGACCTCTTTCGCCAGGCCGGCGGTTTGGTGCACGCGCACGCTGGTCTGGCTGCGGTCGGCCATCAGGATCATCACCCGGCGCATGCCACAGGCCGCCAGCACATCGCGAGCCGAACTGGTCAGGTGCATGGCGTTGCTGAACGGGCTCGGTTCCACCAGCAGGGCCGAGCATTGCTTGCGCCACTGGCTCAGGTCCGGGGCGCTGGGCGGGGGCGTCGACCGTTGGCCGGGCTGGACGCGGCGACTGCCCCAGGGCCAGATCAGGGCCTCGGCCGGGTGCCAGAGGTCTGGCATGGCGTGTTGCCGGGCGCTGTTGGCGGCCTGTTGGTGCAGTTGCTGCTGGACATCGTCCATTGAAATTTGCAGATACAAACTGGTGAGGTATTGCCAGCGGGCGATGTGAGGGGCGTCCCAGGCCTGGTGCGCGGAAAGGGCCAGGCCGTTGGCCAGCAGCACGGTGTTGGCCGGCTGATTGAGCCAGCGCCGCAGGGTCGGGTCATCGTCCAGGCGATTCTGCTGGCGCAACGGGTGCTCGCTGTCCCGAGCGATACGCAGCACTTTCACCAATTCGCGCCGTTCGTTGAGCAGCAAGCGGTAGCCTTGCACCACCCAGATCGGCAGGCGCCAGGCTTCGACCACGCCCAGGCAGATGTGCAGCAAGCCGACGCCGAACAGTTCGCGCTCGACCTGGCTGGCCGACTGGCCTTTATGGATGACTCGCAGCTCCCACTCCCCGAGCAGCCGCGGGTGCGTCAGGGCCAGGGGCCAGAGCGGCGAGAGGAACAACAGGCTGCCCCAGTGGATGTCCTGCCACAACCGCGCCAGGCGGCTGGAGAAAAAACCGTTGGCCTGTTGCGTGGCGTGCTGGCTGATCAGTTGCAGTTGGCGCAGGGTCACGGGGATCTGCTGCTCGGGCAGCGAAGGCAGGCGCGCGAGCAATTGCTCGGTGCGCTTGAGGCCGAGGCGGTTGAGGGCGACTTCAAGGTTTTCCGCCGGTTCGGCGAGGCTGCCATGGGTGTGATGGTTGGCTTCGCGGATGACGCTCAGGGCCAGGGCTGGGCTTTCCTGCATCAGCTCGGCGATGTCGCGCAACGAGCGGCGGCTGTCGGCAAGCGCCTTGCAGACCAGGTCGTGGCTGGCCTGGGGCACCGGCAGGTGGACACCCTGGAGCAGCTTTACCCAGCCTTCGAGGGTGGACGGTCTTGGAGTCGGGACGTTCGATACATTAGCCATGGTTGGACGCGATCATCCCATGAATTATCTACGCCCGGAACGGGGCAAATTGGCTTTTCGCCGGAACTGGCTATAGTCTGGCGCAGTTTTGCCGATAAGTAGAAGAAGAGATTTTTCAGCTTCCGAATATGACCTTGAACCCGACTTAAATAAGTACTTTCTATCTATGGCTAAAATTATCGGCATCATTGTCGTGTTCGCGAGCGTGCTCGGCGGATACGTGCTCTCCCATGGCAAGATTGCCGCCCTGATCCAGCCCTTCGAGGTGATGATCATCGGCGGTGCGGCCTTTGGCGCTTTCCTGCAGGCCAACCCTGGCTATATGACCATGCACGTGATCAAGAAATCCTTGACCATGTTCAGCTCGCGCTTCACCCATACCTTCTACATCGAGGTGCTGGGGCTGGTGTACGAGATCCTCAACAAAAGCCGCCGCGAAGGCATGATGGCGATCGAAGGCGATATCGAAGACGCCGCCGCCAGCCCGATCTTCGCCAAGTACCCAGCCGTGCTCAAGGACGCCCGCATGACGGCGTTCATCTGCGATTACCTGCGGATCATGTCCTCGGGCAACATGGCGCCCCATGAGCTCGAAGGGCTGTTCGACATGGAGCTCTACAACCTGAAGGAAGACCTGGAACACCCATCCCACGCGGTCACCGGCATCGCTGATGGCATGCCCGGCTTCGGTATCGTTGCGGCGGTACTGGGGATCGTGGTGACCATGGCGTCCCTGGGCGAAGGCGACCAGGCGTCCATCGGCTTGCACGTGGGTGCGGCGCTGGTGGGGACCTTCTTCGGTATCCTGGCGGCGTATGGCTTCTTCGGTCCCCTGGCCCATTCCCTGGCCCATGACGCCAAGGAAGAACTGAACGTCTACGAGGCCATCAAGGCCTCCCTGGTAGCGTCTGCCTCGGGCATGCCGCCGTCGCTGGCGGTGGAGTTCGGCCGCAAGGTCCTGTACCCGGCGCACCGTCCAAGCTTCGCCGAGCTGGAACAAGCAGTTCGCGGTCGCTGATATGGAAAATAACCAGCCGATCATCATCAAGCGTGTCAAGCGCATCGCCGCTGGACACCACGGGGGTGCCTGGAAAATCGCCTTCGCCGACTTCGCGACGGCGATGATGGCGTTCTTCCTGGTGCTGTGGCTGCTGTCCACGGCCACCCCGGAGCAGAAAATCGCCATCGCCGGTTACTTCAAGGACCCGATCGGCTTCTCCGAAAGTGGCACGCCCTACATCATCGACCTGGGTGGTTCGCCGACCCTGGCGCCGGACAATACCCTCAACCCTGAAGTCAAGTCCCAGCCACAGCCCGACAAGGTGACGGTGGACACCGATCAGGTCGAGGGCATGGCCGAGCAGGTCGAGCGCGAGCGCCTGGAATTGCTGCTGCAGGAGTTGCAGAACAAGGTCGACGAGAACCCGCAATTGCAGAAGTTCAAGGACCAGATCCTGTTCGAGATCACGCCGAACGGCTTGCGCATCCAGATCACGGATGCCGAGAACCGGCCGATGTTCGACTCCGGCAGCGCGCGCCTGAAGCCTTATTTCGAGGACATCCTGCTGGCCATGGCCGACACCATCAAGGCGGTGCCGAACAAGATCAGCATCAGCGGCCATACCGACGCCAAGCCGTACGTCGGCAAGGGTGACTACGGTAACTGGGAGCTCTCTGCCAACCGCGCCAACGCCGCACGTCGCGCCCTGGTGGCCGGCAGTTATCCGGATGAGCAGGTGGCGCGGGTGGTCGGTTATGCCTCCTCGGCATTGTTCGACCGCAAGGACCCGTTCAACCCGATCAACCGGCGTATCGACATCGTGGTGCTGACCAAGAAGGCTCAAAAAGCCATCGAAGGTTCGCAAACCAACGACCCGGCGCCAGACCCTGTCCAGGGTCAGGGCGCCCCCGGTGAAGCCCCGGCAACGCCGTCAGGCGCGGCGGTGGACCCGAACGCGTTGCCGGCGGACCAGCAACCGGTGCCGGCCCACGAACTGCGCGAACGGTTGAACCTGTTTGACGATGCGGCGCCCAAACCGCCCGCAACGCCTGGGCAGTGACCCATGAAAAAGCCGACATGACTGTCGGCTTTTTTTTATCTTTCGCAATTCCCGTGGCGAGGGAGCTTGCTCCCGCCGGGCTGCAAAGCAGTCCTTTTGGTGAGCGCTTCGCGCTCAAGCGGGAGCAAGCTCCCTCGCCACGGAAATTGTGTATTCCTACAGTCAGTAACTGCTGTCCGGCAAGCTGGCGATGATCGAGCGGTAGCTGTTCATCCGTTGTTGGTGCACGCGGCCTTCTTCCAGGGCCTTGAGCAGGGCGCAACCGGGTTCGCGGTCGTGCTTGCAGTCGCGGAAGCGGCAGGTACCGATCAACTCGTTGAACTCGATGAAACCGGCTTCCACATCGGCCCGGCTGACGTGGCCCAGGCCGAATTCGCGGATGCCCGGCGAGTCGATCAGTTCACCGCCGCCGGGGAAGTGGAACAACCGCGCGGTGGTGGTGGTATGGGTGCCCTGGCCGGACAGTTCGGAAAGCGGCCCGACCCGGGTCTCGACCTCTGGCAGCAGGCTGTTGACCAGAGACGACTTGCCGACCCCGGACTGGCCGACGAACACACTGATGCGCCCGTCCAGTTGCCGTTGCAACTGCTCCATGCCGTTGCCGTGGTGGGCCGAGACTTCCAGCACCGGATAGCCCAGGTCCCGATAGACCGACAGCAGGGCGTTCAGCGCCGGGGCGTTGTGCGCGTCGATCAGGTCGAACTTGTTGAGCAGCAACAACGGGCGGATGCCGGCATGTTCGGCGGCCACCAGGTAACGGTCGATCAGGTTGGCATGGGGCTCGGGCAACGGGGCGAACACGATGACGATCATGTCGACGTTGGCCGCCACCGGCTTGAGCTGGCCGCGGCTGTCCGGACGGCACAGCTCGGTGTGGCGCGGCAATTGCGCCACGATCACGCCGATGCCCTGGTTGCCGGCGCGCCAGACCACCTGGTCGCCGGTGACCAGTGCCGGCAGGTTGGCCCGCAGATGGCAGCGGAACACCTGGCCGGCCAACTCGCCTTCGCGGGCCTCGACCTCGACCTGCACACCGAAGTGCGCGATCACCAGGCCGGTCTGTTCAGGGCCCAGGTCGCCACCCTCCAGGGCCTCGACAGCGCTGGATTCGCGCTTGGCGGCGCGGGCGGCGCGTTCGCCCTGGATCTTTTCGATGCGCCAGTTCTGACGACGATTGAGTTGCCGTTTGGCCATGGGTGTTCCGTATGAAGAAATGCAGCGATTAGGTAAAACGGCCGCGAGTTTAGCACGCCCGAGGGCCGGCCTAGGCTAAACTGCTGGGCTACGCCGAGGAGCCCCCCATGCAAAATCCGCAGAACCTGATCTGGATCGACCTGGAAATGACCGGTCTGAACCCTGACACCGACGTCATCATCGAAATGGCCACCATCGTCACCGACAGCGACCTCAACACCCTGGCCGAAGGCCCGGTGATTGCGATCCATCACAGCGACGAAATCCTCGCCGGCATGGACGAATGGAATACCCGCCAGCACGGCGGCTCGGGCCTGACCCAGCGAGTGCGCGACAGCAAGATCAGCATGGCCGAGGCCGAGGCCCAGACCATCGCCTTCCTGGAGCAGTGGGTGCCGAAAGGCAAGTCGCCGATCTGCGGCAACAGCATCTGCCAGGACCGCCGCTTCCTTTATACCCACATGAAATCCCTGGAAAGCTACTTCCATTACCGCAACCTGGACGTCTCCACCCTCAAGGAACTGGCGGCTCGCTGGGCGCCACACGTGCGTGACAGTTTCCAGAAAGGCGGCAGCCACCTGGCCCTGGACGACATCCGCGAGTCCATCGCCGAGTTGCAGCATTACCGCAAGCATTTCATCAAGTTCTGACCGGCACCCAGCGAGATTGCTGTTGTGGCGAGGGAGCTTGCTCCGCTCTTGTGGCGAGGGGATTTATCCCCGTTGGGCTGCGTAGCAGCCCCAAAAACCTGATACCCCGTGTGTCAGGTCGCTTGGTCAGGCGTATCAGGGGCTGCTGCGCAGCCCAACGGGGATAAATCCCCTCGCCACGGGTTCCGTGTTGGGGATGTCGGAGCTGCCCTCTTTTGGTGCCTGTCCGAAATGGCTAGACTGCGCGCCCTCCTGCAAGGACCGCCATCATGTTGTTGATGCTTTACCTGATCGCCATCACCGCCGAAGCCATGACCGGCGCCCTGTCTGCCGGGCGTCGCGGCATGGACTGGTTTGGCGTGGTGCTGATTGCCTGCGTCACCGCGCTGGGTGGCGGCTCGGTGCGTGACGTGTTGCTCGGGCATTACCCGCTCACCTGGGTCAAACACCCGGAGTACCTGGTGCTGACCACCGCGGCGGCGATGCTGACGGTTTTCCTGGCGCGCTGGATGCGCCATCTGCGCTCGTTGTTCCTGGTGCTCGACGCCCTGGGTCTGGTGGCGTTCACCCTGATCGGCTGCATGACGGCCCTGGAAATGGGCCACGGCATGCTGGTGGCCTCGGTCAGCGGGGTGATCACCGGGGTGTTTGGCGGCATCCTGCGGGACATCTTCTGCAACGATATTCCACTGATCTTCCGTCGCGAGTTGTACGCCAGCGTCTCGTTTGCCGCGGCGTGGTGCTACCTGCTCTGTGTCTACCTGCAATTGCCGAGCGAACAGGCGATCCTCATCACCTTGTTCGGCGGTTTCCTGCTGCGGCTCCTGGCGATCCGCTTTCACTGGGAAATGCCCAAGTTCGTCTATAACGACGAGGTCTGACGTTGCGCATGCTGGCGCAGCGCCCATTCGACATGTTCGCGCACCAATTCCGAGGGGTAGTCGCGCCGCGCTTCCAGCGCCTGCAACACCGGGATGGTTGAGGGGGCGTTGCCCAGGCCGACCGCCAGGTTGCGCAGCCAGCGTTCGTATCCGGCCCGCCGCAGCGGCGAGCCTTCGGTGCTGCTGAGGAACGTTTGCTCGTCCCACAGGAACAGCTCGGCCAGGCCGGCGTTGTCGAGGTTATGGCGAGGCTTGAAGTCGCTCTCGCCAGAGGGGCGGGCGAAGCGGTTCCAGGGGCAGACGATCTGGCAGTCGTCGCAACCGAACACTCGGTTGCCGATCAACGGTCGCAATGCCTCCGGAATGGCGCTTTTGAGCTCGATGGTCAGGTAGGAAATGCAGCGACGGGCATCCAGCACGTAGGGCCCGACGAAGGCGTTCGTCGGACAAATGTCCAGGCAGGCGGTGCATTTTCCACAATGCTCGCTGGCATGGGGTGGATCTGTCGGCAGCGGCAGGTCGACGAACAGCTCGCTCAGGAAGAAGTAACTGCCGGCCTTGCGGTTCAGTACCAGGGTGTTTTTACCGATCCAGCCAAGCCCGGCCTGTTCGGCGATGGCTTTCTCCAGGACCGGAGCGCTGTCGACGAAGGCGCGATAACCGAAGGGGCCGATGACGGCCTGGATTTTTTCGGCCAGTTGTTGCACGCGCTTGCGGATCAATTTGTGGTAATCGCGGCCCAATGCATAACGCGAGACGTAGGCTTTTTCCGGTTGGCCGAGCATTTGCGCCATCTGGGTGTCGCCCGGCAAGTAGTCCATGCGCAGGGACACCACCCGCAGGGTGCCGGGCACCAGTTCTTCGGGGTGCGAGCGCTTGCTGCCATGGGCACCCATGTAGTCCATTTCGCCGTGGTAGCCCGCTTCGAGCCAGCGTTGCAGGTGCCGTTCATGCTCGGCGAGGTCCAGGCCGCTGATGCCGACCTGCTGGAAGCCCAGCTCGCGGCCCCACTCCTTGATGGATTGGGCGAGGGCGGGGAGGTCTGTGGGGATGGCGGGCATGAGGCGAGAGAAACCGGAGCTGAGATGCGTATAATTCTGCCAGACATCGGAGCCCGAAGACGCATGCCGCACACTAAAGATGATTTTCCCGACGCGCTGTACAGCGCCGCGCAAGTGCGGGCCCTCGACGCGCAACTGATCGCGGCAGGCACCACCGGCTTCGAATTGATGCAGCGCGCGGCCCGCGCCACCTGGCGCGCAATCGTCCGGCGCTGGCCCGATGCCCGTGAATTGACCGTACTTGCCGGTCACGGCAACAACGCCGGCGACGGCTACCTGGTTGCGACCCTGGCGCGCCGTGCGGGCTGGACGGTGCGGGTGCTGGCGGTGGGCGAGCCCCGGCGATTGCAGGGGGATGCCGCCAATGCCCACGCCGAAGCCATTGCCGTGGGTGTACCGGTGGAGCCGTGGTCGGACGAATCCGAATTGCGCGGCGTGCTGCTGGACGCATTGCTCGGCACTGGCCTGAGCGGCGAGGTTCGCGAACCGTATGTGCGTGCCATTGACACCATTAACGTCAGTGGCCTGCCGGTGGCGGCGGTGGACATTCCCTCGGGCTTGTGTGCCGACACCGGAAGGGTGCTGGGCACGGCGGTGACGGCCGACCTGACCGTCACCTTCATCGGCCTGAAGCTGGGGCTGTTCACCGGCGAAGCGGCGGACCGGGTCGGTGAGCCGGTGTTCAACGACCTGCAGGCCGACCCGGATCTCGTCGAGTCGGCGCCGGTCAGCGCTCGACTGCTCTCGGCGCACAATCTGCCACGCCTGGCATCGCGCGCCGCCACCGCCCACAAGGGCAAGTTCGGCCATGTGTTGCTGATCGGCGGCGATCGGGGTTTTGGCGGCGCGATCCAGATGAGCGCCGAAAGCGCCCTGCGCTGCGGCGCGGGCATGGTGTCCATGGCCACCCGCAGCGAGCATGTAGCGTCGGCCTTGACGCGCTTGCCCGAGGTCATGGTGCAGGGCACGCATTCGGCCAACCAATTGATGGGCCTGCTTAAGCAAGCCAGTGTCGTGGTGGTCGGTCCGGGCCTGGGCCAGGCCGCGTGGGGGCGCAGCCTGTTGTCGGCGGCGGCCAATGCGCCGCTGCCGCAGGTCTGGGATGCCGATGCGCTGAACCTGCTGGGCAGCGGCGCTGTCAGTCTGCCGGGGGATTGTGTCATCACACCGCATCCGGGGGAGGCGGCGCGGTTGCTGGGGATATCCACGGCCCAGGTGCAGGCTGACCGTCCGGCGGCGGCCCGTGCGCTGAGCGAACAGTACGCCGCTACGGTCGTCCTCAAGGGCGCCGGCAGCCTGATTGCCAGCCCGGACGGTCGCCTGGCGGTGTGCTGCCAGGGCCATCCAGCCATGGCCACCGCCGGCCTGGGAGATGTCCTGGCCGGGGTGGTCGGTGCGTTGCTGGCCCAGGGAATGGAAGGGTTCGAGGCTGCCTGTCTGGCGGTATGGCTGCACGCCAATGCCGGTGCCCAGGCCGGTCAGTCGGGCCGGGGGGTGGCAGCGACCGACCTGATCCCGGCCATTCGTCAGTTGTTGGAGGAGCATTCACCGTGTCTGAAGTAACCCTGTACGTGGCGGACGAAGACGCCATGACGGAATTCGGTGCGCGCATCGCACGCACCACGGCGGGCCATGGCCTGATTTTTCTCGAAGGTGATCTTGGTGCGGGGAAAACCACCTTGTCCCGTGGCATCATTCGCGGCCTCGGCCACGTCGGCTCGGTAAAAAGCCCTACGTTCACCTTGGTCGAGCCCTACGAGATCGGCGACATACGCGCTTTTCATTTCGACCTGTACCGGCTGGTGGATCCGCAGGAGCTGGAATTTCTCGGTATCCGCGATTATTTCGAAGATGACGCCTTATGCCTGATCGAATGGCCCGATAAGGGTGCAGGCTTTTTGCCAAAGCCTGACCTGACCATTACCATTGGCGCGCAGAACGGCGGGCGTTCGCTGAAACTGACGCCGCAAGGCTCGCGTGGCGAGTCGTGGTGTGCCGCGTTGGCATTGGAAAACTATTGATGATGGGGTTTGGTATGCGCTTTCGCGCGGTGGTTGCTGTCGTAGGACTGTTGCTTACGGCACTGGCCGTCGATGCTGTGGCCGAGACAAAGGTCAACAGCGTTCGCCTCTGGCGGGCGCCGGATAACACTCGACTGGTGTTCGACCTGACGGGGCCGGTGCAGCACAGCGTGTTCACCCTGACCGCCCCCGACCGCCTGGTGATCGACATCAATGGCGCCTCCCTGGGCGCGCCGCTGAACGTGGCCACCGCCAACACACCGATTACCGCCATGCGTTCGGCCCAGCGCACGCCCACCGACCTGCGGGTGGTCATCGACCTGAAAAAGGCCGTGACCCCGAAGAGCTTCACCCTGGCCCCCAATGCCCAGTACGGCAACCGGCTGGTGGTGGACCTGTTCGACAACCCGGCCGATGCCGCGCCGCCACCACCACCGCCGACCAATGTCGCCACGGTGCCTGCGGTGCCGGTGACCCCGGCCGAACCTGCAATCAAGCTGCCACCGGCACCGGCCGGCAAGCGCGACATCATCGTGGTGATCGACGCTGGCCACGGCGGCGAAGACCCAGGTGCCTCAGGCTCGCGTGGGCAGCGTGAAAAAGACGTGGTGCTGTCCATCGCCCGTGAGCTGCAACGCCAAGTCAACGGCATGAAAGGTTTCCGCGCCGAGCTGACCCGTACCGGCGACTACTTCATTCCGTTGCGCGGGCGTACCGAAATCGCCCGCAAGAAAGGCGCCGACCTGTTCGTCTCCATCCACGCCGACGCCGCACCTTCCGCGGCGGCATTTGGGGCGTCGGTGTTTGCCTTGTCCGACCGGGGCGCCACGTCCGAGACCGCCCGCTGGCTGGCCGACAGTGAAAACCGCTCCGACCTGATCGGCGGTGCCGGCAACGTCAGCCTCGATGACAAGGACCGGATGCTCGCCGGCGTATTGCTCGACCTGTCGATGACCGCCTCGTTGACCTCCAGCCTGAACGTCGGCCAGAAGGTCCTGAGCAACATCGGCCGGGTCACGCCGCTGCACAAGCAGCGCGTCGAACAGGCCGGGTTCATGGTGCTCAAGTCGCCGGATATCCCCTCGATCCTGGTGGAAACCGGCTTCATCTCCAACTCCAACGAAGCGTCGAAGCTGTCGTCGGCCAGCCACCAGCAGGCGCTGGCCCGTTCCATCAGCAGCGGTGTGCGGCAGTTCTTCCAGCAGAACCCGCCACCGGGTACCTACATCGCCTGGCTGCGCGACTCCGGCAAGATCGCCCAGGGCCCGCGGGACCATCGGGTCAGCCCGGGCGAGACCCTGGCGATGATCGCGGTGCGCTACCAGGTGTCGCCCGCCGCGCTGCGCAGTGCCAACAACCTCAAGAGTGACGAACTGAAGATCGGCCAGACCCTGACCATTCCCGGCAACGAAGTGGCGTCCAAGCAATGAGCGATGAAGTGATCGGCAGCAACGCCCGCATCGAGCTGCTCAGCCCGCGATTGGCGAACCAGATCGCGGCCGGCGAGGTGGTCGAGCGCCCGGCGTCGGTGATCAAGGAATTGCTGGAAAACAGCCTCGACTCCGGCGCCAAGCGGATCGATGTGGATGTCGAGCAGGGTGGCGTCAAGCTGTTGCGGGTGCGCGATGACGGCGGCGGTATCTCCTCCGATGACCTGCCGCTGGCCCTGGCGCGCCACGCCACCAGCAAGATTCGCGACCTGGAAGACCTTGAGCGGGTCATGAGCCTGGGGTTTCGCGGCGAGGCGCTGGCGTCCATCAGCTCGGTGTCGCGCTTGACCCTCACGTCCCGTACCCGCGACGCCGACCAGGCCTGGCAGGTCGAGACCGAAGGCCGGGACATGGCGTCCCGAGTCCAGCCGGCCGCCCATCCGGTGGGCACGTCGGTGGAAGTGCGCGACCTGTTCTTCAATACCCCGGCGCGGCGCAAGTTCCTCAAGGCCGAGAAAACCGAATTCGATCACCTGCAAGAAGTCATCAAGCGCCTGGCCCTGGCGCGTTTTGACGTGGCGTTCCATTTGCGCCACAACGGCAAGACCATCCTCAGCCTGCACGAGGCCCATGATGACGCGGCCCGCGCCCGGCGCGTGGGGGCGGTGTGCGGCGCGGGCTTCCTCGAACAGGCGTTGCCCATCGAGGTGGAGCGCAACGGTCTGCGGCTGTGGGGCTGGGTCGGGTTGCCGACCTTTTCCCGCAGTCAGGCCGACTTGCAGTATTTCTACGTGAACGGTCGGGCGGTGCGCGACAAGCTGGTGGCCCACGCGGTGCGCCAGGCGTATCGCGATGTGCTGTTCAACGGCCGGCACCCGACCTTCGTGCTGTTTTTCGAAGTCGACCCGGCGGTGGTGGACGTCAACGTGCACCCCACCAAGCACGAAGTGCGTTTCCGTGACGGCCGGATGGTCCACGATTTCCTGTATGGCACCTTGCACCGCGCCTTGGGCGATGTGCGGCCGGAAGACCAGCTCGCGGCGCCGGCCGCGGTGGGTGGCATGGTCCGGCCCACGGGGCTGGAGGCGGGCGAGTTCGGTCCCCAGGGCGAAATGCGCCTGGCGGCCAATGCGCTGCTGGAGCAGCCCCAGCCCCAGCCAAGCTACAACCCGGCCGGCAGCGGTGCCGGCAGCGGCTATCAATACCAATACACGCCACGCCCGCAATCGACTGTGCCGGCAGCCGAGGCCCAGGCGGCCTACCGCGAGTTTTTCAAACCGCTGCCTGAAGCCGGTGCCACGGCCTTACCCGACGGCCAGGGCGACATTCCGCCCTTGGGTTACGCCTTGGCGCAGCTCAAGGGCATCTACATCCTTTCGGAAAACGCCCAGGGCCTGGTCCTGGTGGACATGCATGCCGCCCACGAGCGGATCATGTACGAGCGGCTGAAAATCGCCATGGCCAGCGAAGGCCTCAGCGGCCAGCCACTGCTGGTGCCCGAATCCCTGGCCGTCAGCCAGCGCGAGGCCGATTGCGCCGAAGAGCACGTGGGCTGGTTCCAGCGCCTGGGCTTCGAATTGCAGCGCCTGGGCCCGGAAACCCTGGCGATCCGCCAGATTCCAGCTTTGCTGAAGCAGGCCGAGGCCAATCGGTTGGTCAGCGACGTGCTGGCGGACCTGATGGAGTACGGCACCAGCGACCGCATCCAGGCGCACCTGAACGAACTGCTCGGCACCATGGCCTGCCACGGCGCGATTCGCGCCAACCGGCGCCTGGCCCTGCCGGAAATGAACGGCCTGCTGCGGGACATGGAAAACACCGAGCGCAGCGGCCAATGCAACCATGGCCGGCCGACCTGGACCCAATTGGGCCTGGATGACCTGGACAAACTGTTCTTGCGCGGTCGTTGATGAGCCAGTTGCCACCCGCGATTTTCCTGATGGGGCCGACCGCTGCCGGCAAGACCGACCTGGCCATCGAACTGACCAAGGTCCTGCCCTGCGAGCTGATCAGCGTCGACTCGGCGCTGGTCTACCGGGGCATGGACATCGGCACCGCCAAGCCGTCCAAGGCGCTGCTGGCCGAATTTCCCCACCGCCTGATCGATATTCTCGACCCGGCCGAGGCCTATTCGGCGGCGGATTTTCGTCGCGACGCGCTCCAGGCCATGGCCGAGATCACCGCGCGCGGCAAGATCCCACTGCTGGTGGGCGGCACCATGCTGTATTACAAAGCCCTGGTGGACGGCCTGGCGGACATGCCGGCGGCCGATCCCGAGGTCCGCGCGCAGATCGAAGACGAGGCTGCGCGCCTTGGCTGGCAGGCCCTGCACGCGCAATTGGCGCTGATCGACCCGGAATCGGCCGCGCGCATTCATCCCAACGATCCGCAGCGGCTCAGCCGGGCGCTGGAGGTTTATCGGGTCAGTGGCCTGAGCATGACTGCCCTACGCCAGCGACAATCTGCGCAAAGTACTGAAGCAGCCGCTTCGGGACTGCAACAATTGCCCTATACTGTCGCGAATCTGGCCATCGCTCCGGCGAACCGGCAAGTGCTGCACCGGCGAATTGAACAAAGATTCACATTAATGTTGGAACAGGGATTCATCGACGAGGTCGTAGCCCTGCGTAAGCGAAGTGACCTGCATGCCGGGTTGCCGTCTATACGTGCTGTGGGTTACCGCCAGGTCTGGGATTACCTTGACGGCAAGCTGACGTCAGCCGAGATGCAGGAGCGTGGGATCATTGCCACGCGCCAATTGGCGAAACGCCAGTTCACCTGGCTGCGCAGCTGGACTGACCTGCATTGGCTCGACAGTCTCGATTGCGACAATCTGCCACGCGCCTTGAAATACCTCGGGACCATCTCCATATTGAGCTGAGTCCTTGCAATTGCCGTCTATCCTTGGGGGTGTGACGGCCCAAGCCATCTGATTCCGATTTTTATTATTGATCCTTAAAGGAGTGCGGCACATGTCAAAAGGGCATTCGCTACAAGACCCTTACTTGAACACTTTACGTAAAGAAAAAGTTGGGGTGTCCATCTATCTCGTCAACGGGATCAAACTGCAAGGCACGATCGAGTCTTTCGACCAGTTCGTCATCCTTCTGAAAAACACCGTCAGCCAGATGGTCTACAAGCACGCGATCTCCACCGTTGTGCCAGTTCGTCCAATTCGTCTGCCTAGCGCAACCGAATCCGAAGGCGGTGACGCTGAACCGGGTAACGCCTGATAGGAGCCTCCTTTGTTCTTTGAGCGCCACGGTGGTGGTGAACGGACCATTCTCGTTCACCTGGATGGACAGGACCCTGAGGCGCGCGAAGATCCGCAGGAGTTTCAGGAATTGGCACTTTCGGCCGGCGCCGAGACCGTCGCGTTCTTCAACGTGCCGCGTCATCGGCCAACCGCCAAGTTCCTGATCGGCAGTGGCAAGGTCGAGGAGTTGCGCGACCTGATCAAGGCCGAGCACGTCGATTTGGTGATTTTCAATCACATCCTCACGCCCAGCCAGGAACGCAACCTCGAACGTGTCTTCGAGTGTCGCGTGATCGACCGTACCGGTCTGATTCTCGATATCTTCGCCCAACGCGCCCGCACCCATGAGGGCAAACTCCAGGTCGAACTGGCCCAGCTTGAGCACATGAGTACGCGGCTGGTTCGCGGCTGGACTCACCTTGAGCGGCAAAAGGGCGGTATCGGCCTGCGCGGCCCGGGTGAAACCCAGTTGGAAACCGACCGGCGCCTGTTGCGGGTTCGCCTGCGCCAGATCAAGGGACGCCTGGAAAAGGTTCGCAGCCAACGCGAACAATCGCGACGCGGCCGCAAGCGCGCGGAGATCCCGACGGTTTCACTGGTGGGTTATACCAACGCCGGCAAATCGACCCTGTTCAACAACGTCACCCAATCCGACGTCTATGCCGCCGACCAGTTGTTCGCCACGCTCGACCCGACCCTGCGCCGGCTCGACCTGGACGACCTCGGGCCGATCGTGCTGGCCGACACCGTGGGCTTCATCCGTCACTTGCCGCACAAACTGGTCGAGGCTTTCCGGGCTACGCTCGAAGAGTCGAGCAACTCCGACCTGCTGCTGCACGTGATCGATGCCGCCGAGCCGGACCGGATGCTGCAGATCGAGCAGGTGATGGTGGTGCTGGGCGAGATCGGGGCCCAGGACTTGCCGATCCTCGAGGTATACAACAAACTCGATTTGCTCGAGGGCGTGGAGCCGCAGATCCAGCGCGATGCCGACGGCAAGCCGCAACGGGTCTGGTTGTCGGCCCGCGACGGCAGCGGCCTGGACCTGCTCAAGCAGGCCGTGGCCGAGCTGCTCGGCGACGATCTGTTCGTGGGGACCCTGAAGTTGCCGCAACGTTTCGCCCGGCTACGTGCCCAGTTCTTCGAGCTGGGCGCGGTGCAAAAAGAAGAACACGACGACGAAGGCACCTGCCTGCTGGCGGTGCGCCTGCCTCGATCGGAGCTGAACCGTCTGGTCAGTCGCGAAGGACTGCAACCGATGGAATTCATCGAGCAACACACTTTGCAATAAAAGCCTGAGAAAGCGGTGTCAGGCATTCTGTAGCATTGGTCGGCGCGCCGTGGGTGCGTCTTTGCTTTATCAGATGGAGAGCGCTATGGCTTGGAATGAGCCGGGTGGCAACTCGAACAATCAGGATCCTTGGGGTGGCAAGCGTCGTAACAACGGCGACCGCAAGGGGCCGCCGGATCTCGACGAGGCCTTCCGAAAGCTGCAGGAAAGCCTGAACGGTTTGTTCGGTGGCGGTAAAAAACGTGGTGATGATGGCGGCGGCCGTCCGGGCAAGAGCGGCGGTTTCGGCCTGCTCGGCATCGGTCTCGTCGTGTTGGCGGCTGTCTGGCTTTACAGTGCGGTCTATGTCGTGGACGAGCAGGAGCAGGCCGTGGTGCTGCGCTTCGGCAAGTACTACGAGACCGTCGGCCCGGGCCTGAACATCTATTTCCCGCCGATCGACCAGAAGTACCTGGAAAACGTCACGCGTGAACGTGCGTACAGCAAGCAGGGCCAGATGCTCACCGAAGACGAGAACATCGTCGAAGTGCCGCTGACCGTGCAGTACAAGATCACCAACCTGCAAGACTTCGTACTGAATGTCGACCAGCCGGAAGTCAGCCTGCAGCACGCGACCGAAAGTGCCCTGCGCCATGTGGTGGGTTCCACCGCCATGGACCAGGTCCTGACCGAAGGCCGCGAGCTGATGGCCAGCGAGATCAAGGAGCGCCTGCAACGGTTCCTCGATACCTATCGCACCGGTATCACGGTGACCCAGGTCAACGTGCAGAGCGCCGCGGCGCCGCGTGAAGTCCAGGAAGCCTTCGATGACGTGATCCGTGCCCGTGAAGACGAGCAGCGTTCGCGCAACCAGGCCGAAACCTATGCCAACGGCGTCGTGCCGGAAGCACGTGGCCAGGCCCAGCGCATCATCGAAGATGCCAACGGTTACCGCGATGAAGTGGTTTCCCGCGCCAAGGGTGAGGCCGATCGTTTCACCAAGCTGGTGGCCGAGTACCGCAAGGCCCCTGAGGTGACCCGTCAGCGCCTGTACCTGGACACCATGCAGGAAGTCTTCAGCAACACCAGCAAGGTCCTCGTGACCGGCAACAAGAATGGCCAGAGCAACCTGCTGTACCTGCCGCTGGACAAGATGGTCGAAGGGGGACGCAGCAGCGTCACCGCGCCACCTGTCGGCAGCACGTCGGCCGCCAGCAATGAAGCCAATGCCCGCGCGGCGGCGGACCTGCAGCAACAGCAAGCACGTACCAGGGAGAGTCGCTGATGAGCAATAAATCGCTGATCGCCCTTATTGTCGGTGTCGTCGTGGCGATCGCTGCCTGGAACTGCTTCTACATCGTGGCTCAGACCGAGCGTGCGGTGTTGCTGCAATTCGGTCGCGTGGTCCAGGCTGATGTCCAGCCGGGGCTGCATGTGAAAGTGCCGTACGTCAACAAGGTGCGCAAGTTCGACGCCCGCCTGATGACGCTGGATGCGCCGACGCAACGCTTCCTGACGCTGGAAAAGAAAGCCGTGATGGTGGATGCCTACGCCAAGTGGCGCGTGAAGGACGCCGAGCGTTTCTACACCGCGACCTCCGGCCTCAAGCAGATCGCCGACGAACGTCTGTCCCGTCGTTTGGAATCGGGCCTGCGTGACCAGTTCGGCAAGCGCACGCTGCATGAAGTGGTGTCCGGTGAGCGTGATGCGCTCATGGCCGACATCACCCGTTCGCTGAACTCGATGGCGGAAAAGGAACTGGGTATCGAGGTGATCGATGTCCGAGTCAAGGCCATCGACCTGCCGAAGGAAGTCAACCGCAGCGTGTTCGAGCGGATGAGCACCGAGCGTGAGCGTGAGGCTCGTGAGCACCGCGCCAAGGGTAACGAGCTGGCGGAAGGCATCCGTGCCGACGCCGATCGTCAGCGTCGCGTGTTGCTGGCCGAAGCCTATCGTGAATCGGAAGAGGTTCGCGGTGATGGCGACGCCCAGGCGGCTGCGATCTACGCCAAGGCCTACGGCCAGGACCAGGAGTTCTACGGGTTCTATCGTAGCCTGCGTGCCTACCGTGAAAGCTTTGCGAACAAATCCGACGTCATGGTCCTGGACCCAAGCAGCGACTTCTTCCACTACCTGGAGAAGGCCAAGCCTTGATTCGACGTTGACCTGGGGGCTCCGCCCGGCGGCTAAAGCGTCGGGCGGGGTGATCCTTTGGGAAAACGTGTGTATGATGCGGCAGCCGGGAAATTCCCGGCTTTTTTGCGTCTGCACGTTCGATTGCGGTTTGAAGTGCAGGCGTCGGGTTGAACGACTCGACAGGTTTTTCGAGGAAAGTGCCGGACGAGGCTGCAATGCCGTTCATTCCAGGCGTCGATTAAAGTTCTGTGGCAAGGGAGCAAGCTCCCTCGCCACAGGATTCAATTGACCTTGACTGAGCGGCACGGCGCCATTCGTCACGTCGCCCTTGCGCGTGTTTTGCGCGCGGGCGGGGCATTTTCTGCTTCACTCAAGGCTTGCCCGAAGGCTGGCCGCCCGGACCATAGGGGAATGGCGTAATGGCAACGGTAGACCGCTGGCTGCTGCCAGATGGCATCGAAGAAGTACTGCCACCGGAAGCTGCGCGTATCGAAGTAGCGCGTCGGCAGGTGTTGGATCTGTTCCAGAGCTGGGGTTACGAGTTTGTCGTCACCCCGCATATCGAGTACCTGGAATCCCTGCTGACCGGCGCGGGCCAGGACCTGGATCTGCGCACCTTCAAGGTTATCGACCCTCAATCGGGCCGTCAGATGGGCTTTCGGGCCGACATCACGCCGCAAGTGGCGCGTATCGATGCCCACACCCTGCGCCGCGAAGGCCCCAGCCGCCTGTGCTATGCCGGCAGCGTGCTGCACGCCCAGCCACGTGCCTTGTCATCCTCGCGCAGCCCGATCCAGTTGGGTGCCGAGTTGTATGGCGATGCCAGCCCGAGCAGCGACGTGGAAGTCATCAGCCTGATGTTGGCCATGTTGCAACTGGCCGACGTGCCGGATGTCCACATGGACTTGGGGCATGTCGGTATTTATCGCGGCCTGGCCCGTGCGGCCGGCCTGTCTGGCGAAGTGGAGCAGCAGTTGTTCGATGCGCTGCAACGCAAGGCCATCGACGAAGTCATCAGCCTGACCGAAGGCCTGCCGGCCGATCTGTCAGGCATGCTGCGTGCGCTGGTGGACTTGTGCGGTGGTCGTGAGGTGCTGGCCGCGGCTCGCGAGCGCCTGGCCCACGCACCGGCGCCGGTGTTGGCGGCGCTCGACGACCTGCTGGCGATTGCCGAGCGTCTGTCGGTGCGTTTCCCAGACCTGCCGCTGTATTTCGACCTGGGTGAGCTGCGCGGTTATCACTACCACACCGGTGTCGTGTTTGCCGTATTCGTGCCGGGTGTTGGCCAGTCCATCGCCCAGGGCGGGCGCTATGACGACATCGGTGCCGACTTCGGTCGCGCCCGTCCGGCGACCGGCTTCTCTACCGATTTGAAAACCCTGGTGACCCTGGGGCGTGCTGAGATCGAGCTACCGTCTGGCGGTATCTGGATGCCTGACAGTACGGATGCGGCACTCTGGCAGGCCGTCTGCCAGTTGCGCAGCGAGGGTCAGCGTGTCGTCCAGGCCTTGCCTGGGCAACCTGTGGCCGCCGCCCGTGAAGCGGACTGCGACCGGCAATTGATTCAGCAGAATGGGCTTTGGCAAGTATTGCCGCTGGCTTCTTGAGTTTTCTCGCCGGCCGCGGCCGGCACCAAGTTTGCGCGAATGAGGACAAGTGTTATGGGTAAGAATGTCGTAGTCCTGGGCACCCAGTGGGGTGATGAGGGCAAAGGCAAGATCGTTGATCTGCTGACCGAACATGCTGCCGCCGTAGTGCGCTACCAGGGTGGCCACAACGCAGGTCACACCTTGGTGATCGACGGTGAGAAGACCGTTCTGCACCTGATTCCCTCGGGCGTGCTGCGCGAAGGCGTCCAGTGCCTGATCGGCAACGGTGTGGTGGTTGCGCCCGACGCCCTGCTGCGGGAAATCATCAAGCTGGAAGAGAAAGGCGTACCGGTGCGTGAGCGCCTGCGTATCAGCCCGTCCTGCCCGCTGATCCTGTCCTACCACGTTGCACTGGACCAGGCCCGTGAAAAGGCTCGTGGCGAGCTGAAGATCGGCACCACCGGTCGCGGTATCGGCCCGGCCTACGAAGACAAGGTCGCGCGTCGCGGCCTGCGTATCGGTGACCTGTTCCATCGTGAGCGTTTCGCCGCCAAGCTGGGTGAGTTGCTGGACTACCACAACTTTGTCCTGGTCAATTACTACAAAGAGCCGGCCATCGACTTCCAGAAGACCCTGGATGAGTGCATGGAGTACGCCGAGCTGCTCAAGCCGATGATGCTCGACGTCACGGCCGAACTGCACGAGCTGCGTCGCGCCGGCAAGGACATCATGTTCGAAGGCGCCCAGGGTTCGCTGCTGGACATCGACCACGGCACCTATCCGTACGTCACCAGCTCCAACACCACCGCCGGCGGTATCGCCACCGGTTCGGGTTTCGGCCCGATGTACGTGGACTACATCCTGGGCATCACCAAGGCCTACACCACGCGCGTCGGTTCGGGTCCGTTCCCGACCGAACTGTTCGACGATGTCGGCGCTTTCCTGGCCAAGCGCGGCCATGAATTCGGTGCGACCACCGGTCGTGCCCGTCGTTGTGGCTGGTTCGATGCGGTCATCCTGCGTCGCGCCATCGACGTCAACAGCATCTCGGGCCTGTGCCTGACCAAGCTGGACGTGCTGGACGGCCTGGAAACCATCAATATCTGCGTGGGCTACAAGAATCAGGACGGCGCTGTCATCGACGCACCGACCGACGCCGACAGCTACATCGGCCTGGAGCCAGTGTACGAGCAGATGCCGGGCTGGGCTGAATCGACCGTAGGCGCCAAGACCCTGGAAGAGCTGCCAGCGGCTGCCCGTAACTACATCAAGCGTGTCGAAGAGCTGGTCGGTGCGCCGATCGACATTATTTCGACGGGGCCTGACCGTAACGAAACCATCGTTCTGCGTCATCCTTTCGGTTGATAAGTCGTTGATGTAAAAAGCAAAGGACCCTCATTTGGGTCCTTTGTCGTTTCTGCCGCCGGGCGGCATGACACTTGCTATGCAACTCCATTACAGGCAGCTCTTGATGAGTGCCATCAAATTAATGGCGTTTGGTAGAGGGATTTCACGTGTCGGCCGTTCTCTCACTGTTACAAAGCCGTTTACTGCGGCCCGTGTTCGTTACCCTCGGTATCGCCCTTTTGGTGCAGGTACTGGTGGCCGTCGCGCTGACCCGGAGCACTGTCACGGCGCTGGAAGCCGATCTCGGCGCGCGGTTGGGCGTAGACAGCCAGAAACTTTCGGCAGAGCTGGAGCAGGCCGGGCGTGAGGTCACGTCGAGCCTGGACAGCCTGTCCGCCAACACTCGCCAACGGTTGAATGCCGGGCTGTCCGCGCGTCTGAAGGACGAGCAGGCGCAGTTGCGTGGGACGTTGGAGAAAGACTTGCGCGATTCCGCCAATGATATGGCGCAACTCCTGGCTTCTGTCGCGCCCCGCGCCATGTGGGACAGCGATGTGCCGACCCTTTCCGAATTCGCTCGCCGGGCCCAGCGCAACCCCAATGTTTTGTTCGTCATTTACGACGACGCTGCCGGTGAACACCTGACTCGCTACTTGAACCGGGAAAACCCGATCAACAAGGCGTTGCTGGAGAAGGGCAAGGGCGAGCGGGCGCTGGACAAGGTGTTGGATGCGGCGAAGAGCGATCCTTCGGTGTATTACCTCGAAGCGTCTATCAACCCCAATGGCGTGGAGATCGGCAAGGTATTGATGGGGGTTTCCACCGCGTCCGTCGAAACCGACCTGAAGGCGCTGGACCAGCGCTTTTCGGCGTTGATCGCCAGCAGTGACCAGTTGGTGGGCGATAGCCTGAAGGGCGCGGCGGCCGACAGTGCCACCGCCATGCGCGGTCGGTTGCAATCGGCCCAGGCCACGGCCACGCAAATGCAGACCAACACTTCCAGTACGGTGCAGGAAGCGGCAAGCACCTTGCGCTGGCGCATCGGTCTCGGCCTGGCGTTGGTGGGCGCTGGTGTCCTGTTGCTGCTGGCCGTGGTGCTGGGGCGTCGGGTGGTCAATCGCCTCAAGCTGCTGATCGCGGCGATGAATGACCTGGCGGCGGGCGAGGGCGACCTGACCAAGCGTGTGCAAATCAACAGCAAGGATGAGATCGGCGACATGGCCTCGGCGGTCAATCGCTTTGTGGATAAGTTGCAACCCATCGTGCGCGAGGCCGGCGACGTGGCCCAGCGTACCGGCGTGGAAATCGGTGCGATGACCTTGCGCAACTCCGGCGCCGATGCGGCAGCCGGGATGCAGCGTGATGAGGTGGCCGAGAGCTTGCGGGCGCTGTCGCAAATGGCCGACGAAGCTCAATCGGAAAGCCAGGCGATGCAGGCGGCCTTGCAGCAGGTGGTGGAGATTCGCCAGGCCACGGACGAAAACACGCGCACCTCGGCGAAGGTCAGCGGTTTGATCGAGGCGCTGGCCGGGCAAGTGGACACCGGGGCGAAGGTGATCGAGCGGCTGGCGCAGCAGAGCGAGCAGATCGAGGTGGTGCTGACGGTGATCCATGGCATTGCCGAGCAGACCAACCTGCTGGCCTTGAACGCGGCGATCGAAGCGGCCCGGGCCGGCGAGACCGGGCGCGGGTTTGCGGTGGTGGCGGATGAAGTGCGGGCGCTGGCGAGCAAGACCCAGAGCTCGACGGGTGATATTCAGGCGCACATCGTGGCGTTGCAGCAGGGTGCTCGTGAGGCCGTGGCGGCGATTGGTCTGGCGGGACGTCAGGCCAGCGAGGGGTTGTTGGTGTTGCGTGACAGTGCGCGCTTGCAGCAGACGGTGCAAACCTCTGTGGAGCAGGTGCATGCGGCCATTGGCCTGGCGACTCAGGCCGCAGCTCATCAGGCCCAGGGCGCGCAAGCGGTGCGCGGGCGCGTGGAAACCATCCATGTCCAGGCCGAGAAGGCGGCCCAGGCCGTGGTGGAGACCACCGCCAGCGGCAAGGTGCTCGACAGCCTGGCTGCGCAGTTGAAGGCAAGCCTGGGGCAGTTCCGGGCCTGATCTCGCGGCTGGGCTGGCCTCATCGCGAGCAAGCTCGCTCCCACAAGGATCGCAGTGAACAGAGATCCACTGTGGGAGCGAGCTTGCTCGCGATAGCGATTTCAGTGACTCGGATATTTCCAGGGCCCAGAAACGCAAAAACCCGCTTTCGCGGGTTTCTGTGAGGTTCAAGGCCATGACCTTGAAACTTGAATTGGTGCCCAGAAGAAGACTCGAACTTCCACGACCTTGCGGTCACCAGCACCTGAAGCTGGCGTGTCTACCAATTTCACCATCTGGGCAGCATCTTCAGCGTTGCCGCTGTTGATGTGGCGCACTATACGGAGCGCGTTTTGATCTGTAAACCCCTGTTTTTGTTTTAGTAATTGCCAGGGCGAATTTCAGGAGGGCAGAAATGCAAAAACCCGCTTTCGCGGGTTTTAGTGAAGCTTGCAGGCTGTTGGTCTGCAGCTTGAAATTGGTGCCCAGAAGAAGACTCGAACTTCCACGACCTTGCGGTCACCAGCACCTGAAGCTGGCGTGTCTACCAATTTCACCATCTGGGCAATATCGGCAACGTGTGTGCGTCGTCGATGGCGCGCACTATACGGAGCGTGTTTTTAACTGTAAACCCCCCTTGGTAAAAAAACCTGGAAATTTCACGAATGGCACGATCCTAAGCTGCAGCGCAGGGTCGAACGGCGTCGGAAACAGGATTCAGGTGCCTGAAATTTCCCGTTTCATTAAGCCTATGCCAAACTAACCCGCATATAGACAAGGTGAAAATTCTCTAATGGCCGATTGGCAGTCCCTCGATCCCGAGGCCGCTCGTGAAGCGGAAAAATATGAAAACCCTATTCCTAGCCGCGAACTGATCCTGGCGCATCTCGCCGATCGGGGTTCGCCCGCCAGCCGCGAGCAATTGGTCGAAGAATTCGGGCTGACCACCGAGGACCAGCTCGAAGCCCTGCGCCGCCGCTTGCGCGCCATGGAGCGCGACGCCCAGTTGATCTACACCCGCCGCGGCACTTATGCGCCGGTGGACAAGCTCGACCTGATTCTGGGCCGCATCGCCGGCCATCGCGACGGCTTTGGGTTCCTGATCCCGGACGACGGCAGCGACGACCTGTTCATGAGCCCGGCGCAGATGCGCCTGGTGTTCGACGGTGATCGGGCCCTGGCTCGCGTCTCCGGCCTGGACCGCCGCGGTCGTCGTGAAGGCGTGATCGTCGAAGTGGTGTCCCGCGCCCACGAAAGCATCGTCGGTCGTTATTTCGAGGAAGGCGGCATCGGTTTCGTCGTCGCCGACAACCCGAAGATCCAGCAGGAAGTGCTGGTTACCCCGGGCCGCAATGCCGATGCCAAGGTCGGTCAGTTCGTCGAAGTGAAGATCACCCACTGGCCTACCCCGCGCTTCCAGCCCCAAGGGGACGTGGTGGAAGTGGTCGGCAACTACATGGCCCCGGGCATGGAGATCGACGTCGCCCTGCGCACCTACGACATCCCACACGTCTGGCCCGATGCGGTCATGAAGGAAGCCTCCAAGCTCAAGCCGGAAGTCGAAGAGAAGGACAAGGAAAAACGCATCGACCTGCGTCACCTACCGTTTGTCACCATCGACGGTGAGGATGCCCGGGACTTCGACGACGCGGTCTACTGCGAAGCCCGGCCCGGCAAGCTGCGCCTATTCTCCGGCGGTTGGAAGCTGTACGTGGCCATCGCCGACGTTTCCAGCTACGTGAAGCTCGGTTCGGCGCTGGACGCCGAAGCGCAGGTGCGCGGCAACTCGGTGTACTTCCCCGAGCGCGTGGTGCCGATGCTGCCTGAACAACTGTCCAACGGTCTGTGCTCGCTCAACCCGCACGTCGATCGCCTGGCCATGGTTTGCGAGATGACCATCTCCAAGTCCGGCGAAATGACCGACTACTGCTTCTACGAAGCGGTCATCCATTCCCACGCGCGGCTGACCTACAACAAGGTCAGCGCGATGCTGGAGACGCCGAAACTGGCTGAGTCGCGCAAGTTGCGCGGTGAGTACAGCGAAGTGTTGCCGGATCTCAAGCAGCTTTATGCGCTGTACAAGGTGTTGCTGGCGGCGCGTCATGTGCGCGGTGCAATCGATTTTGAAACCCAGGAAACCCGGATCATCTTCGGTTCCGAGCGCAAGATCGCCGAAATCCGCCCGACTGTTCGCAACGATGCGCACAAGCTGATCGAGGAATGCATGCTGGCGGCCAACGTCGCCACCGCCGAATTCCTGAAGAAGCACGAGATTCCCGCGTTGTACCGGGTCCACGACGGCCCGCCGCCGGAGCGTCTGGAAAAACTGCGGGCGTTCCTCGGCGAGCTCGGCCTTTCCTTGCACAAAGGCAAGGAAGGTCCGACACCCAAGGATTACCAGGCCCTGCTGGCCAGCATCAAGGATCGCCCGGATTTCCACCTGATCCAGACCGTGATGCTGCGTTCGTTGAGCCAGGCGGTGTACAGCGCCGATAACCAAGGCCACTTCGGCCTGAATTACGAAGCCTACACCCACTTCACGTCGCCGATCCGCCGTTACCCCGACCTGCTCACGCACCGGGCCATTCGCAGCGTGATCCATTCGAAGATGAACACTCCGCACGTCAAGCGTGCCGGTGCGATGACGATTCCGAAGGCGCGCATCTACCCGTACGACGAAGCCGCCCTCGAGCAGCTCGGCGAACAATGCTCGATGAGCGAGCGTCGTGCCGACGAAGCGACCCGTGACGTGGTGAACTGGCTCAAGTGCGAATACATGAAGGATCGCGTCGGTGAGTCGTTCCCGGGCGTGATCACGGCCGTGACCGGTTTCGGCCTGTTCGTCGAGCTGACCGATATCTACGTCGAGGGCCTGGTGCACGTCACTGCGCTGCCGGCGGACTACTATCACTTCGACCCCGTGCATCACCGCCTGGCGGGCGAGCGCACCGGTCGCAGCTTCCGCCTGGGTGATACCGTTGAAGTGCGGGTCATGCGCGTCGACCTCGACGAGCGCAAGATCGACTTCGAGATGGCGGAAAAGACCATCAGCGCGCCGATTGGCCGCAAGAAACGCGGTGCCGAAACCTCCGCGCCTGCTGCCAAGGCCGCCGAGCCGGCATCGTCCCGCTCCGGGCGCGGGTCGGCCAAGGAAAAAGCCAGCGAGGCCTATCGTCCGAGCGATGCGGCGGCGAAGAACGCCGAAGTGCGCAAAAGCCGTGAAATGAAGCAGGCGTTGCTGGCTGAAGCCAAGAACGGTGGCAAAGGAGCGTCGGGTAAGGCTGGGCGTTCGGCACCGGACAAGGCCGCCAGCAAACCGAGCAAACACCGTAAAGGCCCGCCAAAAGCGGGCTCGGCCCCGGCCAAGAGTGGCGGGGCGCGTAAACCCAAGGCCAAGTCATGAGTCAGTTGGAAAAAATCTACGGCGTGCATGCCGTGGAAGCGCTGTTGCGTCATCACCCCAAGCGGGTCAAGCAGATCTGGCTGGCGGAAAGCCGCAGCGAGCCTCGGGTGCAAACCCTGGTCGAGCTGGCCAACGAAAACCGCGTGGCAGTCGGCCAGGCCGAGCGGCGCGAGATGGACGCCTGGGTGGAAGGCGTTCACCAGGGCGTCGTGGCCGAGGTCAGCCCGAGCCAGGTCTGGGGTGAGGCCATGCTCGAAGAGCTGCTCGATCGCACCGAAGGCGCGCCACTGTTGCTGGTACTGGACGGCGTGACCGACCCGCATAACCTGGGCGCCTGCCTGCGTTCGGCGGATGCCGCCGGCGCGCTGGCGGTGATCGTGCCCAAGGACAAGTCGGCTACATTGACCCCGGCGGTCCGAAAAGTCGCCTGCGGCGCCGCGGAGGTGATTCCTCTGGTGGCCGTGACCAACCTGGCGCGCACCCTGGAGAAACTCCAGCAGCGCGGCCTGTGGGTGGTCGGCACGGCGGGCGAGGCCGAGCAGGACCTCTACCAGCAGGACCTGACCGGCCCGACGATCCTCATCATGGGCGCCGAAGGCAAGGGCATGCGTCGCCTGACCCGCGAGCATTGCGACTACCTGGTGAAATTGCCGATGGCCGGTAGCGTCAGCAGCCTCAACGTCTCGGTCGCCACCGGGGTCTGCCTGTTCGAGGCGCTGCGCCAGCGTAGCGTCAAGGCGGCTGCTAAGAAGTCTTGATTCAAACCCGAGCCTGAATGTGGGAGCGGGCTTGCTCGCGAATGCGGTCTGACAGTCGACAGTGATGTGTCAGCGACACCGCTTCGCGAGCAAGCCCGCTCCCACATTGGTTTTGCGGTGTTGTTCAAATAATCACCAATTGCCTTGCGCCGCCCTCGACCCTTCTCTACAATTGCGCCCCTTGCTGTGATGGCAGGCACTTATGTGTCTAGCGTCCACAAGTCCATAAGTGTCATTCACTCCTTGTCTGACCGTTTTTGAGCGGCAGGCTACAACCCGTAAGGAGCATTCATGCGTCATTACGAAATCATCTTTTTGGTCCACCCGGATCAAAGCGAGCAAGTCGGCGGCATGGTTGAGCGTTACACCAAGCTGATCGAAGAAGACGGCGGCAAAATCCACCGTCTGGAAGACTGGGGCCGTCGTCAACTGGCCTACGCAATCAACAATGTTCACAAGGCTCACTACGTGATGCTGAACGTTGAGTGCACCGGCAAGGCCCTGGCCGAGCTGGAAGACAACTTCCGCTACAACGATGCAGTGATCCGTAACCTGGTCATCCGTCGCGAAGAAGCCGTTACCGGCCAATCCGAGATGCTCAAGGCTGAAGAAAACCGCAGTGAGCGCCGTGAGCGTCGCGACCGTCCTGAGCACTCTGACAGCGCCGATGGCGATGACAGCGATAGCGACAGCGACAACAGCGATAACGCTGACGAGTAATCCACGGACCTTTTAAGGAGCCAATCACATGGCACGTTTCTTCCGTCGTCGTAAATTCTGCCGCTTCACCGCTGAAGACGTGAAAGAGATCGACTACAAAGATCTCAACACCCTGAAAGCCTACGTATCCGAGACCGGCAAAATCGTTCCAAGCCGTATCACCGGTACCAAAGCTCGTTATCAGCGTCAGCTGGCCACCGCTATCAAGCGCGCCCGCTTCCTGGCCCTGCTGGCCTACACCGACAGCCACGGCCGCTGAGACCAGGTTCGTCGACGAGTAGTAAGGGATTGAATGCATGCGCGCCTTAGCTGACTTCATCATGCGGGGACGTGTGCAGGCCACGCTGGTCGTGGCCGGATCCGCGGCATTGCCGCTGTTGTTCTGGTTGAGTGCCGCCGCCGGATGCCTTGTGCTCCTGCGGCGCGGTTCGGACGCCTTGAGCGTCCTGGGTATCGGGTTGTTGTCGGCGTTGGTGAGCTGGCATTTCCTGAAGGACCCGACAACGCTCCTGGTGTTGATCGGGGCTTGCAGCCTGGCGTTGATTTTGCGCGCCGGGCATACCTGGAACCGCGTGCTGCTGTGCAGCGTGGCCGTGGGGTTGTTGTGTGCGGTGAGCCTGGGGACTGTGTTCAGTTCCATCATCGAATCGCTGGCGCAGACGTTCAAGGACGTGTTGCCGCTGGCGATGGGTGGGGTCTACGAGACATTCTCGGCAGACCAGAAGGCGTTTGTCACCGCCATGACTGCTCCGCTGATGATCATTTCGATAGCGTCTTCGTTGCAGATCTTTAGCGTGCTGTGCCTGATGCTTGGGCGCTATTGGCAAGCTTCGTTGTACAACCCCGGTGGTTTCGGTCGCGAGTTTCGCGCCGTCCGATTCCCCAAAGGCGTGGCGCTGTCACTGCTGGCCGTCATGTGTGTGGCTCCGTTCTTCGGGCTGCATGCACTGATCCTGTTGCCGTTGTGCAGTGTGCCGCTGATCTTCGCCGGTCTGGCCCTGGTTCATGGGCTGGTGGCGCAGAAACGACTGGCCAGTTTCTGGCTGGTGGGGATGTACGTGACGTTGTTTCCTTTCATGCACTTGCTCGGTCCGTTGCTCGTGGTCCTGGCCATCGTTGACAGCCTGATTGATTTTCGCGGTCGGATGGCGTCGAAAGACGCCGACAACGCGAACGGTGAAGGTTAAAAGTTAGAGGATTTTCACATGCAACTGATCCTTCTGGAAAAAATCGCCAACCTGGGCAACCTGGGCGACAAAGTAAACGTTAAGGCCGGCTACGGTCGTAACTACCTGCTGCCTTTCGGCAAAGCCACCGCTGCGACCGCTGCCAACCTGGCTGCGTTCGAAGAGCGTCGCGCTGAGCTGGAAAAAGCCGCCGCAGACCGTAAGGCATCGGCTGAAAGCCGTGCTGCCCAACTGGCCGAGCTGGAAGTGACCATCACTGCCACCGCTGGCGACGAAGGCAAGCTGTTCGGTTCGATCGGTACTCACGACATCGCTGACGCACTGACCGCCTCCGGCGTTGAAGTCGCGAAAAGCGAAGTTCGTCTGCCGAACGGCACCATCCGCAACGTAGGTGAATTCGACGTCGCCGTGCACCTGCACGCCGAAGTTGAAGCCACCGTACGCGTTGTCGTGGTAGCAGCCTAAGCAACACCTGTCGGCTGGCACCCTCGGGTGCTTGCCGGTAACATCGGGCACGATCCTGTTTACAGGTCGTGCCCTTTGTCTTTCTGTAATTGCTGAATTTCATAACCAGACGTGGCCATGAACGAAATCACCGCTCCCGAGCAATACGATCTGCAAACCGCTGCCCTGAAGGTGCCGCCGCACTCCATCGAGGCCGAACAGGCCGTGCTCGGTGGCTTGATGCTGGACAACAACGCCTGGGAACGCGTGCTCGATCAAGTCTCCGACGGCGATTTCTACCGGCATGACCACCGCCTGATTTTCCGGGCGATCGCCAAGCTGGCCGATCAGAACATGCCGATCGACGTCGTGACCCTGGCCGAACAACTGGACAAGGAAGGGCAGACGTCCCAGGTGGGCGGCCTCGGTTACCTCGGCGAACTGGCGAAAAACACGCCGTCTGTCGCCAACATCAAGGCCTATGCGCAGATCGTCCGCCAGCGCGCGACCCTGCGCCAACTGATCGGCATCAGCAACGAGATCGCCGACAGCGCCTTCAACCCGGAAGGGCGTACCGCCGAAGAGATCCTCGATGAAGCCGAACGGCAGATCTTCCAGATCGCCGAGGCGCGGCCAAAGACCGGCGGTCCGGTCAGCGTCAACGACTTGCTGACCAAGGCCATCGACCGGATCGATACCCTGTTCAACACCGACAACGCCATCACCGGGCTGTCCACCGGCTACACCGACCTCGACGAGAAGACCAGCGGCTTGCAGCCGTCCGACCTGATCATCGTCGCCGGCCGTCCGTCCATGGGTAAGACCACCTTCGCGATGAACCTGGTGGAAAACGCCGTGTTGCGCAGCGACAAGGCGGTGCTGGTGTATTCCCTCGAGATGCCAGGCGAATCGCTGATCATGCGTATGCTGTCGTCCCTGGGGCGCATCGACCAGACCAAGGTCCGTTCCGGCCAACTGGAAGATGACGACTGGCCGCGCCTGACGTCGGCGGTCAACCTGCTCAATGACCGCAAGCTGTTCATCGACGACACCGCCGGCATCAGCCCGTCGGAAATGCGCGCCCGGACCCGTCGCCTGGTACGCGAGCACGGTGACATTGCGCTGATCATGATCGACTACCTGCAATTGATGCAGATTCCCGGCTCCAGCGGCGACAACCGGACCAACGAGATTTCCGAGATCTCCCGCTCCCTCAAGGCCCTGGCCAAGGAGTTCAACTGCCCGGTGGTGGCGCTCTCCCAGTTGAACCGCTCCCTGGAACAGCGTCCCAACAAGCGCCCGGTGAACTCCGACTTGCGGGAATCCGGAGCGATCGAGCAGGACGCCGACGTCATCATGTTCGTGTACCGGGACGAGGTGTATCACCCCGAGACGGAGCACAAGGGCATCGCCGAGATCATCATCGGCAAGCAGCGGAACGGCCCGATCGGCTTCATCCGCCTGGCGTTCATCGGTAAATACACCCGGTTCGAGAACCTGGCGCCGGGTAGCTATAACTTCGACGATGATGAGTAAGACCTTCTTTTTTTGAAGGGCTGCAATACTCCTTGTGGGAGCGGGCTTGCTCGCGAAAGCGGTGGCTCAGGAGACATTGATGCTGAATGTCCGTCCGCTTTCGCGAGCAAGCCCGCTCCCACATTGGTTTTGCGATAAGCCCGACCATTTCCGACCATAGCCGTCGGACTTGATCATTTTTTGTGCTATATTTCGCCCCCGCGATTTTTCACCTTTTATACCGGTCATCGACATGCAAGCAGCCAAGCCGTTATTTGACTATCCCAAGTACTGGGCCGAATGTTTCGGCCCGGCGCCATTCCTGCCCATGAGCAGGGAGGAGATGGATCAGCTCGGCTGGGATTCGTGCGACATCATCATCGTGACCGGTGATGCCTACGTCGACCACCCGTCGTTCGGCATGGCGATCATTGGTCGTTTGCTGGAAGCCCAGGGCTTTCGCGTGGGGATCATTGCCCAGCCGAACTGGCAGTCCAAAGACGACTTTATGAAGCTCGGCGAGCCCAACCTGTTCTTCGGCGTCGCGGCCGGCAACATGGACTCGATGATCAACCGCTACACCGCCGACAAGAAGATCCGTTCCGATGACGCCTATACCCCCGGCGGCCTGGCGGGCAAGCGTCCGGACCGTGCGAGCCTGGTCTACAGCCAGCGCTGCAAGGAAGCCTACAAGCATGTGCCCATCGTGCTCGGCGGCATCGAAGCGTCCCTGCGACGCATTGCTCATTACGATTACTGGCAGGACCGGGTGCGCAACTCGATCCTGATCGACGCCAGCGCCGACATCCTGCTCTACGGCAACGCCGAGCGGGCCATCGTCGAGGTCGCCCAGCGCCTGTCCTATGGCCACAAGATCGAAGACATCACCGATGTGCGCGGCACTGCGTTCATTCGCCGTGACACGCCCAAAGACTGGTACGAAGTCGATTCCACGCGCATCGACCGTCCGGGCAAGATCGACAAGATCATCAACCCGTACGTGAACACCCAGGACACTGCGGCCTGCGCCATCGAGCAGGAGAAGGAGCCGGTTGAGGACCCCAGCGAAGCCAAGGTCGTACAGATCCTGGCCAGTCCGAAGATGACCCGCGACAAGACCGTGATCCGCCTGCCTTCGGTGGAGAAGGTGCGCAACGACGCGGTGCTCTATGCCCACGCCAACCGCGTGCTTCACCTGGAAACCAACCCGGGCAATGCCCGCGCCCTGGTGCAGAAGCACGGCGACGTCGATGTCTGGTTCAACCCGCCGCCCATTCCGATGACCACCGAGGAAATGGACTACGTGTTCGGTATGCCCTACGCACGTGTCCCGCACCCGGCCTACGGCAAGGAAAAAATTCCGGCCTACGAGATGATCCGGTTCTCGGTGAACATCATGCGCGGCTGCTTCGGCGGCTGCACGTTCTGCTCGATCACCGAGCACGAAGGCCGGATCATCCAGAACCGTTCCGAGGAGTCGATCATTCGCGAGATCGAAGAGATCCGCGACAAGGTCCCGGGCTTTACCGGGGTGATTTCCGACCTCGGCGGGCCGACCGCGAACATGTACCGCATTGCTTGCAAGAGCCCGGAGATCGAATCCGCGTGCCGCAAGCCTTCTTGCGTGTTCCCCGGCATCTGCCCGAACCTGAACACCGACCATTCCTCGCTGATCCAGCTGTACCGCAGCGCGCGGGCATTGCCTGGGGTGAAGAAGATCCTGATCGCTTCCGGCCTGCGCTACGACCTGGCGGTCGAGTCGCCGGAGTACGTCAAGGAGCTGGTGACCCACCACGTCGGCGGTTACCTGAAGATCGCCCCGGAGCACACCGAGGAAGGGCCGCTCAACCAGATGATGAAGCCGGGCATCGGCACCTATGACCGGTTCAAGCGGATGTTCGAGAAGTACACCAAGGAAGCCGGGAAAGAGCAGTACCTGATTCCGTACTTCATCGCCGCCCACCCGGGCACCACCGACGAAGACATGATGAACCTGGCGCTGTGGCTCAAGGGCAACGGCTTCCGGGCCGACCAGGTGCAGGCGTTCTACCCGTCGCCGATGGCCACCGCCACGGCCATGTATCACTCGGGCAAGAACCCGCTGCGCAAGGTCACCTACAAGAGTGACGGGGTGACCATCGTCAAGAGCGAAGAGCAGCGCCGTTTGCACAAGGCGTTCCTGCGCTACCACGACCCCAAGGGCTGGCCGATGCTGCGCGAAGCGCTGACACGCATGGGCCGGGCCGACCTGATCGGGCCGGGCAAGCATCAGTTGATCCCGCTGCACCAGCCGGCCACCGACAGCTACCAGAGCGCCCGTCGCAAGAACTCGACGCCGGCCGGCAGCCACAAGGTGGGCAAGGACACCACCCGGATCCTGACCCAGCACACCGGCCTGCCACCGCGCGCCAGCGACGGCGGCAACTCGTGGGACAAGCGCGAGCAAGCCAAGGCCGCCGCGTTCGCCCGCAACCAGCAGGCCGCCAAGGAGCGCAAGGACGCGGCCAAGGGCAAGGGGCCGAAGCCGGCACGCAAGCCGGTCGTGCCACGCTGATTGCCACGTTGCACCGCAAACGCCAGCCTAAGTGCTGGCGTTTTGCTTTCTAGCGGCTGTGCTGCCCATTTGCTATCGTGGCCGCCGCCCCTGTTCCGGGCCATGAAGCCGGGTGATGCGCCGCGCCACAAGGTCTGTGCCGATCTTGCACAGAGGCTGTGTCGATAAAGCGCTCCCCCTCCGATCCTCAAGGATGATTCCCATGAGCAGCCCCTCAACCCCCGCCATTGGTATGGACTTCACGTTCTCCCAGTACATGGCCCGTCAACGCATCGAAGCCCAGGTCAACCTGCCGCGCCTGTTCGCGGCCATCGATGCGGACCCCAATATCGCCGGCGCAGGGGTGGTGTATATCGACTCTGAGTACAACGTGGTGACCCTGCGCGAGTTCAAGCCGATCTGCAGCATCGCGCCCAAGCGTGTGATTTTGCGCGAGGCCAAGAAGTACATCGCCCCGCAGCAGTTCATCGACCAGGTGAAAAGCAGCCCGCGGGAGTCGAAGCTTGGGGTGGAGGCGACCAATGCCGGCTTGTCCTGCGTCGCCGCCGTCATCGGTTGGGTGGTGGTGTTCAGTGGCAGCGTCGCCGTACCCTTTACCGCTGGAGCCAGTGCCTGGGTGGTGGCCCTGGGCGTAGCTGCCGCGACGGCGAGTACCGCTCAATGTGTGATTGGCGGCGCGCGGGTCGCCAACGAACTGAACAACCCCACCGGCAATGATGAGATGAACGACGCCGACTGGTACAACATCGTCTCGCCGATCCTGGATGCGGTGTCCCTGGTGGGCGTGGGTGGCTCGGCCCTGACCACGGTTCGCCTGCTCAAGGCCAACAAGGCAGCCGCTACCGGAAAGAGCTGGTACCAGTTGCTCAAGGGGTTGAGCCGGCAGGAACGCAGCAAATTGACCAAGGAGTTGCTGACGCTCAAGGACCCGAGCCTGACCGCCAAGCTGCTCAAGTTGCAGCAGCGGGCCGGGGCCCTGCCCAAACGTTATTCGTCCGCCGAAATCAGACACGCGACGCTGACCCAGATCAAGGACGCCTTGGGGGGGGCCTTGGGTGTCATCGGGAGTTACACCAGCGACGGCCATGTGAAAACCGTGGCTGTCGGCTTGTACGAGGAGTTCACCGAATGATCGGCGGCGGATCGCTGAAGGGCTTCCTGGCCCTCTACTTCCCGGTGTTCATGGGCACCCTTTTGCTGGGCTGCTTTTGCGGGTCGATGCTGCTCTCGCTGGCCGGGACGACCTACTGGCGGGCCTTGGAACCCTCCACCAGGGCTGACTATGTCGGGTTCGGGACATTGGCCCTGGTGCTCGTCCTGGTGGGGGCCAATCTCCTGATCGTACGTGGGCGGGCCTGGGCCGTCTGGGGGGTCGCGGGGTATTTCCTGGCGTGCCTGGCCGCCGTGCTGCCGATGTTTGCCTACCGGCCGCACCAAGGCGTCTACCTGTTCGCCGTGCTACTGCCTCTACTGGGGTTGTTGTTGCTCAACAGCCAGCGCCACCGGGAAATGCGCCGCAAGCTGGTGGAGATTCGCCGCCAGCGCGAGTTGATCATCCAGGCCGCCAAGGGCCCGCGCTCCCGCCGCTGAGCCCACGTCCTCGCCACATTTATGTGCGGCCCTTTGCGCGAGAAAGCGGGCAACGTTCGGTTTTAGTGCTCTACTGCCTTGAGTAGACGAAGAAAGTGTCCGGCCTGCCTGCATGGCATAAGTCTTGCGCCGCTTTCGATAACGCCCAGGCTCGCAGGAGACACGCCGTGTCGATCCATGTTGCTTTGCACCACGTCACGCATTACCGCTACGACCGCGCCGTCGAGCTCGGGCCGCAGATCGTTCGCCTGCGCCCGGCGCCCCATAGCCGTACGCGGATTCTTTCCTATGCGCTGAAGGTCTCGCCCGACCAGCACTTCATCAACTGGCAGCAGGACCCCCAGGGCAATTACCTGGCGCGGCTGGTGTTTCCCGAGAAAACCGAGGAGCTGCGGATCGAGGTCGACCTGCTGGCGGAAATGGCGGTGTTCAACCCCTTCGACTTTTTCCTCGAGCCTTATGCCGAGAAGATCCCCTTCAGCTACGCCGCCGATGAGCGCAAGGAGCTGGCCCCGTACCTGGAAACCCTGCCGCTGACGCCGCGGTTGCAGGCTTACCTGGAGGGCATCGACCGCACGCCGCTGCCGGCGGTGGATTTCCTGGTGGCGCTCAACCAGCGCCTGAGCGAAGACATCAACTACCTGATCCGCATGGAGCCCGGCGTCCAGACTCCGGAGCACACCCTGGAGCAGGCCTCCGGTTCTTGCCGCGACTCGGCCTGGTTGCTGGTGCAACTGTTGCGCAACCTCGGCCTGGCGGCGCGGTTCGTGTCCGGTTACCTGATCCAGTTGACGGCCGATGTGAAAAGCCTCGACGGCCCGTCCGGGACCGAGGTGGACTTCACCGACCTGCATGCCTGGTGCGAGGTCTACCTGCCGGGCGCGGGCTGGATCGGCCTGGATGCGACGTCGGGGTTGTTCGCTGGCGAAGGGCATATCCCGCTGGCGTGCAGCCCCGATCCGTCCTCGGCGGCACCGATCAGTGGCCTGGTGGAACCGTGCGAGTGCGCGTTCAGCCACACCATGTCGGTCGAGCGCGTCTGGGAAGCGCCGCGGGTGACCAAGCCGTACACCGACGCGCAATGGCTGGCGATCCAGGCCCTGGGCCGGCAGATTGACGTGGATCTGCTGGAGGGCGATGTGCGCCTGACCATGGGCGGCGAGCCAACGTTCGTGTCCATCGACGACCCGGATGGCGCCGAGTGGAACACCGCGGCGCTCGGGCCGGACAAGCGCAGGCTGTCTGCCGAGCTGTTCGCTCGGATGCGCGACCACTATGCCCCCAAGGGCCTGGTGCATTTCGGCCAGGGCAAGTGGTACCCCGGCGAACAACTGCCGCGCTGGTCGCTCAATTGCTATTGGCGCCGTGACGGTGTGCCGATCTGGCACAACAGCGCACTGATCGCCGACGAGCAGCAGGACTACCAGGCTGACGGTGAGCTGGCGGGGCGCTTCCTGACCCGCGTCGCCGAGCGCCTGAACATTCCCGCGCGATTCGTGTTCCCGGCCTACGAAGACAATTTCTATTACCTGTGGCGCGAAGGCGCGCTGCCTTCGAATGTCACGGCTCAGGACCCACGCTTGGAAGACCCTTTGGAGCGTGCGCGGCTGCGCAAGGTCTTCAGCCAGGGCCTGGACAAGGTGATCGGTCAGGTTCTGCCGTTGGCCCGTACCGCCAAGGGCGATCAATGGCAAAGCGGCCGCTGGTACCTGCGGGATGAGCACTGCCGGCTGGTGCCGGGGGATTCGCCCCTGGGCTATCGCCTGCCGTTGGCGTCGCAGCCCTGGGTCAAGGCGGCTGAGTTCCCGTTTATCCACCCCACCGATCCGAACCAGGATTTTCCTGAGTTGCCCGACACCGAACGGTTGGCGCAGCACGGCGAAGCGGCCGTCGAACCGGATCGTGCGCCGCCGGTCGATGTCTCGGCCGATTGGCTGACCCGCACCGCCCTCTGTGCCGAGGCCCGCGACGGCCGGCTGTACCTGTTCATGCCACCGCTGGAGCGGGCCGAGGATTATCTGGAGCTGGTCAGCGCCATCGAGGCGACGGCGCAGGCACTGCACTGCCCGGTGCTGCTGGAAGGCTATGAGCCGCCGAGCGACCCGCGCCTGGGCAATTTGCGCATCACCCCCGACCCGGGCGTGATCGAGGTCAACGTGCAACCCTCGGCCACCTGGGACGAGTTGGTCGAGCGCACCGAGTTCCTCTATGAGCAAGCGCGACAGACCCGCCTGACCACCGAGAAATTCATGATCGACGGCCGGCACACCGGCACTGGTGGCGGTAACCATTTCGTACTGGGCGGTGCGACACCGGCTGACTCACCTTTCCTACGGCGTCCTGATCTGCTGCGCAGCCTGATCAGCTACTGGCATAACCACCCGTCGTTGTCCTACTTGTTTTCCGGATTGTTCATCGGCCCGACGTCCCAGGCGCCGCGGGTGGACGAGGCGCGCAACGACGCGTTGTACGAGTTGGAAATCGCTTTTGCGCAGATGCCCCAGCCTGGGGAGGAATGCTCGCCCTGGCTGGTTGACCGGTTGTTGCGCAACCTGTTGATCGACGTGACTGGCAATACCCACCGCGCCGAATTCTGCATCGACAAGCTCTATTCCCCGGACGGTGCCACCGGCCGTCTCGGCCTGCTGGAACTGCGCGCTTTCGAGATGCCGCCTCACGCCCGCATGAGCCTGGTCCAGCAACTGTTGCTGCGGGCATTGGTGGCGCGGTTCTGGCGCGAGCCCTATGCGCCGGCGAAATTGGCGCGCTGGGGCACCGAACTGCATGACCGATTCCTGTTGCCGCACTTCATCGAGCAGGATTTTGCCGACGTCATCAATGAGCTGAACGCTGCCGGCTACCCGTTGCGCGCCGAGTGGTTCGCCGCTCACCTGGAGTTCCGTTTCCCCAAGGTTGGCGATTACGCGGTCAATGGCATCGAGTTGCAGTTGCGCCAGGCCCTCGAACCCTGGCATGTGCTCGGGGAGGAGGGCGCGGCGGGCGGCACTGTGCGTTATGTGGATTCCTCCCTGGAGCGCTTGGAGGTCAAGCTCAATGGCCTGGCACCGCAACGTTATGTGTTGACCTGCAACGGCGTGCCGGTGCCGCTGCACCCCACCGGTCGGGTCGGCGAGTTCGTCGCCGGGGTGCGTTTTCGCGCCTGGCAACCGGCCAACTGCCTGCAACCGACCATTCCGGTGCAGGCGCCGCTGGTCTTCGATGTGCTCGACACCTGGACGCAGCGTTCCCTGGGCGGCTGCCAGTATCACGTGGCGCATCCTGGCGGGCGCAACTACGAGAGCCTGCCGGTCAATGCCAACGAAGCTGAGAGCCGGCGGATGGCGCGCTTTTTCCGGCTCGGGCACACGCCCGGGAAAATTCCGATACCGAGCCTGGCCGTGGATGACGAATTTCCGCTCACGCTTGATCTGCGGCGTTTCCATGGGGCCCCGAAAATGTAACGCACATCTCCTGTGGCGAGGGAGCTTGCTCCCGCTGGCTGCGAAGCAGCTCCTTTTTGTGAGCGCTTCGCACGGGTGCGCCAGCCCGGTCAAGCGGGAGCAAGCTCCCTCGCCACGATGGTTCAAGGCTGAAATAGGTTGCCAGGCCCAAGGCAACACACATCTATCCGCGCGTCATCTGCTTGCGCTAGTCTGATCCTTCATTGCCGTCTGCCGAGCTTTCCATGCCTGACCTGCTTGACCGTTACCCGCTGACGACGGGCACCTATCACGAATTGCTGGACGACAGCGGTGCGGTGCGCCCGCACTGGCGACGGCTGCTCGACCAATTGCAACGCAGCACGCCGGCCCAGTTGATCCAGCGCCAGGCCCTGCTGGCGCGGCAGATCCAGGAAAACGGCGTGACCTACAACGTCTACGCGGACCCCAAGGGTGCGGATCGGCCGTG
This sequence comes from Pseudomonas sp. MS646, assembly GCF_036693845.1. NCBI lineage: Bacteria > Pseudomonadati > Pseudomonadota > Gammaproteobacteria > Pseudomonadales > Pseudomonadaceae > Pseudomonas > Pseudomonas sp. MS646. The sequence goes on from NZ_CP144763.1 coordinate 652,777, forward strand.
GGAACTGGACCTGCTGCCGCACGTCATCGATGCCCAGGAGTGGAAGCACCTGTCGGCCGGCATCGCCCAGCGCGGCCGCCTGCTCAACGCCGTGCTGGCGGATCTGTACGGGCCACAGCGGCTGATCAGCGAGGGCCTGTTGCCGGCGGAACTGGTGTTCGGGCACAACAATTTCCTCTGGCCCTGCCAGGGCATTGCCCAGCCGGGCGCCAACTTCCTGCACCTGTACGCGGTAGACCTGGCGCGCACACCCGATGGCCGCTGGTGGGTCACGGCGGATCGGACCCAGGCGCCGTCGGGGGCCGGGTATGCGCTGGAAAACCGCATGATCGTTTCCCGCGCGTTTCCTGAGTTGTACCGTGACCTCAAGGTGCGGCACCTGTCCGGCTTCTTCCGGACCCTGCAGGAAACCCTGGCACGCCAGGCGCCCAGCGATGGCGAGGCGCCGTTGGTGGTGCTGCTGACGCCGGGGCGGTTCAACGAAAGCTATTTCGAACACCTGTACCTGGCGCGCCAGCTGGGTTATCCGCTGGTGGAAGGCAGCGACCTGACCGTCCGGGACGCCACGGTCTACCTCAAGACCCTCAGCGGCCTGCGCCGGGTCCACGCCATCATGCGTCGGCTCGACGATGATTTCTGTGACCCGCTGGAACTGCGCACCGATTCGGCCTTGGGCGTGCCGGGGTTGCTGGAGGCGGTGCGCCAAGGCCGGGTGCTGGTGGCCAATGCCTTGGGCAGCGGCGTGCTGGAGTCGCCAGGGTTGTTGGGCTTTTTGCCGCAAATCAACCAGTACCTGTTCGGCGAAGCGTTGTTGCTGCCGTCGATCGCCACCTGGTGGTGCGGTGAGCCACCGGTGCTGGCCCAGGCCTTGGAGAAGTTGCCTGAACTGCTGATCAAGCCGGCGTTCCCCTCGCAGAGCTTCAACCCGGTGTTCGGCCGCGACCTGAGCGAACAGCAGCGTAGCCAACTGGCGGCGCGCATGCAGGCGCGTCCCTACGCGTACGTCGCCCAGGAGCTGGCGCAACTGTCCCAGGCTCCGGTCTGGCAGGCCGAGGACGGGCAGATCCAGCCCCGGGCCATTGGCATGCGCGTGTATGCGGTGGCCGGGAAGGATGATTATCGGGTGCTGTCCGGTGGCCTGACGCGCGTGGCCGCCGAGGCCGACGCCGAGGTGGTGTCGATGCAGCGCGGTGGCGCCAGCAAGGACACCTGGGTGCTGGCGGAGCAGGCACCGGGCGGCGAGCAGTGGGCCGCCCAGCGGACCGTAGGCGTCCACGACCTGGTTCGCCGTGACCCGTACCTGCCGTCGCGGGTGGTGGAAAACCTGTTCTGGTTCGGCCGCTACTGCGAGCGCTGCGACGACAGCGCGCGGCTGTTGCGGATCATGCTCGCGCGCTACGTCGACGGCGATGATCCGCAGGCCTTGCAGTCGGCGGTGGCCCTGGGCGAAAGCCTGATGTTGCTGCCCGACGAGGGCCAATTGCCCGAGCGGCTGCTGGCGGCCCTGCTGGGCGAGGACTGGTCGTTCAGCCTGCGCTCCAACCTGCAGCGCTTGCAGTGGGCGGCGTCCCAGGTGCGTGGGAAGTTGTCGCGGGAGAACTGGCAGGCGCTGGTTGAGCTGCAGCGCGAGGCCATGGAACTGGACACCGCCGAGCCGGATTTCGGCGAACTGCTGGACTTCCTCAACCGGCTGGTGATGTCCCTGGCGGCGTTGTCCGGTTTTGCCCTGGACGACATGACCCGCGACGAGGGCTGGCGCTTCCTGATGATCGGCCGGCGTCTGGAGCGCCTGCAATTTCTCAGCAGCAGCCTGGCGGCATTCCTGCGGGGCGAGGCCGTGTTCGATCAGGCCGGGCTGGAATGGTTGCTGGAGTTGGGTAACAGCAGCATCACCTACCGCTCGCGCTATTTGGCGGTGGCGCAACTGATCCCGGTGCTCGACCTGCTGTTGCTGGACGAGCAGAACCCCCATGCGGTGCTCTTTCAGTTGAAACTGGTGGCCCGCACCCTCAAGCGTCTCAACGATGACTTCGGCGCGCCCCGTGACGTTGCCTTGCCGGACCTGGTGACGCGCCTTTCACGCTTCGATTTGCGTTGCCTGGAAAACCCGTTGTTCGGCGAAACCAGCCTGCGCGCGGCGCTCGACGGGTTGGCCGACCTGCTCCAGGAAGTGGCCGATGTCAGCGGTCAGGTGTCCGATCGCCTGGCCTTGCGTCACTTTGCCCATGTCGATGATGTCAGCCAGCGCACGGTGTCCGTCTGATGAGCGCCCATTACCAGATTTTCCACGACACCCATTACCACTACGACAGTCCGGTTTCCCTGGCCCAGCAGCTCGCGCACCTGTGGCCACGGCCGTGTGAGTGGCAACGTTGTACCGAGCAGCAGTTGTTGATCAGCCCGGAACCGACCACCCGCCGCGATGAGCAGGACGTGTTCGGCAACCCATTGACCCGGCTGGCCTTCGAGCGGCCGCACGACGAACTGCAGGTCAACGCACGGTTGAGCGTCGAAGTGCTGGCCCGTCCTGAGCTGGATTTCAATATGTCCCCGGCCTGGGAGTCGACCTGCCAGGCCCTGAGCTACAGTGGCCGGCCGCTCGCGGCCCCGGTGCTGGAGGCGTGCCGTTACCGCTTCGAGTCGCCCTATGTGCACCTCAAGCGCAGTTTCGTCGAGTTTTCCGCAAGCTGTTTCCCGCCGGGCCGGCCGTTGATGCTCGGGGTCCGGGCGTTGATGGAAAAGATTTTCCAGGAATTCACCTTCGACGCCGAAGCGACCCAGGTGGCGACGCCGTTGGTGGAGGTGCTGGAACGGCGGCGGGGCGTGTGCCAGGACTTTGCCCACCTGATGCTGGCCAGTCTGCGCTCACGCGGGCTGGCGGCGCGTTACGTCAGTGGCTACCTGCTGACCCAGCCGCCACCCGGCCAGCCCCGCCTGATCGGCGCCGACGCGTCTCACGCCTGGGTGTCGGTGTATTGCCCGGTGCTGGGCTGGGTGGATTTTGATCCGACCAACAATGTGCAGCCGGCCCTGGAGCACATCACCTTGGCCTGGGGCCGCGACTTTTCCGATGTGTCGCCGTTGCGCGGGGTGATCCTGGGCGGCGGCAACCACGATCCCGAGGTGCGGGTGACGGTGATGCCGGTTGAGTCATAGGACGATCACTGTGTGGGAGTGGGCTTGCTCGCGCAAGCGGGTTGTCAGTCGATGACGAGGTCGCTGGCACACCGCCTTCGCGGGCAAGCCCGCTCCCACAGGCAAGGTATTCAATCGCGAGGAAAGCGTCATGTTCCCGGTTTCCATCAAAGGCGTCCTGCAATCCCCCGAAGGCCTGGTCGTGCTGATGCTCAATGAGCGAGACGAGTGGGAATTGCCCGGTGGGCGGATCGAGCTGGGCGAGACGGCGCCGCAATGCCTGGCGCGGGAGATCGCCGAGGAGTTGGCGGTCGATGTGAGCGTGGGTGAGCCGCTGGACACGTACCTGTTCGAGGTGATTCCCGGCAAGCACGTGTTCATCGCCACCTATCGCTGCCAGCTACAGGGTGGTTTCGTGCCGACGATCAGCCATGAACACAAGGAGATTGGTCTGTTCGAGCCGAGCCGGTTGCCGGCCAACCTGCCGCAGGGCTATCGCCAGTCGATTGGCCGGGCATTGGGTTCGTAAGGCCGGCAGCGGGGCTGCCGACCCAGGACACAGGACCGGCGGGCCAGGAGGGATCAGGCGTCAGACGCCGGGTCTTTCGGTGCGTCACCTTCGTCGGTGGTCATGTCGCTTTCGGCGTCGTGGCTCAGTGCCGCTTCTTCAGCCGAGGCTTTCTTGCGCTGCAGCTTTTCCTCTTTCTTCTGCTCCTTGGCCAGGTCTCTCTGACGTTTGGCGAAGGAATAATTGGGTTTGGCCATGGGCGTTCCTCTGGGGTCGAAGGGAGGTAGAGCGGCGCGTATTCTGCCCTGTATCGGGGCCGAGCCGTTAGCGGGGTTTTTGTTCGGCCCACTTCGGCTGCACCGAGGGTTGCCATTCGTCCAGCGCGTCGAGCAGGTCATGGGCCGATTCGCTCACTTGCAGCATGTCACGATGCGGCGCCCGGACGAAGCCTTCGCCGACGATGTGGTCGAGGAAACCGGTCAGTTTGCTGTAGAACCCGTTCACTTCCAGCAGGCCCAGCGGTTTGCCGTGATAGCCGAGCTGGCCCCAGGTCCAGACCTCGAACAACTCTTCCAGCGTGCCGAGGCCGCCGGGCAGGGCGATGAAGGCATCGCTGAGTTCGGCCATGCGCGCCTTGCGGGCATGCATGCCGTCCACCACCTCCAGGCGGGTCAGGCCGGCGTGGCCGATCTCCTTGTCCTTCAGGCTTTGGGGAATGATGCCAATGACTTCACCGCCGGCCGCCAGGGCCGCGTCGGCAACGATGCCCATCAGGCCGACGGCACCGCCGCCATAGACCAGTGTCAGCTTGCGCTCGGCCAACGCCTTTCCCAGGGCCTGCGCCGCTTCACGGTAGGCGAGATGGCTGCCGGTGCTGGCGCCGCAAAATACACAAACAGATGCAATGGACATGCTTTACTCCATGGGTCGATGACCGTTGCAGAGTAAAGCCTCGTCACGGGTGTGCAAAGGCACTGAAGGTCTTAGCCTTCGCGCTGGGGTTTTTCGTAGGTGCCACTGGCGCCGCAGGCGTAGGCGGCGAGCAAGCTGCACAACAGGCTGTTGAGGTTCATGGTGGACGCTCCAGGGGTTGATGGAGCCGATCATAGGGTGGGCTCGTGCGTCTGGCTGGTTGATTGTGTCCATCAGGCTGATAGCCTTAAGTTGTATACAATGTTTGATTCAGGTCATAGGAACTTGTCTGAAATTAAGGCAGTCTTCCCCTTTGAAGGAATTTTCTAACCATGCCTTGGAGATTCACGATGTTTGCCAAACTTGTTGCAGTATCCCTGTTGACGCTGGCCAGCAGCCAACTGATGGCAGCGGAGTGCAAGACCACGATCGATTCCACCGACCAGATGTCCTTCAGCACCAAGGCCATCGAAATCGACAAAAGCTGCAAGACCTTCACCGTTGAGCTGACTCATTCCGGCAACCTGCCGAAAAACGTCATGGGCCATAACTGGGTCCTGAGCAAAGAAGCCGACATGCAGCCGATCGCGACCGACGGCCTGGCGGCTGGCATCGACAAGAACTACCTGAAAGACGCTGACGACCGCGTCATTGCCCATACCAAGGTGATTGGTGCCAATGAGAAGGACTCGGTGACCTTCGACGTTTCGAAGCTCGATGCCGCTGAAAAATACGGCTTTTTCTGCTCGTTCCCGGGCCACATTTCGATGATGAAAGGTACTGTTACCCTGAAATAATTTCTGTGGGAGCGGGCTTGCTCGCGAAGGCGGCCGGACATTCAACATAAATGCCACAGATACACCGCCTTCGCGGGCAAGCCCGCTCCCACAAGGGATTGGCAGTGAACACAAATGCTGTGCACGCCGCAGCTTCCATGTGGGAGCGAGCTCGCTCGCGAAGACGGCGGCGCCAGCACCGGGTGGTTGGCTGACCGCCCGCTGTCACGAGCAGGCTCGCTTTCACGCAATCATGGCGCGTACGGCAGGACCCGTTTGTGCTCGGTCTTGCGGTAGGTTTCGCAGATGATCCGGGCGGCGTCTTCGCGGATGGTCTTGCCATGCAGGAAGGCGTCGATCTCGCCGTAAGTCACGCCGTGGGCGGCTTCGTCGGGTTTGCCGGGGGAGAGGTCCTCGAGGTCGGCCGTGGGGACTTTCTCCACCAGCGATTCCGGCGCGCCGAAGTCACGGGCGATGGCCCGGACCTGGTTTTTCACCAGGCCGCTCAGCGGGGCCAGGTCGCAGGCGCCGTCACCGAACTTGGTGAAGAACCCCATCACGGCTTCGGCCGCGTGGTCGGTGCCGATCACCAGGCCATGTTCGGCACCGGCGATGGTGTACTGCGCCACCATGCGCATCCGCGCCTTGGTATTGCCCAGCACGAAATCCCGCGAGCCCGGTGCCTTGCCTTCGAAGGCCAGCACCTCTTTGGCCAGCGCCTTGACCGCCGGGCCGATGTTGACGGTGTGGCGTTCGTCCGGTTCGATGAAGTCCACGCAGGCTTGTGCTTCGTGCTCGTCGAACTGGGTTTCGTAGGGCAGGCGCACGGCGATGAACTTGTAGGCCGGGTTGCCGGTTTTCTCCCGCAGTTCACGCACCGCCCGTTGGGCCAGCAATCCGGCGGTCAGCGAATCGACTCCGCCGCTGATGCCCAGCACGAGGGACTTGAGCCCGGAATTGACCAGGCAATCCTGGATGAAGCCCACCCGCCGTGCGATTTCAGCCTTGAGGGCCGCGTCATCGGCGAACGGTGGCTGGACGTTGAGTTGTTCAGCAATCTCACGCTGTACGGCTTGCATGAATTCACTCCTTGCTAGAGGGGTCGATAAGGTCGGCAGGTACTTGGAAAACATGTCGCATGTAGGCGACGAAATTGGGGTCCTTGCAGTGGGTCTTGCCGGGCTCGTCGGAAATCTTGGCCACGGGTTGCCCGTCACAACTGATCATTTTAAGTACGATGCTCATTGGCTCTACACCTGCAATGTCGCAGGTCAGGTTGGTGCCAATACCGAAGCTGACATTAATGCGACCACGCAATGCGCGGAAAATCTCCAGGCATTTGGGCAGGTTCAGGCTGTCGGAGAACACCAGGGTCTTGCTCATCGGGTCGATGCCCAGTTTGTGGTAGTGGGCGATGGCCTTTTCGGCCCAGATCACCGGGTCGCCGGAGTCATGGCGCAGGCCGTCGAACAGCTTGGCGAAGAACAGGTCGAAATCCGCCAGGAATGCGTCCATGGTGATGCAATCGGTCAGCGCGATCCCCAGCAGGCCCCGGTACTCGCGCACCCAGCAGTCGAGGGCGGCGATCTGGCTGTCGATCAGCCGCGGGCCCAGTTGCTGGTGCGCCATGATCCATTCGTGGGCCATGGTACCCAAGGGTTTCATGTCCAGCTCCCGGGACAGGTGCACGTTGCTGGTGCCGACGAAACGTCCGGGGAAATCATGCTTGAGCACGTTCACCACTTCTTCCTGGACGCGGTAGGAAAAGCGTCGCCGGGTGCCGAAGTCCGCGACCTGCAGTTCGGACAACTCGTCGGCGCTGGCATTGGCGGTCAGCCAGTCGAACTTGCGGTACAGCTGCTCCCGCGCCTGTTCCAGGACTATTTCCCGGTAGCGATAGCGGTTGCGCACTTCGCTGACGATGGCCAGCAACGGTACTTCGAACAGGATCACGTGCAGCCACGGCCCCCGCAGGCGGATGAACAGCTCGCCGTTGTCGATGCCGGTGTGCACGTACCGCAGGTTAAAGCGAAACAGGCCCAGGAAGCGCAGGAAGTCCGGCTTGAGAAAGCTGATGCGTTCCAGGAACCCCAATTGATCGGCGCTCAGGCTCAACTCGGCCAGGCGCTCGATCTGGAAGCGGATCTCCGCCAGGTAGGGGCGCAAGTCTTCGCTGTTGCGGCAACGAAACTCCCATTCGACTTCAACGTTGGGGTAGTTGTGCAGCACCGCCTGCATCATCGTCAGTTTGTAGAAGTCGGTGTCGAGCAGGTTCTGCACGATACGATCGGCAAATACACTCTCGCTCATGGCGGGTCTCCAGGCAGGTCGCTGCGTCGGGCAGCGGGGTGCAGCGGTTTGTTGAAAAGGTTAGTGGCGCATAACCTGGATGGGTATTGCCAGTGTTTTTTAGTCCCGCAGATCTTTGTGGCGAGGGATGCAGTTAATGTGGCAGATCCGGGTTGCCGATCTGTTCAAGCATCCATTCCACAAACGACTTCACCTTGGGCACCTCCGCCGAGTGCTCGGGGTAGGCCAGGTAATAGGCGCTGGTGCTGGGCATCGCGTGTTGCCAGGGGATGACCAGTTTGCCGTCGGCCAGTTCTTCTTCCACCAGAAAGCGCGGCAGCAGTGCCACACCGCAGCCGACCTGGGCGGCGCGGATGCACATGTAGAAGGTTTCGAAGCGTGGCCCGTGGTAGCTGTGTTCGGTGTGGTAGCCCTGGCTGTCGAACCAGTCGTGCCAGGCCTGTGGGCGGGAGGCGTTCTGCAGCAGGACCAGGTCGGCCAGTTGGGTCGGGTCGCTGAAGGGCCTTTCGGGCAGGCTGCCGGGGGCGCAGACCGGTACCAGTTCTTCGCTGAACAGTTTCAGGGATTCGGAACCGGGTCGTGAGCCCTGGCCGAAATAAAAGGCCAGGTCGCTGCGTCCTTGCAGCAGGTCGTCGGCTTCCTGTTCGCTGCACAGGTCCAGATGAATCGTCGGATGGCGCAGCCGCCAGCCCTTCAGGCGCGGGACCAGCCAGCGAGCACCGAAGGTCGGAGGCGTGGAAACCCGCAGGACTTCAGTGTCGCCGCCGTAGGAACGCAGGTAATGGGTGGACATCTCCACCTGCGTGAGGATTTTTCGCACTTCACCCAGGTACAACTCGCCGGCCGGCGTGAGTTGCAGGCGGCGGCGAACGCGCCGGAACAGCAAGTGTTGCAACAGTTCTTCCAGTTGCGCGACCTGCTTGCTGACGGCGCTCTGGGTCAGGTGCAGTTCTTCGGCGGCGCGGGTGAAACTCAAGTGCCGCGTCACCGCTTCGAAGCATTGCAGCGCCGTGATCGATGGCAAATAGCGTTTGTTGAGCATGGTGAGGCCTTGTTTCCGGTCGCTCTGCCTGGGCAGCATGAATAAACGGAATGATATCTCGCTTAATGGTCGTTTGTTGCCAAGTCTCGCGCCAGCTACAACTACAGTCCTGATCAGCCGTCTTCGTCCGGTTGCCGCCTATTGTCTTTTGCGTGAGGAATTTTCCATGGTTGCTGCATTGCTTGATCGTCTCGGTGTCGACTCGGCCCTGTACCAGAACGGCACCCAGCCGGTGCATTCACCTATCGACGGCAGCCGCATCGGCGCCGTGAACTGGGAAGGTGCCGCTGAAGTCGAGCAGCAGGTCAGCCGTGCCGAGCATGCCTTTGACCTGTGGCGCCAGGTGCCGGCGCCGCGCCGTGGCGAACTGGTGCGTCAATTCGGCGACCTGTTGCGCCAGTACAAGGCCGACCTTGGCGAACTGGTGTCGTGGGAAGCCGGCAAGATCACCCAGGAAGGCCTGGGTGAAGTGCAAGAGATGATCGACATCTGCGACTTCGCCGTCGGCCTGTCCCGCCAGTTGTACGGCCTGACCATCGCCTCCGAGCGCCCGGGCCACCACATGCGTGAATCCTGGCACCCGCTGGGCGTGGTCGGGGTCATCAGCGCGTTCAACTTCCCGGTGGCGGTCTGGGCCTGGAACACCACCCTGGCCCTGGTGTGCGGTAACGCGGTGATCTGGAAACCTTCGGAAAAGACCCCGCTCACCGCCCTGGCCTGCCAGGCGCTGTTCGAGCGCGTGCTGAAGAACTTCAGCGATGCGCCGCCGTACCTGAGCCAGGTGATCATCGGCGGCCGCGACGCCGGTGAAGCGTTGGTGGACGATCCACGCGTGGCGTTGATCAGTGCCACCGGCAGCACCCGCATGGGCCGCGAAGTCGCGCCGAAAGTCGCCGCGCGCTTTGCCCGCAGCATCCTCGAACTGGGCGGCAACAACGCCATGATCCTCGCGCCGAGCGCCGACCTGGACATGGCCGTGCGCGCGATCCTGTTCAGCGCCGTCGGCACCGCCGGCCAGCGTTGCACCACGTTGCGCCGGTTGATCGCCCACGAGTCGGTGAAGGATGAAATCGTCACCCGCCTCAAGGCCGCCTATTCGAAAGTGCGCATCGGCCATCCGCTGGAAGGCAACCTGGTCGGGCCGCTGATCGACCAGCACAGCTTCGACAACATGCAGGATGCGCTGGAGCAGGCCCTGAGCGAAGGCGGGCGGGTGTTCGGCGGCAAGCGCCAGCTCGAAGACCAGTTTCCGAATGCCTATTACGTGTCGCCCGCCATCGTCGAGATGCCGGAGCAGAGCGACGTCGTGCGCCACGAAACCTTCGCGCCGATCCTGTACGTGGTCGGCTACAAGGACTTCGCCGAGGCCCTGCACCTGAACAACGCCGTGCCCCAGGGCCTGTCGTCCTGCATCTTCACCACTGACGTGCGTGAAGCCGAACAGTTCATGTCGGCGGTGGGCAGCGACTGTGGCATCGCCAACGTCAACATCGGCCCGAGTGGCGCGGAAATCGGCGGCGCCTTCGGTGGCGAGAAAGAAACCGGCGGCGGTCGCGAATCCGGTTCCGACGCCTGGCGCGGCTACATGCGCCGCCAGACTAATACCGTGAACTACTCGCTGGCGCTGCCGTTGGCCCAAGGGATTACCTTCGACTGAGGTTGTTAGGGGCGGATTTTCAATTCGTGGAGATCCTTTGTGGGAGCGAGCTTGCTCGCGATAGCGGTGTGTCAGTCACATAGTCGTTGAATGTGCCGCCGCTATCGCGAGCAAGCTCGCTCCCACGCTGAATAGTGTGATGGTTGGGTTTTTCGGAGTCTGGCAATGCCGTTACGCGAAGAATGTCTGTGGGAAAAACTGACGCCGCAAAGGCCTGAAAATACTTCGCTCACCGGGGAGATTACAGCCGATGTCTGCGTGATCGGCGCCGGCTTCACCGGGCTGTCGGCAGCCGTGCATTTGCTGGAGCAGGGCAAGCGCGTTGCGTTGCTGGAGGCCCATCGGGCCGGGCATGGAGGCTCGGGGCGCAACGTCGGGCTGGTGAACGCCGGCCTGTGGATCCCGCCGGACGAGATCGAGGCCGGGTTCGGCGAAGCGGTGGGCAGCCAGCTCAATCGCATGCTGGGGGCCGCGCCAGCCCTGGTGTTCAGCCTCGTCGACAAATACAACATCGACTGCCAGTTGCGCCGCGAAGGCACCCTGCACATGGCCCATAACGCCCGGGGCGAGGCTGACCTGCGCAGTCGCGAAGCCCAATGGAAGCGCCGTGGCGCCCCAGTGGAGCTGCTCACCGGGCAAGCCTGCGTCGAGGCCACGGGCACCTCGAAAATCGCCGCCGCCTTGCTCGACCGACGCGCCGGCACGCTCAACCCCATGGCTTACGCCAGCGGCCTGGCCAAGACGGCCAGGGACCTTGGCGGGCAGTTGTTCGATCACTCCCCGGTCACCCGCCTGGAGCGCCAAGGCCAGCGCTGGTCGGTGCAAACGGCCCAGGGCTCGGTGCTGGCCGAGCAGGTGGTGATCGCGTCCAACGCCTACACCGAAGGCGACTGGACCGAGCTGCGGCGCAACTTTTTCCCAGGCTATTACTACCAGGTCGCCTCGGTCCCGCTGACCGACGACGCGGCCCGGCGCATCCTGCCGGGCGGACAGGGTTCGTGGGACACCCGCCAGGTCTTGAGCAGCATTCGCCGGGACAAGGACGGTCGCTTGTTGCTCGGCAGCCTGGGCAATGGCAACCGCAAGCCGACCTGGTTCCTCAAGGCGTGGGCCGACCGGGTACAGCGCCACTATTTTCCCTATCTCAAGCCCGTGGAGTGGGAATGCACCTGGACCGGGTGCATTGCCTTTACCCCGGATCACCTGATGCGCCTGTTCGAGCCGGCTCCTGGGCTGGTGGCCGTGACGGGCTACAACGGGCGCGGGGTGACCACCGGGACGGTGGTCGGCAAGGCCTTCGCCGACTACCTTTGCCAGGGCGACGCGAAGGCGCTGCCGATCCCCTTCGCGCCCATGCAGCCGCTGGCCGGCGTGGGGTTGCGCAGTTGCCTGTACGAGGCGGGTTTTTCGCTGTATCACGCGGGCCAGTGCCTGCGGATCGTCATCTGAGTGTAGAAAAATGTTACCGCGCGCCGCGTTTTCCGGCGCAGCGGCTAGCCTGTTATGGTGCGGGTTGTAGCAGTTGCGCACCGCCAGTGTGCAGTTCGGTGACGCAGGATGTTACAGCGTGGTTGCACGTCGTTTCGTACGATGGTTGCAATGATGGCTCATGGAGGGTTTCACCCACATAAATGCAAGGTTGCACCTTGTGCGGTTTAGACGGTTGCACGCCCTATGAAAAAGGGCCCGAAACAGTCGAAATAACAATAAAGCAGCGACTTTTTTCAGAATAAAAAACCGATGGCACGGCCCTTGCTCTGAGCTTCTCAGTGAAATGAAGTCGCAGTGCCAACTAAAAAAAACCTTGGAGCACCACCTCATGTCCCAGACGTTTTACAAGAAAGGCTTCCTGGCCCTCGCAGTGGCAGCTGCGCTGGGTGTGTCCGCGTTTGCGCAGGCTGATGTGAAATTCGGTGTGGCGGGGCCAATGACGGGGGCCAATGCGGCCTTCGGCGAGCAATACATGAAAGGTGCCCAGGCGGCCGCTGATGTCATCAACAAGGCCGGTGGCGTCAACGGTGAGAAAATCGTCCTGGTCGCCGGCGACGACGCCTGCGAACCCAAGCAGGCCGTGGCCGTGGCCAACCGCCTGGTGGACCAGGACAAGGTGATTGGCGTGGTCGGGCACTTCTGCTCGTCCAACACCATCCCGGCCTCCGAGGTCTATGACGAGGCGGGTGTCATCGCCATCACCCCAGGCTCGACCAACCCGGCAGTGACCGAGCGCGGCCTGAGCGCGATGTTCCGCATGTGCGGGCGTGACGACCAGCAGGGCATCGTGGCCGGCGACTACATCGTCGACGTGCTCAAGGGCAAGAAAGTCGTCGTGCTGCACGACAAGGACACCTACGGCCAGGGCCTGGCGGATGCCACCAAGGCACAGCTGGAGAAGCGTGGCGTGAAGGCCGTGCTGTATGAAGGCCTGACCCGTGGCGAGAAAGACTTCAGCGCCGTGGTCACCAAGATCCGGGCGGCCGGTGCCGACGTGGTCTACTTCGGTGGCCTGCACCCGGAAGCCGGCCCGCTGGTTCGCCAACTGCGTGAACAAGGCCTCAAGGACGTGAAATTCATGTCCGACGATGGCATCGTCACCGACGAACTGGTCACCACCGCCGGCGGCGCGCAATACGTCGATGGCGTGTACATGACCTTCGGCGCCGATCCGCGCCTGCTGCCAGACAGCAAGGCCGTGGTGGACGCTTTCCGGGCCCAGGGCGTCGAGCCTGAAGGCTACACCCTGTACGCCTACGCGTCGGTCCAGGCGCTGGCCGCCGGTTTCAACGGTGCCAAGTCCAACAAGGGCGAGGACGCGGCCAAGTGGCTCAAGGCCAATCCGGTGCAGACCGTCATGGGCAAGAAAGAGTGGGACGCCAAGGGTGACCTGAAGGTCTCCGACTACGTGGTCTACCAGTGGGACAAGGACGGCAAATACCATCAGTTGGAAAAACAGAAATAATTGAAGGGATAACGGCTTGTGGCGAGGGAGCTTGCTCCCTCACCACGATCGTCCTTCCCGGGCTAAGACCCACCTGTCTTTTCTCTCGAAAGCTGCGCACACATCGTGCCGCGTCGGCGGCTGAACCCCGGTCCGTCGCCGCGTTGTGCGTGCAGCCTTTCAAATGCGTGAGATCGCGTTATGGATGGTATTTTCCTGCAGCAACTGATCAACGGCCTGACCCTCGGGTCGGTCTATGGTCTGATCGCCATCGGCTACACAATGGTCTACGGCATCATCGGCATGATCAACTTCGCCCACGGCGAGGTTTACATGATTTCCGCTTACCTCGCGGCAATCAGTCTGGCTCTGCTGGCTTACTTCGGTATCGAATCCTTCCCGCTGATGATCCTCGGCACCCTGGTATTCACAGTCGTGGTCACCGGGGTCTACGGCTGGGTCATCGAACGCGTCGCCTACAAACCCCTGCGCAACTCCACCCGCCTGGCACCGCTGATCAGTGCCATCGGTATCTCGCTGATCCTGCAGAATTACGCCCAGATCAGCCAGGGCGCCCGCCAGCAGGGCGTGCCGACACTGCTCGAAGGCGCCATGCGCGTCGACATCGGCAGTGGTTTCGTGCAACTGACCTACACCAAGATCTTCATCCTGGTGGCGGCGTTTGCCGGGATGGCCCTGCTGACCTACATCATCAAGTACACCAAGCTGGGGCGCATGTGCCGCGCCACCCAGCAAGACCGCAAGATGGCCTCGATCCTGGGGATCAACACCGACCGGGTGATTTCCTACGTGTTCATCATCGGTGCCGCCATGGCGGCCCTGGCCGGCGTGCTGATCACCATGAACTACGGCACGTTCGACTTCTATGCCGGCTTCATCATCGGCATCAAGGCGTTCACCGCGGCGGTGCTCGGCGGCATTGGCTCCCTGCCTGGGGCGATGCTCGGCGGAATCATCCTCGGGATCTCCGAGTCGCTGTTCTCCGGTCTGATCAACTCTGACTACAAAGACGTGTTCAGTTTCTCGCTGCTGGTGCTGATTCTGATTTTCCGTCCCCAAGGCCTGTTGGGTCGCCCACTCGTGGCGAAGGTATAAGTATGTCTGCTGCCAATAAACCGATTGATATCAAACAGAGCGTCATCGACGCGATCCTGGCCGGGCTGATCTCGCTGATCGTGTTCGGGCCGATTGTCGGCGTGGTGCTCGACGGCTACAGCTTCAACCTGCAACCGGCCCGCGTCGGCTGGCTGGTGGCGATCGTGATGATCGGGCGCTTTGCCTTGAGCCTGTTCCTGCAAACGCCTCGGGGCCTGAAGGTGCTCCAGGGTTTCGAAAGCTCCGGCTCCGGCGTGCACGTCCTGCCACCGGACTACAAGTCGCGCCTGCGCTGGATCATCCCGGCACTGATCGTGATCGCCATCGTGTTTCCGTTCTTCGCCAACAAATACGTGCTCACGGTGGTCATCCTCGGGTTGATCTACGTGTTACTGGGCCTGGGCCTGAATATCGTGGTCGGCCTGGCGGGGCTGCTCGACCTGGGCTACGTGGCGTTCTACGCCATCGGCGCCTATGGCCTGGCGCTGGGTTACCAGTACCTGGGCCTGGGTTTCTGGACGGTGCTGCCCCTGGCGGCGATTGCGGCGGCGATGGCCGGCTGCATATTGGGGTTCCCGGTGTTGCGAATGCACGGTGACTACCTGGCGATCGTGACCCTGGGCTTTGGCGAGATCATCCGGCTGGTGCTCAACAACTGGCTGTCGTTCACGGGCGGGCCCAATGGCATGCCAGTGCCGTCGCCGACGTTCTTCGGCCTGGAGTTCGGGCGAAGGGCGAAGGACGGCGGGGTGCCGTTCCATGAGTTCTTCGGTATCGATTACAACCCCAACCTGAAATTCCTGTTCATCTACATCGTGCTGTTCATCGTCGTGATGCTGGTGCTCTACATCAAGCATCGCCTGACCCGCATGCCGGTCGGGCGTGCCTGGGAAGCCCTGCGCGAAGATGAAATCGCCTGCCGCTCCATGGGCCTGAACCACGTGCTGGTCAAGCTATCGGCGTTCACCATTGGCGCCTCCACGGCCGGCCTGGCCGGGGTGTTCTTCGCCAGCTACCAGGGGTTCGTCAACCCATCGTCGTTCACCTTCTTCGAGTCGGCGCTGATCCTGGCGATCGTCGTGCTCGGTGGCATGGGCTCGACCGTGGGCGTGGTGATCGCGGCGTTCGTGCTCACTGTGGCGCCGGAGTTGCTGCGCAGTTTCTCCGAGTACCGGGTGCTGCTGTTCGGCGTGTTGATGGTGTTGATGATGATCTGGCGACCTCGCGGCCTGATTCGTATCAGCCGTACCGGTGTGACGCCGCGCAAGGGGGTAGCGCCATGAGCGAAGTCGTACTTTCCGTAGAAAACCTGATGATGCAGTTCGGTGGCATCAAGGCCCTCAGCGACGTCAGCCTACAGGTCAAGCGCAACTCGATCTTCGCCCTGATCGGCCCCAACGGCGCGGGCAAGACCACGGTGTTCAACTGCTTGACCGGGTTCTACAAAGCTTCGGGCGGCAGGATCGAGCTCAACGTGCGTGGCGAGCGGACCAACGTCATCAAGCTGTTGGGCGAGGCCTTCCGGCCGACCGACTTCGTGTCGCCGAAATCCTTCGCCAGCCGGCTGTACTACAAGATGTTCGGCGGGACCCACCTGGTGAACCGCGCCGGCCTGGCCCGGACGTTCCAGAACATCCGCTTGTTCAAGGAAATGTCGGTGCTGGAAAACCTGCTGGTAGCCCAGCACATGTGGGTCAACCGCAGCCTGTTGGCCGGCATCCTCAACACCAAGGGCTACCGCAAGGCTGAAAGCGATGCCCTGGACCACGCCTTCTACTGGTTGGAAGTGGTGGACCTGGTGGATTGCGCCAACCGCCTGGCGGGCGAGCTTTCCTATGGCCAGCAACGGCGCCTGGAAATTGCCCGGGCCATGTGCACCCGTCCGCAGATCATCTGCCTGGACGAGCCGGCGGCCGGCCTCAACCCTCAGGAAACCGAAGCGCTGAGCGCGATGATCCGGCTGCTGCGCGACGAGCATGATCTGACCGTGGTGCTGATCGAACACGACATGGGCATGGTAATGAGCATTTCCGACCACATCGTGGTGCTGGACCACGGCAACGTCATCGCCGAGGGCGGTCCGGAGGCGATTCGCAACGATCCGAAGGTGATCGCGGCCTACCTGGGCGCCGATGAAGAGGAATTGGTATGAGTACACCGATCCTCGAACTCAAGGAACTGGACGTGTTCTACGGGCCGATCCAGGCCCTGAAGAAAGTCTCGATGCACATTGGCGAAGGCGAGACCGTGAGCCTGATCGGCTCCAACGGTGCCGGCAAGTCCACGCTGTTGATGTCGATCTTCGGCCAGCCGCGCGCGGCCGGCGGGCAAATCATCTACCAGGGCGTGGACATCACCCACAAGTCGTCCCACTACATCGCGTCCAACGGCATTGCGCAGTCGCCGGAGGGGCGCCGGGTGTTCCCCGACATGACCGTCGAGGAAAACCTGCTGATGGGCACCATTCCCATCGGTGACAAGTACGCCAGCGAAGACATGCAGCGCATGTTCGAGCTGTTCCCGCGGCTCAAGGAGCGGCGCAACCAGCGGGCCATGACCATGTCCGGCGGCGAGCAGCAGATGCTCGCCATCGCCCGGGCACTGATGAGTCGGCCGAAGTTGTTGCTGCTCGACGAGCCGAGCCTGGGGCTGGCGCCGATCGTGGTGAAGCAGATCTTCTCCACCCTGCGGGAGCTGGCGTCCACGGGGATGACCATCTTTCTGGTGGAGCAGAACGCCAATCACGCCCTCAAGCTGTCGGACCGGGCCTACGTGATGGTCAACGGTGAAATCCGCCTGACCGGCACCGGCAAGGAACTGCTCGCCAACGAAGAGGTGCGCAACGCGTACCTGGGCGGGCATTGAGGCAGGGATTGCAATGAGGAAACCCGGCGCAATCGCCGGGTTTTTTTATCTTTCCAGTTCACCGCAAACACTGTGGGAGCGGGCTTGCTCGCGAAAGCGGTTTCCCATCCAGCACCCTATCGGCTGACTCGCCGCATTCGCGAGCGAGCCCGCTCCCACAATGGGATGTTCGGTCTGTCGGGCAATTGTGGAAAACCATTCTGAACCCTTGCCAAACCGCGACATAAAGTCGCCGCAAACAGTTGTTTTGTCACACTTTTGACTTGTCCCCGTTTGCTGTGGAACTGGCTGTGGGTAACGTGGGAGTAGCTGGCTGAAAGCCTTTGATTACGCGGCCTACAGGGCGATGGTTAATTTCTGATCAGGTGTTTTTGATGGCGCGGCGGTGGCAGTTGTCAACACTTTTATGCGCTTGGGCGAGGCTGCGCAAAACGCTGGGCAAGCCTGTGGATAAGTCTGTGACTAAACTCTGGAAAGACCGCGCGAAGGGCCGTAGTTACTGGCTTGGAGCCATCGCCTAGTTGGCCGCTGGCTTATAGCAGAGATCCTGAACTGCACAACCGTTGTTGCGGGGTCAAGCGAAAAAAATTTCCAAACACCCCGCAAAGCCTTGTGCACAGCGGCCTGGCGCTTGTGCAGTTGCCCCCGGTTACTGTGGACGTGCCTGTGGATAAGGTGCGGGCAACCGGCTGTAGCCCTTATTCCGCGAGGCTTGGCGCCAGTTGGTTGTTTTATGATCAATGTTGGGGGCAGTCGACGGGGTTTCACAAGCCTTGCCCCTGCCATGTCGGGGCGGGCATGCTGTGGGCCGATTTTCATTTCAATGAGCGGTTCAAGCCCAAGCAAGGAGAACACGATGTCCAACACCCTGTTTATCACCGGCGCGACGTCCGGTTTTGGTGAAGCCTGCGCCCGTCGTTTTGCCGAGGCCGGTTGGAAACTGGTGCTGACCGGTCGTCGTGAAGAACGCCTCAATGCCCTCTGCGCCGAGTTGTCGAAGCAGACCGAGGTCCACGGCCTGGTGCTCGACGTACGAGACCGCAAGGCCATGGAGGAAGCCATCGCCAACCTGCCGCCGTCGTTCGCCACGCTGCGCGGGCTGATCAACAACGCCGGCCTGGCCCTGGGCGTCGACCCGGCCCCCAAGTGCGACCTCGATGACTGGGACACCATGGTCGACACCAACGTCAAAGGGCTGCTCTACAGCACTCGCTTGCTGCTGCCGCGCCTGATCGCCCATGGCCGTGGCGCCGGAATCATCAACCTGGGCTCCATCGCCGGTAACTACCCGTACCCGGGCAGCCACGTGTACGGCGCGAGCAAGGCGTTCGTCAAACAGTTTTCCCTGAACCTGCGTTGCGACTTGCAAGGCACGGGCGTGCGGGTGAGCAATATCGAGCCGGGCCTGTGCGAAAGCGAGTTCTCGCTGGTGCGCTTCGGTGGTGACCAGGACCGCTATAACGCCACCTACGCCGGGGCCGATCCGATCCAGCCGCAGGATATCGCCGAAACGATTTACTGGGTGCTCAACACGCCGGCGCACATCAACATCAACAGCCTGGAGTTGATGCCGGTGAGCCAGACCTGGGCCGGGTTTGCCATCGAGCGCAACAAGGCCTGACCGATGAGTTGGGGGGGGCGGTTGATGGAAACCTGTGGCGAGGGAGCTTGCTCCCGCTGGACTGCGAAGCAGGCCCAGGATTTTGCGACTGCTTCGCAGCCGAGCGGGAGCAAGCTCCCTCGCCACAAACGCATTACGCCAGGCAGTCGGCCAACCCGAGATAGCAGGTCATGAGGTGATAGGGCGTGGTGGACGGCATGTCCCGCCGGCTGACGATGCCATCGGCATCCAGGCATTCGTTCCAGCCCTTGGCATGTAGGAAGTGTTGCTGCAGGGCCTTTAGCTGCGGCAGCAAAGCCTGCTGACCGTCCGCACGTAAGGTCAGTGCGCGCAGGTATTCGGCCTGGGCCCAGATGCGCTGGGTCGCGTCCCGCGGGGCGGCATGCGGCTCTAGGCTCAGCATCGCGCAAACCGCGCCGGACTTTCGGTCTACGCCACGTTGCTCGCTGTATTCGAAGCTTCGTTCAAGGGCCTTGCGCAGCTTGCCGTCACGCAACAAGGGCGACGATGCGAGTAAGTAATACCATTCGAACTGGTGCCCTGGTTCGAACCAGTTATCCACAGACTTGAGCGGTTTCTCCATCATCACGCCCAGCGTCGGTTCGATGAAGCGCTTGAGCATCCCTTCGCACAGGCTCGACAACGCTTGCTGCACATGGGCGTCTTCGCGAACCGAAAGGGTGGCAAGAAACGCTTCGGCCAAGTGCATCAATGGGTTTTGCAGCGGACCCGATTCCAGGGTTGACCAGTCGCGCCCGAGGCTGGCTTCGTAGAGGCCGTCGCCGGTGGCAAAGCGTCGGGCGATGACCTCCAGGGCGGCGTTGAGCACCGACTCCACCAGTGGCTCGCGCACCTTGTCCCAGTAGTGGGCGCAGGCGAACAGGATAAAGGCGTGGGTGTAGAGATCCTTGCCGGTGTCCAGCGGCGCCCCTTGCGGGTCGATGCTGTAGAACCAGCCGCCGTGCTCGGCATCGTGGAAGTGCCGCTGCAGCGAACGAAACAGCGCGCTGGCCCGTTCCTCGGCCTGGGGCACTTCGCCAATCAGGCTGGCAAACACGTACAACTGGCGTGCACAGGCCATGGCGCGGTAGCGCTGGGGCGGCAGTGGCACATGGTGGGCGTCCAGGGATTCATAAGGCAATGCCAGTTCGCTGTTCCAGCCCGGGCCTTGCCACATGGGCACGATCACCTCGTGAAAATGCCGGCGCACCGTGGCGAACAGGGTGATCAATTCAGGCGGCAGGGCAGGGCGGGAAGCATCAGGCATTGGCGAGCGTCGTCACGGCTGGGGGCGATTGCGCGACATGGTAGCAGAGTGGCAGGGGCGAGCGATGCAGTGCCTTCAAGGGCCCCTTCGCGGGCAAGCCCGCTCCCACGATTCGACCGGCGTACGCGGACCTGTGGGAGCGGGCTTGCCCGCGAAAGCGGCCGTGAAGGCCCAGCCAGTCAACCTGCCAGTAGCCAGACCCCAGCCCCCGCCGAAGCGGCTCCGGCCAGTCGCACCAGTGGCGCTGCTGCCCGTGGCAATACACGCACCACCGCGAAACCGGCGCCATGCAGTACCGCCGTGGCTGCGACGAACCCTGCCGCGTAGGCCCAAGGGCTCGACATGTCTGGCAGCTCCAGTCCATGGGCCACGCCATGGAACAACGCAAACAGCGCCGTTGCCGCCATCGCCAGGCTCAGGGGTGGGCGCACTGCCAAGGCCACCGCCAGCCCGAGGGCCAGGACCGAAGCGGCGATTCCGCTTTCCATGGCCGGCAGCTCCAGCCCTTCAAAACCCAGCAAGCCACCGATCAGCATCGTGCCGACGAACGTGCACGGCAGTGCCCAGCGTGCCGCGCCCTGTTGTTGGGCCGCCCACAAACCGACCGCCAGCATGGCCAGCAGATGGTCGAGCCCGCCAATGGGGTGGCCGAGGCCGGCGATCAGGCCATTGTCGCCATGGCCGGGGTGGGCGAAGGCCAGCGCTGGCGCCAGCATCAGGGCAAGGGTGGCGAGGATGCGTTTGAATGTCATGAAGCGGCTTCCTTGTTGAAAAGTCGAAGAATCAGGCGGCCGTCAGCAGGCCTTGGCGTTCGATGAAAGCGATGATTTCGTCCAGGCCCTGGCCGGTTTTCTGGTTGCTGAACACAAAGGGGTTGCCGTTGCGCATCCGCCGAGTGTCGCTGTCCATCATCTCCAGGGATGCGCCCACCAGCGGCGCCAGGTCGATCTTGTTGATCACCAGCAGGTCGGATTTGCAGATGCCCGGCCCGCCCTTGCGCGGCAGCTTGTCCCCGGCCGAGACGTCGATCACGTAGATGGTCAGGTCCGACAGCTCGGGGCTGAAGGTCGCCGAGAGGTTGTCGCCGCCCGATTCCACCAGGATCAGATCCAGGCCCGGAAAACGCCGGTTCAACTGGTCCACCGCCTCCAGGTTGATCGAGGCGTCTTCGCGAATTGCCGTGTGCGGGCAGCCGCCGGTTTCCACGCCGATGATCCGCTCCGGCGCCAGGGCTTCGTTGCGCACCAGGAAATCGGCGTCTTCGCGGGTGTAGATGTCGTTGGTGACCACCGCCAGGTTGTAGCGCTCGCGCAGCGCCAGGCACAGGGCCAGGGTCAGGGCGGTCTTGCCGGAACCCACCGGGCCGCCGATGCCGACGCGCAAAGGTTGTGTATTCATGTGTGTCTCCTAGGAACGGAACAGACGGCTGTACTGGCGCTCATGGGCCATGCACGCCAGGGACAGGCCAAACGCGGCGCTGCCATGGTGATCGAGGTCGATGCTTGAAGCGGTGTGCTGGGCCTGTTGCAGCAGCGGCAGCAGTTCGCTGGTCAGGCGCTGGGCGGCTTGCTGGCCCAGCGGCAGGGTTTTCATCAGCACCGCCAGTTGGTTCTCCAGCCAGCTCCACAGCCACGCGGCGAGCGCATCCTGGGGCGCGATGTGCCAGGCGCGGGCTGCCAGCGCCCAGCACAGGGCCAGGTGCGGTTCGCTGTGGGCGTCGAGAAAGTGCCGCGCGGCGTCATCGAGTTCCGGCAAGCCGTTGAGCAACTGCTGCAGCGAGTAGCCCATCTGCCGGCTCTCTTGATACAGCTCCCGGGTTTCCCGGCTGGCGCGGTGTTGGCCGCTGTGGTGCTGCAAGGCCTCCCAGTCGTCGGCGGCCGCCGCGGTGCAGTGGGCCAGCAGCAACGGCGCTTCGAAGCGGGCCAGGTTGAGCAGCAATTGGTCGCTGATCCAGCGCCGCGCGGCGTCGGTCGTGTCGACCTGGCCGTTATCCACCGCCATCTCCAGACCCTGGGAATAGCTGTAGCCACCGATGGGCAACTGCGGGCTGGCCAGGCGCAGCAGCGCCCAGGCCGGGTTCATGTGCGCACGCCGAACTGATGCAGGCGCGGCGCATAGTTGAACGCTTCGTCGCCATGCCGGGAATGGTGATGGCCGCCGCCATAGGCGCCATGTTCCGGCTGGAATGGCGCTTCGATGGCTTCGGCGCTGGCGCCCAGTTGTTCGAGCATCGCCTTGAGTACGTAGTCGTCCAGCAGGCGCAACCAGCCGTCGCCCACTTGCAGGGCGACATGGCGGTTACCCAGGTGATAGGCGGCGCGGGTCAGTTCAAAGGCGTTGGCGCAGGTCACGTGCAGCAATTGTTCGGGGCGGGCGCAGACGCGCACGATGCGCCCGTCTTCGGCCTGCAGGCATTCACCGTCGTACAACGGCGGCTGGCCGCGCTCCAGAAACAAGCCCACGTCTTCGCCTTCGGCACTGAAACAGCGCAGGCGGCTTTTGCTGCGGGCGTCATAGGTCAGGTGCAGCTCGGCGTCCCAGTGGGGTTGAGGGTCGATTCTGCGATGAATCACCAGCATCGGCGTGCTTCCAGCAATGAGCGATGTGGTGTTTAGAGCAAGGGGCTTGCCAATCGAAGAGGGTGTAGGAAATAGCCGGGGGGCGTCGGGTCAACGCTTTACCGTGGGCGATGTTTTGTTTCGGATTGGTGCGCGCCATGAGTGGGGCGCACTATTTTGTGGCGAGCGGCGAACCTGTGGGAGCGAGCTTGCTCGCGAAGGCGGCGTGCCAGTCGACATCCATGTGGCTGAACCACCGCCTTCGCGAGCAAGCCCACTCCCACAATGAGGATTACTCGGTGCTGCCCAAGCCTTGCCAGTGCTTGAGGC
Organism: Pseudomonas sp. MS646; assembly: GCF_036693845.1. Taxonomy (NCBI): domain Bacteria; kingdom Pseudomonadati; phylum Pseudomonadota; class Gammaproteobacteria; order Pseudomonadales; family Pseudomonadaceae; genus Pseudomonas; species Pseudomonas sp. MS646. Next base: position 675,809 of record NZ_CP144763.1, read on the forward strand.
CGATGAAGATGAACCGCAATTGCTGGGTGATCTTGGCCTGGGGCGTGAGGTGTTCGGGTGGTGCTTCGACGGGTGGGTCGATGATGTCTGGCAGGGTGGCGAACACGCTCTTGACGATGAGGTCGGCCATCACGCTCAGCGCGGCGGTGTTCAGGTGTTGCAGCTTGGGCATGAGGACCAGGTCGGCGGCAAGGTCGGAACTGATGTCCTCGCGCAGCCGTGCGATGGCCTGGCGCACGGGCAGGGAGCCGCCATATTGCTCGCGGGCGAGGAACAGGAACTGCGAGCGATTGGCTTGTACCACGTCGAGGAAGATTCGCACCGACGCGTCGATGATGCCGCCCATGACGAACTCGTTGTGGCGCACCAGGCGAATGGTTTCGCGGAAGGTCTGGCCGACTTCGCAGACCAGTGCCAGGCCCAGTTGGTCCATGTCGTCGAAGTGCCGGTAGAAGCCGGTGGGCACGATGCCTGCCGTCCTGGCGACTTCCCGCAGGCTCAGGCTGCCGAATCCCCGGCCGCACTCCATCAGGTGACGGGCAGCGTCCATCAGGGCAATTCGGGTCTGTTGTTTCTGTTCGGCGCGGGGCAGCATCGCAGGACTGACTTCCGAGTCATGGGAGCGACGCACTCTAGCAAATCGGCTTTGCCGACGTCGAACGATAGAAGGGGTTAACGCGGGGAAACGAGGGCTTTGAAAATCAAAAGCCCGATTGCAGGAATCGGGCTTTTTTCAAGGCCGCCATGGGCTTAGCTCACGGAGCCGTTGCGTTCGATCACACGGTCACCGCCGTCGGAAGCGAGGGCTTCACCCAGTGGAGTGCGGTCGGAACCGTCGGCTGCCAGGCTTTCACCCAGTGGGGTGCGGTCGGAACCATCGGCTGCGAGGCTTTCACCCAGTGGGGTGCGGTCGGAACCGTCGGCTGCCAGGCTTTCACCCAGTGGGGTGCGGTCGGAACCGTCGGCTGCCAGGCTTTCACCCAGTGGAGTGCGATCGGAACCATCGGCTGCGAGGCTTTCACCCAGTGGAGTGCGATCGGAACCATCGGCTGCCAGGGACTGACCTTGTGGAGTGCGGTCGCCACCGTCCTGGACCAGGCCTTTTTCTTCCAGGCGATCCCGGCCACCTTCAGCGACTGTCTGGCTATAGACCGAGTGGCTGTCCTTGACTTGCGGAGTGGCCTGTTCGGAGGCTGGCAGTGCAAAAGCAGTCGAGGCCAGCAGTGAAAGGGACAAGCTCATCAGTAATTGGCGTTTCATGATCATTGCTCCTTGGGAGGGCGATAAAGTGGGTACGAGGGCAATGCTACTCTCGATAAGTCGATATAAAAGTTCATAAACGCAATGGTAATAATCAACGGAATTGATTGTTCTGGGCGAGGGCTCTAGGACGGGCGTTTCCAGGGTGCGGTTTTGCACCGCAGTGGGTATTTTGTACCCATCGCTGCGTCACGAATGGGCGGGTGCGGTAACAGTTTGCTGACGGATCGGTCAGCAATTCGAGGTTTTTTTAGGCCGACCGAGGCAGCGGTGTTAAACCTGTTGGCTGTTTTGCCAGTCTGACCTTTTATAACGAACAGGCTAAGGTTGGTCTTTTTTTTCAGGCGCCGCCGTTCGGACGCCGACTTGTATCAGGAGCCCCGTGCATGACGCGCACCTCGAAAATCCTTGCCTGGAGTGTTGCCAGCCTTGTCGTCCTGCTGGCTGTGTTGGTGCTGGTGATCGTGTTCTTCGATTGGAACCGGATCAAACCCACGCTCAACGCCAAGGTGTCCGAGGAACTGCATCGCCCGTTCGCCGTCAACGGCAACCTGGCGGTGGTCTGGCAGCGTGAGCCGGAGGAAGGAGGCTGGCGCGCCTGGCTGCCGTGGCCCCATGTGGTGGCCGAGGATTTGAGCCTGGGTAACCCGGACTGGTCGAAAACCCCGCAGATGGCCACGCTCAAGCGCGTGGAATTGCGTATTTCACCCTTGGCGCTGCTGGGCCGGCGGGTGGTGATTCCCCGTATCGACCTGACGGAGCCCAATGCCAGCCTGCAGCGCCTGGCCGATGGGCGCGCCAACTGGACGTTCCAATTCGACCCGAAGGACCCGGACGCCGAGCCGTCCAGCTGGGCGGTGGACATCGGCGCCATCGGCTTCGACAAGGGCCACGTCACCCTCGACGACCAGACGCTCAAGACCCGCCTCGACGTGTTGATCGATCCGTTGGGCAAGCCCATCCCGTTCAGCGAGATCGTCGGCGACAAGGCCGCCAGGAAAGCCCAGGACCAGGGGGCAGTGCCGCAGGACTACGCGTTTGCCTTCAAGGTCGACGGGCACTATCACGGGCAGGCGCTCAGTGGTTCCGGCAAGGTCGGCGGCCTGCTGGCGTTGCAGGATGCCGCGCGACCTTTCCCGTTGCAGGCCCAGGCCAGGATCGCCGATACCCGCGTCGAGCTGGCCGGCACGCTGACTGACCCGATGAACCTGGGGGCACTCGATCTGCGATTGAAACTGGCCGGTAAAAGCCTTGCCCATCTCTATCCACTGACCGGCGTGACCCTGCCGGATTCACCGCCCTACGCCACCGACGGTCGCCTGATTGCCAAGCTCCACGAGCCGGGCGGGGCGCTGTTTCGCTACGAAGACTTTAACGGCAAGATCGGCGACAGCGACATCCATGGCAACCTCGCCTACGTCGCCGGCCAGCCACGGCCCAAGCTCAGCGGCGCGCTGGTGTCCAACCAGCTGCTGTTCAGCGACCTGGCGCCGCTGATCGGTGCCGACTCCAACGCCGAGCAAAAGGCCCGGGGAGGCGCCAGCAAACAGCCGGCCGACAAGGTCTTGCCGGTGGAAGAATTCCGCACCGAGCGCTGGAGCGCGATGGACGCCGACGTGGAGTTCACCGGTAAACGCATTGTCCACAGCGCGCAGTTGCCGTTCACCGACCTCTACACCCACCTGGTGCTCAACGACGGGCAACTGAGCCTGGAACCGCTGCGCTTCGGCGTGGCCGGCGGCCGGCTCGATGCCCAGATCCGTCTCAATGGCCACACCCGTCCCCTTGAGGGCCAGGCGAAGTTGACCGCGCGAGGCTTCAAGCTCAAGCAGTTGTTCCCCGGTTTCGAACCAATGAAAACCAGCTTCGGCGAGCTGAACGGCGACGCCGATATCAGCGGTCGCGGCAATTCGGTGGCGGCGTTGCTGGGCACCGCCAACGGCACGCTGAAAATGCTCATCAACGATGGCGCCATCAGTCGCGAGTTGATGGAACTGGCGGGATTGAACGTCGGTAACTACGTGGTGGGGAAAATCTTTGGCGACAAGGAAGTGAAGATCAACTGCGCGGCGGCGGACTTCGACATCAAGACCGGTCTGGCGACCACCCGCCTGTTCGTATTCGACACCGAGAACGCGATCATCTACATCGACGGCACGGCGAACATGGCCACCGAGCAACTGGACCTGACCATTTCGCCGGAGTCCAAGGGCTGGCGGCTGATTTCCCTGCGCTCGCCGTTGTATGTGCGCGGCCCTTTCGCCAAGCCTTCGGCCGGCGTCAAGGCGGTGCCACTGATGTTGCGCGGTGCCGGGATGGTGGCGTTGGGCGTGATCGCGGCTCCGGCCGCCGGCCTGCTGGCGCTGGTGGCTCCCAGCGGTGGTGAGCCGAACCAGTGTGCGCCGTTGCTGGAGCAGATGAAGGCGGGCAAGGCGCCGGTGACGGTGAAGCCAACGCGCTAACCCGTGGCTTTTGTGGTGGGGCCTAGGGCGTCTTCGCGGGCAAGCCCGCTCCCACAGTTGACCGAGTTCATTCAGAAGGAATGCGCTCGAATGTGGGAGCGGGCTTGCCCGCGAAGGGGCCGGTAAGGCTTACAGATCGGCCAGGATATCGGCCATGTCGTCGGCGTGCTCCTCTTCCTGGGCCAGGATGTCTTCGAAGATGCGCCGGGTGGTGGGGTCTTTTTCACCGATGTACTGGATGATCTCGCGATAGCTGTCGATGGCGATGCGCTCGGCCACCAGGTCCTCGTACACCATCTCCTTGAGGGTGTTGCCCGCCACATATTGGGCGTGGGAATTGCGGCTCAACAGGTCGGGGTTGAACTCCGGCTCGCCGCCCAATTGCACGATGCGTTCGGCCAGCTTGTCGGCGTGTTCGGCTTCCTGATTGGCGTGCTCGAGGAATTCGCTGGCCGCCAGGCTCGCCTTGAGGCCGGTGGCCATGTAGTAGTGGCGCTTGTAACGCAGCACGCACACCAGTTCCGTGGCCAGCGCCTCGTTGAGCAGGCGGATGACTTGCTGGCGATCGGCGCTGTAGCCCTCGGTCACGGCGCCGTTCTCTACGTTCTGCCGTGCACGTTCGCGCAGGGTGGTTACATCGGATAAGTGCATGTCGCTCATCTCGTTCTCCTGGAGGCTGATCCGGTTGGGAGCGTCACGCTCTCGGGGCGTGATCGCTTACAGGCTTGGGAGTGATGAGCGGGGCAAAAAGTTTTATGAAATGTGCCAACGCCTACAATCACGGTGATGCGTCATGAAGCACGCATAGACTGACCTTCCCCTCCATCGCTGAGCACAAGGATGTCCGCCCATGTCGCAACGCTGCGCCACTCGTTACCCGTTGGTACTGGTCCCAGGCATGCTCGGGTTCATTCGGCTGGTGCTGTACCCGTACTGGTACGGGATTGTCTCGGCGTTGCGCCGCGAAGGGGCCGTGGTCGTCGCGGTGAAGGTGTCGCCGCTGCATTCGTCCGAGGTGCGTGGTGAGCAACTGTTGGCGCGAATCGATGAAATCCTGCGCCAGACCGGTGCGCAGAAGGTCAATCTGATTGGCCACAGCCAGGGCAGCCTCACGGCCCGCTACGCCGCCGCCAAGCGCCCGGACCTGGTGGCCTCGGTCACGTCGGTGGCCGGCGCCAACCATGGCTCGGAACTGGCCGATTACCTGCAACGGCATTACCCCGCCGACAGCGCCAGGGGCCGTGTGCTCAGTGCGCTGCTGCGGCTGGTCAACGCCCTGATGAGCCTGCTGGAAACTGCCTACCACGGACCCAGGCTGCCGGTGGACATTGACGCGTCCCATGCCTCCCTCACGACGGCGGGCGTGGCCCTGTTCAACCAGCGTTATCCACAAGGGCTGCCGCCAACCTGGGGCGGACACGGCCCTGAAGAGGTCAACGGGGTGCGCTATTACTCCTGGTCGGGCACCTTGCAACCGGGCAAGACCGACAAGGGGCGCAACCTGTTCGATGGTACCCACCGCAGTTGTCGCCTGTTCGCCCGCACCTTCGTGCGCGAGGCCGGTCAATGCGACGGCATGGTCGGGCGCCACAGTTCGCACCTGGGCACGGTGATCCGCGATGACTACCCGCTGGACCATTTCGACATCGTCAACCAGTCGCTGGGGCTGGTCGGCAAGGGCGCCGAGCCGATCCGCCTGTTCGTCGAGCATGCCGAGCGCTTGAAAGCGGCCGGTGTCTAGTGGCCCGGGTTGTCTACACTGGATGCATCGCCGTCACGCTTGTGCGGCATTCAGGAGAAGACGTCATGAAAATGCTGCGTGTTCCTTTGTTGATGATCGGTTTGCTGCTGTGCTCCCAGGGCTTCGCCGCGACGGCGCAGCAGAACAAGATGACCACCTGCAACGCCGACGCCAGCGCCAAGGCGCTCAAGGGTGACGAGCGCAAGGCGTTCATGAGCACCTGCCTGAAGGCCGACTCGAGCACCCCGCAGGAGCGCATGAAAACCTGCAACGCCACGGCCACCACCCAGGCCCTGAAGGGCGATGCCCGCAAGGCATTCATGAGTGACTGCCTGAAGAAAAAATAGGCGGGGGCCTCTTCGCGAGCAGGTTCGCTCCCCGGCAGGTTTGCGTTGTGTGGCCCATTGTGGGGAGCGAGCCTGCTCGCGATGGGTCATCGAAGACGCAGCAAAAAATCCCCTGAACCTCGACCCGAATCGGCCGATACAATGCCTAGTGCTGTCGGCGGAAGGCTGGCAGACTGCCAATCCTTTCACGCCGTTTGCTTTGAGGCTGTATGCCAACGTTTTCTCAGCGTCATGTGTTGTTGGTGATCAGTTGGGTGATCATCTTCGGTGGGTTGTTGCTGGTGCTGCCGCTGCGCCTGTTGCCGAGCCTGCTGGCCGGGTTGCTGGTGTTCGAGCTCGTCAACATGCTCACCCCGCAGTTGCAACGGCTGATCGAGGGTCGGCGTGCCCGCTGGCTGGCGGTGGCGTTGCTGGGCACGCTGGTGGTCAGCGTGCTGACGTTGATTTTCGCCGGGGCCATCAGTTTCCTGCTCCATGAAGCGGAAAATCCGGGCGCCTCCCTGGACAAGTTCATGGCGGTGGTCGACCGCGCCCGCGGGCAGTTGCCGCCGTTCATCGACGCCTACCTGCCGGCCAGCGCCGCCGAGTTCCGAGTGGCGATCGGCGCGTGGATGAGCAAGCACCTGAGCGAGCTGCAGCTGGTGGGCAAGGACGCGGCCCACATGTTCGTGACGTTGCTGATCGGCATGGTGCTGGGGGCCATCGTCGCCTTGCAGCGCATCCCCGACCTGACCAAGCGCAAACCCCTGGCGGCGGCGTTGTTCGATCGCCTGAACCTGCTGGTCAAGGCGTTTCGCAACATCGTTTTCGCCCAGATCAAGATTTCCCTGCTCAACACCTTCTTCACCGGGATCTTCCTGGCGGTGGTGCTGCCGCTGTTCGGCATCAAGCTGCCGCTGACCAAGACCCTGATCGTGATGACCTTCCTGCTGGGGCTGCTGCCGGTCATCGGCAACCTGATGTCCAACACCCTGATCACCATCGTCGGCCTGTCGCTGTCGATCTGGGTCGCCGTGGCGGCGCTGGGTTACCTGATCGTGATCCACAAACTCGAATACTTTCTCAACGCCCGGATCGTGGGCGGGCAGATCAGCGCCAAGTCCTGGGAATTGCTCATGGCAATGCTGGTGTTCGAAGCCGCGTTCGGCCTGCCGGGGGTGGTGGCGGGGCCGATCTACTATGCGTACCTCAAGAGCGAGTTGAAGCAGATCGGGATGGTCTAGGACAGGAGTTACGAGCTGCAAGCTGCAAGCTGCAAGTAAAAGCCAGTCGTGCCGCATTACTGCTGTTACTTGGAGCTTGAAGCTCGAAGCTTGCAACTGGCTTTAGCCGTAACGCTTCATCGCCTCGATCGCCAACCCACTGCCAATGCTGCCGAAGATGTTGCCTTCGACATGCTTGGCCTGGGGCAGCATCGCCGAGACGCTGTTGCGCAGCGCCGGAATGCCGCTGGAGCCGCCGGTAAAGAACACCGTGTCGACCTGCTCGACGCCGACGTTGGCATCGCCGAGCAGCTGCGTGACGCTGGCGCGCACCCGCTCCAACAGCCCGTCGATGGCTGATTCGAACAGTGCCCGGCTCAGGTCCACGCTCAGGCCCGGCTCGATCCGGTCCAGGGCCACATGGCGTTGATCGGTGTGGGTCAGCTGGATCTTGGTTTCCTCGACTTCCATGGCCAGCCAGTGCCCGGCGCGCTGTTCGATCAACTTGAACAGCCGGTCGATGCCGCCGGTGTCCTCGATGTCGTAGCGCATGCTGTTCAGGGCGAGGGTGGATTTCTGCGCGTACACCGCGTTGATGGTGTGCCAGGTCGCCAGGTTCATGTGGTGGCTGGTGGGCATGTAGGCACCGCTTTTCATCCGGCTGCCGTAGCCGAACAGCGGCATCAGGCCCTGCAAGCTCAACTGCTTGTCGAAGTCGGTCCCGCCGATGTGCACGCCGCCGGTGGCGAGGATGTCGGCATGACGGTTGTCGTGGTTACGCCGTTGCGGTGACAGGCGCACCAGGGAGAAGTCCGAGGTACCGCCGCCGATGTCGACGATCAGCACCAGTTCTTCTTTCGCGATGGTCGATTCATAGTCGAAGGCGGCCGCGATGGGCTCGTACTGGAACGACACCTCCTTGAAACCAATCGCCCGGGCGACGTCCGCCAGGGTGTTCTCGGCTTCCTGGTCGGCCAGTTCATCGTCATCGACGAAAAACACCGGACGGCCCAGCACCACTTCTTCGAATTCCCGACCCGCGGCGGCTTCGGCGCGTTGCTTCAGTTGGCCGATGAACAGCCCCAGCAGGTCCTTGAATGGCATGGCCGTGCCCAGCACGCTGGTGTCGTGCTTGATCAGCTTGGAACCCAGCAGGCTCTTGAGCGAGCGCATCAGCCGGCCTTCGTAGCCTTCCAGGTACTCGTGCAGGGCCAGGCGGCCATACACGGGCCGACGTTCCTCAAGATTGAAAAAGACCACCGACGGCAGGGTGATCTTGCCGTCCTCCAGCTCGATCAACGTTTCCATGCCGGGGCGCAGCCAGCCGACGGTGGAGTTGGACGTGCCGAAGTCGATACCGCAGGCACGGGCCGGGGATGCGTTTTTCATGTCTTTGCGGTTCCAGCTAAAAAAACGGCCGCGCAGTGTATGCCAGTGCGGCCCGGATTCGAAGGCCGGTTATCCGCTAATTTGCAAACGCTGGCCTTGAAAGACCGCGCAATCCCCCCAAACTTGCTGGCATGGGCCTGGCAGCCACAGGGCGAGTACAAGAACCGCCACCGGCTGCCGATAAACTTCTGATGCGCCGCCCGGTCCCAATCTTGAGATCGGTCAATCCGCTGCCCGGTCATTCGGGCAGGCTGTGCGTGGCGGTGCGACATCGATAACGGATGGTGATGCTTAGATGGACTTCAAAGACTATTACAAGATCCTGGGTGTGGAGCCGACTGCGGACGATGCCACGATCAAGGCCGCCTACCGCAAGCTGGCGCGCAAGTACCACCCGGATGTGAGCAAGGAAAAGGACGCCGAGACCAAGTTCAAGGACGTTTCCGAAGCCTATGAAGCGCTGAAAAGCGCCGACAAGCGCGCGGAATACGACGACCTGCGCCGCTATGGCCAGCACGGCCAGCCGTTCCAGGGCCCGCCAGGCTGGCAGAGCCGTGGCGGCTTCGGTGGCCAGGACACCGGCGATTTCTCGGACTTCTTCAGTTCGATCTTCGGTAATCGCGGATCAGGTTTCGGTGGCGGACAATCAGGTCGCAGCGCCGGCCGTCGGGGACAAGACGTGGAATTGGAATTACCGATCTTCCTGGAAGAAACCCTCTCGACCGAGTCGAAGAAAGTCAGCTACCAGGTGCCGCAATACAACGCGGCGGGCCAGCACGTGAGCAACACCAGCAAGAGCCTGAACGTGAAGATTCCGCTGGGGGTGACCGACGGCGAGCGCATCCGCCTCAAGGGCCAGGGCGCGCCGGGCATCGGCGGCGGTGCCAATGGCGATTTGTACCTGACCATCCGCTTCGCCCCGCACCCCAAGTTCGACGTCGAGGGCCAGGACTTGATCATCACCTTGCCCCTGGCCCCGTGGGAACTGGCGCTGGGCACCGAAGTGGCGGTCCCGACCCTCACCGGCAAGATCAACCTCAAGGTCCCGGCCGGCAGCCAGAACGGCCAGCGCATGCGCGCCAAGGGCCACGGCCTGCGCAACAAGGCCGGCGAGCGCGGCTACCTGTTCGTGCAGCTCAAGGCGGTGATGCCCAAGGCCAGCGACGAGGCGGTCAAGGCCTTGTGGGCGGAGCTGGCGAAAAAGGCCGCGTTCGATCCGCGAGAGAATTTCTGACCGGCTCAATATAAAACCTGTGCCGAGGGAGCAAACGCCCTCGCCACAGTCAGATTTGTCATAAGCCTGGCTAGACTCGACAGTTGAAGCATTGGGAGAAGCAGACCATGAACAACCCGATCATTGAACTGAACCTGAAGGAATTCTGCGAGGCCGCGGCGTTGGCGGATGTCCATGTGATCGAAATCGTCGCCCATGGCATCCTCGAACCTCACGGCGCGGCACCGACCGACTGGCGTTTCACCGACTACGAACTGGTCCTGGCGCGGCGCGCGGCCAAGCTGCGGCGCGAGTTGGAACTGGAATGGGAAGGCGTCGCCCTGGCGCTGGACCTGCTGGAAGAAGTGCAACTGCTGCGCAACGAAAACCGCATGCTCAAACAGCGGTTGGGGCGGTTGGTGGAGTGATGCACACATTCCTGAGCCAGGTGTAAACCTTGTGGCGAGGGGATTTATCCCCGTTGGGCTGCGTAGCAGCCCCATTTTTTGCGGTCGCTGCGCAACCGAACGGGGATAAATCCCCTCGCCACAGGGTTATGGTGCTTCAGTCATTCAAGTCAAAACAGAAAATACCGCTGCGCCATCGGCAGGACGTCCGCCGGCTCGCACCACAGCAGCACGCCGTCGGCCTTGACCTGGTAGGTCTGCGGGTCGACGTCGATGTTCGGCAGGTAGTCGTTGTGGATCAGGTCAGTCTTCTGCACGTCGCGGCAGCCTTTGACCACGGCGATTTTCTTCTTCAGCCCGAGCTGTTCCGGCAACCCGGCCTCGACGGCGGCCTGGCTGAGGAAGGTCAGGCTGGTGGCATGACGCGAGCCGCCAAAGCTTGCGAACATCGGCCGGTAGTGCACCGGTTGCGGCGTCGGGATCGAGGCGTTGGCGTCGCCCATCAGGCTGGCGGCGATCGCCCCGCCCTTGAGGATCAGCGTCGGTTTGACCCCGAAGAACGCCGGGCGCCACAGCACCAGGTCGGCCCACTTGCCCACTTCGATGGAGCCCACTTCGTGGCTGATGCCATGGGTGATCGCCGGGTTGATGGTGTACTTGGCGATGTAGCGCTTGATACGGAAGTTGTCGTTGCCTTCACCGTCGCCGGGCAGGGCCCCGCGTTGGCGCTTCATCTTGTCGGCGGTCTGCCAGGTGCGGGTGATGACCTCGCCGACGCGGCCCATGGCCTGGCTGTCGGAGCTGATCATCGAGAACGCGCCGAGGTCGTGGAGGATGTCTTCGGCGGCGATGGTCTCGCGGCGAATGCGGCTCTCGGCGAACGCCACGTCTTCGGCGATGCTCGGGTCCAGGTGATGGCAGACCATCAGCATGTCCAGGTGTTCGTCGATGGTGTTGCGGGTGAACGGCCGGGTCGGGTTGGTGGAGCTGGGCAGTACGTTGGCGAAGCCACAAGCCTTGATGATGTCTGGCGCATGGCCGCCGCCAGCGCCTTCGGTGTGGTAGGTGTGGATGGTCCTGCCTTTGAAAGCACCGAGGGTGGTTTCGACGAAGCCCGATTCGTTCAGGGTGTCGGTGTGGATCGCCACTTGTACGTCGTACTGGTCGGCCACGCTCAGGCAGTTGTCGATGGACGCCGGCGTGGTGCCCCAGTCTTCGTGCAGCTTCAGGCCGATGGCGCCGGCCTTGACCTGCTCGATCAACGGCTCCGGCAGGCTGGCGTTGCCCTTGCCGGTCAAACCGATGTTCATGGGGAAGGCATCCGCAGCCTGGAGCATGCGCGCCAAATGCCACGGCCCGGACGTGCAGGTGGTGGCGTTGGTCCCGGTGGCCGGGCCCGTGCCGCCACCGATCATGGTGGTGACGCCGCTCATCAGGGCCTCTTCGATCTGCTGTGGGCAGATGAAATGGATGTGGGTGTCGATGCCGCCGGCCGTGAGGATCATGCCTTCGCCGGCGATCACTTCGGTGCTGGCGCCGATGGCGATGGTCACGTCGGGCTGGATGTCCGGGTTGCCGGCCTTGCCGATGGCCGCGATGCGCCCGTCCTTGAGGCCGACATCGGCCTTGACGATGCCCCAGTGGTCGATGATCAGGGCGTTGGTGATCAGCGTGTCCACGACATCGGCGGCCAACAACTGGCCCTGGCCCATGCCATCACGAATCACCTTGCCGCCGCCGAATTTCACTTCTTCGCCGTAGGTGGTGAAGTCCTTCTCCACTTCGATCCACAGCTCGGTGTCGGCCAGGCGGACCTTGTCCCCGACGGTGGGGCCGAACATGTCAGCATATGCCTGACGACTTATTTTCATCTCATGGTTCCTCGGAACTGAGCCGCAAGCTTCAAGCTGCAAGCCTCAAGTAAAAACAAAGCGAAGGGGAGCGCCGCAAACCGCTGTTTCTTGCAGCTTGCAGCTAGAGACTTGCAGCTGAAGTCTACAAGTCGCCCATGATTCGTCCCGCGAACCCGTAAACTCGCCGCAACCCAGCCAGATCGACAAGCTCGACTTCCCGACTCTGCCCCGGCTCGAAGCGCACGGCGGTGCCGGCCGGGATGTTCAGGCGCATGCCGCGGCTGGCGGCGCGGTCGAAGGTCAGGGCGTCATTGGTTTCGAAAAAATGGTAGTGCGAGCCGACCTGGATCGGCCGGTCACCGCTGTTGGCGACGGTCAGCGTCAGCGTGCGGCGGCCGACGTTGAGTTCGATGTCGCCGGGCTGGACCTGGTATTGGCCTGGAATCATTGCGGTTGTCCCAACGTCTTGAAGTAAATGGCGGTCGGCGAATAGGTGCCGTCCGGGGTCTGGCAGTAATCGGGCAGCTCGCCGACGCGGGTGTAGCCCATGGCGCGGTAGAAGGCTTCAGCCTCGGAGCCCGCCGCGGTGTCGAGGTACAGCAAGCCGCGTTTGCACTGGCGCGCGCCGAGCTCCAGGGCATTCATCAACTGCTGGCCGAGGCCGCGGCGACGGGCCTCGCCGCGCACGAGCAGCTTCTGCACCTCGGCGCGGTTCAGTCCGTTGGGTTTCTGGCACAGGGCCAGTTGGACACTGGCCTGCACCTGCTCGTCCTTGACCACCACCCACAGCAGCAGGCTGCCCTGGTTGAGGCTGGCCTGGACCTCATCGAAATAGGCACGGGCCTGGGCGGCATCCAGGTCGGCCATGAACCCCACGCTGGCGCCATGGCCGACGGCGTCGAGCAACAGATCGATCAGGCCCTGGCGATAATGCGCAAAGCTTTCAGCGTGGACTCGACGCAACTGGGCGGCGTTCATCGGGGTTCACTCCTTGTTGGCAGCCGGCGCGGGCGCTCCGGGATTGAGGTTCAACTGCATGAAGGTCAGGTCCAGCCAGTGGCCGAACTTGGTGCCCACCTGGGGCATTTGCCCGGTGATGACGAAACCGGCCCGCTCATGCAGGCGGATCGAGGCGCCATTACCGCTTTCGATGGCGGCGACCATGATGTGCTTGCCGCAGGCCTTTGCGCGCTCGATCAGTGCGCTCATCAGCAGCGGGCCCAGGCCTTGGCCGCGCTGGTCGCTGCGCACGTACACAGAGTGCTCCACGGTGTGGCGGAAACCGTCGAACGGCCGCCAGTCGCCGAATGAAGCGTAGCCGAGCACATTGGCCTCGCCGTCGACGGCGACCAGCACCGGATAGCCCTGGGCGTGCCGGGCGGCGAACCAGGCCTGGCGATTGTCCAGGTCGACGGGCGCATCGTTCCAGATCGCGGTGGTGTTGAGCACGGCGTCGTTGTAGATATCGCGGATCGCCGGCAGGTCGGTGGGTTGGGCATCACGAACGTGGCTAGTCATGGCGGGCCTCAGGCGATGGGCTGGTGGACGGTGACCAACTTGGTGCCATCGGGAAACGTCGCTTCGACCTGGATCTCCGGGATCATCTCTGCAATGCCGTCCATCACCTGCTCGCGGCTCAGCAACGTCGTGCCGTAATGCATCAGTTCGGCCACGGTCTGGCCGTCACGGGCGCCTTCGAGCAGGGCGGCGGAAATGTAGGCCATGGCCTCCGGGTAGTTGAGCTTCAAGCCACGGGCCAGCCGTCGTTCGGCGACGAGGCCGGCGGTGAAGATCAGCAACTTGTCTTTTTCGCGTGGGGTCAGGTCCATGTGTAATCCATAAGGGCAGATAAATAATTTGGGGCGGGATACTCATCCCTTGTGGGAGCGGGCTTGCTCGCGAAGGCGGACTCACATTCAACATTTGAGTTGGCTGACACGCCGTCTTCGCGAGCAAGCCCGCTCCCACAGGATCTCATGTGCTCCAGATCCGAGGGGGTACGGCTTCTCGTCCCAGCAATGCAGGCCTGAGCAACCGCCACAGCTCAATCAACCAGCCCCGCGCCAGCAACGCCTCGCTCGCCAGGCACCGCGCCACGACCAGCCCAGGCAATTGCGTCAGGTCGCCACGCACGGCGTGGCCCTGGGAGCGGCACTGTTCCAGCAAGTCGCCATCGATCTCACCGGTCACCAACAACGTGGCAAACACTGGATCGCCGCCGAGCCCGATGGGCGAGTCGAGCAAACCATCGCCGCCGACGATGCGCTGGCGCTCGTGCCAGAGCAAGCGGCCGTCGCGACGGATGTCCAGGTGCGATTGAAAATGCCCGAGGTCAAAACGCTCTCCGCTGGCCGGTCGGCCGAGGGCAACCATGTCCCAGTAGAACAAGCGCCCGTCGCCCTGCAGGTCGACGGTGGTGCTGAGCTCGGCCTGGGCCGCGCTGAATACGATGGTTTCCTGGGGCAACCATTCCAGCGTCGCCCCGGCATCGACACTCAGCGCCAGGTGCTGGTACGCCGGGCTCGCGGCGCGGTACCACTTGGCCGCGCCGGGGCTGGTCAGTTGCGCCCAGGCGCCGGGGCCGACGTGGGCCTGGATGTCCAGGCGGTCGCCGCCGGCTATGCCGCCGGGCGGGTGGACGATGATGTGCTGGCACACCTCGGGGCCTTCGGCGTACAGGTGCTTCTGCACCCGCAACGGGCCGTGATGGCGGCGTTGCACCGGGCGTGTGCTGTCGCCGAAGCGGGCATAGCCCAGGTCCAGCTCGGCGTGCCAATGGGGGGTGAACAGGGCGGGCGCGGATACGGGTAGGTTCATGATTTCTGATTATCGTCAGGACGCTACAGACTAGATCGTAACCAGTCCGCGCACACCCTCGGCTTCCATGTTTTCTCCGCGGCCCTGCTGCACGATCTCGCCCCGGGACATCACCAGGTACTGATCGGCCAGCTCGGCGGCGAAGTCGTAGAACTGTTCCACCAACAAGATCGCCATGTCGCCCCGGGCGGCCAGTTTCTTGATGACCGCGCCGATCTCCTTGATCACCGAGGGCTGGATGCCTTCGGTGGGCTCGTCGAGGATCAACAGGCGCGGCCGGCTGGCCAAGGCCCGGCCGATGGCGAGCTGCTGTTGCTGGCCGCCCGACAGGTCGCCGCCACGGCGGTGTTTCATTTGCAGCAGCACCGGGAACAGCTCATAGATGAACGCCGGCACTTCCCGGGCCTCGGCGCCGGGAAAGCGCGACAGGCCCATGAGCAGGTTCTCTTCCACGGTCAGCCGGCCGAAAATCTCCCGGCCCTGGGGCACATAGGCGATGCCGGCATGGACCCGCTGGTGCGGCTTGAACGCGGTGATGGTTTTGCCTTCCCAATTCACCGCGCCTTCCTTGGCCGGGAGCAGGCCCATCAGGCATTTGAGCAGGGTGGTCTTGCCCACGCCATTGCGTCCCAGCAGGCACGTCACCTCGCCGACCTTCACGTCGAACGACAGGCCCCGCAGGATGTGGCTACCGCCGTAGTACTGGTGAAGGTGTTGGACCTGTAACATTTGAACTCCGTTCGTAGGGCTTCAAGCGGCAAGCTTCAAGCTTCAAGCTTCAAGTAAGAGCGGGACGGTGTAGGACTTGCTTTCACTTGCCGCTTGAAGCTTGCGGCTCGAAGCTGGCCGATTCATCTTCCCAAATAAACTTCAACGACCCGTTCATCGGCCTGCACCTGCGCCAGCGACCCTTCGGCCAGCACGCTGCCCTGGTGCAATACCGTCACGTGGTCGGCGATGCTGCCGACGAAGCCCATGTCGTGTTCCACCACCATCAACGAGTGCTTGCCCGCCAAGGACTTGAACAGCTCGGCGGTGAAGTCGGTCTCGGCGTCGGTCATGCCCGCCACGGGTTCGTCCAGCAACAACAGTTGCGGGTCCTGGACCAGCAACATGCCGATCTCCAGGAACTGCTTCTGCCCGTGGGACAGCAACCCGGCCGCGCGATGCAGCGACGGGGCGAGGCGAACGGTATCCAGCACTTCGCGGATGCGGTCGTGCTGCTCGCCGTTGAGTGTCGCCCGCAGGCTGGCCCACACCGACTTGTCGGCCTTGAGGGCCAGCTCCAGGTTCTCGAACACACTCAAGGCTTCGAACACCGTCGGTTTCTGGAACTTGCGCCCGATGCCGGCCTGGGCGATCTGCACTTCGCTCATGTGGGTCAGGTCGAGGGTTTCGCCGAACCAGGCCTTGCCATGGCTGGGCCGGGTCTTGCCGGTGATCACGTCCATCAAAGTGGTCTTGCCTGCGCCGTTGGGGCCGATGATGCAGCGCAGCTCGCCGACGCCGATGTACAGGTTCAGGTCGTTCAGGGCCTTGAAGCCGTCGAAGCTGACGCTGATGTCTTCCAGGGTCAGGATCGTCCCGTGGCGGGTGTTCAGGCCCTTGCCGGCGGCCTGGCCGAGGCCGATGGCGTCACGGCTGCTGCCCGAGTCCCGGTTGGCATCGAGCGAGGGGTCGAGGACGGGTTCGAGCATGAATTCGGCCGAGGGTGTGATTCTCATGATTCGCCCCTTTTCTTCAGCAACCCGATTACGCCCTTGGGCAAATACAGGGTCACCAGGATGAACAGCGCGCCGAGGAAGAACAGCCAGTATTCGGGGAACGCCACCGTGAACCAGCTCTTCATGCCATTGACCACGCCGGCGCCCAGCAACGGACCGATCAGCGTGCCGCGTCCGCCGAGGGCGACCCACACGGCGGCTTCGATGGAGTTGGTCGGGGACATCTCGCTGGGGTTGATGATGCCCACCTGGGGCACGTACAACGCCCCGGCCAGGCCGCACAGCACCGCGCTCAGCACCCAGACGAACAGCTTGAAGCCGCGGGGATCGTAGCCGCAGAACATCAGGCGGTTCTCGGCGTCCCGCAGGGCCGTCAGCACCCGGCCGAACTTGCTGCGGGCCAGGCGCCAGCCGATGAACAGGCTGGCCACCAGCAACAGCACGGTGGCCAGGAACAGCACTGCCCGGGTTCCCGGTTCGGTGATGCCAAAGCCCAGGATCGTGCGAAAGTTGGTGAAGCCGTTGTTGCCGCCAAAACCGGTTTCGTTGCGGAAAAACAGCAGCATCCCGGCGAACGTCAGCGCCTGGGTCATGATCGAGAAGTACACGCCCTTGATCCGCGAACGAAAGGCGAAGAAGCCGAACACCAGCGCCAGCAGGCCCGGCGCCAGCACCACCAGGCACAGGGCCCAGAGGAAGCTGTCGGTGCCGGCCCAGTACCAGGGCAGCTCGCTCCACGACAGGAACGTCATGAAGGCCGGCAAGCCGTCGCCGGCGGCCTGGCGCATCAGGTACATGCCCATGGCATAGCCGCCCAGGGCGAAGAACAGGCCGTGGCCCAGGGACAGCAGGCCGGCGTAGCCCCAGACCAGGTCCAGCGCCAGGGCGACGATGGCGTAGCAGAGGATCTTGCCCACCAGCGTCAGGGTATAGGCCGAGACGTGCAACGGGTGGTCCGCCGTCAGCAGCGATAACAGCGGCAGGCTCAACAGGAGCGCGAGGATCAACGCGCCGAGGGCCAGGGTGACTTTGGGGCCGGCCTTTTGCGCGGCCGTGAGCATCAGGGGCTGGTTCATCAGTCGATTACCCGTCCTTTGAGCGCGAAGAGGCCTTGCGGACGCTTCTGGATGAACAGAATGATCAACGCCAGGATGAGGATCTTGCCGAGCACGGCGCCGATCTGCGGTTCGAGAATCTTGTTGGCGATGCCCAGGCCGAACGCGGCGAATACGCTACCGGCCAACTGGCCGACACCGCCGAGCACCACCACCAGGAACGAGTCGATGATGTAGCCCTGGCCCAGGTCCGGGCCGACGTTGCCGATCTGGCTCAGGGCCACGCCACCGAGTCCGGCGATGCCCGAGCCGAGGCCAAAGGCGAGCATGTCCACGCGGCCGGTGGGCACGCCGCAGCAAGCGGCCATGTTGCGGTTCTGGGTTACGGCGCGCACGTTCAGGCCCAGGCGTGTCTTGTTCAACAGCAGCCAGGTCAGCGCCACCACGAACAGCGCGAAGGCGATGATCACGATGCGGTTGTACGGCAGCACCAGGTTCGGCAACACCTGGATCCCGCCCGACAGCCAGGCCGGGTTGGCCACTTCGACGTTCTGCGCGCCGAACACCAGGCGCACCAGTTGGATCAGCATCAGGCTGATGCCCCAAGTGGCGAGCAGGGTCTCCAGTGGGCGCCCATAGAGGTGGCGGATCACCGTGCGCTCCAGTGCCATGCCAATGGAGGCGGTGATGAAGAACGCCACCGGCAGGGCGATCAGCGGGTAGAACTCGATGGCATTCGGGGCGAAGCGCTGGAACAGGATCTGCACCACGTAGGTGGAATAGGCGCCGAGCATCAGCATCTCGCCGTGGGCCATGTTGATCACCCCCAGCAGGCCGAAGGTGATCGCCAGGCCGAGGGCGGCGAGCAGCAGGATCGAGCCCAGGGACATGCCGCTGAACGCCTGGCCCAGCAGCTCGCCCACCAGCAGCTTGCGCTTGACCTGGGCCAGGCTGGTTTCGGCGGCGGTGCGCACGTTGGCATCGGTTTCGACGCCTGGCTCCAGCAGCCCTTCGAGCCGCGTGCGGGCCAGCGGGTCGCCGGTTTCACCCAGCAGCCGGACGGCGGCCAGGCGCACGTTCGGGTTGGCGTCCACCAGTTGCAGGTTCGCCAGGGCCAGGCTCAGGGCGGCGTGCACCGCTTCGTCCTGCTCGCCGGCCAGTTGCCGGTCGAGCAACGCCAGTTGGGCAGGGCGCGCGCTTTTTTGCAGTTGTTGGGCGGCGCCCAGGCGCAGGCGTGCATCGGTGGCCAACAGTTGATGGCTGGCCAGGGCGGTTTCGATCAGCCCGCGCAAGCGGTTGTTCAGGCGCAGGGTCTTGGGCTGGCCGTCGATCGTCAACTGGCCTTGCGCCAAGGCGTTGATCAACTCGACGCGTCCGGGCGCGGGTTGTGCGGCCCAGTCTTCCAGGAGCCTGGCCTGCTGGGTCGGGTTGGCGGCGACGAAGTCTTCGGCGTCACCGGCGTGGGCCTCCAGTGGCAACAGCAGCACCAGGGCGAGGATGAGGCGGTAAAGGGCGGTGGGCATATGCGAGGCCTTGCGCAGTGCTTTTTGTGTGAGCGAGCTTGCTCGCGATAGCGGTGTGTCAGTCACTGTTCTTCTGGCTGATCCATCGCTATCGCGAGCAAGCTCGCTCCCACAGGGGTTGTGTGTCGGCCCGGGGATTGGGGCCGACACCCATGGGCTCAGTTACTCTTCACCGCATAGTCGGGCTTCTTGTCGTTGCCGGGGATGAACGGGCTCCACGGTTGGGCACGGATCGGGCCTTCGGTCTGCCAGACCACGTTGAACTGACCGTCGGCCTGGATCTCGCCGATCATCACCGGCTTGTGCAGGTGGTGGTTGGTCTTGTCCATGGTCAGGGTGTAGCCCGACGGGGCGGCGAAGGTCTGGCCGGCCAGGGCTTCACGCACTTTGTCGACATCGGTGGACTTGGCTTTTTCCACCGCTTGGGCCCACATGTGAATGCCGACGTAAGTGGCTTCCATCGGGTCGTTGGTCACCGCCTTGTCGGCGCCCGGCAGGTTCTTGGCCTTGGCGTAGGCTTTCCAGGCTTCGACGAATTTCTTGTTCGCCGGGTTATCCACGGATTCGAAGTAGTTCCACGCGGCCAGGTTGCCCACCAACGGCTTGGTGTCGATGCCGCGGAGTTCTTCCTCGCCCACCGAGAACGCCACGACCGGCACGTCGGTGGCTTTCAGGCCCTGGTTCGCCAGTTCCTTGTAGAAGGGCACGTTGGAGTCGCCATTGACCGTGGAGATGACGGCGGTCTTGCCGCCGGCCGAGAATTTCTTGATGTTGGCGACGATGGTCTGGTAGTCGCTGTGGCCGAACGGGGTGTAGACCTCTTCGATGTCCTTGTCCGCCACACCCTTGGAATGCAGGAACGCGCGCAGGATCTTGTTGGTGGTGCGCGGGTAGACGTAGTCGGTGCCCAACAGGAAGTAGCGCTTGGCGCTGCCGCCGTCTTCGCTCATCAGGTATTCCACGGCCGGAATCGCCTGCTGGTTTGGCGCGGCGCCGGTGTAGAACACGTTCGGCGACATCTCTTCGCCTTCGTACTGCACGGGGTAGAACAGCAGGCCGTTGAGCTCCTCGAACACCGGCAACACCGATTTGCGCGATACCGAGGTCCAGCAGCCGAACACCACGGCGACCTTGTCCTGGGTCAGCAACTGGCGGCCCTTTTCCGCGAACAGCGGCCAGTTCGACGCCGGGTCTACCACCACCGCCTCGAGCTTCTTGCCGTTGACTCCACCCTTGGCGTTGATCTCGTCGATGGTCATCAGGGCCATGTCCTTGAGGGACGTCTCGGAGATCGCCATGGTGCCGGACAGCGAATGCAGGATGCCGACCTTGATGGTCTCGGCGGCCTGGACGGTCCAGGCCATGCCCATAGCGGCAATGCTTGCCGAGAGTGTAAAAGCCTTGATCAAGCTACGACGCTTCATGGTGCGATCTCCGTGGACTTATGGATTTTCTTGGTTGGCAGATGCGGACGCTGAAGGTGCTTTTGCAAGGGGTGTGCCCGGTCGGGAAAAGGCTTGGGAATACGGGGCGGTGCAGAGGGAAAAATGAGCGGGCGCACCACGAATGAGCGCTGTGTGGACGCGGGTGCGATCAGATGCGCCACGTTGGGGCGAAGGATTGCAGCCTTTGTGGGAGCGAGCTTGCTCGCGATAGCGGAGTGTCAGTCACATCTCTGCTAGCTGATCCACCGCCATCGCGAGCAAGCTCGCTCCCACAGGTCACTGTGCAAGCCGGGGAAGGAGGAGGGTTCAGCGCCGGCGCATCAACCCAATGAAGAACAGCCCGCCGATGGCGGCGGTAGCGACGCCGATCGGCAGGTCCTCGGGCGCGATCAAGGTGCGGGCGGCCACGTCCACCCACACCAGGAACAGGCTACCCAGCAGCACGCAAGCGGGCAGCAGGCGACGATGCTCGGCGCCCACCAGGCGCCGGGCGATGTGCGGGACCATCAGCCCGACGAAGCCAATCGAACCGCTGATGGACACCAGCACCCCGGTCATCAGCGAGGCGATCAGGAAGATCCACAGTCGCACTTTCGCGGCGTTCAGGCCCAGGGTCACGGCGGTCTGTTCGCCGGCCATCAGGGCGTTCAGCGGTCGGGCCATGCCCAGCAGCAACACCAGCCCCAGCAGCACGCTGGCGGCCGGCACGGCGAGCAGTTCCCAGCGCGCCAGGCCCAGGCCGCCGAGCATCCAGAACATCACCGCGGAACTGGCGCGGTGGTCACCCAGAAACAGCAGCAGATTGGCCGCCGCCATCATCACGAAGGACACGGCCACGCCGCACAGCAGCAAGCGATCGCTTTCCAGGCGCCCCTGTCGGCTGGCGATCGCCAGCACCAGCAGCATGCTCAGCAACGCGCCGATGAACGCGGCAAGGGGCAAGGTCAACAGGCCGATGAGTTCACCGACATGCAGCACGACGATGACCGCCCCCAGGGTCGCCCCGGACGTGACCCCCAGCAGGTGCGGGTCGGCCAGCGGGTTGCGCGTGACCGCTTGCAGCACCGCGCCGATCAACGCCAGCCCCGCGCCCACCAGGGCACCGAGCAGCAGGCGCGGCACGCGGATCAGCCAGACGATGTGTTCCTGGCCAGCGGTCCAATGCACGCTGCCCACGCCAAAGACCTTGTTCAGCAGGATGTCCCAGACCACCGCCACGGGCACCCGCGCCGGGCCGAAGCCCAGGGACACCACGCACGACACCAGCAGCAGCGCGCCGAGGGCGATCAGTAGTGCGCCATAGCGACGGCTGTTCATTGGGCGTGAAAGCCCTGCGCCAGGGTCCGTACCGCCAGCACGTTATCGATGCCCGGCGTGGCCTGGACGTAGGGGATCACGATGAAGCGCCGCTGCTTGATGGCGTCCACCGATTGCAGGGCCGGGTGGTTCAGCAGGAACTGTTCCTTCTGCTGCGCGCTGACTTCGCCGTAGTCGACGATCACGATGACCTCGGGGTTGCGCTCGACCACGTTCTCCCAGTTCACCCGGGTCCAACTGGTCTCCAGGTCGTCGAGGATGTTGCGCCCGCCGGCCGCTTCGATCAGCGCCTGGGGCATGCCCAGGCGCCCGGAGGTCATGGCCCGGTCTTCGCCGCTGTCGTACAGGAACACACGGGGTTGCCGGGTGGGCAGGTGCTGGCGGATGTCGGCCACCTGGGCCTGCATCGAGGCGATCAATTGGTTGGCGCGATCCTGCACATCGAAGATCCTGCCCAGATTGCGCAGGTCGTTGTAGGTGTCGTCCAACGACGCGGCGGGGCGCTTCATCACGAACGCGCAGGACTCGGTCAGCTCGTACACGTTGATGCCCAGCGGTTGCAGCGTCTGCGGCGTCAGGTCGCCGCCCACGCGCATGCCGTAGTCCCAGCCGGCGAAAAAGAAATCCACGTCGGCATTGAGCAGGGTTTCCACCGACGGGTACTTGGCCGCCAGTTCCGGCAGGCCGTCGAGGATCTTCGCCATTTCGGGGGTCACCGACTTCCAGCCGCTGATACCGCTGTAGCCGACCATGCGGGGCTTGAGGCCCAGGGCGAGCATCATCTGGGTCATGTTGATGTCGTGGCTGACGGCATGCCGGGGGGCTTGGTCGAACACCACCTGGCGGTCGCAACTCTGGATCGTCAACGGGTAGTGGGTGGCGTCGGCCAGGGCCGGGGCGCTGCCCAGCAGCAGCGCGAGCAACAGCAGAAAACGCGAGGTCATGGTTGGGTTATCCAAGTGATTCGTGGGTAGCCGGACAAAGGGTGTTCGTCCACCAGGGCGTCGATGCCGAACACGTCGCGCAGTAGCTCCACGGTCAGCACTTGTGCGGGTGTGCCGCTGGCGACGACGCGACCGTGATCGATCACGTACAGCCGGTCGCAGAACGCGGCGGCCAGGTTCAGGTCATGGAGGCTGGCGAGGGTGCCGATGCCCAGCCCCTTGATCAGTTGCAGCAATTGCAGTTGGTAATGCGGGTCGAGGTGGTTGGTCGGCTCATCGAGGATCAGCAGTTGCGGCTGCTGGGCCAGGGCGCGGGCCAGGATCACCCGCTGCTTTTCACCGCCCGACAGCGTGGCGAATCCGTGGTCCTCGAAGCCTTCGAGCCCCGCCGAGGCCAGCGCGGCGAGGACCAGGCGTCGATCCTCCTGGCTGTCGCCGTCGAACAGGCCCTTGTGGGGCATGCGGCCCATGGCGACGACTTCCGCCACGCTCAGGCCGAAGGCGTCGGGAAACTCTTGCAGCACCACGGCGATGCGTTGGGCGCACCAGCGTGAGGATTGCTGCCAGACGTTGTGATGCGCCAGCGTGACCTCGCCGTGTTCCGGCCGACTGAAGCGATACGCGCAGCGCAGCAGGCTGGTCTTGCCGCTGCCGTTGGGCCCGATCAAGCCGACGAACTCCCCGGCCGCCACGTGCAACGTGACGTCACGCAGCTGGAACTGGTGATGGCAGTGGCCATGGCCCAGGGGCGTCCAGGCGAGGTGGGAGAGGGTCAGCGAGGTCATTTGTTCACTCGAAGTTTTGGGGGCGACACCGTTCCATTGTGGGAGCGAGCTTGCTCGCGAAGACGTCGGTACATTCAACATTGATATGACAGACACAAAGCCTTCGCGAGCAAGCCCGCTCCCACAGTTGACCTGTGTTCAGCTTGGACAGGCGGCGCGATTGTAGAGGTTTCGCGCCGCCTTCCGTTAACGCGGTGTCTTCAACTTGAAGATGAAGCCACCTCAGCCCGGCGATTGGCGCGCACCACCAGCCGATCCAGCAGCCACACCACCACCAGCGAGGCGCCCACCAGCGGAAACACCACCGCCAGGGCGAGCATGATGAAGACCCCGGTCTTCCAGGTCGGCAGCTCGTGACGCAAGGGCGGCACGCCGAACTTGCCCTGTGGCCGGCGCTTCCACCAGATCACCAGGCCACTGACGGCACTGAGCAGGATCATCAGGCAAATCAGCAGCACGAGGATCTGGTTCACCGGGCCGAACATCTTGCCCTCGTGCAGCATCACGCCGGTCTCGGTGGCGCGGGCGACCACGCTGTAGTGGGCCCAGCGCACATCGGCCAAGACCTTGCCGGTGTATTGGTCGACATGCAGCGTCGCGTCGTTGCGCGGGTCATCGGCGAACACGGCGATGGTGAACACGCCGGTCGATGTGGTCGGCAGGGTGATGCTGTAGCCCGGTTCCACGTTGCGCTCGCGGGCGATGTCCTGCACCGCTTGCAGGCTGACGGTCGGTGCGGCGGGGCCTTCGTGGGCGCCGCCGTGGTTCATGTGTTCGGCGTGGTCGCCGGACATCGGCATCGGGGTGTTTTCCATGGCCCAGGGCACGGTCTGGCGGTGGGCGTTGTTGAGGCTGCCCGCCTCGACGTCGGACTTGGGGACGTCGTTCCACATCGCCGCCGGGAAGCGGTTCCAGAGATCGGCGTATTGCTTGCCCCAGAAGCCGGTCCAGGTCATGCCGCTGAGCAGCATCACCAACAGCAAGGCCGCGCCCCAGAAACCGATGACCACATGCAGGTCGCGCCAGAACAAGCGGCCGCGGGCGTTCCAGCGAGGCCACAGCACGCCGGCCGACGACTGCCCGCGCGGCCACCACAGGAACAAGCCCGAGACCACCAGCACCACCCCCCAGCCGGCGGCCATTTCCACCAGACGGTCACCGACGGTGCCGATCAGCAACTCGCCGTGAATGGCCCGCGCCATGGCCTGCAGGTTGTTCTTGGCATCCTGTTCGCCGAGGACGTCGCCATGGTAAGGGTCGATGAACACGTTCAGTTCGCGGCCCTTGTCGATCACCACGAATTGCGCGCTGCGCTCGGCGTTGATCGGTGGCAGGTACTGTTTGACCTGGCCCTCGGGGTAGGCCTGGCGAACCTGCTTGAGCAGGTCATCCGCCGCCAGGGTGTGGTGTCCGGCCGGCACGTTCAACAGGCTGCCGTACATCAGTGGATCGAGTTGTGGCTTGAACAGGTAAATGATGCCGGTCAGGGCCAGCATCACCATGAACGGCGCCACGAACAGCCCGGCATAGAAATGCCAGCGCCAGGCCAGGTTGTAGAAATTCGGTTTCGGTTGGCTCATGAAAAAGCGCTCCGCGGGGCAAATTGGATTGTTATGTTGGGCGGTCAGTCAAGGTGGAAACGAACCCCGTGGGAGCGAGCTTGCTCGCGATTAGCAATGGTTCAGCTTGCATCGATGTTGGATGTACCTTCGCTATCGCGAGCAAGCTCGCTCCCACAGTGGTGTCCTTGCTGACAGATCTCCGGTGCTGGTTAGAAACTCATATCCACCTTGGTCCAGAGCGTGCGCCCCGGTTCGTTGATGGCTTGCGGGTCGCTGGCCGGGTAGCCGAACCCGGCGTTGCCGGCCAGGTTCAGGTGCTCGGCATAGGCTTTGCCGAACAGGTTGTCGACGCCGCTGCTGACCTTCCAGTGTTGATTGATGCGATAGGCGCCGTTGAGGGAGAAGACCCCGAACCCTGAGCTGGTGCCGTAGTCCTTGCCCACCACGTTGCCCTTGTTCTCATCAACCCGGTGCTGCGCCGCCACCACGCGCCACAGCGCACCGGCGCTCCAGCGGTCGGCGCTGTAGGTCAGGCCCAGGCGGGCATCCAACGGCGGCATTTGCGCCAAGGCACTGCCGTCGCTGCTGTTCTTGCCCCAGGCGTAGGCCAGCGTCGCATCGGCCTTCCAGCGCTCGGTCAACTGATAGGCCGCGCCGAGCTCACCGCCCATGATCCGCGCGTCGATGTTCTCGGCCCGGGAGGTGCTGCCCATCATGCCGGGCGTGTAGTCGAACAGGATGTAGTCGCGCACCTGCCCGACATACGCCGAGGCCCAGGCTTCGAGGGTCTCGGTCTTGTATTGCAGGCCGACATCCAGTTGGGTGGTCTTCTCCGGCTTGATCGCGTCGAAGGCGTTGCGTGAACCGCTGGGGCCGGCGTTCGCCGAGAACAGCTCCCAGTAGTCCGGGAAACGCTGTGCATGCCCCAGGCCGGCGTAAACCGTCGTCGGGCTGTCCGCCAGGTCGTGCTCGTAGCGGACGAAGCCGCTGGGCAGGGTGTCGGAGCGGGTGTCGTCGGCGGTGGGATTGGGCCGGGCCATCATGCCGGAGCCGATGCTCTGCCGGTAATCCTTGGCCGAGGCCCGGTCAAGGCGGGCGCCGGTGACCAACCTGTCGCGGTCGGCGGCGTACCAGGTCAGCTCGCTGAACGCGCCGTAGTTGTGGAAGTCGGCATCCTTGGTGCGTGGTAGCTCTTTGTAGGTGTCGACGCCCATGCTGCTGCGTTGGCGATGTTCGTTGACCTGGGCGTCGAGGCCGCTGATCAGTTGCACATCGGCCCAGCGCCAGGTGGCCTTGATGCGCGCGCCGAGGGTGCGCCGGTCGACGTTGGAGGCCATGGGCCCGGCCATCATCCCGGTGCCGGACGGCGTGCGCAGCGTGTAGTTGTCCATCACATGGTCGGCGTAGTTGTAGTAGACCTGGGCCTCGACCTTGTCCAGCACCTCGCCCAGGTTCGAGCGTTCGAAACGCAGCCCGAGGCTTTCGCGCTTGAACTGCGAGCCATCCATGCCGCGCCCGGCGTAGCGCGCTTCGCCGTCGCCCTTGCCGGCGGTCAGCTCCAGCAGGGTATCGGCGTCGGGTGTCCAGCCCAGGGTGACGTCGCCGTTCCACTTGTCGTAGCGCGACGGCACCGTGTCGTTGTTGCCATCGCGGTAGTCGTCCGAATGGGCGGTGTTGCCGATCACCCGTACGTAGCCCAGCGACCCGCCCGCCGCGGCGTCCAGCACTTTGTCGAAGCGACCGTTGGAACCGGCCAGCACGCTGGCGTTGACCCGGGTGCCCAGTTCGCCGAACTGCTCCGGCTCGCGGTCGAACAGGATGGTCCCGGCGGACGAACCAGGGCCCCAGAGCACCGTCTGCGGGCCCTTGATCACTGTGAGCTTGTCGTAGGTTTCCGGCGAGATGTAGGACGTCGGCGCGTCCATCCGACCGGGGCAGGCCCCCAGCAGCATGCTGCCGTTGGTGAGGATATTCAGCCGTGAGCCGAACATGCCGCGCAACACTGGGTCACCGTTGGTGCCGCCGTTGCGCACCAGAGCGAAGCCGGGAATGGTCTTGAGGTAGTCACCGCCGTCGCTGGCCGGTACGGGCTGGCGTGGGTCCTTGGGGTTGGTGACGACGGTCAGGGGTGAGCTGGGCGCAATGGCGGTGATGACCGTCGGGCTCAGTTCTTCAACCTGGCCTTGATGATGATCGTGCTCATCGGCCAGGGCGTGAGGGGTCAGTAGCAAGCCGCACAGGGCGGCGACTGTGGAGGGTAAACGAACCCGTGGCTCATTCGGGGGGCAGTTGGCCTGGGCGGAGCCCAAAGCGATGCCGGCAGAAAACCTGGACATGATGATTCCATCGAACAGACGTAGACGACACGGTCGGGTGGCCTGTGGCTCTTGTGCGACCGGTTGGTGAGGTGTCGGGCTTACGCTGCGAGGGGTGGTGCGCGGGTGCGAGCACCCGGGAAGAACGACGGCCGGGCATGGCCCAGGCGGGGGGACGGGCTGGTGAAGGTCAGGGCCGGCGGCGTGTCGAAGACGCTGAAACCGTGGCCGCCAGGCAGCGCCGGGCAGTTGGACAGCAGGTTGCAATAGCCGCATTTCTCCCACAGCGCGTGATGCTCGCTTTGCGGCGGGCAGTGTTCGGCGGCGGGGGCTTCATGCCCGGCGTGGGCGCTCGCCGACATCTCCATGTCCATGGTCATGCTCATGGCCATGGACGAAGGCATGCGCTGATCCATCGGCATCGACTGGGAAACCAGTGGACCGATAAAGATCATCAGCATGGCGAACAGGCTGATCCAGCTGCCGCGTGTCAGGCTCATGGGCTGACGACGGGGCATGTGATGCCTGGCGCGGGACAAGGGCATGGGCGGTGCGATCAGTGCGTGTGGGCTTCGGTTTTAGTCCCGTCCGGGGCTTTCTTCTGCACCGCCACGTCGACCGTGACATCCCCGGCTTTCTCGAAATGCAGGGTCATGGCAAAGCGTTTGCCGTCAGTCAGCAGGCTGCGGTCCTTCAGGTCCAGCAGCATCACGTGATAAGCCATCGGGGCGAACGTGACGGTCGCGCCAGGGGCAATCGTGACAGTGGGCACCGGTTGCATCTTCATCAGGTCGTCTTGCTTCACATGCTCGTGAAGTTCTGCCTTGCCGGCGATCGGCGAGTCGACGCCCAGCAGGGTGTCCGCGCTTGCGCCTGCGTTGTGGATCACGAAATACGCGGCCACGGTCGGCGCGTTGGGCGGCAGTTCCTGGGACCAGGGGTGGGCGATCTCGAGTTCGCCAGCCTTGTATTGATGAGCCTGGGCAAGGCCAACGGGAAGCAGCAGGGCAGCCAGCAGGATAAGACGGTTCAACATGGTGATTCTCCGGAATGATTCAGGACACGGTGTTGTCGTGCACAGCCATCACACCAGGGGTGAAGCGCGGGGGTTGAGGTTCGGCCATTGCTGGCGCGGCGTGGGGCTGTCGAGCGGGCGTTGGGAGGCGGTGCGGTGGGCCGGTTGCGCGTCCAGGTACAACTGCGGGACATGCCCGCTCAGAGCCGTCAGGACCGTCGAACCTGCGCAGCACCAGCAATGCTGCATGGTGGAGTGATCATCGTTGCGGGGTGTGCCCTGTTCAAGCTTGCCCAGGGAAATCGCCATCATCTTCGTGCCGCTGGAGGAGCAGAAGCTGCCCCACAACAGTTGCTCGACCGGGGCCTCCGCTTTCGCCCCCGCATTGCCGGAAAGCGGCATGGCAAGCATGTTGAACAGCACTGCGAAGCAGGCGATCCAGGCAAATGCAAGCCGTTGTCGGGACATGGGCGAATCCGCTCGGTTGGGCGATCAGGTGGCGGTATTTAGCCTGATCGGGGGGGATAAGTAAAAAAGCCATGTGCGGTGTAGGGTCGCAGGGTTTGCATTAACAGTAGCAATAGTTTTGTAAGTGCATGCTGTTGTGGCGAGGGAGCTTGCTCCCGCTGGGGCGCGAAGCGGCCCTGAAATTGAACACCGCGGTCTATCAGGAAAAGAACGTTCGCCTGCTTGGGGCTGCTGCGCAGCCCAGCGGGAGCAAGCTCCCTCGCCACAGGGTTCAGATAGCAATGAAGACATTGCGAAGGATCATCCTCGCCATCTCCTGCTCTCCGTTCAAAAATAGAGTAGCGGCTTCATCCAGCAGAATTTTCGCGAACTCCGGATCACACTTGGCGCGACAATTGTGTGTTTATAGTCCGACCAAATGCCGCAGCCCCTGCAGCACCTGATCTGCCGTCTCGAACACTCGATCCACCTCCGGCAACACAGGCCGCTTCAACACCAGCACCGGCACTCCACGCTCGCGCGCCACTTCCAGCTTGGGTTCGGTGGCGGTGCTGCCGCTGTTCTTGCTGACCAGTACATCAATCTGCCGTCGCTCGAACAGTTCGCGCTCGCCTTGAATGTGGAACGGCCCGCGGGCGCCGATGACTTCGCAGCGTTCGTTGCCGGGGTACATGTCCAGGGCGCGCAGGGTCCAGAATTGTCCGGGGGGAATTTCGTGCAGATGTTGCAGCGGTTCGCGGCCGAGGGTGAACAGCGGGCGCAGGAAGGGTTGCAGGGCCTGGGTCAGTTCGGCCCAGTCGGCCACTTCGCGCCAGTCATCGCCGGCCTGGGGTTGCCAGGCCGGACGGCGCAGGGCCCAGCACGCAATGGCGCAGGTGCGTGCCGCCTGGGCGGCGTTGTGGCTGATTTGCGCGGCGTAGGGGTGCGTCGCATCCAGCAACAGGTCGATACCTTGCTCGCGGATGAATTGCGCCAGGCCTTGCGCACCGCCGTAGCCGCCGACACGTACCTGGCACGCCAGGTCGGTGGGCACGCGACCCACGCCCGCCAGGCTGTAGATGTGGGACGGGCCGAGGGTGCGAGCGATCGCCAGGGCTTCGGTGACGCCGCCCAGCAGCAGGATGCGTTTCATGTAAAGGCTCCGGCGTGGCCGACGATCCCGCCCTGGCGATCGATGGCAAAGACTTCGACTTGAACCTGCGCCGGCACCACGCTGCGGGCGAAGGCCAGGGCGTGTTCGCACACGGCGTCGCCGAGGGCGATGCCGGCCGCGCTGGCCATCGCCAGGGCTTGCTGGCTGGTGTTGGCGGCACGGATGCCCTGCTGCAAGGCCTCGTCGGCACCGATCGCCGCGGCCCAACCGGCCAGTTGCGGCAGGTCGATGCTCGAATGACGGCTGTGCAGGTCCATGTGGCCGGCGGCGAGCTTGCTGATTTTGCCAAAGCCGCCGCAGAGGCTGAGCCTGTCCACCGGGACCTTGCGCACGTGCTTGAGCACCGCGCCGACGAAATCGCCCATTTCGATCAGGGCGATTTCCGGCAACTGGTAGACCCGGCGCATGGTGTCTTCGCTGGCATTGCCGGTGCAGGCGGCGATGTGCAGGTAGCCGTTGGTCTTCGCCACGTCGATGCCCTGGTGGATCGAGGCGATGTAGGCCGCGCAGGAGAACGGCCGGACGATGCCGCTGGTGCCGAGGATCGACAGGCCGCCCAGGATCCCCAGCCGCGGGTTCATGGTTTTCAGCGCCAGGGCTTCACCGCCCTCGACATTGACCGTGACTTCGAAACCGGCGGTGTAGCCGGTCTCTTCGGCCAGTCGGCCGAGGTGATCGCTGATCATTTTGCGCGGCACCGGGTTGATCGCCGGCTCCCCGACGGCCAGCACCAGCCCCGGCCGCGTCACGGTGCCGACGCCGCGGCCGGCGATGAAACGTACACCGGGCTCGGCGATCAAGCGCACCTGGGAAAACAATAGGGCGCCGTGGGTCACGTCCGGGTCATCGCCGGCGTCCTTGATCGTCCCGGCTTCGGCGCCTTGTTCGGTCAGCCGGCAGAACTCCAGGCGCATCTGCACCTGCTTGCCTTTGGGCAGTACGATGTCCACGGCATCGGCTTCGGTGCCGCGCAGCAGTAATCGAGCGGCCGCCAGGCTGGTGGCCGTGGCGCAACTGCCGGTGGTCAGGCCGCTGCGCAGGGGCGCGGGTTGTTCGGCGGTTTCGTCACGCATCGAGGGGTTTCGTCAGGTCCAGCAAGGTAATCGGCAACGCCTGGCGCCAGGTGTCGAACTCGCCCAGTGGTTGGGCCTGGGCGATGTGGAGCCGGGTCAGTTCGCCGCCGTGGCGTTCACGAAAGTCCATGAGGGTCATCTCGCTTTGCAGCGTCACGGCGTTCGCCACGAGCCGACC
Organism: Pseudomonas sp. MS646; assembly: GCF_036693845.1. Classification (NCBI taxonomy): domain Bacteria; kingdom Pseudomonadati; phylum Pseudomonadota; class Gammaproteobacteria; order Pseudomonadales; family Pseudomonadaceae; genus Pseudomonas; species Pseudomonas sp. MS646. The sequence continues at coordinate 707,057 of NZ_CP144763.1, forward strand.
GCCGGGCTTGAGTTGCGCCCAGCAGGCATCGAGCACGCCTTCGCGGGTGACACCGCCGCCGATGAACACCGCGTCCGGGCGCTCCAGTCCTTCCAGCGCTTGCGGGGCCCGGCCGCGGATCAGGTGCAGGCCCGGCACGCCGAGGCGGTCGCGGTTGCGTTCGATCAAGCCTTGGCGGCCTTCGTCGGCTTCAATCGCCAGGGCCCGACAGCTGGGGTGGGCGCGCATCCATTCGATACCGATGGAACCGCTGCCGGCGCCGACATCCCAGAGCAACTCACCCGGCGTGGGGGCCAGGCGTGCCAGGGTCACGGCGCGCACATCACGCTTGGTCAACTGGCCGTCGTGCTCGAAGGCGCTGTCCGGCAACCCGGCCAGGCGCGACAGGCGCAACGCCGACGGCTCTGCCTGGCATTCGAGGGCGATCAGGTTGAGGTCTGCAACCGCCGCGTCGGGCCATTGCTCGGCAGTGGCGTCGATGCGGCGTTCCGCCGTGCCGCCGAGGTGTTCCAGCACGCTCATGCGGCTGGCGCCGAACCCACGTTCGCGCAGCAAGGCCGCCACGGCGGCGGGGCTGTGGCGGTCATTGCTCAGCAGCAGCAGCCTGACGCCGGTGGACAGGTGCGCATTGAGCGCCGCCAGGGGCCGCGCCACCAGCGACAGGGTGACCACCTCTTGCAGCGGCCAACCCATGCGCGCCGCCGCCAGTGAGCAGGAAGACGGTGCCGGGATGATCAGCATCTGATCCCCCGGGACCTGCCTGGACAGGCTGGCGCCGACGCCATAGAACATGGGGTCGCCACTGGCGAGCACGCACACCGGCTCGCCCCGTCGCGCCAGCAGTGGGTCCAGGGAAAACGGGTTGGGCCACGATGCCCGTTCGCCGCGGATGCACACCGGCAACAGCGCCAGCTGGCGAGGGCTGCCGACAATGTGCGAAGCCCGCAGCAGCGCATGGCGAGCCGTGCGGCCCAGGCCCTTGAAGCCGTCTTCACCGATGCCCACTACGGTCAGCCAGGGGGTCATCTCTGTTCCTCGAATCAGGTGGATGGGGTCGGCGAAGTCTCGCCCCCGCAAACCGGGCCGCCATCATACCGCGCGCCCTGATCAGCATGCGAACCCGTGGGAGCAAGGCTTGCCATCCGACATCAGCGTCTCAGCCAGCCCGCCTTCGCGAGCAAGCTCGCTCCCACACGGGATCTGTGGTGGGCATACATCTCGAGTCTGCCAAATAACACTGTGGGGGTGCGCTTGCCCGCGAAGGCGGAGGGTCAGTCAACCTCTTCATCGACTGACCCACCCTCTTCGCGAGCAAGCTCGCTCCCACAGGGGATCTGTGGCGGACACACACATATCGAGCCTGCCAAATAACATTGTGGGAGCGGGCTTGCCCGCGAAGACGGCGGCACCTTCAACCGCGATGCCCCAGCCCGAACGCCCGGATTCTTGACGCCGCGGCGCACAATCCGACCGGCAAGCTTTTCATGCCCCCCGGCAAAGCAGGCATAATGGCGCTCCTTCGCCGATGCGGCGTGTCTCATTGACCGGTTGTCCCTTGAACGAACATCCATCCTCCAGCGTCATGCGTCCCTCGGGTTGTCCGGGGTTGCTGCGCGTCGTCCAGGCGCTGGACGGTGGAATCTGCCGGATCAAGCTCGACGGCGGCGCCATCCAGGCCGACCAGGCCGAGGCCGTGGCGGCGGCGGCCGAGCGGTTCGCCGGTGGGGTGATCGAGGCGACCAACCGGGCCAACCTGCAGATCCGCGGGATCGGTGCCGAGCACGCCGCCCTGATCGAGTGCTTGCTCGCCGCCGGCCTTGGCCCACGCAAACCGGCCGGCGACGACGTGCGCAACCTGATGCTCAGCCCCACGGCCGGCATCGATCGACAGGCGCTGTTCGATACCCGTGCGCTGGCCGCCGAGATTCTCGTCACCCTGCAAACCCACGAACGCTTCCCGGAGCTGTCGGCCAAGTTCGCCGTGCAACTGGACGGCGGCGAGGCGCTGGCGATGCTCGATCACCACCATGACCTGTGGCTGTCGGCCTGGGTACGCGGCGACGAACCTTGGCTGGCGTTCGGGCTGGCCGGTTCGCCCCGGGACGAACCGGCCGGCGCCGTGCCCCTGGCCGAAGGGCACGGCCTGGTGGTGGCGGTGCTGGAGCTGTTCCTCGACCTGGCGCGCCCGGACCAGATACGCATGCGTCATCTGCTGGCCGAATGTCCCCACGCTGAATTCATCCAGCGACTGGCTCGCCGCATCTCGTTGCACCCGTGCAGCGGCTGGCGGCGAGGGGCGTCCAGCGATGGCCTGCACATCGGCATTCACGCCCAGCACGACGAACGCTGCTATGTCGGCGCTGCAGCGCCCCTCGGCCGGCTCGACGCCGGCATGTTGCGCGGCGCGGCGCAATTGGCCCGGGAGCGAGGGGACGGCACGCTGCGCTTCACGCCCTGGCAAAGCCTGCTGCTGCCCAATGTCCGTCGCCAGGACGCGGACGAGGTGCTGGCGCGTCTCGCAGGGTTGGGCCTGCTGAACGCGGTGGACCAACCCCTGGCACAACTGATCGCCTGCACCGGTTCCAGCGGCTGCGGCAAGGCGTTGGCCGACACCAAGGACGATGCCCGGCAGTTGGCCGGGTGGCTGCAACACCATGGCCGGGGCTTGAAGGTTCACCTGTCCGGGTGCCCGCGCTCCTGCGCGGCGGCCCACACCGCGCCCGTCACCTTGCTGGCGGTCGCCCCCGGTCGCTACGACCTGTATCTTCGCGACGCCACGCTGCCGGGTTTCGGCGCGTTGCAGGCGCACAATCTGACTATTGAAGCGGTCGGCCACTGGCTCGCCGCTCGCCCCCGGAGCCCCCTTGATGCTTGATTACATCCGCGACGGTCAGGAGATCTATCGCAACTCCTTCGCGATCATCCGCGCCGAGGCCAACCTGGCGCGCATTCCGGCCGACCTGGAGAAACTCGCGGTGCGGGTGATCCACGCCTGCGGCATGGTCGAAGCCGTCGACGGTCTGCAGTTTTCCGAAGGTGCCGGCACGGCCGGACGCCAGGCGCTGGCCGCCGGTGCGCCGATCCTCTGCGATGCGCGGATGGTCAGCGAAGGCGTGACCCGTGCCCGCCTGCCCGCCAACAACCCGGTGATCTGCACCTTGCGTGACGAACGCGTGCCGGCGCTGGCCCTCGAACTGGGCAACACCCGGTCTGCCGCCGCCCTGGAACTGTGGCGGCCGCATCTGGAAGGCAGCGTCGTGGTCATCGGCAATGCGCCGACCGCGCTGTTCTACCTGTTGGAAATGCTCGACGCCGGCGCCCCGAAACCGGCGCTGATCCTGGGCTTCCCGGTGGGCTTCGTCGGCGCTGCCGAGTCCAAGGCGATGCTGGCGGCCAACAGTCGCGGCGTACCGTTCGTGATCATGCAGGGCCGGCTGGGCGGCAGCGCCATGGCCGCGGCCGCCGTCAACGCCCTCGCCACGGAGGTTGAATGATGCAGCAGCCTGGACGTCTGATCGGCCTCGGCGTGGGGCCCGGTGACCCGGAACTGATTACCGTCAAGGCCCTGCGCCTGCTGCGCGAGTCGCCGGTGGTGGCGTACTTCGTCGCCAAGGGCAAGAAAGGCAACGCCTTCGGCATCATCGAAGCCCATTTGCAGGACGCGCAAACCCTGCTGCCGCTGGTCTACCCGGTGACCACCGAAGCGTTGCCGGCGCCGCTGTCCTACGAGCAGGTCATCGCCGACTTCTACGACACCGCCGCTGAACAGCTGGCCGTGCACTTGGATGCCGGCCGCGACGTGGCGGTGATCTGCGAGGGCGATCCGTTCTTCTACGGCTCCTACATGTACCTGCACGATCGCCTGGCCGAGCGCTACGACGCCGAGGTCATTCCGGGCGTGTGCTCGATGCTGGGTGGTGCCTCGGTGCTCGGCGCGCCGCTGGTGTACCGCAACCAGAGCCTGTCGGTGCTCTCCGGCGTGTTGCCCCATGAAGAACTCAAGCGCCGCTTGGCCGACGCCGATGCGGCGGTGATCATGAAGCTGGGGCGCAACTTCCCCAAGGTCCGCCAGGTGCTCCAGGAACTGGGCCTCGATGGGCGGGCGCTGTATGTCGAGCGGGCGACCATGGCCAACCAGAAGATCGTGCCGCTGGATGACGTCGAACCGATGTCCTCGCCGTACTTCTCGTTGATCATCGTGCCGGGCGAACGGTGGCAGGGTTGATGACGTCCAGCGCTCCCGCCATCGTCATCCTGGGGCCGGGCAGTCTCGCCACGGCCCGGCGTCTGCAGCAGTGCTACCCGCACGCCCTGATCCATGGCCTGGCCGGGCGGGTCGAAGGGGCGGACCGTTCCTACGCCGAGTTCGGCGCGACCCTGCGCGCGTTCTATCAACAGGGCACGCCGATCATCGCCCTGTGCGCCGCCGGCATCGTCATTCGCACCCTGGCGCCGCTGCTGCTGGAAAAAGGCCAGGAGCCGCCCGTGCTGGCGGTGGGCGAGGATGGCAGTGCCGTGGTGCCACTGTTGGGTGGCCTGGGCGGGGTCAATGTCATGGCCCGGGAAATCGCCCAGGCGCTGCAAGTGGCACCGGCGATCACCACCAGCGGCGAACTGCGTTTCGGCACCTGCCTGCTCAATCCGCCAAGCGGCTATCACCTCGGCGACCTGGAGCAGGGCAAGCGCTTCGTGTCCGACCTGCTGGCCGGGGCGTCGGTGCGTATCGACGGGGCCGCGCCGTGGCTGGACCCGGCACAGTTGCCCCAGCACCCACAGGCACGGTTGGCGATTCGCGTCGACAGCGCCGCGGGAATGCCGGCGGCGGACGAGTTGCGCATCTACCCGCGCACGGTCGTGGTCGCGCTGGCGGCGGGCGCGTCACCGGCCATCGCCGAGACCTTGGAGGAGGCTGGCCTGGCGGTGCAGTCGCTGGCCTGCCTGCTGGCGGCGGACAGCGACATGGCCCGTGGCGAATTGCATGACGCGGCGGCAGCCCTGAATGTACCGCTGCGGTTTGCGCCGGCCGAGGGCGATATTGGCCCATGGCTGGGGGCAACCCTCGGTCAGCCGGCGTCGGTCCGGGTGTGGGGCGAACGTGCCGTCGCGGTGGCCGAGCAGCCCGTCGACCCGCAGCGAATCGGTCGCCCGCGCGGGCGTCTGGCGGTGATCGGCCTGGGCCCCGGCGCTGCCGAGTTGATGGTGCCGGCGGTGCGCGCCGAGCTCGATCGCGCCACCGATGTGCTGGGCTACGAAACCTACGTGCGCATGGCCGGCCCTTTCCGGGCCGACCAGGTGCAGCACTGCACCGACAACCGCGAAGAAATGCAGCGCGCCCGCCATGCCTTCGAACTGGCAGCCCAGGGGCGTTCCGTGGTGGTGGTCTCTTCCGGCGATCCGGGCGTGTTCGCCATGGCCGCCGCCGTCCTCGAAGCGTTGCACGAGGCAACGGATGCCCGCTGGCACGCGGTCGACCTGCAGATCCTTCCCGGGGTCTCGGCCTCGCTGGCGACGGCCGCCCAGGCGGGCGCGCCGCTGGGCCATGACTTCTGCGTGATGTCGCTGTCGGACAACCTCAAGCCGTGGTCGATCATCGAAAAGCGCCTGGACCTGGCGGCCGAAGCGGACCTGGCCCTGGCGTTCTACAACCCGATTTCCCGATCTCGGCCCTGGCAACTGGGGCGGGCGCTGGAGATCGTCGCGCAGCACCGCACCGCGCAGACGCCGGTGGTGCTGGGCCGTGACATCGGCCGCCCGGGCCAGACCCTGCGGGTCACGACGCTGGGGCAGTTGACCCCGGACCAGGTGGACATGCGCACCATGGTGCTGATCGGTTCCTCCACCACCTGTGTGTTCCCGCGCAGCGGGGGCGGCGAATGGGTGTACACGCCGCGCTGGTATGGCGAAAAGCCCGGCGCGTGAGCCAACGGCCGGCGCAATCGCTTGATGCCCGGCCGCTTCATCGGGCGGTTTTCTTCAAGGTAAACCGCCGCATGCGGTGGGCCTCCAGGTGCTTTTTCATCAAGGCCCGCTTGGCCTCGAATTCGCGCCTGTCCAGTTGCAGGAAGGCCCGTTGCTGGACGATCGTTGCCGAGCGTTTCTCCCATTGCCAGAACAGGAACCGGCTGCGCCTGGTTTCAACCTTCAGTTCGAGTTTGTAAAGGGCGATGTTCAGGTGGCCCTGTGCGTCGTAACGCGCCGGGATGACCTGGAAGGTTTCTCCCTGGCGGGTTTCGCCATCGAAGGATGACAGGGCCCCGTGATCGGACTGCAAGTTGTCCAGCGTGTCGATCATCGCATTCGCCTGGCGTACATCTTTCATCGCGGCCGCACTCTGTACCAGGAAGTCCGCCACGGAACCGGCGACGACATGGGCCGTGCGGGTGTTGATGGCGTCGCCGTACAGCGACCACCCGAGGAACCAGAGGGTGCGCACGTATTCTTCGAACCAGTCTTTGGCGGCGAGATAGCGGTGGTGGGCCAGGTCCGCCGATTTCGTCGCGATATTGTGGCAGTCGGCAAGGTCATCGTGCTCTTGCAGGTGCAAAGCGCCGATATAAGAAAATAAGTTCGGGCCTGTGACCAGTCCCGAGAAAGTTGCAGGGCTCATGAAGTTTGCTCCAGTACAAATAACAACGTGAGTAGGTTGCGATGTTTTTTATAGCGCAGCCTCCGCATTGTTTGAATCGATGGGAGGGTTTTATTTGAGAGTAAATATGAGCGGTCAAAACAATAATTGATCTACATACGTTGTAATCAGCTGGAGTTGTGGTTTTTTAAATGACTGAACTAGATTGTCGCTGAACCGCAGGAGCGGTCATCAACTCAATAAGGATATTGTATGAATACGTTGGAAAGTGAACTCGACATTGCCCACAGCATTGAATTGATCAGGGGCCGCTTGAACCGGCGCAAACCCCTGGCTTCCACCAGCCGACGCATGCGTCGCAGCGTCGGCGTGCAGCACGATGACAACCCGACCCGGGCGCTGGATGCGCTGATGCTGGGCGACGCGCTGCTGGGCTATGGCCACAACATGTCGCTCAACAACATGGCGATCATGGAAAACCTGATGACCATGGCAATCATGGAAGCCAACTATGAAGTCCCCACCGGCAAGAACACCCTGGCCTGGTATGACGCTTTCATCCAGTGCCTGCGCGACCTCGGCTGCTTCATCGCCGATGACGGCTATACCCGCTACTCCGAGCGTTCGACCCGGGTGGACATCGATTACGTGATCAGCGATATCGTCAAGGGCATCATCGATGGCGTGAAGGCCAGCGTCCCGGCGGTCTCGGTGCTCGGTGCCGTGGTGGACACCACCCTCGAAGGCCTGAAGAAAGACGACAAGACCCTTGCCTTGTACAACGGCCAGGTCAAGACCGCCGAAGGCGCGCGCCTGTCGGTCATCCCCTGCGAACAATTGGCCAATGGCGTGCTCATTGCCTCGTCGACGTCGATACGCCAGCACGGCACTTCCAGCAACGGCGGTGTTCTTTTTGTGAATTGGCAGGCTTCGGCGCGGGATATTTTTCGCGGCAAGTCGTTCGTGACATTCAATCCGGCCCGTTATGAAGAGTTTCGGGGCGAGATCGAAGAGTACCTTGGCGAACATCGTCGGCAAGTCTTGCGTCAACGGTTCAGTCGGCGCCGGTTGGCCTGATCATCCTCGCACTTCATAACTAACAGTTTTGCGTCGGCCTTGAATAACCGCTTGTTTCGTGCGGGCGGTTATTCAATGGCGGCTGACGATGGATGAACGATACAGGGAAGTATTTACTTTATGAGTGGCGCCAATGATTCAATGGCCGAGGACTTTGTCAGTTTCCTGAATGTGTTCAAGTTGAAAGACCTTGAACATGCCTTGGCGGCCTACCAGGGCACCGATCAATATGATGCCGTGTTGCGTTATTACACCGGTTGCATCGCTTCGCTGGACAGCCCGCAGATGCTCGAGCCCTTGGGGTTGCTCAAGCAGGCGCTGGGCGCGTTGGGCGGCAACCGTCGCCAGCGCCGGGCCTCGGAGCCGTCGCCGCCGGCGAGCGCGGAAGAAAACCTCGGCAGCCTGACGCACATCTACTGCCGTGTGGAAGGGTTCGAGGCGCGCCTGCACAGCAGCCTGGAACAATTGAAACACCCCGCCACCGAGGTGCCGAAGCACCTGCATTTTGCCTGGCTGGGGGGCGGCGTCGGTGCCATCCAGCGCGACTACATCAACCTCTGGCAGCAGGTGATGGCGCCCCAGGGGCACTCGCTCAGGCTCTGGTACGACAGCGATGCATTGCTGGCTTATGAAACCAACCGGATCATCGTCGAAGCGGCCAAGGCCCATGCCATGCTCGATGGTGGGGACGTCATTACCGATGCGATCGAACTGGGTGATCGCTATGAAGAACGCGCCATCGTCCTCAAGCAGCAGATGTACGCACATATCACCCAAGCGGTGGCAAAGGGCACCAGCGCCGACGCTGCGCGCATCGATTTGCTGGTTCGCGCCTATGGCCAGGATGAAGCACGACTGCGTGCCTTGAAGCGGGCCAATCAACAGAGTGTCGCGGCTTTGGGCGAAAGCGGCGTGATCTTGCGTGACCTGGGCAGTGGTGAGGTGTCGCTGCAACTGCAAGGGCTCTACCAGCGCGAGATCAGCCTGCGCGGTAATTTCGCGGCAGCCTCCGATATCGTGCGGGTCGAGGCGTTGTTCATCGAAGGGGGGCGATACGCCGACGTCGATAGCCTGCCGCCGCTGCTGGATCAACTCGGCGAGGTGGACATCCGGGCGTTCAAGACCGACGCGCGCCTGGGGCTGTTGCAGCTGTTGCTGGATCGCAACCCCGAGTGGATGCCGGGCCGCCAGGCCATACGCGATCGCTACACCGGCTATTCCAACCAGATTCCGGCGCAGCACCGTGCCGCACTGGAACGGTTTGCCGCCAGCCGACCCGAGCTCAAGCAGGTGTTCCGCGCTCCGCTGGAGCGCCTGGCGCCCCTGGACGGGCTGCGGGCGGTCGCCCAGCGACACACCCTGAGCAATGCGTTCCTGATGGCCCACCCTGGCTCGGCCATGCTCGAAGCGGTGATCGAGCGGTTCCGGCTCAACTATGAAATCGTCGAGGCCACCGCGCGCCTGGCCGATGAACAGAACACCGGCCTGACCGATGTCGAGGGCTTGATCGCACTGGCGACCCAGGTCGCGACACAAGTGTTCGGCCCCTTGCATGAGCTGACGGCGGAAGATGAGTTGGCGGTGTCGCTCCTGGCTCACGCCGCCGCCACCTACTACAGCGATGGTCTCCGCCCGCAGAGCGAGGTGACGATCTACCTCACCGGACCAGCCGCCATGCGCGACGGCATGGCGGACTACGAACGAGCTAACCTGACCCCGCGAACGGCCCTGGAGTGGCGCAGGCAGATGACCATCGACGCCGCCGACACGGTCAACCTGGCCACCGAGGAAGAGCTGGACCATTCCTGGAAAGAGAACCAGAACGACACCGTGCAATGGCTTGCCGATGAACAACAGCGCTGGCAGGACGGGCGATTCAAGGCCCGCTATCAGGGGGACCTCAAGCAACTGCTGCAGCACCGGACGCTGGAGTTCGACGATGGCTGGCCGCTGGTCGAGGGCCGGCACGTGTTATCGACCGAGTTGTTGCAGCACCTGGCCGATGAGCTGGGCGAGCCGTTCGTGAACAGGCTGAGCCAGGGCTATGACGGCGCGGTGACGTTCAACAAGGCCATCCCCCTTAGTTTCGATGAGCGCCAGGCGATCCGGGCCCAGGACGCGGGTGTATTGCCCCCCGCCTCGTTGGGCGATTCGCAGACCCGCCAGTTGTCCATCGACGAACTGCTGGCGCGGTTTGCCAAAGGAGCTTTCGAATTCGCCCAGTTGAGCCCGCTGCAACGCTTGCAGCTCGGTGCATTGGTGGGGGCCAAATCCCTGGACAACCGCAGCTTCGACGCGCTGCGGCCGCAGGTCGAGAACCTGGCCAACAGCCTCGTCGAACTGGGCACCGCCGGCCGTTACGCGACGATCGAGCGCCTGCTGTACCAGCACCAGGCGCCGGCATTTCTGGCCGGGCTGGGCCACCCGGTGGATCCGCCGGCCCATGGTGAAACGGCCTTGGACTTGAAGAAAAACGCCCTGGAGCAACCGATGACGTTGCGCCAGTGGGGCCGCCTGGCGGCACGGATCCAGCAGGTGGCCAAGCTGGAATATCGCGATCGGATCGCCGAGCGCCTGGGCAACGTCCTCGATGTTTTCGACAACGCCGCGATCAAGCTCGTGCCTCAGGACCTGCTGCTCCAGGGCTCGGGCGATCGGGTGGGCGGGCGGTGCTACCCCTTGGCCCTGGCCATGGCTGCCGCCCTGACAGAAGGCGCGTCGGCGGCCTATACCTTGCGCGGGCGGTTCTACCTCGGGGTGCTCGAACCCGAGGGCAGCGACTCGGTGACCTTCCTCAACAGCCTGGAGTCCTTGCGCGACGTACAGGTCGGCGACGTCGGCAGCGCCCTGGCGCGTTCGAGCCTGGACGAGGTGGTGCGGATCCTCAAGGCCCGCACCGCCACCAGCACGTTGATGCTCAATTCCGATAATCACGCGATGCTGGTGGCCAAAACCTTCGAGGGTGAGCAAGGCACTTATCACTTCTACGATCCCAATTTTGGCGTGTTCGAGTTCGAGCACCCGGCGCGGTTCGGGCAGGCGTTGAACCGGTTCTTCGTCCAACAGGGCATGGCCGGCCAATACGCGGCCTATGGCGATGCGGCATTGCCGACGTTCGACCTGATCGAGCTGGACGGCGCCCGGGTGTCCAGGCTGGCATTGCCGGGGGCGGTGCGAGTCGTCGACCTGCTGCAACCGGGCGGCTTGCCGGAGCAGTCGAAACCCCCGGTCAGGCAGCGGCTGGCCTCGGCCCGTGGGCAATCGCTGATGAGCAACCCGCGCCTGGGCAGTTGCCTGTTGGCGCTGGACGGTCACGGCTGGGCGCGGCAGATGGCACAGGTGACGGCCGACCTGCGGCAGGCCAATCGCTTGGCGCCCGGGCTGGTGCCGCTGTTCGACACCCTGGAGGTGACGACGGTGGGCGCCTATCGCATGAGTTTCATCGATCCGTCGAACGCCGAGCACCTGGTGCAGGTCCGCACGGAGGACGCTCGCCTGCCGCGGATCAAACAGTATCTGGCGGAATGTTTTACCACCCTGGCCAACCGGCCTGTCGTACCGAGCGACCCCACCGAAGTGGGCGGCGTCCACACCCTGAACGCCGGCTTCGCCGTGCAGGCGCTGATGAACGCGCTGAGGGCCCAGGAAGGGCCCGACCGGCCGCTGTCCCTGGCGGTTCGTCTGCATGCCTATGTCAACTATGCGCAATTGGTGCACGGTAATGTGGCTGACATCGCCGGCCTCGTCGGCCTGGTCCGGCAAGCACTGGCCGAGGATCGGTTGATCGCCGACACCGTGGCGCCTGTGGTCAAGGCCGCCGTGGGCGGCAGCATCAGTGAAGCGACCGGTGGGTTGCTGCAACTGGCGAATGTCGGCTTCGACATCTACCAGTTGGTCACCGCCCAGGACGAGGTGGCCCGTGCCCAGTTCGGCACGCAACTGGCGTTCGACTCCGCCGGGCTGCTGTTGTCGGTGGGTGCTTATGCCGCCGGTGCCACCGCTGGCGCGGTGCTCGGTGGCACCGCCGTCATCCTGGGTGGCCTGGCGGTGGGCGTGGCCGCACTGGCCCAGGGCTTCGCCGGCATTGCCGAAGAGGCCCGGCAGGTCGGGCTGTTTTTCGATGACGTGGCGAAGGCCCATCTCCAGGCCTATCGGTACGAGGCGACCCACCGTGCCTGGCTGCCGCGGGCGTCGCTGATTGTCCAGGCGCTGGATCTGGCCGGCGGCGAGCTGAGGCTGGACAGTCCGAAGCTGTACCCGCTGCGGGATCATTTCGGGGTGCCGACGTTCGATGCCGATTATGCGCGGGCGATCGACATTCGCCGGGAGCTGGCGCTGCCGGAGCGTGTCCCGTTCACGGTGCCGGCCGGACAAGCCCTGGTCCTGCCGTGCACCCCGCAAACCTGCTACGGCTATGAGTACAAGGCGCTGCCCTTCGCGACGCTGCGCCATGACCCCGGGTTCGATATGGCGCGACGCCTGGAGAAAAAGAACGCTGAGGGGCAATGGCTGTTCCTGTTTTCCTTCTATTCGTTTCCCAGCGAGTACATCCTCCATCGCCTGACGGTGCCGGCCTACCGGCCCACGGTGATCGACGTGCTGCTCGACGCCGTCGAGCGCTCGCTGGCGGTGCCGGTCATCCCGCCGGCCTGGCGCGACACTGTGACCTACCGGATCCAGGGGGGCGGCCAGCGGTGTACCGTGGCGCTCAATCCCGGCGTGATCCTGACCCTCGAGTCGCCAGGGGCCCGCACCTCGAGTTGGGTGCTCGAGGCAGTCTGGGCCGAGGAAAGCGACGTACGCATCGAGCCTTCCGGGAAACTGTTCGTGGGGGGCGTATCGGTCACGTTCTCCGGGGCCGGTCGTCACCAGACGTTGCTGCGACTGCGCAACGACCAGGTGTTCCAGTTTGTGCTGGGCGAGCGTGAACTGGCCTTGGTGGAACAGGACGTGCCGCCGGGCATGGACCGGCAGGCGTTGCAGGCGCACCTCAAGGCCATGGCCCGCGCCCATCGCCTGGTGATGCCGTACACGCAGGTGCGCCATTACCCGATTCCGTTCGAGAAACCCGACGAACCGCGCACCACCACGGCCTGGTACGACGCAGGGCAGGACCGTTTCCTCTACATCCGCGACGAGGATGTGCTGGAGGCCGAGGACGCGTTGCTGGGCGCGGTGGCAGGCGGCTACGCCTGGTTCTACGAGCCGGAGAACTTCCTAATATGGCAGGTCGATGCCGCGACCGGGCTGCTCAGCCACCGGTATCGTTTGCTGGTCAATACCGGCGTGGCCGCCGGCGCCATGCGGATCACCCGCATCGAGGCTGACGCCCAGGGGGTGATTCACGTGGAGCAGCAAATCACCCGCCAGGACCGGGCCAGCGATGTGCTGGTCTATGTGATTCATGACGGGCAACTGGTGCTGAGCTCGATCATCCGCGACCGGGACAACGAACTGGAAGCGCTGCTCAGCGCCCGTGACACGCTGGCCGACTGGTCGCAGGTGCTCGGCAGCTATCACGCCTTCGCGCCGGACAACGGTGACCAAGCATTCGTGAATGTCGACTGGCAGCCGGCGGCGTTCGTGTCGGTGTGCTGGAAAATCCGCACCCATTGGCGCGACATGGCCTGGGTGCGCCGCAGCGACCGGTTGATCATCCGTCCCTCGACGAGCCCCGGGCACCGCTATCGCGGCTGGAACGACTCGATCAAGCACATGACCGACATGACCCTGCTCACGCCGGCCGGCGACGATGACGTGTTTGTCATCTACTACGCGCTCGACCAGACGCTGTGCCGCCAGCAGCGCTCGGCGACGGGGCAGTGGTCGCAGGCCTGGATACAGCCGGAAAACCTCGAACATGTCGTCGCCGTCGAGAGCGGCTACGTGGCGCTGACCTCGCAGGGCCTGTTCTTCAACCTGACGGAACAGGGCCAACTGGCGTTGGGCGGTGTCAGCGATACGTGGCTCAAGGACCACCCGCGTTGGTGGCAGGCCTTGGCGCCGCTGGCCCGGCACTACGCGGCCGAACGCCTGGCCATCGTCGGGTTGCGCAACGCCAGCGGCGACGCGGCGTTGTGCGCCTGGTACCTCGCTGGTCGGCTGTTGCTGGCCGATCTGGGCTCGGGCCGGGAGGTGCGCCTGTTGGGCATGACCCCGGACAGCGAGGCGGCCTGGTTATTCGACGTGGCCAGTGGTGAAGTCCAGCGCCAGGGCTTTATCGACCCGCAGGGCCTGGAGGTCGCATTTGCCGAAGGGACGAAGCTGTTGCAGGCGGGCGCGCTGCCCGTGGCAACGCGCGAATGGGCGCCGTGTCAGTTTGCCGGGCTCACCGTCGAGGGAACGGGGTTGCGGGGTGTCACATTCGACGGCGTGGTGATGCGTTTGCGTGACCGGGAGCCGGCGATGATCTGCGGCGTCACCCAGGCCTGGGTCGCCACTCAGGTGGGCGAGCTGTCCGCAAACCTCAGGCGATTGGTGGACGGCCAGCCCCACGCCGCGCTGTTGTCGATCGAGACTGACGACAGCCTGAAGTGGCTGGTGGTTGAAACCGGCCGGATGATCCGCGTGCCGCGGGCCGCGATACCCGAGTCGTTTGCCGTGCTGGGCACTCGTCAGCGGCGCAACGTATTGCTGCACGAAGACAAGGATCGCCGGTTGTTGACCTATCCCGACCGGGCGAGCGCCGGGCCGCTCGATTATGTCCAGCGCAATGCCGAGGTGTTGGTTGTCGAGGGGGCGATGAAGGTCGATGAGGTTTTGCCGCTGTTGCCGGACGATGTCACTACCCTGGTCTTGCGCATGGGGCAGGGGGCGACCGGTTGCCGGTTGACCAAGGCGCTCTGGTTGAAACTCGAGTCAGTCATCCTCGACGGCTGGCATTTGCCGGATACCCCGGCGAAGCGTCCCGTCAGCCTGGTCTGGGAGGTGGATGAGCCGGACAGGCTGATGCTGAGCCTAGTCGAGGAACACCTGGTGATCATTGATCCGGACAGCGGACACAGCGTGATCCTGCGCGACGCGAACGCTCGCGATGCCTCCGTGCGCAACAATCTGCAACTGGCGTTCGCAGAGGCGCGACGTTATGCCGTCTCGACCTTGGTGCAGGTATTGCTCGCCTGGCGGGACACCCAGGGCAGTGCGACGCTCAAGGCCCTGGCCAGCGCCTCGACGGCCGTGGCCACTCAACCGGCGGATTGATCGCTTGCGCGGGCGCGGCCGTCAGGGGACCAGATAGCCCCTGACGCCGGTGAAGATAATCTGCGCGGCCAACGCACAAACGAACAAGCCCATCAGGCGGCTGACGATTTGCAGGCCCTGGTCGCCGAGGATCCGCTCGATGCGGCTGGACAGGTAAAGCACGACGCCGACGGTGAAACTCGCCAGGGCGATGCTGATGATGGCCATGAGTTTGTCGTCCCAGTGCGGCTGGCTCACGCCCATCACCAGCAGGGCGCCGATGGTGCCGGGGCCGACGGTCAATGGAATGGTCAGCGGGACGATGGTCACGTCCTGCTGGACATTGTCGGTCTGCACCGCCGATTTGCCCTGGGCCATGCCCAGCGCCGAGATGAACAGCACGCTGCCGGCGCCGATACGGAACGCATCCACGGTGATGCCGAAGACACTGAAGATCACTCGCCCGAACAGGTACAGCAACACGCTGGACACCAACGTCGCGGTTGCGACCTTCCAGGCCAGGCGCCGCTGTTCCTTGCGCGAATAGCCACGCGTCAGGCCGATGAAGCACGAGAGCACGAAGAAGGGGCTGTAGAGCACCAGCATCTTCAGGTAAACGCTGAACAGCACGTGGAGCATGGTCGAGGCTCAGGCGAAGGGAGACGACGCGAGTCTAACAGGCGTTTTGCCGTCTGTCGGCTCAGGTCGTCTGCGCCGTGCGGTTCTGCTGGTCGCGCTGTGCCACCCAGTGCTCAATCAACTCGCGCAACTGCGACAGTTCCACCGGCTTGGCCATGTGCCCGTCCATCCCGGCCTGGCGCGCGCGTTCCTTGTGTTCGGCGAGGATGTGCGCGGTGAGCGCCACCACCGGCGTGCGGGTCCGCTGGTTGCCGACTTCCCAGGCGCGCAGCTGCTGGGTGGCGGAGAACCCGTCGAGGATCGGCATTTCGCAGTCCATCAGGACCAGGTCGTAGCGCTGCGCCTTCATGGCCTTGAGGGCTTCCTCGCCATTGCTGGCGGTGTCGGGTTGCAGGTTGAGCTTGCCGAGCATGCCCCGGATGACCTTGGTGGAAATACTGTTGTCCTCGGCCACCAGGATACGGAAGTCGCTGGGTACGATCACCGGCGCGGTAGGGCCGGTGTTGGCTGGCGGGTGCGTCGCCTGGCCCCGGTTGCGCTGGTTCAGTTCGTCGGCCAGGGTGGTCTTGAGGGTGTAGCCGGCCACCGGTTTGGCGAGGATGCGCTTGACCCCGCTGTTGCGCGCCACGATCTTGCTCGGTGCGTTGCTGATGCCGGTGAGCATGATCAGCAGGATGTCGTGGTTCAGGCTCGGGTCTTCCTTGATCTTGGCCGCCAGTTGCATGCCGGTCATGCCCGGCATGTTCTGGTCCAGCAGCACCACGTCGAAATAGTCGCGCAGGTGCGCCTTGGTGCGCAGCAGTGCCAGGGCTTCCTTGCCCGATGGCACGGCGCTGACGTTCAGGCCCCAGGCGCTGCACTGTTGCACCAGCACCTTGCGGCAGGTGTCGTTGTCGTCGACGATCAGCACCCGGGCCCCTTGCAGCGGGCCGTCGAGGTCGGACGTCGGGTGTTCGAGGCGATCAGGGTCCAGCGGCAAGGTCAGCCACAAGGTGCTGCCCTGGTTGCTGCCGCTTTTGATGCCGAACTCGCCGTGCATCAGGATGATCAACTGGCGCGCGATCACCAGGCCCAGGTTGCCGCCCAGGCGCGTGGCCGAGAGGAAGTTCTTGCTGTGCAATTCGGCGTGCATCAGCGTGTCGCGCTCTTGGGCGTCCATGGGCGAGCCGCTGTCTTGCACTGCAATGCGCAGGCGCGGTTGGTCGCTGCGCTCGTCGAGGGCCACGACGATCAAGACTTCGCCCTCGTCGGTCTTTTTCAAGGCGTTTTCCAACAGGCTCAGCAGCGCCTGGCGCAACCGCGTCGGGTCGCCGCTGATCACGCGCGGCACCTGGGGCTGGATGAAGCTGATCAGCTCGACGTTCTGCTGTTCGGCCTTGGCGCGGAAGATGCTCAGGCAATCCTCGATCAGCGCGTTGAGGTCGAACTGCACGTCATCCAGTTCGATTTGCCCGGACTCGAGGCGGGAGATGTCGAGGATCTCGTTGATCAGGGTCAGCAGCTCGTTACCGGCGCTGTGGATCGTCTGCACGTAGTCGCGCTGCTTGACCGACAGCGGCGTGCCCAGCAGCAGCTCGGTCATGCCGAGCACGCCGTTCATGGGCGTGCGGATCTCGTGGCTGATCTTCGCCAGGAACTCGGCCTTGGCGTTGATCTCGGCGTTGCTGGCCGCCAGGTCGCGGCTGATGCTGAAGCGGCTTTCGTTGATCGAACGCTGGCGCTCGCCCAGGGCGACGCTCATCAACAGGCCGCTGATGCAGATGAAGACCAGCAGGGTGATGATCAGGCCCTGGGGCGGGACTTCCGTGAGCCCTTGCAGCGCCGGGAGGATGATCAGCGTGCCCAGGTTGAAGACCACCATGGCCGCGACGAACAGCCGGGCCGGCCGGTAGCCCTTCTGCCAGTGCCAGGCGCTGACGAACAGCATGCTCAGGCCGGCCAGGGCCACCAGCCCGTAGGTCATGATATTGAGCGGCAGCGTGTTGACGAACAGCAGCAACAGGCTACACAGCACGGTGAACACGATGTCGCCCAGCAGCAGCCGATTCAACGGATGCGGCCCCAATGGGGCGAAGAACCGGTAGGCGAACATCAGCCCGCAAGGGGCGGTCAGCAGCAAGGCCAGGTAGGCCCCCGGGGTCTGGACCTCCGGCCAGTCCGGCAGCCACGGCCCGGCCAGGTTCAGCAACAGCAACAGGCTGAGCATCAGCAGGCCTTCGCACGCGGCCAGCCACAGGCAACTGCGCGAACGGGTGTAGGCGTACCGGGTGAGGTTATGCAGGATCAGCATGGCGATGCAGCCGAACAACAAGCCATAGATCAGCGTCTGGTTCTGGTCGGCCGCGGCCAGGACGGCCGGTTGCAGGGTGACGTAGGGGCGCAGCTCATGGCGCGAAGCCAGGCGCAGGTAGACGTCCAGGGGCTTGTCGCTGTGGGGCAGCGCCAGCATGAAATCGCTGCTGGGCACGGGGTGTTCGTTGCGCGGCAGCTCATTGCCGGTGGTTTGTTGGTCCACCAGGGTGTCGCCGTCGAGCACGTAGAGATTGAGGCGCGACAGGTCGGGGGCGAAGACTCGCAGGATCTGTTCGTGCTTGTCGGGGGCCAGGCGGAAGCGCAGCCACAATGCCCCGCCGGCTTCGGCGGCCTTGAGGCGGTCGAGGTCGATGGGACTGAATTGATTGGTGTAGCGGGCAGAGCGGATGTCGCTCAGCTTGAGGTCGCCCTGTTCGTCGAGCAATACCGCCCATCCACTGCCTGGCGCGGCCTGGGCCGGGAGCATGCAGAGCAGTGTCAGCAGGGTGACGGTAAAGCCTATGGCAATCCTGAGCCAGCGCACGGCGAAATCCCTTCGTAGGTTGATGCCAGATTATAACTATGCGCGGCGCCGGAACAGTCCGGCAAGGGCCACAGACCCTTGCCGGACTCAATAGCCGGGTTATTCCAGATTTTCGCCACGCTCGCGGGCAATGGCACGGTAGCCAATGTCCTTGCGGTAGAAGCAACCTTCCCAGTCGATCTCGGCGGCCAGGCGGTAAGCCTGCTGCTGAGCGTCGTCGACACTGGCGCCCATGGCGGTGGCGCACAGGACGCGACCGCCGGCGGTGACCACCTGGCCATCCTTCAGCGCCGTGCCGGCGTGGAAGACCTTGCCTTCCAACCGGGCGGCGGCGTCCAGGCCCTGGATGGCGCTGCCCTTGGCGTAGTCGCCCGGGTAACCGCCGGCGGCCAGCACGACACCCACGCTCGGGCGTGGATCCCACTGGGCTTCGACCTTGTCCAGCGCCTGGGCCAGCGCGGCTTCGACCAGCAGCACCAGGCTCGATTGCAGGCGCAACATCACCGGTTGGGTCTCAGGATCGCCGAAACGGCAGTTGAATTCGATGACTTTTGGGTTACCAGCCTTGTCGATCATCAGGCCGGCATAGAGGAAACCGGTGTAGACATTGCCTTCCTCGGCCATGCCGCGCACGGTCGGCCAGATCACCTGGTCCATGACGCGCTGGTGCACTTGGGCGGTGACCACCGGGGCCGGGGAGTAGGCGCCCATGCCGCCGGTATTCGGGCCGCTGTCGCCATCGCCGACACGCTTGTGGTCCTGGCTGGTGGCCATGGGCAAGACGTTCTTGCCGTCGACCATGACGATGAAGCTGGCCTCCTCGCCGTCGAGGAACTCCTCGATCACCACGCGGGAACCGGCGTCGCCGAAGGCGTTGCCGGCCAGCATGTCGCGCACGGCGTCTTCGGCTTCGCCCAGGGTCATGGCGACGATTACACCTTTACCGGCGGCCAGGCCGTCGGCCTTGATCACGATCGGCGCGCCTTTCTCGCGCAGGTACGCCAGGGCCGGTTCGATCTCGGTGAAGTTCTGGTAGTCGGCGGTCGGGATCTTGTGACGCGCCAGGAAATCCTTGGTGAACGCTTTGGAGCCTTCCAGTTGGGCGGCGCCCGCGGTCGGGCCGAAGCAGTCCAAGCCGCGAGCGCGGAACAGATCGACCACACCGGCGACCAGTGGCACTTCCGGGCCGACGATGGTCAGCGCAACGTTCTTCTCGGCGAAATCGGCCAGTTGCTCCAGGGCCAGCACGTCGATGGCGACGTTCTCGCACTTGGCTTCGATGGCGGTGCCGGCGTTGCCCGGCGCCACGAACACCTTCTGCACGCGGGGATCCTGGGCCACTTTCCAGGCCAGGGCGTGTTCACGGCCACCGCTGCCGATGATCAAAACATTCATTTCAAAAACCTCGGATGAAGCTGATTCTGTTTTGGAGCCTAAAGCGTTTCACGCCGTAGGAGGTCGCAATGAAGCCGGTAGATGCAAGGCGGAGTCGGCCTCGATGAGCGGAGTTGCCTTTTGGCAATGAGCATCATCGAGGTCGGCTCCAACGCAGCAGATGCCGGCTTCAGTGCGGCCGTTGTCATGTTAGTGACGGAAGTGGCGCATGCCGGTGAACACCATGGCGATGCCGGCTTCATCCGCCGCCGCAATCACTTCGTTGTCTCGCATCGAGCCACCCGGCTGGATTACGGCGGTGATACCGACCTTGGCCGCGTTGTCGATGCCGTCGCGGAACGGGAAGAATGCATCGGAGGCCATGACCGCGCCCTGGACCTGAAGGCCTGCGTGCTCGGCCTTGATCGCGGCGATGCGGGCCGAGTTCACGCGGCTCATCTGGCCGGCGCCGACACCGATGGTCTGGCGGTTCTTGGCGTAGACGATGGCGTTGGACTTGACGTACTTGGCCACTTTCCAGGCGAAGATCAGGTCGTTGATTTCCTGTTCGCTCGGCGCGCGCTGGGTCACGACCTTCAGGTCTGCGCTGCCGATCATGCCGATGTCACGGCTTTGCACCAGCAGGCCGCCGTTGACACGCTTGTAGTCCCAGGCTGGGGCGCGATCCGCCGACCATTGGCCGCAGGCCAGCAGGCGTACGTTGGCCTTGGCGGCCACGATGGCGCGTGCTTGCTCGCTCACCGACGGGGCGATGATCACTTCGACGAACTGGCGCTCGACGATGGCCTTGGCCGTCTCGGCGTCCAGTTCACGGTTGAAGGCGATGATGCCGCCGAAGGCCGACTCGGTGTCGGTGGCGTAGGCCAGTTCGTAGGCCTGGCGGATGCCGCCCTCGGCGTCCGGGCTCACGGCCACGCCGCACGGGTTGGCGTGCTTGACGATGACGCAGGCGGGCTTGACGAAGCTCTTCACGCATTCCAATGCGGCGTCGGTGTCGGCCACGTTGTTGAACGACAGTTCCTTGCCTTGCAACTGGGTCGCGGTGGCGATGCCGACTTCGGCAGGCTTGGCTTCCACGTAGAACGCCGCGCTCTGGTGCGGGTTCTCGCCGTAGCGCATTTCCTGGGCCTTGATGAACTGGGTGTTGAAGGTGCGCGGGAACTCGCTGCGACCGTCCGTGGAAAGGGTTTCAGCGGCCTGGTTCACGGTGCCCATGTAGTTGGCGATCATGCCGTCGTAGGCGGCGGTGTGTTCGAACGCCTTGAGCATCAGGTCGAAACGCTGGGCGTAGGTCAGGCCACCGGCCTTGAGGTTTTCCAGGACGCTGGCGTAATCGCTGGCGTTGACGACGATGGCGACGTCCTTGTGGTTCTTGGCCGCCGAGCGGACCATGGTCGGGCCGCCGATGTCGATGTTCTCGATGGCGGTCGGCAGGTCGCAGCCAGGCTTGTTGATGGTGGCTTCGAACGGGTAGAGGTTGACCGCCACCAGGTCGATCGGCTTGATGCCGTGCTCGTTCATGATGGCGTCGTCGATGCCGCGGCGGCCGAGGATCCCGCCGTGGATTTTCGGGTGCAGGGTCTTGACGCGACCGTCCATCATTTCCGCAAAACCGGTGTAGTCCGCGACTTCCACTGCGGCGACGCCGTTGTCCTGCAGCAGCTTGAAGGTCCCGCCGGTGGAAAGAATCTCGACGCCCAGCTGTTGCAGCTCGCGGGCGAATTCGAGGATCCCGGTCTTGTCGGAGACGCTGATCAAGGCGCGGCGGATCGGCAGGCGGGTGGTCTGGTCGGTCATTTCAATTTCCATCACAAGCAAGGGAAGTCAGCAAAAAAGGCGACCGTTTTTTACGCGGGCGCCTTTCTGGTTTGATTGAATGCTTACAGCAGATCGTACTGCTTGAGTTTCTTGCGCAGGGTGCCGCGGTTCAGTCCGAGCAGCTCGCTGGCCTTGGTCTGGTTGCCCTTGACGTAGTTCATCACGCTTTCGAGCAGCGGTGCCTCGACTTCGGAAAGCACCAGGTTATACACATCCGTGACGGCAGCGCCCTCAAGGTGGGCGAAATAATTGTGCAGCGCCTTCTCGACACTTCCGCGAAGGGTCTGGCCTTCTTCGCTGGGCGTGTTCAGGTGCTGTTTCAAATTCACGTTGTCGCTCACGGGTGTTGTTCCACTCACTAAAGTCTCGGTCATCATCGTCATGCGGCCACCCCTTCGTCCCCTGTCAGGCTCTTGTAACGCTCAGCGAAGAAAGCCTGAACGTCGGCGCATTGTGCTTGCGTACCATCCAAACGATTGAAGCGGGCGCGAAACTCCCTGGCGCCCGGCAGGGTTGCGAGATACCAGCCCACATGCTTGCGAGCGATGCGGACGCCCATGACTTCACCGTAGAAGGCATGCAGCGCGGCCAGATGCTCTAGCAGAATACGTTCCACCTCGGACAATTGCGGCGCAGCGAGCTTTTCGCCGGTGCGCAGGAAGTGTTCGATCTCACGAAAAATCCATGGCCGCCCTTGGGCGGCCCGGCCGATCAACAGGCCATCGGCACCGGTCGCGTCCAGCACGTACCGGGCCTTCTCGGGCGAATCGACATCGCCATTGGCAAAGACCGGTATCGACACCGCCTGCTTGATCGCGGCGATGGTGTCGTACTCGGCTTCGCCGGTGTACAGGTCGGCGCGTGTGCGGCCATGCACTGCCAGCGCCGTGATACCTGCCTGTTCGGCGATCTTCGCCACCGTCAGGCCGTTCTTGTTGTCCCGGTCCCACCCGGTACGGATCTTCAGGGTCACCGGCACATCGACTGCGCCGACAACGGCCTGCAGGATCTCGGTCACCAGGGCTTCATCCTTCAACAGCGCGGAACCGGCGGCCTTGTTGCAGACCTTCTTCGCCGGGCAGCCCATGTTGATGTCGATGATCTGCGCGCCCAGCGCCACGTTGGCCCGGGCCGCCTCCGCCAGCATCTGAGCGTCGCCACCGGCGATCTGTACCGAGCGGGGCTCGGGATCGCCTTCGTGGATCATGCGCAGACGCGATTTGCGGGTGTTCCACAAACTCATGTCGCTGGTGACCATTTCCGACACCACCAGGCCGGCACCCAGTCGCTTGCACAGCTGACGAAAGGGCTGGTCGGTGACGCCCGCCATCGGGGCGAGAACCAGGCCGTTCTGCAATGTATATGGGCCGATGCGTACCGCCGACATAGGACTTCCCTGAAGTGGGGCCGGATCATGAGACTTCGAAAAAGGGTTGGCATGATACCCGCTCTCGATGACTGGATAAAGATCGAATTGGATAAAATCTGAACAGCTATTTTGTTATCGCCAGCGGTTTGGTCTGGGTCGGTTGAGTCAGAAAGCTGCCGTCAATCGGCCGGCCCTGGCGCGGCTTCACTCGGGGGAATGGAAGCTCAGGCTGTAGTTCACCGCCTTGGATCCTGGGTCGAGGATGTCCAGCGCGATGTGGATGGGCGTCTGGGGCGGCATTTCGCCGCGGCCTTCGAGATCGCCGCCCAGGTATTCCCCCGGCTTGAAGCGGCGACTGGCGATCAGGTGCCCGTTCAGGTCGGCGAAACGCAGTTCCAGCAGCGGGAACGGCTGGGAGAAGGGCGCGCGATTGTAGATGATCGCGTCCACCACCAGGGCGCCGCTGAACTCCGGATGGCTGCGCACCACCAGGTTGCTGCTCTTGATCTTGGCGATGTCGACCTTGGACGGAACGTCGCAGCCCAGGGTCGGGCAGATTTGCAGGAACCATGGCCGGTACTGGTCCTGGCGGGCCAGTTCCTCGAAGTGATAGGCGATGTACTGGCCACCCAGGGCCGCGGCGGCCAGCAGGATCAGCAAGCCCCACAGCAGGCGTCGACCCCACGGCGAACGGCGCTTGCGCCAGTCCAGTTGCAGCGGGTCGTCGTCCAGGTCCTGGAGGTCTTCGGCGCGTATGCCTGGCTCCTGGCGTTCGCGCGACTTGCGCAGCGGGACCGGTTGCGCCGGCTCTTCGTCGTGATCGTGATCGTCGGTGGCGGACAGGCGCTCGAGGTGTTCCTCGGGCTCGTCGTGCGGCGCCAGGCGCAGGGGGGCGACGGGTTCGTCGTCCGGTTCCAGGGGTTCCAGCGCCAGGGACAGCGAGGGTTCGGTGCGCGGCGGCCGGGCCGGTTCGTGGGGTTCGAAAGGCTCGGCAGGCGTCAGGAGCACGGCTTCGGCGCGCTCGTCGGGCGGATCGCTGTACAGGCTGTCGGACCAGTCGGCCTGTTCGTCGGCCAGCGGTTCGCGCTGCGCGCTCAGATTGTCTTCGCGACGGCGTCCGGCGGTGCCCGGCGCCCGATTGTCGCGCCGCTCCAGGCGCGCCAGTTCCTTGTCCAGGTCATCGAGGTCGAGCTCGGCGGCGGTCCATTGTTTCTGGCTGATGGCTCGCGGCGGCGCTTCGGCGGCCGGCCTGGCGACCGGCACCAGGGGCGGCGCGGCTTCCCGGGCGGCCCGCTGTTCGAGCAACTGGCGAGCGGCATTGAACACTTGCAGGCACGAGCCACAGCGAACCACCCCGCGGGCCACGCTCAGTTGAGCATGGTTGACGCGAAAGCTGGTGTGGCAATGCGGACACTGGGTGACGAAGCTGTCAGTCATGCGGCAATCCGGTTGATACAGGCGGCCATTCTAGCGCCGACGTCCGGTGATGCGCACCCAGCCATCGCGATTGGCGATCGGGTCGAGGTCGAAGTCCTCGGCATAGGCGGCAGCGACTTCTTCGCCCTGTTCGGCGAGGATGCCCGACAGTGCCAGGCGTCCGCCCGGCTTGACCAGGCTCGACAGTTGCGGCGCCAGGGAGACCAGCGGTCCGGCCAGGATATTGGCCACCAGCACGTCAGCCTGCGCTGGCGGCAGGTCTTGCGGCAGGTACAGCGGGAACCGTTCTTCGGCAATGTGGTTGCGCCCGGCGTTGTCGCGGGACGCTTCCAGGGCCTGGACGTCGATGTCGGTACCGACCGCCTCACGGGCACCCAGCAGCAGCGCGGCAATGGCCAGGATCCCCGAGCCGCAGCCGAAGTCGAGCACGTCGCAGCCCTTGAGGTCCTGGCCGTCGAGCCATTCCAGGCACAGCGCGGTGGTCGGGTGGGTGCCGGTGCCGAACGCCAGGCCCGGGTCCAGCAGCAGGTTGACGGCGTCCGGTTGCGGCGCGGCATGCCAGCTGGGCACGATCCACAGGCGCTGGCCGAAGCGCATCGGCTGGAAGTTGTCCATCCAGCTGCGTTCCCAGTCCTGGTCCTCGATCACTTCGCTGTGATGCTCGGGCAACGGGCTGCCGGTCAGCAGTTCGAGGTGGGCCAGCACGCTGGCCGCCTCGGTGCCGCCTTCGAACAACGCCAGCAGGTGGGTGTGCGACCACAGCGGCGTGGTGTTGAGTTCCGGCTCGAAGATCGGCTGGTCTTCGGCGTCCATGAAGGTTACCGATACGGCGCCTACTTCGAGAAACGCGTCTTCGTAGGTTTCGGCTTGTTCCGGGCTGATGGCCAGGCGTACTTGCAGCCAAGGCATGGCGGGCACCTTTGGAAAAAAAATACAGGGGGCAGCGTGGGGCTGCAAAGGCGCGCAGTGTACGCCAGGTCGCCCCCAAAGTGGATAAGCGAGTCGAGCAGCGTCGGGTGGGTGTTTCGATATATATATGTATGCCCTGGGCGTCGGGTGCGGCGGATAAGGTGCCGGTCCACACAACAGGGAGGTCTGTGATGGACAACACCGCCAAGCGACAAAACACTGTGATCGGCGCGGGGCCGCTTTCTTCCCCGCCAGAGGCGGCGGCTCATGTCGTGCTGGAAAGACTGGCTCAATGGCAGGCCGTCATCGAGGCGCGACTGCAAGCCCGGATGGGCGTGCTGGACGTGCTGGAAGAGTACCTGCTGGTGCAACTGCGCACCCACTATCACGACGGCAACATCGACCCGCATTTCATCGACACCCTGATCGACACGGTGCTGCGACGGATGATCGAGGTGGTGCCCGTGGCCCCGGACGATGAGGCCGAGGCGCCGTACCGCTGGCCGGGTGGGGCCGACCGAGGATTTTCGGCCGAGCGCCAGGAACGGATCGCGCAAGTGATAGAGAGCGTCGCGTCGAGTTTCATCGCGCACTATCGGGATTATCTGCGCCGGCATTGGTCAATGGTCGGGGGCGATGAGCCCTTGGTGGCGGCGGTCAGGCAGCGGCTCGAGGGGCACCTGAGCGACGTCGAGGCGCTGTTGCAACCGCAGCCGTTGGCTGGCCTTGGCATCGAAGCGTTGCGCGAAAGGCTCGAAGTGTTCGAGCAGGACTGGCGCCGGTTCGGCGAGCTGGCCGGGTTGGCGAGCGCCACGCAGCGTCAGCCGCTCGAGGCGCTCGCGCGTGCGCAACTGCCGGAGTGGTTGCGCGGGCTGGGCAAGGACGAGCGTCAGCGACTGGAGGCGCTTGAGGAGCAGACCTCCCAGGCCGAGGCGCTGGTGGATGGCTTGCTCAATGAACTGGGTTCGTTGCAAGCCTTCGCCCGGCGACTGGCCAAGGATTACGTCAGGCGTGAACTGGACATGACGGTCGAACCCGACAGCATTCGCGTGCAGGTGCAATGGCGAGGCGTGATGGGCCAGCCGGTGCGCGTCCACAGCCTCAGCCAGCTGCTGGCGTCGGGTCCGATCAGGCCGGACGCCGTCACGGTGTTCCTGGTGGAAAACGGCGCCATGCTGCGCAACCAGGCGCTGACGCCGTCGTTCATCAGCCAGTTGCTGGCGGACGTCGACGCACCTGCCGGGTATCGGCAAGCGCTGGTGGAGCGCCATGGACGAAGGGACCTGCAGGACGCTTTGTTCGATTGGGTCCTGGCGCGGCTGCAGCAAAGTGCGTTCGTTGCCCGCTGTGCCGGTCATTTGCAGGTGGCCAACCATGAAGCGGTCCAGGCCCTGTGGGGCCGCGAGACCGGCCCCCTGCGGGCGAGTGGCCTGGTGCTGCCCAATGCCTTGCGGTGTGACGATGTGCTCTTGTTTTATCGTCAGGACCTGCAAGGCGATGTGCTGTTGTACGCCCCCGGAAAACCGGACGGCCAGGAGTGGATCGAGCTGCCTTCGCTGTGGGCCGTGAGCGTCGAGGTGGGGGCGTGGACGCGCGACGAGGCCGGCCGAGAGTACCTGTTGCAGAGGATCTCCCCGACGGATCGGGACGCGGCCCGCGAGTATTTCAGCCGCGTGATGGACAAGCCGACGGTCTGGGATTCAAGCCGCGACCCCAGGCGGGCGGTGAGCGGTCTCAGCGAATGCCTGAAAGACAGCGTCGCCAGGGGCGTGGACAACCATCTGGCCCAGGTGGAGCAGGACGAGTCGCCCCGTTGGTACGCGGCGATGTCGCTCGATTCCCGGCGCAACCTCAGCAGCTTGAACCAGGAGCTGCGGGTTCATCAGCGCGTGTTCATCGAGCAGATGGCCGGCTACGAAGTCTTCATGGACTTCGCCAAGCGGGTCGTCACCCAGGCGATTGCCCCGTACATGCGCAGCAAGGGCGTGCAGGCGCCGGTCGATCCGGCCACGGTGCTGATCGACTACAGGCCTGGGCTGACAGGTGCGACGAAAACCGCCAGTCTGCTGGACCTGGCCATCTACGGGTATGACGACAACGGCGGAATCGACGACCCTCGAAAAGGCGTGCGCTCATCGGTCGGCCAGGACCTGCGGCAAGTGCGCAGCGCGGAGCTGGCGGTTTACCTGCGTGGGGCGTATGTGGGGGAGCACTATGGGCGGGACACCCGCGCCCGGTTTCTCGATACCGAGGCGGCGCAATACACCGCCCGCCGCATGGCCTACCGCAATTTGCTGCTGACCCGAATGGACCGCGACCTGCGTGTCGCCATGGGACAGTCCCAGTTGAATGCCGAGCAATTCTGGTGGCTCACCCGGCAGGTCAGTCGGCTGGGCGAGCCGGCGCCGGCGGTCGGTCCGGGATATTCGGGGGCCGCCGTGCAGCAGGAGGGGATGATCCGGTTTACCCTCGGCGGGCAGGTCGTGATCGGCGTGTATGTGTTCGCCTATTTCCAGCCAAGGGGCGTGTATTGGCTGTACACGCCGGATTCTGCGGACGGTATCGCGTTCCGTCGTTACCAGGATTTCTCCGGTGCCGTCGTTGCCCGCCTGCACGATTACTTGCTGGAGCGGGTTGCCCTCGGCGCCCGCGCTGCGGTCAGGCGCACCCTGGTGGCGTTGGCGGCGGGCACCGTGAGCGTGGATACATTGCGCGAGTTCAATCGGGTAAGCGATGTCCGGACGGAGTTCGATGCCTGCATCGAGCGTGCTGTCGCCGATGTGGAAGCGGTCACCCGCAGTCGCGCCGAGGTGATCCGGCAACAGGTCATCAAGGGATTGCTGTTCGTGTCGGCGCCTATGTGCCTGGTGTACCCACCTTTGGGCTTGCTGTTGGATGCAGTCGTGATCGCCAGCAGCGTCAAGCAGGCAGCCGAGTCTCACGGGAAAGGGGACACGGAACGGGCGTTGGGCCATTGGTTGATGGCCTCCTGGGGCGCCTTGTTCGCCGCCTTGGGCGTTACAACCCTGGTGGCATTGCTGGGGCGGGCGGCCAGCAGCCTCCAGCGGGTGGTCAGGCCGCTGTCACTGTCCGCCCAGCGCCTGGCGGGCTTGCCCCCGCGGATGGCCAGGGACGCCGGGCCGGTGCTCCAGCCCATCCGCTTCAAGCCGAAACAGGCGGTGGGCAAGGCCCCTGACCACCTGGAGTACGTGACCAAGGAGGGAATTTTCAACGGGACCTATCGCAGTCCGGCCAGCGCCTCGCAGCCGCGCAGCCTCTACTACGTGCGCCACCAGGGTCGGTACTACCAGGTGAAGGAAAATACCTATTTCGGCGGTTTGTGCCTGGTGGACGCCCGCCGCCCCGGCGCCTTGTACAACGTGCCCATCCGACGGCTGGGGAACGGTAAATGGGTACGTAACGAAGTCGGCCTGCGTGGGGGTAATGATGAGGTGCTTGTCCTCGGGCACGTGAGGGATTTGCGCGAGGCGTTTCCCGGTCATGTCTTCCCGGATGTCTCAAGGGGGGCGTTGCAGGGCGAGGCGCTGGTGGCGCGCTACAGCGAGGCGGTCGCGGACAATTATCTGTTCTCGTTGAACGCGCAGACCTGCGTGATCGCGGCGTTGTACAGCCCGGCCACCCGGACCGGAGCCGTCATTCACTTCGATCACAACATCCGCGCGCTGATCGAGCGCAGCCTGCGGGACGTCATGCAGCGCCTGGACACGACGGCGCAAGAGGTTCGTGCCACCCTGGTGGGCGGGGATTGGCTGACCGGCACTGACATTGGCGGGCGGGTCCGGTCGGCGATGCGGCGCGAAGGCCTGCAACCGACGTGGGATCACTGGTCGTACTCGTCCTGTTTTGGCAACACTTACGGTCTGGCGCTGGACCTGCGCAATGGCGTGACATCGGTCTTCAAGACCTCGCGCGGCCAGGTCGAGCGTTACTACATCCCGGTGCTGGCGCGGGCGAAGAAGAGCGCCGATCCGGTTTCGGCGCGAGCCCGCGGGTTCATGCGGCGCGTGCGCAACGAACCCCTGGTCGCCAATCCCAGCGGTGCCATCAGCACGGGGCAGGGGCGGCTGGCGACGCCGGCGGAAGTCGAAGCGCAGGCCTTCGCGACGGTGCTGCTGAGCTGAGCGATCGGCAGGCAAAAAAAGACCCCGGCCAATGGGCCGGGGTCCTTTACATCACTCGAAGCATCAAGCCTGGTGGGCCAGCTTGTGTTCCAGGTAATGGATGTTGACGCCGCCTTCGCAGAAGCCTTCGTCACGGACCAGATCACGGTGCAGCGGGATGTTGGTCTTGATCCCGTCCACCACGATTTCGTCCAGGGCATTGCGCATGCGCGCCATGGCTTCGTCGCGGGTCGCACCGTAGGTGATCAGCTTACCGATCAACGAATCGTAGTTCGGCGGAACGGCATAACCGCTGTACAGGTGCGAGTCGACGCGAACGCCATTGCCGCCCGGGGCGTGGAAATGCTTGACCGTGCCTGGGCTTGGCATGAAGGTTTTCGGGTCTTCGGCGTTGATCCGGCATTCCAGTGCGTGACCGCGGATGACCACGTCATCCTGGGTGAACGACAGCTTGTTGCCGGCGGCAATGCTGAGCATTTCCTTGACGATGTCGATACCGGTGACCATCTCCGAAACCGGGTGCTCCACCTGAACACGGGTGTTCATTTCGATGAAGTAGAAACGACCGTTCTCGTAGAGGAACTCGAAGGTGCCGGCGCCGCGGTAGCCGATGTCGATGCAGGCCTTGACGCAACGGGCCAGGACTTCCTGGCGCGCCTGCTCGTCGATGCCCGGTGCTGGCGCTTCTTCGAGTACCTTCTGGTGACGACGTTGCAGCGAGCAATCGCGGTCCCCCAGGTGGATGGCCTGGCCTTGGCCGTCGGACAACACCTGGACTTCGACGTGGCGTGGGTTGGTGAGGAATTTTTCCAGGTAGACCATCGGGTTGCCGAACGCCGCGCCGGCTTCGGAGCGGGTCAGTTTCGCCGAGGAAATCAGGTCTTCTTCCTTGTGTACCACGCGCATGCCGCGACCACCGCCGCCGCCAGCGGCCTTGATGATCACCGGGTAGCCCACTTCACGACCGATGCGCAGAGCGGTTTCTTCGTCTTCAGGCAACGGGCCGTCGGAACCCGGAACGGTCGGTACGCCGGCAGCGATCATGGCGTGCTTGGCCGATACCTTGTCGCCCATCAGGCGGATGGTGTCGGCTTTCGGACCGATGAAGGCAAAACCGGAGTTCTCGACCTGTTCGGCGAAGTCGGCGTTTTCCGCCAGGAAGCCGTAGCCTGGGTGAATGGCGGTGGCGCCGGTCACTTCGGCAGCGGCGATGATCGCCGGGATGTGCAGGTAGGAGTGCGCAGCCGACGCCGGACCGATGCAGACGGATTCGTCTGCCAGGCCCAGGTGCATCAGTTCTTTGTCGGCCTTGGAGTAAACGGCGACGGTCTTGATGCCCATCTCCTTGCAGGCTCGCAGAATCCGCAGGGCGATCTCACCGCGGTTTGCGATCAGGACTTTTTCCAACTTCGCAGTCATCAAAGGCTCTCCGCGGTTCAAACGATGGTGAACAGCGGTTGGTCGTACTCAACCGGCTGGCCGTCTTCGACGAGGATGGACTCGATCACACCGCTGGTTTCAGCTTCGATGTGGTTCATCATCTTCATGGCTTCGACGATGCACAGGGTGTCGCCTTTCTTCACGGTCTGGCCCACTTCAACGAAGGACGGCGAGGTTGGCGAAGACTTGCGGTAGAACGTGCCTACCATGGGCGAACGAGCGACGGTGCCGTTGAGTGCCGGAGCGGCGGCAGCGGCTGGAGCAGCGGCGGTGGCGGCTGCCGGTGCGGCTGGCGCAGGGGCGGCGGCGGGTGCTTGCATCGGTGCCGGGGCATAGAACTGCTGGGCTGGCGTCTTGCTGTGGCGGCTGATGCGTACGGACTCTTCGCCTTCCTTGATCTCCAGCTCGTCGATGCCGGACTCTTCCAGCAATTCGATCAGTTTCTTAACTTTACGGATATCCATGAATCATCAACTCCCAAGGGTCGGTCAGGGGCGTGTAGCTTGTTGTTCAAGCTGCTCCAGGGCAGCCTCCAGGGCCAATCGGTAACCGCTGGCGCCAAGGCCGCAGATCACTCCCACCGCTACATCGGAGAAGTAAGAGTGATGGCGGAAAGGTTCGCGTTTATGCACGTTGGACAAATGCACTTCGATGAATGGGATGCTCACCGCCAGCAGCGCGTCACGTAATGCGACACTTGTGTGTGTAAAAGCTGCTGGATTGATCAGAATGAAGTCCACGCCTTCGCCACGCGCGGCATGGATGCGATCGATCAATTCATATTCGGCATTGCTTTGCAGGTAGAGCAGATGATGGCCGGCGGCGCGGGCCCGCTGCTCCAGATCCTGGTTGATCTGCGCCAGTGTCACGGCGCCGTAGACGCCAGGTTCGCGGGTGCCAAGCAGGTTCAGGTTGGGTCCGTGCAGGACCAAAAGGGTTGCCATCTGCTGTTCCTTGTTATCCGTGCGCAGGTGTCAGAACCCGGCGACTATGCCGCAAAGCCTTAATGACTGTCCAGTTCTCTGCAATAGCCAGCACGATGACCGATGTTTGCGCGAAATTTATGACCATGCCCCAGGATCCGGTCATCTGCAGCCGGAAAACCCGCACTGAACCTTGGGGGAGCGGGCTTGCCCGCGAAGGGGCCGGTACATCCAATATCGTCGCAAGCTGACCCAGCGCTTTCGCGGGCAAGCCCGCTCCCACAGTGGGTGTTGTGGTGGATGTTAATCCTGCGACCAACCCGAATGATTGTGGGAGCGGGCTTGCCCGCGAAGGGGGCGGTACATCCGACATCGTTGCAAGCTGACCCAGCGCTTTCGCGGGCAAGCCCGCTCCCACAGTGGGTGTTGTGGTGAATGTTAATCCTGCGACCAACCCGAATGATTGTGGGAGCGGGCTTGCCCGCGAAGGGGGCGGTACATCCGACATCGTTGCAAGCTGACCCAGCGCTTTCGCGGGCAAGCCCGCTCCCACAGTGGGTTGGTGGCGGACGTTAATTCTGGGGCCAACCCGAATGATTGTGGGATAGGGGGTTAGACCCGGAATGCTTGCACCGCCGTGTGCAAGCGTCCGCCCAGTACCAGCAGGTTGTCGCCTTGTTCCCGGCCCTGGCCGATGCGCAGCAGGTTGTCGCCGCCCAGTTGGTGGATGCGTTCGCTGTGGTCGCGGATTTCGCTGACGGCGCCGCTCTGTTGGGCGGTGACGTCAGCGATGCGCACGGCGGTGTCGGCGATGGTCTGGATGGCGCCGACGATTTCATCCAGCGCACCGTCGGCGGCCTGGGCCTGGTTGGCGGTGGCTTCGGCGTGTTCGACCTGGGCGCGCATGCCGTCCACCGACTGGCGTGCGGCCTGTTGCAAGCGGGCGATCAGGGTCTGGATCTCGGCGGTGGCGCCGGCTGTGCGTTGGGCCAGGGAGCGAACCTCTTCGGCCACCACTGCGAAGCCGCGGCCCATTTCCCCGGCGCGGGCCGCTTCGATGGCGGCGTTGAGGGCCAGCAGGTTGGTCTGGTCGGCGATGGAGCGAATCACCGTCAGCACGCCGCCGATGGTGGCCGACTCCTCGGCCAGTTGCTCGATCATTTGCGCGTTGTCCTGCACTTCCCCCACCAGTGCATGCAAACCGGTAAGGCTCAGGCCGATGACTTTCTGTCCTTGTTCCACCGCGTGGCCGGCGCTACGGCTGGCGTCGGCGGCCTGGCTAGCGTCGCCAGCGACTTGCTGGATCGTCGCCTCCAATTCGCTGAGGGAGTCTCGGATCAGCGCCGTGTCGTCGGCCTGGTCCTCGGCGCCGCTGTGCAGCTCGCCGCTCAGTTCCGCCAGGGTCCGGCTGCTGCCGGCCACTTGTTCGGCGTTCACGCGAATGGTGCCCACCAGATCCACCAGGTAGGCGCGCAGGCGATTGAGCGACGCTTCGATGTCCTGCAGTTCGCGGTTGCTGGCGCCCACCCGGATGTCGCGGCTGAAATCGCCCTCCGCCCAGGTCGACAAGGCGGGCGCCAGGTGGGTCAGGGTCCGGGCGAGACGTCGCTGCAAGGTGTCGATGAGCAACGCGATCAGCAGGATCAGGCCGATCATCACGCCCTGGATCAAGCGCACCTCGCCCTGGATCCGCCCGTGTTGGGCCCGCACCGCAGGCTCCATGGCATCGATGGCCTGCTGCACGTCAGCGGTCTTGAGGTGCGTGGCGTTGCTCAATTCGGTGCGTTTCTGGATCAGTTCCCGCGTGCGCGACAGCTCCGCCGGGTAGCGGCCAAGCAGGCTGTTGAGTTCGCGTTTGAGAGCGATGCCGGCATCTTCGGCGGCGGTTTTTTCCTGGGTCTCCAGGCCCATCAGCGCAGCGAAATCATCGCCGGCGGTTTCGCTGCTGGCCGTCACGCCGAGCAGTGGCAAGCCATCGAGCTGGGCGGCCTGGGTGCGGATGCTCTGCAGTTCCCGTTCGACGTCGGCGGCCATTTCACTGCGACCGCTGCTGACCAGCTTGTCCCGGGTGAGAGACAGCCGGCCCAGGTGCTGCGATGCGGCGAACAGCGGTGGCAAGTAGGCCGGCGCGCCTTGGGCGTATTGGGCGAGCTGGTCGAGGTTGGCGCTCAATTCACGTTCGGCCTGGAGCAACAGGGCCTGGGGGTCGCCGGCCAGCTTGCCGGCGCCCAGCAGGTCGGTCTTGCTGAAGCTGTCGAGGTTGGACAGGCTCGGGCGCAGGGTCTGGGCCAGCTCCGGCGGGAACGCATCGAGTTCCTTTTGCAGGGTTTCCAAGGCCTGGGTCGCGGCGCTCAGGCGCAAGGCATCGCCGCTGTTCAGGTACTCCTCGATATTGCGTGTCACCTCGCCCTGAAACTGCCGCGACAGGCCCAGGTAGCGTTCCATCAACAGATAGGGGCGTTCCAGGGCGATCTGCGACCACCACAACGTGGCACCCAGGCCCAGGCACACGGCAACTAAAAGAAGGGTATTGAGATTGGTCAGCAGCTTCAGGCGCATCAAGGGTCTACCAAGGGCAGAATCGTAAGTGCCTGAAGTTATTGCGTTTGAGTTACAGGTTTATGACCGAATCGGTGGATTCC
Source organism: Pseudomonas sp. MS646 (assembly GCF_036693845.1). Taxonomy (NCBI): domain Bacteria; kingdom Pseudomonadati; phylum Pseudomonadota; class Gammaproteobacteria; order Pseudomonadales; family Pseudomonadaceae; genus Pseudomonas; species Pseudomonas sp. MS646. The sequence continues at coordinate 741,449 of NZ_CP144763.1, forward strand.
GATGAAAAAGTGGCACTTTGCCTGGCCGCCTGCACGCGGTTGCGTCCGGCGTGCTTGGCCCGGTACAGCGCCTCGTCCGCCTGGCTCGCCATCATCAGGCTGTCGGAGTCATCGCTCATCTCCACCACGCCGGCGCTGAAGGTGCACCACAAGTCATGGGGCTGGGCCGGGTAGTGGATTTCGGCAAAGCGCTGGCGGATTTCATCCAGCACCTTGCAGGCCGCCTCGATGTCGGTGTCGGGCATGACGATGGCGAACTCTTCGCCCCCGTAGCGGCCGATGAAATCGGTCTTGCGCAGACGCTGCTTGAGAAACAGCGCCAGGCTCTTGATCACCCGGTCACCCATGGGGTGGCCATGGCTGTCATTGACCCGCTTGAAGTGGTCGATGTCGAGCATGGCGAAACTCAGCGGCTTGCCTTCCCGGCGGGCGCGGAAACTGCAATCTTCGAGCAACTGCAGGATGTGCGTGTGGTTGTACAGCCCGGTGAGGCTGTCGCGCACCATCCGCGCCTTGAGGTTGCGCGCCCGTGCCGCGCGGTTGCGCACGGTGGTGATCAGGTGGCGGGGCTTGATCGGTTTGGTCAGGAAGTCGTCGCCGCCTTCGCTCATGGCATCGAGCTGCTTGTCCAGGTCGTCTTCGGCGGACAGGTAGATGATCGGCACGCTGACGTAGCGGTCGTTGTGGCGGATCACCTTGGCCAACTCGGTGCCGGTGCAGGCGGGCATGTACATGTCGAGGATGATCAGGTCGGGCTGGAAGTCCGCCAGCTCGGCCATGGCCTGGATCGGCTCGATCAGCGTGCGGGTGACGATGCCGGCACTGTTGAGCAGGCGTTCGGTGTGCAGGGCCTGGGCGCGGGAGTCATCGATGATCAGCACTTTGTAGGGCTCGTACTGGGCGACGCAGGTCAGCACTTCGATTTTTTCCAGCAGGCTCGACGCTTCGAGCGTGCCGGTGAGGAACTCCTGCCCGCCGGCCCGCACGGCCGCCAGGCGGGTCGGCGTGTCGGTTTCCAGCAAACTGAAGAACAGCAGCGGCAGCGGCTGGTCCAGGCCTTCCTGGGCTTCGGCGGCCAGTTTCAGGCCGGCGCCGGGGCCGCTGAAATCCACGTCCATGACAATCGCCGCCGGCAGGCGCTCGACCATCGTCGCCCGAAATGCCGCGACGCTGTCCAGGGCCTGGGCACTGAGACCGAAGAATTCCAATTGCTTGGCCAGGCGCTCGGCGCGGTCGTGGTCTTGCAGCAGTACATAGATGGGTTTGCGCAGCGGCGGCAGGAAGGTCTGTTCGAGTTGGTCGCCATGGCGCAGGCCGGTGCGCGACAGGCGCTGCATCAGGCGGTTGATTTCGGTGATCAGGTGGCTGCTCAGGCGTCCGCGGTTGGCATCCACTGCCTGCAACGACTGACTGATGCCTTGGGCGAGCTGGGTGTGTTCGGGTTGTTCGAAGCGTTCGGCAAAACGCAGCAGCCGCAGATTGGCTTCGCTGAGCTCGGAAAGATCGGTGCTGGACCACTCGCTGCGCTGCAGGCGCTGCCAGATCTCCAGGATCTGACGAGCCTGGTGAATTACCCGCTGGGCAAAGTGATGCTTGAGGCGCTCGCGGCTGGGGTCTTCTGGCTCGGTCATATCCTGACTACTAGTTAGGCTGCATGCTGAGGTCGACTGGTGGCTCTATGCTAGCACCTCTTTTCCCTTGCATCAGTGTCATACGTCAATAATCTGTCCAACCGCGACATTCAGTTAATGACCGGCCAGTTTCGAAGACCGACGGCGGCGCTTCATTTATAGTGGCTGCTCGACGACCCTGCCAGGGCAGGCCTGATTGGCCGCCACATTATCGCGTTTCAAATCAGGCACGATGGCGTAGGGTTGTGGTCGAACCGAGAACTCAAGTGATTGAAGGGATATCGCCATGCTGGACTGGAAAAACCGCGCGGGCAGCGCGCCTGAACGTGCCGCCGAACCGAAATCGGACACCCGCAGCTACCTGGGTGGGCTGTTGTTCAGTCGGGCACTGGCGACGCTGGTCGGCCTGTACCTGCTGGTGACCATCGCCCTGGGTTGGTATTGGAGCCAGGAGCCGGCGCTGTTCCCGGTGCAGCAGAACGCCCAGGCGGCAGCCGAGCGGGACGGCCGGCAAATGGTGGTGGGCTACACCACCGTCGAGACCCTCAAGACCGTGGCCGGCACCTTGCTGACCAAACCGGGCGGCTACATTTCCAACGACCGTTTCCCGCCGGGCCTGTGGATGGACAACATGCCGAGCTGGGAATACGGCGTGCTGGTGCAGGTTCGCGACCTGAGCCGCGCCTTGCGCAAGGACTTCGCCCGTTCCCAGTCACAGTCCGCCGAAGACGCCGATCTGGCCAAGGCCGAGCCGCGCTTCAACTTCGATAACCGCAGTTGGGTGCTGCCCTCCAGTGAGTCGGAGTACCAGGAAGGCATCAATTCCCTGAGCCGCTACCAGGCACGCCTGTCCGATCCGGCCCAGAAGAGCGCGCTGTTCTACGCCCGTGCCGACAACCTGAACAACTGGCTGGGGGATGTCGGCACTCGCCTGGGTTCGTTGTCCCAGCGCCTGTCGGCCAGCGTGGGCCGGGTCAAGCTCAACACGTCGTTGAAAACCGAAATTCCGGCGCCGGGCCAGGTGCCGCAGGTGGATGAAGAAGTCGTCGAGACCCCATGGATGCAAATCGACAACGTGTTCTACGAGGCGCGCGGCCAGGCATGGGCGCTGTCGCATTTGCTGCGGGCCATCGAGGTGGACTTCGCCGACGTGCTGGCGAAGAAGAACGCCACCGTCAGCGTCCGGCAGATCATTCGTGAACTGGAAGCGTCCCAGGAACCGGTCTGGAGCCCGATGATCCTCAATGGCAGCGGCTTCGGCGTGTTGGCGAACCATTCGCTGGTGATGGCCAACTACATTTCCCGGGCCAACGCAGCGGTCATCGACCTGCGGCAACTGCTGAACCAGGGCTGATCGATGAGCGAAAGCGCCCGGGAGGTCGCCCACCGAGCGGCCTCGGATGCCGAGCTGATCGCCTGGGTCGATGAACACGACAACCTGCTGGGCAGCCTGGTGCGCTCGGACCTGCGTGAGCGCGGGCTGATCGGGCGCGGCACCTACATCCTGTTGTTCAACTCGGCCGGTGAACTGTGTGTTCACCGGCGCACGTTGAGCAAGGCGATCTACCCGGGGTTCTGGGACGTGGCGGCGGGCGGCATGGTGCAGGCCCACGAGACCTACACCGAATCGGCCGCCCGGGAGCTGGCCGAGGAACTGGGCGTGAGCGGCGTCGCGCTGACCGCCCACGACCACTTCTATTTCGAGGACACCGGTAGCCGGCTGTGGTGCTCGGCGTTCTCGGCGGTGTGGGACGGCCCCCTGGTGCTGCAACCGGAAGAAGTGCTCGAAGCGCGGTTTCTGCCCATCGACCAGGTGCTGGATGAAATCCGCCGCAAGCCTTACTGCCCGGACTCGCTGGCGGCGTTGGAGCGCTATTTGCGCGCCCACGGCGATGGCGTCGCAAAGAAGCTATAAATTGGCGCCGATTGGCCCTTAGCAAGTCGGCTTTTTGCCGTTACACTGCGCGACTTTTCAAGCTGAACCGACGTCTGCGGTCCAGTAGCGCTGCCCCTGCCTGAGTGGGGCTTCGCGGTCGAGGCATTGCTCTCTCGACCAGTCTTTGTCCTCCCGAGAGGATTGCCGGTGGCCAAAAAAGCCGCATCCTTCGCCGCCTTGGGCGGCCTGGTATTTTCTACCGACGCCGGTCGTCATTGCCCTGATTGCCGTCAACCGGTGGATGCCTGCATCTGCAAACAGACCGTCATCCCTGCCGGTGATGGCATTGCCCGCGTGCGCCGCGAAAGCAAGGGCCGCGGCGGCAAGACGGTGACCACGATCACCGGTGTGCCGTTGGCCGAAGACGCGCTCAAGGAATTGGCGACGACGTTGAAGAAACGCTGTGGCACCGGTGGCGCGTTGAAGGACGGCGTCATCGAGATCCAGGGCGATCACGTCGAGCTGTTGCTGGCCGAATTGGTCAAGCACGGTTTCAAGGCCAAGAAATCCGGCGGCTAGCAGCCTCTGTGAAAACCACCCTCGGCTTGATCCGAACGTACGGTTCGCGGTCGCCCGCATGGTTTTCACAGAGCCTGTTCTGAACGGGTTTCTAAACTCAGCGCTGCCAGCAGGGTCTACCCTGCTGACAGACAATTCGTCATTTTCACTCTCTAGACTGCCCCAGCCTCCGACCGGATGGTGCATTTTGACTTCTTTATAGGGGACTTCGATGTCCGTACGACGCACACGCAAAGACGATGGCAGCCAATGGACAGTTGCGGACAGCCGCAGTGTTTACGGGATTCGCCATTGGGGGGCCGGGTATTTCGCGATCAATGACGCCGGTCGCGTCGAAGTCCGTCCGAACGGTCCCGGCAGCTCGCCCATCGACCTGTTCGAACAAGTCGAGCAACTGCGCCAGAGCGGCCTCTCGCTGCCCTTGCTGGTGCGCTTCCCCGACATTCTGCAAGACCGCGTGCGCCAGCTCACCGGTGCGTTCGACAGCAACATCGCGCGGCTGGAATACCAGAGCCAATACACCGCGCTCTACCCGATCAAGGTCAACCAGCAGGAAGCGGTGATCGAGAACATCATCGCCACCCAGAATGTTTCCATCGGCCTGGAAGCCGGTTCCAAGCCGGAGCTGCTGGCGGTGCTGGCGCTGGCGCCGAAGGGCGGGACCATCGTCTGCAACGGCTACAAGGACCGTGAGTTCATCCGCCTGGCGCTGATGGGCCAGAAACTGGGCCACAACGTTTTCATCGTCATCGAGAAAGAGTCCGAAGTCGGCCTGGTGATCGAAGAGGCGACCTCGCTCAAGGTCAAGCCACAGGTCGGCCTGCGGGTGCGCCTGTCGTCCCTGGCGTCGAGCAAGTGGGCCGATACCGGCGGCGAGAAATCCAAGTTCGGCCTGTCGGCCGCGCAACTGTTGTCGGTGGTCGAGCGCTTCCGCGCCGCGGGCCTGGACCAGGGCATCCGTCTGTTGCACTTCCACATGGGTTCGCAAATCGCCAACCTGGCGGACTACCAGCACGGCTTCAAGGAAGCGATCCGCTACTACGGCGAGCTGCGCAACCTCGGCCTGCCGGTGGACCACATCGACGTGGGCGGTGGCCTGGGCGTGGACTACGATGGCACCCACTCGCGCAATGCCAGTTCGATCAACTACGACATGGACGACTACGCCGGTGTCGTGGTCGGCATGCTCAAGGAGTTCTGTGACGCCCAGGGTCTGCCGCATCCGCACATTTTCTCCGAAAGCGGCCGGTCGCTGACCGCCCACCACGCCATGCTGGTGGTGCAGGTGACCGACGTCGAGAAGCACAACGACGACGTGCCGGTGATCGACAACAAGCTGGAACTGCCGGAAACCGTGCAATGGCTGGTGGACCTGTTGGGGCCGACTGACATCGAGATGGTCACCGAGACCTACTGGCGTGCCACCCACTACATGAGTGACGTGGCCGCGCAGTACGCCGACGGCAAGTTGACCCTGGCCGAGAAAGCCCTGGCCGAGCAGTGCTACTTCGCCGTTTGCCGGCGCCTGCACAATTCGCTGAAGGCTCGCCAGCGGTCCCACCGCCAGGTGCTGGACGAACTCAACGACAAGCTGGCCGACAAGTACATCTGCAACTTCTCGGTGTTCCAGAGCCTGCCGGACACCTGGGCCATCGGCCAGGTATTGCCGATCCTGCCGTTGCATCGCCTCGACGAAGAGCCGATGCGCCGTGCCGTGCTGCAAGATCTGACCTGCGACTCCGATGGCAAGATCAAGCAGTACGTCGACGAGCAGAGCATCGAGACCAGCCTGCCGGTGCATGCCCTCAACACGGGCGAAGACTACCTGCTGGGCATCTTCCTGGTGGGCGCCTACCAGGAAATCCTGGGCGACATGCACAACCTGTTCGGTGACACCGACTCGGTGAACATTTACCAGAACGCCGACGGCAGTGTGTACCACGCCGGTATCGAGACCCACGACACCATCGAGGACATGCTGCGCTACGTGCACCTGTCGCCGGAAGAGTTGATGACTCACTACCGCGACAAGTGCGCCAGCGCCCGGATCAGCGCTGCCGAGCGCACCCAGTTCCTCGACGCCTTGCGCCTGGGCCTGACGCGTTCGTCGTATCTGTCTTCTTGATGGGGGCCTGAGCGTCCACCGAACCTGTGGCGAGGGGATTTATCCCCGTTCGGCTGCGAAGCAGCCGTAAAACCGGCTAACGAGATTTGCCTGTTGCTCCACAGACTGGGTTCTGGGGCCGCTTCGCAGCCCAACGGGGATAAATCCCCTCGCCACAGGGGCTCCGGCGCCATTTTCAACTGGACGGCAAATGCCCTTCGCTCTGTCAGAAACTGCATCGCATACTGCGGGAGTTTTCGGACAGTCCTGAAGGGCATTTTTGTTTGTGCCTGTGTTATTTCCGCGCATCGGCGCACATAACCGGCGTAGTCCTAATTTCGTGTAGTCCCTTTCCTAACTTGTACTTCAGCCCTCTACTCGACCATGGCTCTCGGCGAGAATCCTCGGCCGCCCCTCCTGTAGAGAAACGCCGATGTCCGATCCAGCCCGCGAGTCAGCCTTTCGTCTGGAGATAGCCGGTCTGCCCGAACCCTTGGTCGTCGTGGCCTTCACGGGCAGCGAAGCCATCAGCGAACCCTTCGCCTATGAGGCGCAATTGTTGCTCCCCGACGCCCCCGTGGACTTGGCCGGGCTGCTGTACCGCAACGTGTGGCTGAGCTTCGGCGCGCCGGGTCGAGGCATTCATGGGCAATTGCACGAACTGCTCGAACAGCCTCCGGGCGCCGGCTGCCGGGTGCGTATCGGGCCGAAGCTGGCTTGCCTGGCGCAGCGCTTCAGCCAACGGGTGTTCGTTGCTCGCTCGGTGCCGCAGATCCTGCGCCAGGTGCTCCGGGAACATGGCATCGGCGGCCGGCACCTGTGCCTGGACCTGAGCGGCGACTACCCTGCGCAAGACTTCTGCACCCAATACCGGGAGTCGGACCTGCAATTTCTCCAACGGCTGTGCGCGCAAGCCGGCATCCATTTTCATTTCGAACAGACCCCGGACGGACATTGCCTGGTTTTCACCGACAGTCCAGACCGTTTCCCGTTGGTGGGCGAGGCGGTTTATGGCGACCACCGGCCAGCGCCGGGCGTCCGGGCCTTCAGTGTGCAGAGCACGCTGCCGGGCGCACAGGTTGCCCGGGGGCGCAGCGACCTGAAGAACCTGCACGTTGGCCGAGCGGTGACGCTGGCAGCGCATCCCCTGGAGGGCTGGAACCGCTGCTGGCTGCTGACCGGCGTCGAGCACCGCGGCCAGGCGGGGGTGTATGGCAACCAGTTCAAGGCCATCCCCCAGGGCGCGCCGTGGCAGACAGCCCTGCGGGCGACGAAGCCGCGCATGGCGAGCCGGCAACGGGGTTGGGTGGTCGCGGTGGATGAGCCGGTGATGCAAGAAGCCGGACGCGTGGCGGTGCAGTTCGACTGGGTCTACCAGGGCGAGGGCGCCCGTTCCAGCCATTGTTGGCTGCCGTTGGCGCCCGAGTTGCTGGCGGGGGCGGACGAGTTGCGCGAGGGCACCGAGGTGTTGGTGAGTTTTATCGAAGGCGATCCGGATCGTCCGTTGATCAGTGCCTTTCTCGACGGCCCCGCGTTGGCTGCGCCGGTTGAGCCTGCGGCCGCCCCGATCGCCGGCCGCGCACCGGGGCCGGCGGTTGCCGACCCGATGCTCCTGTCGGCGATCCGCAGTGCCGAGCCGCTGGTCTTGTTGTGCCTGCTACCCGGCGGCGGCAGTTTCAGCCATTGCGCCGAGGCGTTGTGCACCTGCCGGTTGCTCACCCAGCCCGGCGCGGGTATCGCGCCGTGAGCGCCGGCACCCTGGCCGGGTCCCATTGGTTGCTGCTCGACGTACCGAGTGCGCCCGACGCGACGTGGCGCCTGCAAGAACAGTTCGCGGGGGTTCAGGCCGAGGTGCTGTTCGACGACACCGAGTTGCACGGCCTCGGGGAGCACAGCCCACTGTTGCTGGATCTTCGGCGAGCGGGTGGGTTGGTCAGTCTCTGTCATCTGGATCCGCAGGCCTGGCCGGGGCTGGTGTTGATCAGCAGTGCGTCGGCGGAACAACTGCTGGCGCATCTGCGGCGGATGCTGACGGTGACCTTGGGCCTGCACCACAAAGCGTTGCTGAACTATTACAACCCGCACACCGCCAGCTATTTTTTCGACGGTTGCGACCCGCAGGAACTCAGTTGCTGGCTGGGGCCCATCAGCCAGGTGCGCTGGTTCGGTGGCACCTGGGCCGACCGCGCCATCGGCAGCCTGGGCTGGCAGCAACTGACCAATCCCGGGTTGCCGGTGACGGCGCTGGAGAACGAACACAGCCTCAGTGATCGGCAGCAATGCCAACTCCAGCAATGCCTGCTGGAGCGCCACGCCTGGCGCTGGTCGCGCGCCATCGGGCGTGATTATCACCTGCTCTGGAAGCGCTTCCAGGAGGGGATGGGGCTGGGGTTCACCGAACAGGCGTTGCTCGATGACTGGTTGTGGCTGCGCTTGCAACACCCCGATGCCCGGCCGGTGCCGAAGTTGGAAGGCCGGTCGCCACGGGAATACCTCGATCAGCTACGCCGGGCATGGCAGGGCGGTCCGGGGTGAAATGTCATGGGCTGGGGCTGCCCAGCCATTGATCGCGCCGTTGCAGATGCCAGGCGATGGCCCCGAGGGTCAGGCTGCGCAAGGCCATGAACAGCAGGAAGGTGATCCACAACCCGTGGTTGCCCAAGCCTTGCAGCGCCCAGGCGACAGGCAGTACCAGCAACAGCGTCAGCAGCATGCCGTTGCGCATTTCCCGGGCGCGGGTGGCGCCGATGAACAGCCCGTCGAGCAGGTAGCTCCAGACCGCAATCAGCGGCAGGGCCGCCAGGTAAGGCAGATACTGGTCGGCGGTGGCGCGCACGTCGGGAATGTCGGTTTGCATCGCGATGAACAGGTGGCCGGCGAGCAGGAACAGCAGCGCGAACCCAAGGCTTGCAATCAGCGACCAGCCGCAGGCCACCACCAGCGAACGGCGCAGGGCGAGGCGATCGCGGGCGCCGATGGCATGCCCGCACAAAGCTTCCACCGCGTGGGCGAGGCCGTCCAGGGCGTGGGCGGTCAGCAGCAGGCCGTTGAGCAGCAGGGCATTGGCTGCCACGGTCGCGTCCCCTAGCCGCGCGCCTTGCACGGTGATCAGGAAGAACACCGCTTGCAGCGCCAGGCTGCGAATGAAAATGTCCCGGTTCACCGCCAGCAGCGGGCGCCAGCTCTGCCACCGCCCCAAGGCTGCCCAGGCCACCTGTCCGGGCCAGGCCCGCAGAGTCTTGCGTGCCAGGGCCAGGCCGACCAGCGCACCGGTCCACTCGGCAATCACCGAGGCCCGGGCCGAACCGGCCACGCCCCAGTCCAGGCCGATCACGAACCACAGGTTCAGGGCGATGTTCACCAGGTTGGTCACCAGCAGGATCGCCAGCGGCGCTCGGGCATTCTGGGCACCGAGGAACCAGCCCACCAATGCATAGCTGGCCAGCGCCGCCGGTAGGCCGAAGAGCCGGGTGTGGAAAAAGTCGCGGGTCAATTGGTCGAGTTCGGCCGATGGCTGCATGAAGTGCAACGCCACGCCACTCAGCGGTACGCCGACGGCGCCGAGCACCACCGCCAGCCCCATCGCCAGCAACAGGCCTTGCACCAGCACCTGCCGCAGCGCCGCGCCATCGCCACGTCCGGCGGCCTGGGCGGCGAACCCGGTGGAGCCCATGCGCAGGAAACCCATGGCCCACGCCAGCACGGTATACAGACTCGCCCCGACCGCCACCGCGCCCAGCTGATGGGCATGGGGCAAATGGCCGATGACCGTACTGTCCACCAGCGCCACCAGCGGCACGGAAATGTTCGAGAGAATCATCGGCGCCGCCAGCGCCCAGACCCGGCGATGGGTAAGGCGGTCGCGCCAGTCGGTGATCAGGTGGGACATGCGGGCTCCTTGATGGAGCGCAATTGTAGCGGGTTCTCTGGATGATCGTTTCCAGTCCCTGCGAAGCACGCCGCACTTCGCAGGCCCGTTTTTTGTGGCGAGGGGATTTATCCCCGTTCGGCTGCGAAGCAGTCGTAAATCCGACTAACGCGGTTTACCTGATGTACCGCATGGCCTGGGTTTGGGGCTGCTGCGCAGCCCAGCGGGGATAAATCCCCTCGCCACAACTGTGCTCCTGCATAGGCTCGTGCGACCTCAGTGAATGATCCAACTCAACAACCACAACCCCAATACCAACCAGATAATCCCCATGATGATCGAGGCCCGCATAAAGGCGCGGATCGCCGAATACAGCATCATCAACCCGATGATCAGCGCGATGATGCTGATGATCGAGGTGTCCATGCCCAAGGTGCGCGCCAGGCCGTCGACGAAGTTGCCGCCGGCGTGGGCCAGGGTGTTGAACAGGCCGCTGAGCAGGTCGACGATGAAGCGGATCACCGAACCGAGCGCTTGGCCGAGCCATTCGAAAAAGCTTTCTACCTGCATGTGTGCATCCTGATGAAGGGGATCCGGGTTGAACTGTGTCTGATTGTAGGAGCTGTTGGCGTCGCGATGGTTCGATTATGGGGCAAATTGCCACGCGCACCGAGAGGCTTGCCTTCCCCGGTCATCCCCCCGAAGCTATGCGCATTCAGGAGAGCCCGATGAACCTTGTTGAACTGACCGAACGCCTGCACGCCATTCGTGACCGTAACGATTGGCGGCGCTTCCACAGCCCGAAGAACCTCGCCATGGCCGCCAGCGTGGAAATGGCCGAGCTGGTGGAGATTTTCCAGTGGCTGACCGAGGATCAGTCCCGCCAGTTGCCGGCAGACACCCTGGCCCATGCCGGGCAGGAAGTCGGTGACATCGTGTTGTACCTGTTGCTGTTGTGCAGCGAATTGGGCCTGGACATGGACGCCGTGGTGCGCAACAAGCTGGCCGACAGCGAGCGGCGGTTCGGCCAATGAGCGACCGTCATTTCGACCAGTTGGCCACGCGGTTTGCCGAGAAAATCTACGGCGGGGCCAAGGGCGCGATCCGCCTGGCGGTGCTTCAGGCCGATCTGTTGGAAACCTTGCCGGATCGCCCGCTGCGGGTGCTGGATATCGGCGCGGGTCTGGGCCATATGTCGCTGTGGCTGGCCGAGCGCGGTCACCAGGTGACCCTCGCCGAGCCGGCCGAGCCCATGCTCGAAGGTGCCCGCCAACGCTTCGCCGTGGCGGGGCAGCAGGCAACGTTCATCCAGGCGCCGTGGCAGGATCTGCTTGGCCAGCTCACCGAGCCCTACGACCTGGTGCTGTGCCATGCGGTGCTCGAATGGCTGGCCGAGCCCCATGCCATCCTGCCGGTGCTGCATCAGCTCACGGCGCCGGGCGGCTGGTTGTCCCTGGCGTTCTACAACCGCGATGCGCTGGTCTATCGCAACCTGCTCAAGGGGCATTTCCGCAAGTTGCGCAAAAATGACATGGCCGGCGAAAAACAGAGCCTGACACCGCAACAACCCCTTGATCCGCGCGCGTTGGCGGCGCAACTTGAAGGCCTGTGGCAGGTCGAAAACCAGAGTGGCGTGCGGGTTTTCCATGACTACATGCCCGTGGAATTCCAAGGGCGCGTGGAGCTGGCGCAGTTGTTGGAAATGGAGCTGGCCCACCGTCGCCATCCCGCGTTTGCCGGATTGGGACGTTATCTGCACTGGATCTGCCGTCCGCGCTGATCCAGCGGCACTGGAGAGCAACATGAAAGGTCGTTCAGGGGTATTGGTGCTGTGCCTGGGGCTGGCGGCCTGCCAGGGCAGCAACCCGTATGTCGCCACTTCCAACCCGCTGCCGCCGGCACCACCGGAAGCCGCCCAGGTGTTCGACCGCAGTGCGTACCCCGCGCCGCCTCGGGACTACGGGCGCTACCGCAGTTGGGCCTGGCGCAACGGGCAACTGCCGCCGGGCACTGCGTGGGCGGACTCGGCCCAGGTGGCCGAGGCAGTGAGTAACGCGCTGGACCAGCGCGGCCTGCGCCCGCTGCATGACAATCGGCCGGCCGACCTCTTCGTCAGCGCCGACCTGCGCCTGGAAACCCGCCTGCGCCAGGTACGCGATGACTACGACACCGGCTACTACGGCGGCTACAACCGCTACGGCCCCGGCTATGGCCCTGGGTACGGCATGTATCACACGGTGCCGGTGGTGCGCACGTACCAGGAGCAGGTGGTGGTCGTGCGTGTCGAGCTGTTCGACGCGCGCAATGGCCAGCCGGTCTGGAGCGCCAGCGCCGAAACCAGCCAGCGCGGCAGCCAGGGTGCACGCACGGACGCTATCCGCGAAGCGGTGGAAAAAGCCATGTCGGCGTATCCGCCCAGTTGATCCTGCAACGGAGAAAAACCATGTTGCGCCGTCTTGCCTTACTGTCTTTTGCGCTGCTGCTGGGCGCCTGTGCCTCCAACCAGGTCAATCACGACTTCGACACCAGCCGCGATTTCGCGGCGTACCGCAGTTGGAGTTGGAAAGAGCCGGCGCTGCAATACCGTCCCGATGACCCGCGCATCAAGAGCGACCTGACCGAACAACGCATCCGTCAGGCCGTTGCCGATCAACTCGACCAACGCGGCCTGCGCCCGGTGGCGGCGGGTGGTCGGGCGGATGTGTTGGTCCAGGCTTACCTGATCGTCGAGGATCGCCAGCAGCAGGTGACCACGAACTATGGCGGTGGTTGGGGCGGTCCCTGGAACGGCTATTGGGGCGGGCCGATGTACAACGAAACCCGCAACATCAGCTACAAGGTCGGCACCGTGCAGATCGACCTGCTCGATGGCAAGGACGGCAAGCTGGTGTGGCGGGGCAGTGATGAGCAGATCCTGAGCGACTCGCCGAACCCGACGGACCGTAACACCGCGGTACGGGAGACGGTGGGGCGGATCCTGTCGACCTATCCGCCGCGATAGCCAGTTTGGCGCCGTCCATTTCTGGGCGCGGGCCTGCCTGAGGCGTTGACGTTGGATGGGCCGACGTCTTCGCGAGCACGTTCGCTTCCACAGGAGGATGAATGCCAGCCGCAGAATCCCGGACAGCCTCCGTCCCATGTGGGAGCGGGCTTGCTCGCGAAGGCGGTCCCGCGGCCACTGCATTGCTCGCGGTCACCTTTCAGCCCGCCGGCCGCCAGCCTCCCACCATGTGTTCCAGATCCCCTGCCCCCATCAACCGCAAGTCCCCGCTGGACCCTGCCGCACTCGCCAGCAGTGTCACTTCACTGGGCAGGCGTACGGGTTTTTTGAAGGCCACCTCGATCTCGAGGTTGGCCTCGGGCAGGTGTTGATCCAGGGCGGCCAGGGTCCTGGCTTTGTTCCACAGGCCATGGGCGATGGCAGTCGGGAAGCCGAACAGTTTGGCGCTGGCGGCGCTCAGGTGAATCGGGTTGTAGTCGCCCGACACCTTGGCGTACTGCCGGCCAATGTCGGCCGGCGCGCGCCAGTGCGCCACCTCCATCAATGCCAGGCTGTTGGCGGGCGTGTCGGCCAGCGGTGTCCCATCCAGTTCGACACCCCTGCACAGCATCTGGCTGTGGGCTTGCCACAATAGCCCCAGTTGATCCTCCAGGCGGGTGACCAGGTCGAACACCGCGCCTTTGGGGTGAGGTTGCAGGTTCTCGACATTGACGCTGGCCCGCACCTGGTTGACGCCGCCCATGGGCCGCAGCACACGGATGCGGTTGTTCAAATGGATCAAGCCCAACAACGGAAACGGAAAGTCCCGGTCGGTAAGCAACTGCATTTGCAGGGCGAACGCCAGGACGTGGGGATAGGTCGGCGGCAGCAACCCGTTCTCGGCGAAGCCGCAGACCTTGCGATAGGCTGCCAGTCGCTGCGGGTCGACCTGGAGCACCTGGCGCAGCCCTTGTTCCGGCAAGGTCTTGCCGCTGATCTTGCGCCGCGTCGCCGCTTTCACGTAGAGCGCGGTCATCGACGGTGCGCCGCTGACCTCGTGCCATTGGATCGTCATGTCATGCTCCCAGCAGGCTTTGCCCACACACCCGCACGGCCTGCCCAGTGACGGCGCCCGTGCCGGGTTGCGCCAGCCACGCTACGGTTTCGGCGACATCCTGGGGCAGGCCGCCCTGGCCCAGGGAGCTCATGCGTCGCCCGGCTTCGCGCAGGGTGAAAGGAATCTCGGCGGTCATGCGCGTTTCAATGAAGCCCGGTGCCACGGCGTTGATACTAATACCCCGCGCCTGCAGCGTAGGCGCCCAGGCCTGCGCCAGGCCGATCAGGCCGGCCTTGCTCGCGGCATAGTTGGTCTGCCCGCGATTGCCGGCGATGCCGCTGATGGACGCCAGCAGGATGACCCGGCCATTGTCCCGCAGGGTGCCGCTGTCGAGCAGGGCCTTGGTCAGCACCTGCGGAGCGTTGAGGTTGACGGCCAGGACCGCGTCCCAGAATTCCGGGGTCATGTTGGCGAGGGTCTTGTCGCGGGTAATGCCGGCGTTGTGCACCACGATGTCGACGCCGTCGGGCAAGTGTTCGATCAATTGCGAAGGCGCGTCTTCGGCGCAGATATCCAGGGTCAGGCTGCGCCCGCTCAGACGTGCGGCCAGGGCGTCGAGATCGGCCTTGGCCTGCGGCACGTCCAGCAGGATCACGTCGGCGCCATCGCGGGCCAGGGTTTCGGCGATGGCGGCGCCGATCCCGCGGGCAGCCCCGGTGACCAGTGCCTTGAGCCCGGTGAGCGGCCTTGTCCAATCCTGGACCTGGGTGTCGCAGGCATTGAGGCGAACGACCTGCCCGGACACGAAGGCACTCTTGGGCGACAGGAAGAAGCGCAACGCACCTTCTAGCTGTGCCTCGGCCCCGTCGCCAACGTACAGCAGTTGCAGCGTCCCGCCGTGGCGCAACTCCTTGGCCAGGGACCGGCTGAAGCCCTCCAGCGCACGCTGGGCACTGGCGGCGAACGGGTCGCTGAGCCGTTCCGGGGCGCGACCGAGGATGACCACGTGGGCGCTGCGGTCGATATTTTTCATCAAGGGCTGGAAAAATTCGCGCAGTTGCTTGAGCTGGTCGGCCTGCACCAAGTGGCTGGCGTCATACACCACCGCCTTGATTTTCGGGCCGTGGCCGGGGATCCACTCGGTGGCCAGGCTCGGTTCGCCACCGTAGACGAAAATGGCGTCGGTCAGGCGTTTGGCGAACGTGCCGACCTGCTCGGTCAACGGCCCGCCGCCCAGCAGCAACGCGCCCTCGATCGGTCGCAGCCGCCCAGCCTGCCAACGCTCCAGGCGCACCGGCGAGGGCAGGCCGAGGGCCCCGACCAGACGCAGGCCAACAGGTGAATTGGCGAAGTCGATATAGCGGTCAGACATGGAACACACTCCGGCTGATGAGGTTCCAAGTGTGGACCATGATTGGCAATCAGTCGTTCGATCGCCGAGATAAAGCCTAAGCTTGCGCAGGGAGCGGCGTTTTTTCAGGCCATTTGCGCATTCGAACCTACACGGGGAGTTCTTCATGACACAGCTACGCCGCGTCGCGATTATCGGTGGTAACCGCATTCCGTTCGCCCGCTCCAACGGGCCCTATGCCACCGCCAGCAACCAGGCGATGCTGACCGCCGCGCTCGAGGGGCTGATCGAACGCTACAACCTGCATGGTCTGCACATTGGCGAAGTCGCCGCCGGCGCGGTGCTCAAGCATTCCCGTGACATGAACCTGACCCGCGAATGCGTGCTGGGCTCGCGGCTGTCGCCCACCACGCCGGCCTACGATGTACAGCAGGCCTGCGGCACCGGCCTGGAAACGGTGTTGCTGGTGGCCAACAAGATTGCCCTCGGACAGATCGACAGCGCCATTGCCGGCGGCGTGGACACCACCTCCGACGCTCCGATTGCGGTCAATGAGGGGCTGCGCAGGATCCTGCTGCAAGCCAATCGTGCCAAGACCACCGCCGATAAGATCAAGGCCTTCCTGCAAGTGCGGCCCCAGCACCTGCTGCCCGACCTGCCGCGCATCAACGAACCGCGCACCGGCCTGAGCATGGGCGAGCACTGCGAGTTGATGGCCCAGACCTGGCAGATCCCTCGGGAGGCGCAGGATCAGTTGGCCCTGGAAAGCCATCAGAAAATGGCCGCGTCCTACGCCGAAGGTTGGCAAAACGACTTGATGACGCCGTTTCTCGGCCTGACCCGGGACAACAACCTGCGCCCCGACCTGACCCCGGAAAAACTCGCCTCGCTCAAACCGGCTTTCGAGAAGAGCGCCAAGGGCACCCTGACAGCAGGCAATTCCACGCCGTTGACCGATGGCGCCTCGCTGGTGCTGTTGGGAAGCGAAGAATGGGCCAAGGCGCAGGGCCTGCCGATCCTGGCGTACCTGCGCGATGGCGAAACGGCTGCGGTGGATTTCGTCCATGGTGCCGAAGGGTTGTTGATGGCGCCGGTCTACGCGGTGCCGCGGTTGCTGGCGCGCAACGGCCTGACCCTGCAGGATTTCGATTACTACGAGATCCATGAAGCATTCGCCGCCCAGGTGTTGTGCACCTTGAAGGCCTGGGAAGACCCGGACTACTGCAAGAGCCGCCTGGGCCTCGACGCCCCGCTGGGCGCCATCGACCGCAGCCGCTTGAACGTGAAGGGCAGCTCATTGGCCGCCGGGCATCCGTTCGCCGCCACGGGTGGACGCATCGTCGCCAACCTCGCCAAGTTGCTGGATGCCGCCGGGCGCGGCCGCGGGCTGATCTCCATCTGCGCGGCGGCCGGCCAGGGGGTGACGGCGATCATCGAGCGCTGAGGGCCGCCTCGTTCGCCTGGACGACCTGCGCCCGTCGGCGGCTGGCGTAGCGCTCGGCGAGGATCGAGCAGACGATCAACTGCAGCGGGTGGTAGATCATGATCGGCAGCAGGATCAGGCCCAGGCCGGGGTTGTTGCCAAAGATCAACGCGGCCATTGGCACCCCGGCGGCGAGGGATTTTTTGCTGGCGCAGAACACCGCGGCAATTTCATCGGCATTGCTGAACCGTAAGGCGCGTGCGGTGCGGGTGGTCATCCACAGGATGATCGCCAGCAGGATGGCGCTGCCCAGTGCCGCGCTGAGCAGCAGGCCGTTGCCTTGCTGCTGCCAGATTCCGGAGACCATCGAGTTGCAGAACGCCGCGTACACCAGCAGCAGGATCACCAGTTTGTCGATGACGTTGGTGTAGCGTTTGTAGCGGCCAAAGAACCCCGCCAGCCAACGCCGCAGGACCTGCCCGAGCACCAGCGGCAGCAGCAACATCAGGCACAGGTCGAGCAGGGTCGAGCCGAGGTCGATGCCCCCGGCGCCGCGCCCAACCACCAGGCTGACTAGCAAGGGCGTCAGCACCACCCCCAGTACGCTGGACAGGCTCGCGTTGAGAATCGCCGCGGGCACGTTGCCGCCGGCGCTACCGGTCAGGGCCACCGACGAGGAAATGGTCGAGGGCAGGGCGCACAGGTACAGGAAGCCCAGCATCAGCAGCGCCGGGACGTGACTGCCCACCAGCCAGTGACTGATCAGCCAGATCAGCGGGAACACGCCAAAGGTAAAACCTTGCACCATCAGATGCAGCCGGGTGTTTTTCAGGCCGTGGCGGATCTGCTCGCCGGACAGGTTGACCCCATGCAGGAAAAACACCACGAAGATGCCGATGTTGACGACCCATTCGGCATGCATGGCGCCGCCGGTGGCACCGAACGTAGGAAAGAAATAGGCCAGCAGCGTGGCGAGGACCATGCCGCAGAGGAACCAGTCGGTCACTATCCGTTTGAGGTGTCGGAAAATATGCATAGGGCACCGCAAGTTGTAAGAAAAGACGACTTAGCCTAACGTCGTCGCAAACAGTCGTCTTGCGACATAAGGCCAATCAATGCCGACTAACGGACACCAGCAACTCGAGCGCCGCATCCCCGACCTGACTCAACTGCCGCGGCCACTCTATGCCCGTGTCGAAAGCTTGAGCGCGGGGTCCTGGACCCAGGCCCATCGGCATGACTGGGTGCAGTTTTCCTACGCCATCAGTGGTGTTCTTGGCGTGCACACGGCCGCGGGCAGTTTCTTCGCGCCACCCCAGCGGGGCATCTGGATCCCGGCCGATCTGGAGCACCAGGTGGTGACGTCCACTCGGGCGGAAATGCGCAGCCTGTATGTCCATCGCCAGGCCTGCCCCTGGGCGGACGGGCGTTGCCGGGTCTTGGAGGTCACGCCGCTGGCGCGGGAGTTGATCAAGGTGTTCTGTCAGTTTCCGGCCGATTACCCCCAGGGCGATAGCCAGGAAGAGCGCCTGGTGCAGGTGTTGCTGGACCAGTTGGCGACGCTGCCGGAAGTGGGGTTTTCCCTGCCGTTGCCCCGTCATGCCCGCCTGTTGGCGCTGTGCAACGAACTGATCGAGCAGCCCGAGCAAGGCGTCACGCTGCAAGCCTGGGCGGAACGCCTGGGGACGTCGGAAAAAACCCTGATGCGTTTGTTCCAGCGGGAAACCGGCCTGAGTTTCCGTGCCTGGCGCCAGCGCGTGCGCTTGCTGTCGTCCCTGGGGGCGCTGGAGAAAGGCGACAGTGTCACCAGCGCGGCGTTGTCTTGTGGCTATGATTCGACCTCCGCCTTCATTGCCGCCTTCAAGGGAATGTTTGGTTTCACCCCCGGGGAGTTGTTCAAGCATTGACGCCGGCGCTGGCCATGGATGCGGTTGTCAGCGCTTGTAGCAAATACCTTCGCCTCCCGTTACCGGCGCCGCGCTCGGCGTCGGCTATGATTCGGCACGTTCGATGCGATCCGGCACAGTGTGTGCATCGCAGGTTCATAGGTCGGCAACCCCTCCCCGTGGAGCGAGGATTGCCGTATAACGACTGTCATTCGCGTGTTCGGTAATAAAGGACCCACAATAAAAGCTGATGAAGACTCCAAAACGCATTGAACCCCTGATCGAGGACGGTCTGGTCGACGAAGTGCTGCGCCCACTCATGAGTGGTAAAGAAGCAGCTGTTTATGTGGTGCGCTGCGGCAACGAGTTACGTTGCGCCAAAGTCTACAAGGAGGCGAACAAGCGAAGTTTTCGTCAGGCGGCCGAATACCAGGAAGGCCGCAAGGTGCGTAACAGCCGGCAGGCCAGGGCCATGGCCAAGGGCTCGAAGTTCGGGCGCAAGGAGACCGAGGACGCCTGGCAGAACGCCGAGGTGGCGGCGCTGTTCCGGCTGGCGAATGCCGGTGTGCGAGTCCCCAAGCCGTATGACTTTCTCGAAGGCGTGCTGCTGATGGAGCTGGTGGCCGATGAGTACGGCGATGCGGCGCCACGTTTGAACGATGTGGTGCTGGAGCCGGATCAGGCCCGTGAGTATCACGCGTTCCTGATTTCCCAGATCGTGCTGATGTTGTGTACCGGGCTGGTGCACGGTGACCTGTCCGAGTTCAACGTGCTGCTCACGCCGACCGGGCCTGTGATCATCGACCTGCCGCAGGCCGTGGATGCCGCGGGCAACAACCATGCTTTCAGCATGCTGGAGCGAGACGTGGGCAACATGGCGTCCTACTTCGGCCGGTTCGCCCCGGAACTCAAGCGCACCCGATACGCGAAGGAGATGTGGGCGTTGTATGAGTCCGGCACCTTGCACCCGGCCAGCGTGTTGACCGGCGAGTTCGACGAGCCTGAAGAACTGGCGGATGTGGGTGGGGTCATGCGCGAGATCGAGGCCGCCCGCCTGGATGAGCAACGCCGCCAGGCCGCCCGCACCGCCGACGATGCCCCCCCCGGCAAAACCGAAGAACCGCCTCCGCCCTGGATGCAATAAGCCCGGCCCGGTGAGTGAACCCTGTGGGAGCGGGCTTGCCCTGCGAAAGCGCTGTGCCAGGCGATAGGTGAGCTGGCTGGAATGGCGCCTTCGCGGGCAAGCCCGCTCCCACAAGGAGCGGTGTGCCGAGCGCAATTCTTCCGTCCCCCGAAGACCCACTGTGGGAGCGGGCTTGCCCGCGAAAGCGCTGTGTCAGGCGATAGGTGAGCTGGCTGGAATGACGCCTTCGCGGGCGAGCCCGCTCCCACAAGGAACGGTGTGCCGAGGGCAATTTTTCCATTCCCCGGGGGCGGGCACTCAGGCGGGTCGGGCGCAGCACCCCGACGCCAGTTCCTTGAGGATCGGGCAGTCCGGGCGGTGGTCGCCGTGGCAGTGGTCCACCAGGTCCTGGAGGGTGTCGCGCAGTTCGGCCAGTTCGCGGATTTTCTGGTTCAGTTCGTCGATGTGCTGCCGGGCCAGGGCCTTCACATCGGCGCTGGCCCGCTGGCGGTCCTGCCAGAGGGTCAGCAGTTTGCCGACCTCTTCCAGTGAAAACCCCAGGTCCCGCGAGCGCTTGATGAACGCCAGCGTATGCAGGTCTTCGGCGCCGTAGATCCGGTAGCCACTGTCGGTACGATGGGCCGCCTTGAGCAAGCCGATGGATTCGTAGTACCGGATCATCTTCGCACTCAGGCCGCTCTGCCGGGCTGCTTGGCCGATGTTCATCGCTTGTCCTCCAACGGCTCGGGTCTCCAGAGTTTCAACAGTAACGCATTGCTCACCACGCTGACGCTCGACAGCGCCATCGCCGCGCCGGCCAGCACCGGGTTGAGCAGGCCGAATGCCGCCAGGGGAATGCCGATCAGGTTGTAGACGAACGCCCAGAACAGGTTCTGGCGGATCTTGGCGTAGGTCTTGCGGCTGATGTCCAGCGCTGCCGGCACCAGTCGCGGGTCGCCGCGCATCAGGGTGATGCCAGCCGCGTGCATGGCCACATCGGTGCCGCCACCCATGGCAATGCCGATGTCCGCGGCGGCCAGCGCAGGGGCGTCGTTGATGCCGTCGCCGACCATTGCCACCACCGAACGGTCTTTCAATTGTTGGACGATGGCGGATTTGTCCGCCGGCAGCACCTCGGCATGCACGTTGGCGATGCCCAGCGCTTGAGCCACCACCCGGGCGCTGCCCTGGTTGTCACCGGTGAGCAGGTGGCTGGCGATGTGGCGCTTAACCAGGGCCTGGACGGCAGCCAGGGCGCCGGGCTTGAGCGAGTCGCCGAAGGCGAACAGGCCCAATACCCGTGGCGTCGGGGCTTGCTCGATCAGCCAGGACAACGTGCGGCCTTCGTTTTCCCACGCTTGCGCCGACTCGGCCAGCGTGCCGGGGTCCAGGCCCAGTTCTTCCAGCAGGCGCCGGTTACCCAATGCCAGGCGACGTCCGTCGAGGCTTCCGGCAATGCCGCGGCCGGTCAGGGACTGGCTGTCGTTGATGTCCGGCACGCTCAAGTCGCGTTCGCCGCAGGCGTCCAGCACCGCCTTGGCCAGGGGATGCTCGCTGCCGCGTTGCAACGCGCCGGCCCACTGCAGCAGCGTGTCTTCGTTACCCTCCAGGGCACTGAAGTGCACGATGCGTGGGGTGCCCGAGGTCAGGGTGCCGGTCTTGTCGAACACCACGGTGTCGACTTCGTGGGCACGCTCCAACGCTTCGGCATCCTTGATCAGAATCCCGTGGCGCGCAGCCACGCCGGTGCCGGCCATGATCGCGGTCGGCGTCGCCAGGCCCAGGGCACAGGGACAGGCGATCACCAGCACTGCCACGGCATTGATCACGGCGACTTCCAGCGGCGCACCGTACCACCACCAGCCGACCAGCGTGGCCAAGGCCAGCACCAGCACCACCGGCACGAAGACCTGGCTGACCTTGTCCACCAGTTTCTGGATCGGTGCCTTGGCGGCCTGGGCTTCCTCCACCAGGCGAATGATGCGCGCCAGGACGGTTTCGGCACCCAGTGCCTGGGTGCGCACCAACAGTCGGCCCTCGCCATTGATGGCGCCACCGGTGACCTTGTCGCCGGGCTGTTTGGGCACCGGCAGGCTCTCACCGCTGATCAGGGCTTCGTCGGCGTGACTCTGGCCTTGCAGCACTTCACCGTCCACCGGGAAGCGCTCGCCGGGCTTGACCAGCACCAGGTCATTCAAGCGCAAGGCGCTGATGGCGACGTCGCGCTCCTGGCCGTCGACCACCTGGATCGCCCGCTCCGGTCGCAAGGCTTCGAGGGCGCGGATGGCGCTGGCGGTCTGTCGCTTGGCGCGGCTTTCCAGGTACTTGCCCAGCAGTACCAGGGCTATCACCACCGCCGAGGCTTCGAAGTACAGGTGCGGCAGGCTGCCGGGGCGGGCGCTGGCCCACTCGTAAAGGCTCAAGCCGTAGCCGGCGCTGGTGCCCAGGGCGACCAGCAGGTCCATGTTGCCGGCGCCGGCGCGCACGGCCTTGAAGGCGGCGACATAAAAACGCGCCCCGAAGATGAACTGGACCGGAGTCGCCAGGGCGAACTGCACCCAGGCTGGCAACATCCAGTGCACGCCAAGCGGCTGCAGCAACATCGGCAACACCAGCGGCAAGGCCAGCAGGATCGCCAGCACCAATGCCAGGCGTTCATGGTCCAGGCGTTGGCGTTGCACTTCGGCGGATGGCTCGACGGGCCTGACCTCGGCCTCATAGCCGGCACGCCTGACCGCATCGACGAGGATCTGCGGGTCAACCTGGCCGTTCAATTCGAGATGGGCGCGTTCGTTGGCGAGGTTGACGCTGACGCTGTTCACGCCCGCCACCTTGCTCAAGGCCCGCTCGACCCGCCCGGCGCAACTGGCGCAGGTCATGCCGCTGATCGGCAGGTCGAAGGTGCTGGATTCGGACATCGGTCTGGCTCCCTGTAGTGAATGACTACAGGATCAACCTTGCCATGCTGGCAAGGTCAAGCGCCACCGAAATGCAGCCCTGCTCAGGTGGGCGCGATGACGGCTCAGTAACCCAACGCGGCCTGCTTGAGGTACATGCCTTGCTCGTTCATGGCGATGCGGTACTTGAGGATGTCGCCGGCCTTGAGCACGATTTCCTGGGAGCCCGGCGCGAGCATGCCCGGGTTGCACCCCGGTGCCTGGCCTGGCAGCAGTTTCAGGCGCAGGGAGAATCGGCCGGCCGGCAGGTTGAACGAGGTGCTTTGTTCCTGGAACAGTCGAGCCGAGAGCTGATCCTGGATATAGATGCCGATTTCGCAGGACGTCGCCACTTCCAGGCGCTCGCGGGAAATGATCAGCACGCCGTAGTCGTCGGCCGATGCCTGGGGCACCACCGCTGAAAAACCGAGCATGCAAAACAGGCTGAACGCTGACCAGCGCATGGCTGAACCTCCGGTGTGGAATCCTTGATGTGTGCAGCTTGGCTGAGGCCGTTGCCGATTGCCAGCCCGGCAGTTTTCCCTGGAACTTGACCTTGCCATGAGGGCAAGCTTGAAACTGCTGGCAACCTCAATCCAAGGAGTCATCCCATGCAAGTATTCAATGTCCAGGGCATGTCCTGCGGCCACTGTGTCAAAGCCATCACCCAGGCTGTGCAGGCCCGCGATCCGGCCGCCGACGTGCAGGTCGACCTGAGCGCGAAGACGGTCCAGGTCCAGAGTTCGCTGCCAGCCGCCGCAGTGGTCGAGGCCATCAAGGAGGAGGGGTACGAGGTCAGTGCCGCCTGAAGTTTTTTAATCGTTAGCGACCTATCGGAATGTTCAAGCGCGCCCGGCAGGGCTAAACTGTCGGGCTGCCGACTGACGCCTGACCTGGACGCCCGATGAACCTTCGCATCATTCTGATTCTTGGCGCCTTGAGCGCTTTCGGTCCCTTGGCGATCGACTTTTACCTGCCCGCCTTCCCGGCCATGGCGACCGCCTTCGGGACGGACGAAAAACACATTCAACTGACCTTGGCCGCCTATTTCCTTGGGTTGTCCATCGGGCAACTGGGCTATGGCCCGGTGGCGGATCGCTTCGGGCGACGCATTCCCCTGCTGGCCGGCGTCGGCTTGTTCACCCTGGCGTCCCTGGCGTGTGCCTATGCGCCGAACCTCGAATGGCTGATCGCTGCCCGTTTCGTCCAGGCCCTGGGCGGTTGCGCCGGCATGGTGATTTCCCGGGCGGTGGTGAGCGACAAATGCGACGCGGTGGGCTCGGCCAAGGTGTTCTCGCAACTGATGCTGGTGATGGGCCTGGCGCCGATCCTGGCGCCGATGCTCGGCGGCTTGCTGGTGAACCTGCATGGCTGGCAATCGATCTTCATCGCCCTGACCCTGTTCAGCGCGCTGGCGGCGACGGCCGTGGCCTTGTGGTTGCCGGAAAGCCTGCCGGACCATGTGCCTCGACAACCGCTGTCAGGGGCGCTGCGCCAATACATGCGGCTGCTGACCGACCCGATCTACTTGGGTCATGCCTTGACGGGTGGGATCGCCATCGCCGGGATGTTTGCCTACATCGCCGGCTCGCCGTTCGTTTTCATCAAGTTGTATGGGGTGCCTGCCGAACACTTCGGCTGGCTGTTCGGCACCAATGCGGCCGGCTTCATCCTGGTCGCCCAGGTCAACGCCCGGTTGTTGGCCAAGCGCGGCCCGGCGTTCTTGCTGGCCCGCGCCGTATGGGTTTACCTGTTGGCGGGGTTGAGCCTACTGGCGGTGAGCGCGTTGCAGCCCGAGCAGTTGTGGCCGCTTCTGATCCCACTGTTCATCTGCATCGCCAGCCTGGGGTGCATCCTACCCAATGCCTCGGCCTGCGCCATGACCGGGCAGGGCGCCCGGGCCGGCAGCGCTTCGGCTCTGTTAGGCTGCCTGCAGTTTTCCGTGGCAGCCGGGTCTGCCGCGCTGGTGGCGGCGCTGCATGACGGCACCGCCGTGCCCATGGCATTGGTGATCAGCCTTTGCGGGCTGTTGGTGGTCAGCGCAGCCATGCTGACCCGGCGCCTGCAAAATACCCGGGCACTGGCCCAGGCCGCCGGCAAGGTCTGATTCAGCCGGCCGCGCGTTGCTGCTGTTCGGGGAAATGATGCGGCGCGTGGATTCGCGCTTGCAGGGTATTGGCGAAGGCCTGGGCTTCGGCCTCGGTGCGGAACGTCACGACGTGCTGGTCGAGGCGCACCTGCCATTGGGATTTTGCCACTTCTTTTATCAGGATCTTCATTGCTGACCTCCTCACGTAAAAGATTGCGTTGCAAAGGCCTCGAGTGTAGACCGGAATGCGATCGCAAATGTGACAACGGTCAAGTCTCGGACTGACGGCACGATGAAGGGAGGGTGGCGAGGGCATTCGCTCCCTCGCCACCCCAGGCCCGCGCGGTCAGAACCCTTCGAGTACGATCTTGCCCTTGGACTTGCCGCTCTCCAGCAACCCATGGGCGCGCCGCAGGTTCTCGGCGTTGATGGTGCCGAAATGTTCGCCGACGGTGGTCTTCAGCGTGCCGGCATCGATCAGCTCGGCGACCCGGTTGAGCAGCGAGTGTTGTTCGATCATGTCGGGCGTCTCGAACAGCGAACGGGTGTACATGAACTCCCAATGCAGTGACAGGCTCTTGCGCTTGAGCTTGGTCACGTCCAGTGCCTTGGGATCATCGATCAGCGCCAGTTTGCCCTGGGGCGCCAGTGCGTCGACCAACTGGTCCAGGTGCTGGTCGGTCTGGGTCAGGCTGGCGACGTGGGTCACTGGTCCGTGGCCGGCCTTCTTCAATTCCTCGCTCAGCGGCTGGCTGTGGTCGATCACCAGGTCGGCGCCCAGGTCCCGTACCCACGCTTGAGTCTGTGGGCGGGACGCGGTGCCGATGACCTTCAGCCCGGTGAGTTGATGGGCCAGTTGGGTCAGGATCGAACCCACCCCGCCCGCCGCGCCAACGATCAGCAGGCTCTGGCCCTGATCGTCCTGGCCTTGGGGGATGTGCAGTCGTTCGAACAGCAACTCCCAGGCGGTAATGGCGGTCAGGGGCAAGGCGGCCGCTTCGGCGAAACCGAGGGTCTTGGGCATGTGGCCGACGATGCGCTCATCCACTGCGTGCAACTCGCTGTTGCCGCCGGCCCGGGCGATCGAGCCGGCGTAGAAGACCTTGTCGCCCACCTTGAACAACGTGACCTCGCTGCCCACGGCCGTGACCACGCCGGCCACATCCCAGCCCAGCACCTTGGCCTCGCCGCCTTCGGGCTGGACGTTCTGGCGAACCTTGGTGTCCACCGGGTTGACCGAGATGGCCTTCACTTCCACCAACAGGTCCCGGGGCCCGGCGACGGGGGCCGGCAGCTCGATGTCCTGCAGCGATTGAGGGTCGGTGATGGGCAACGAATGGTAGTAGGCAATGGCTTTCATGAGCGGCTCCGTGAGGTCAGTGACAATGCAGCCATGGTTAGCTATTTATCGGCGAGATAAAACCGGCTAAAAGAACAGGCTCTTTCAATGATTTTTTGATAATGGAGCCGTCATGCTTCGATTCGATGACTTGCAGCTGTTTGTCCGTGCAGCGGACTTGGGCAGCCTTTCTGCGGCGGCCCGGGTCATGGACCTGTCGGCGGCCGTGGCCAGCGCCGCGTTGAAGCGAATCGAGCAGCACCTGGGCGCGCGGTTGCTGGCCCGTTCCACCCGCAGCCTGCGCCTGACTGCCGAAGGGGAAGGTTTTCTCGAATACGCCCGCGCGGCCTTGAGCAGCCTCGACGAAGGACGACGGCTGTTGACCAGCGGCCAGGATCAGGTCAGCGGAGTGTTGCAGTTGTCCGCGCCCTCGGACCTGGGCCGCAACCTGCTGCTGCCGTGGCTGGATGCCTTCCAGCGTGAGCACCCGGGGCTGACAGTGCGGCTGTTGTTGGGCGATCGCATTGCCGACCTGTTCAAGCAACCGGTGGACATCGCGCTGCGCTATGGCGAGCCGGAGGATTCGAGCCTGGTGGCGCTGCCCGTCGCACCGGAAAACCGTCGGGTGCTCTGCGCTTCCCCAGACTACCTGGCGCGCGCGGGGGAACCCCAGCACCTGGAGCAACTGGCCCAGCACAACTGCCTGCTGTACATGCTTGGCACCCGCGTCCATGACCACTGGTGCTTTCATGACGGCAAGCGGGACGTGAGCCTCACGGTCAGCGGCGACCGTTTCAGCGATGACGCCGATGTGGTGCGGCGCTGGGCCGTGGCGGGTGCCGGGATCGCCTATAAGTCGTGGCTGGATGTTTCCACCGACGTGCTGTCCGGGCGCCTGAAAATCCTTCTGCCGCACCTGCAATGCGAACGGGCCCCGCTCAATCTGCTGTGTGCCCACCGGGCGCAGTTGAGCAAACCCATCAACCTTTTGCGAGAGATGCTCCAGGCCCGCTGCGGCCGGGTGACGGCACAATTCCCACACGCGTCAGGGGCGAACCAATAGTCGCGGGCAAATAGAGACATTTCCCGCATGCTCAATCGCCTCCAAAGGTTTCCGGAGGGCAGGAAACCTCGATCGCCACGCTTATACTAGCGGCCGCCCGAGCCGGCGCCGTATCGCGCCGCTTGCAGTGGTCCCATTGCTGGTCGATAGGCGCCAGAGCAGTAGACGAATGATTCAACAGGGAGTGAATACATGGAACATGCACCTTGCATCAGCCACATCGCCACGCTGCTGGCCGACCCCAAGCGCAGCGCAATGATGTGGGCCTTGATGGACGGCACGGCCCGGCAGGCCGAAGAATTGGCCTTGCTCGCCGGACTGTCGCCGTCCTCGGCCAGTGCTCATCTGGGGCGCCTGTGCGCCGGTGGCCTGCTGAACGTCGAGGTTCGCGGTCGCAAACGATTCTTTCGCCTGGCTGCGCCCGAGATCGGTGCGGCCGTCGAAGCCCTGGCCAGCGCGACCCTGGTCAGTACGCCACGACAGATCCCGGAGGTCTTCAAGCGTGGCGTCAAGCTGACCCAGGCGCCGTCGGCGCCCGTCTCGCTGATGCGCGCCCGGCTGTGTGACGATCACCTGGGCGGCACCCTGGCGGCCGACCTCTATCAGCGCCTGCTGGACGATGGTTGGGTCGAGCAGTGCGACCAGCGGGTGACGGTCACCCTCAAGGGCGCCAATCAACTGGCCGGCCGCGGCCTGTTCATCCAGGCGCTGGCCCATCGTAACGCCCACATCGCCTGCGCCTGCCCCGATTGGAGCGAGCGTCGCCCGCACCTGGGGGGCGCATTGGGGGCGGCCTTGCTGCAACTGTTCATGCAATCGGGCTGGCTGAGCCTGCCCAACGATTCGCGCGCGTTGCACGTGACTGCGCTCGGCCAGCAGGAGATCCACCGGTTCGCCAGGCAGGAAAGCCTGGAAATGGCGCTCTAGGAGCGCCGCCGGCAAGTCGCTCAGGGCTGCTGGCAGGTCGCATCCAGCCGTCGCTTCGCGCAGGGTTCGCGCACACTCGGTCCGGGGAATCATCGGATTGGGGAGGCAGCATGGACATTCAAGGTTACAGCGCGGCGGAACGCCTGGAGCGGTTACCCATCAGTGGTTATCACCGGGTGATCTTCATCATCATTGCCCTGGCGTTTTTCTTCGACTCCATGGACCTGGCGATGATGACGTTCCTGCTCGGCTCGATCAAAACCGAGTTCGGCCTGAGCACGGCCCAGGCCGGCCTGCTCGCCAGTTCGAGTTTCTTCGGCATGGTGGTGGGGGCGTCGTTGTCGGGGATGCTGGCCGACCGGTTCGGGCGCAAGCCGGTGTTCCAGTGGAGCATCGTGTTGTGGGGTGTCGCCAGTTACCTGTGCTCCACGGCCCAGGACATCGAGACGCTGACGCTGTTTCGCGTGCTGTTGGGCATTGGCATGGGCATGGAGTTTCCGATTGCCCAGTCGATGCTTTCCGAGCTGATCCCGGCCCAGCGCCGAGGGCGCTACATCGCCTTGATGGATGGCTTCTGGCCGCTGGGCTTCGTGGCGGCGGGTGTGCTGTCGTACTTCCTGTTGCCGGTGATCGGCTGGCGCGACATCTTCCTGGTGCTGGCGATACCGGCGGTGTTTGTCCTGGCGATCCGCTTCTTCATACCCGAATCTCCGCGCTGGCTGGAGCAGGCCGGTCGGGGTGCTGAAGCGGACGCAGTCCTGCGGCGGATCGAAGACAAGGTCCGGGCCTCGCTGGGGCGCGCGGACCTGCCGGCGCCCATCCGACTGCCCAGGCAGGTGAGCGTGCCGGGCGGTTTCTTCTCGGCCCTGGCACAGATCTGGTCGCCGCAGTATCGCCAACGCACGATGATGATCTGGAGCGTCTGGTTCTTTGCCCTGCTTGGTTTCTATGGCCTGACGTCCTGGCTCAGCGCGCTGTTGCAGCAGTCGGGGTTCGCAGTGACCCAGTCGGTGTATTACACCGTGCTGATTTCCCTGGGCGGGATTCCCGGTTTTCTCGTCGCGGCATGGCTGGTGGAGCGTTGGGGACGCAAGCCCGTGTGCGTTATCACATTGCTGGGCGGCGGGGCGATGGCGTTTCTCTATGGCCAGAGCGCGGTGTTTGGCGGCAACGTCGGGCTGCTGATCGGGACGGGGCTGCTGATGCAGTTTTTCCTGTTCGGCATGTGGGCGGTGCTCTACACCTACACCCCGGAGCTATACCCCACCTCGGCACGGGCCACGGGCTCGGGCTTTGCCTCGGCGATCGGTCGTATCGGTTCGTTGCTGGGGCCGTTGGTGACCGGCCTGGTATTCCCCATCACCGGCCAGGGCGGCGTCTTCGCCCTGGGCGCCTTGTGTTTCGCCGTGGCGGCCGCAGTGGTCTGGCTGTTCGGAATGGAAACCCGAGGCAAGACATTGGAGGAGTTGAGCGAGGGTTCAGCAGGCTAAATACCGTCCTCCTGTGGGAGCGGGCTTGCCCGCGAATGCGGTATGTCAGCGACATATGTGTTTGCTGACACCGCGCATTCGCGAGCAAGCCCGCTCCCACAGGAGGCGAGGCGTCAGGCTTAAGGTTTGATCAACCGCGCGTCCAGGCTGTTCTGCGCCAGGCGAGTGGCCTGGTCCTGGGTCATGCCCAGGTGGGTGTGCAGCGCGTGGAAGTTCTCGGTGACGTAGCCACCGAAGTACGCCGGGTCGTCGGAGTTCACCGTCACCTTCACACCACGCTCGAGCATGTCGAGGATGTTGTGCTGCGACATGTCGTCGAACACGCACAACTTGGTGTTGGACAATGGGCATACCGTCAGCGGGATCTGCTCGTCGATGATCCGTTGCATCAGCCGCTCATCCTCGATGGCCCGCACACCATGGTCGATGCGCTGGATCTTCAACAGGTCCAGGGCTTCCCAGATGTACTCGGGCGGGCCTTCTTCACCGGCATGGGCGACGGTCAGGAAGCCTTCGTGGCGAGCCCGGTCGAAGACCCGCTGGAACTTGCTCGGCGGATGGCCCATTTCCGAACTGTCCAGGCCCACGGCGACGAAGGCGTCGCGAAACGGCAGCGCCTGGTCGAGGGTTTTTTGCGCTTGTTCTTCACTGAGGTGGCGCAGGAAGCTCAGGATCAGGCCGCTGGTGATCCCCAGTTGCTGCTCACCGTCCTTGAGGGCGGCGGCGATGCCGTTGAGCACCACTTCGAACGGGACGCCGCGGTCGGTGTGGGTCTGCGGATCGAAGAACGGTTCGGTGTGGATCACGTTCTGCGCCTTGCAACGCAGCAGGTAGGCCCACGTCAGGTCGTAGAAGTCCTGGGACGTGCGCAGCACATCGGCGCCCTGGTAATACAGGTCGAGAAACTCCTGCAAATTGTTGAAGGCATAGGCCTTGCGCAGGGTGTCCACGTCGCTCCAGGGCAGGGCGATCTTGTTGCGTTCGGCCAGGGCGAACAGCAGCTCGGGCTCCAGCGAGCCTTCCAGGTGCAGGTGCAGTTCAGCCTTGGGCAAGGCATTGAGCCAGTCGTACATGGTTTTTTCTCATCAGCGAATCAATGGCGGCATTCTACAGGGGCCGGGCGCAATGTCGGCTAAAACCTGACCGGGTGATCCACTGTGCGGCAATATTCGCCGCCGTCACACCCCAAGGAAACGTTCATCGCCCCCGACAGTCTAGTAGCTCATGACCCCGTGCACGATGAAAGGCCAGCGATGCTCACGTTGATCAAGCAAGAAAAACTCCTGCTGCTGGCGTTGCTTGCCGCGTTCGTGGCTTATCCGCTGGAGCACTGGCTGTTGGGCAGCGGACAGATGGTGGCATTGATCGGCGCGTTGGCGCTGATTGGCTTCATCGTCGCCGCGTCCATGCGCGTGGCCCATCACGCCGAGCTGTTGGCGGAAAAGGTCGGTGACCCCTACGGCACGATGATCCTGACGTTATCGGCGGTGCTGGTGGAAGTGGTGATCCTGGCGATCATGATGAGCAACCAGGCTTCGCCGACGCTGGTGCGGGACACGATCTACTCGGCGGTGATGCTCGACATCAACGGTATCCTCGGGCTCGCGGCACTGATGGGCGGGATCAAGCATGGCGAGCAGGTCTACAACGACGACTCGGCGCGCACCTACAGCGTGATGATCCTCACCGCCATGGGCGTGTCGATGGTGGTGCCGGAGTTCATCCCCCGGGAAAGCTGGAAGACTTATTCGGCCTTTACCATTGGCGCGATGCTGGTGTTGTACACCTTGTTCCTGCGCATGCAGGTCGGCCCCCACAGTTACTTCTTCAGCTACAGCTACCCGGAAAAACGCCGCCGGAAAGAGCCGGTGGAAGATGAACCGAAACCCGTCAGCCTGGCGTTCTCCATCGCGGCGCTGGTGTTTGGTGTGGTGGTGATCGGCGCGCTGGCGGAAGTCATGTCCAAGGCCATCGACCTGGGGTTGGAAGGGACCGGAGCGCCGCCGGTGGTCACGGCCATCCTGGTGGCCGCCATCTCCGCCGCACCGGAAATTCTCACTGCCCTGCGCGCGGCGCTCGCCAATCGCATGCAGTCGGTGGTGAACATCGCCCTGGGGGCTTCGCTGTCCACGGTGATTCTCACGGTGCCGGTGATGGAGGCCATGGCCCTCTACACCGGCCAGCCCTTCCAGATGGCAATGACTCCGGTGCAGACGGTGATGATCTTCATCACCCTGATCGTCAGCGCGATCAACCTCAACGATGGCGAAACCAATGCCATCGAAGGCATGACCCACTTCGTGCTGTTCGCGACGTTCGTGATGTTGTCGTTGCTCGGCCTGTAAATCGTGCGCGGCGCCAGAGATGGGCGGGCTTGCTCGCGAAAGCGTCGGTGCCGCCAGCATCGATGTCGACTGACCGACCGCTATCGCGAGCAAGCCCGCTCCCACATGGGAGGGGCGTCGGGTCAGCTTCCCGCAATCAGCTCCCGCGCCGCCTGGCTGTGATCGGCGATCAACCCCTTCAGGTCCAGCCCCTCGACTTGGCCATCGATGACCCGCCAACGGCCGGCGATCATCACTCGATCGGCCCGGTCGGCACCGCACAGCAGCAGGGCCGAGATCGGGTCGTGGCTGCCGGAGAAACGCAACTCATCGAGCTTGAACAGCGCCAGGTCGGCCTGCTTGCCGACGGCCAACTCGCCGATGTCGCTGCGTCCGAGCAATTGCGCCGAGCCACGGGTGGCCCAGCCGAGGACGCGCTCGGGTGTGATCGCCGGCGCGCCGTAGCGCAGGCGCTGGATGTACAGCGCCTGGCGGGCTTCGAGCAGCATGTTCGAGGCATCGTTGGACGCCGAACCGTCGACCCCCAGGCCCAGCGGAGCGCCGGCGGCGGTCAGTTCCAGGGTGGGACAGATGCCCGACGCCAGGCGCATGTTGGAGCTTGGGCAATGGCAGATGCCGGTGCCGGCGGCGCCGAGACGGGCGACCTCATCCGGGTTGAAATGAATGCCGTGGGCCAGCCAGGTGCGCGGGCCGAGCCAGCCGACACTGTCCAGGTAATCCACCGTGCGCAGGCCGAAACGTTGCAGGCAGAACGCTTCTTCGTCGAGGGTTTCGGCCAGGTGCGTGTGCAGGCGCACGTCGAGCTTTTCCGCCATCTCGGCGCTGGCGCGCATGATGTCGGGTGTGACCGAGAACGGCGAGCAGGGCGCCAGGGCAATCTGGATCTGCGCGCCGTCGTTGCGTTCGTGGTAGCGATCGATCAGGCGCTGGCTGTCTTCGAGAATGACCTCGCCCTGCTGCACGGTCTGTTGCGGCGGCAGGCCACCGTCGGCTTCGCCCAGGCTCATGGAACCGCGCGTGAGCATGGCGCGCATGCCCAGTTCGCGCACGCTCTGCACTTGCACGTCGATGGCGTTTTCCAGGCCGTCGGGAAACAGGTAGTGATGGTCGGCGGCGGTGGTGCAGCCTGACAGCAGCAGCTCGGCCAGCGCCACTTTGCTTGCCAGGGCGAGTTTTTCCGGGGTCAGCCTCGCCCACACCGGGTAGAGGGTCTTCAACCATGGAAACAACGGCTGGTTCACCACCGGCGCCCAGGCCCGTGTCAGCGTCTGATAGAAGTGGTGATGGGTGTTGATCAGGCCGGGCAGGATCACGTGCTCGCGAGCGTCGAAGACCGTGTCACAGGGTTGGGCGGGCTGCTGGCCGAGGCCCAGCCGTTCGACGATCACACCGTCCTGCAGGACGAGGCCGCCACGGGCATCGAGGTCGTTGGCCGTAAAAATGGCGAGGGGGTTTTTTAACCAGGTACGGGTCGCAGGCATGGTGGCCGGCTCCTCTGAAAGTGGGTTCAGGTTAGCCAGCTCAGTGATGCCCTGTCTGCTGATCCAGGGTCGCCGTCGGGGGCGAAGTGGGGAGTTTACTCAGGTTCAGTCGTCCGTGACCAGTGCCTTACCCCGGCCCCTTGTGGGAGCGAGCAAGCTCGCTCCCACAAGGTTTACCAGGGAATCGTCTCGCCCTTGTAGTTAACGAAGTGATGCCCGCCCTTGCCGGCGAAGGCGTTGACCTGGTCGATCAAGCCGCGGGTGCTGGTCTGGACATCGATGTCTGCCCCTTCACCGCCCATGTCGGTCTTCACCCAGCCAGGGTGCAGCGACAGTACGGTCAACGTCTGGTCGCCCAGTTGGCTGACAAAGCTGTTGGTCATGGAGTTGAGAGCCGCCTTGCTGGCCTTGTAAAGCGCCAGTTCCGGGGCGTCGGGCATGGTCACGCTGCCCAGCACCGAACTCATGAACGCCAGCACGCCGCTGCCATCGCGGATCTGGCCGACGAAGCGCTGCGCCAGGTTGATCGGTGCCACCGCGTTGGTGAAGAACAACTGGCCGACTTCAGCCAGCGTCGCGCCGCCGGGGCTCTGGTTGTCCGGGCCCTTGACGCCGGCATTGACGAACAGCAGGTCGAAGGTTTCACCCTTGAGCTGCTGGCTCAGGGCGATGACCGCTTGCTGGTCGTCCATGTCGAGTTTTTCGATCCGAACCGGACCCAACGCCTTCAACGCCCCGGCGTTCTGCGGGTTGCGCACGGTGGCGGTCACGTTCCAGCCATCGTCCAGCAACACCTTCACCAGGCCGAGGCCCAAGCCCCGGGAGGCACCGATGATCAATGCGTTTTTTGCCGAATTCATGAGGGCATCCTTGAAAGAAAAAAGGTCACGGATTTAATGGACAACGTTGCCCGAGCCGTTGTTTCAGCTCGTGACGCAACGCGTCGAGTTCGGTCATGCGGGTTTCGATCAGGGTCAGTTTGTCCTGTAGCAATTGCGTGATGGCGTTGCCCGGATCCGGTACGCGCCACAGGGCGGCGACGCTATGGCCGATCTCGCCCAGAGTAAAGCCCAGGCGCTGGGCCGTCTTGATGTAGAGCACCAGTTGCACCATGTCGTCGGGATAATCGCGATAACCATTGGCGCTGCGGCCCGCCGCGATCAGGCCGCGCTGCTCATAGAAGCGCAGCGTATCGCGGCTGACGGCGCAGGCCTGGGCGAGTTCACCGATGCGCATGAGGGTCTCCAGAAGGGCTTGACCCTGGAGCATACCCCAAGCTTTAGCCTGTTCGCTCCTTGATTATCTGGAGCATTGTTATGTGGACCCCAACGCAGTACCGCCGCGTGGTGCGCGGCGGCGCCTGGTACGACCTGATCGTGACCGCCGCCTTCGCCACGCCCTGGACGTTTGCCATCCTGCATGGCGCGCTGACGAGCCTCGCCCAGGCACTCGATCTGCCAGGTGAGTTGCCGGCGTTTGCGCCCGCGCACCTGTTGATGGCGAACCTGCTGGGTTCGATTGTCTGTGTGTGGTCGGTGTTGCGGATCCGCGACCCGCAGCCGACGTATGGGCGGTATGACGCGGCGGGGCGGTTGCTGTTTGCAACGTGGATGCTTTATGCACTGCTCCATGGGGCCAGTGCCATCGTCTGGGTATTTCTGTTCTTTGAACTGGCATGGGGCCTGATGCAGGTCTTGCCTATTCGTGGCCAGTGGTTAAAAAATGATCAAGCCCCTGCGAGCCATGCCGTTATTGGCACCTGAAGACCCATGAACGGGTTATCCACAGCTTGCTCCACAGTAATTGTGCGCAAGCGAGACGCGCGGGCATAAGCGCCGCGCGGCTTTCTCCCAAAGGTGATAAACCACCGCAAGCAACTGTTTTGCTGGCGGATTTATCAACTGGATGAAGGGTTGGACAAAAACTGAGCAACCCTCTAAAACCCGCGTGACAGAAGGGTTACAGAGGGATGTGCTCAGGTTATCCACAGTCGGATGCACAGTGGATGTGGGCAAGTTTTGCGGCGGGGGGATTCGCCTTCGTGCTCAACGCTCCAGCAGAATCCGTCCACGGCTCAGGTCCGCCAATTGCTTTTGCAATAGCGGGATCTGCGCTTCGCCGACGGCCAGTTGCAGGGCCACGCCGTTGGCGGTGAATTGCTCCTCGGTCACCAGTCCGCCGCACTCGGCGACCCGCAGCTTCACCAGGGGCAATTCTGCAAAGCCGCAGGCGCAGCGCAGCGCCACGCGGCTGATCAGTTCGATCTTGTCAGCGTTTTGCAAACACTTGTTGGCGCCACCACCGTACGCCCGCGCCAGTCCGCCGGTGCCCAGTTGGATCCCGCCGTACCAGCGGATGACCAGCACCACCACCTGATCGCAAGCTTGCGCTTCGATGGCGGCCAATATCGGCCGCCCGGCCGTACCGCCCGGTTCGCCGTCGTCGTTGCTGCGGTATTGATCGCCGAGCTTCCAGGCCCAGCAGTTGTGCGTGGCGTCCAGGTCGCTGTGCTGCTCGATAAAGGCCTGGGCATCGGCGGGGCAGGTGATGGGGGCGGCGAAGGTGATGAAGCGGCTCTTGCGAATTTCTTCGCGGTATTCGCAAAAACCGGCAAGGGTAAAAGGCATGAGCAATCTTAAATGGCTGGTGTCAGGCCGCAGCCCTTGAGAATGATACGGATCAGGTTGTCGCCAGCTTCGATCATGTCCTGCTTGGTCAATTTGCTGCGCCCGGTCACGCGGCAGATCTGGGTGGCGAAGTCGGCGTAATGCTGGGTACTGCCCCACAGCAGGAAAATGAGGTGCACCGGGTCGACGGGGTCCATCTTGCCGGCGTCGATCCAGGCCTGGAACACGGCAGCGCGGCCGCCGAACCAGGCGCGATAATCCTGGTTGAAGTACTCGGTCAGACACTCGCCACCGCTGATCACCTCCATGGCAAACAAGCGCGAGGCTTGGGGCTGGCGACGGGAGAACTCCATCTTGGCGCGAATGTAGCGGGTCAAGGCCTCGGCCGGATCATCTTCGGCGGTGAGGTGATTGAAGGTGCTGTCCCACAATTCGATGATGTTGCTCAGCACCGCCACGTACAGGCCAAGTTTATTGGTGAAGTAATAATGCAGGTTTGCCTTGGGCAGCCCGGCCTTCAAGGCAATGGCATTCATGCTGGTGCCCTTGAACCCGTGGCGGGCGAATTCATCTTCAGCGGCCTTGAGAATGGTCTCTTCGTTCTTCTGACGAATGCGACTGGTGGGCTTGCCACCGTGGGCGGGGACTTCAAAGGTCATGGACGTTTCCGGGCTGGGTCTGTGGGGCAAGCAAATGCGTTGATAACGCACCGGCGGCGATCAGACAAGTGCCACCCTCATTTAAAGCCGTTTGGCGATCCGGGCTCAGCGCGTTGCCGCGAGGCTTTCGAGAAAACTCTCCAGCACCAGATGAGGCCGCCGCCCCTTGCGCGTGACCGACGCCAGGCTCAGGTCATAGAAGCGGGTTTTAGCTTTCAGGGCTCGCAACCGACCTTGCTGGACCCAGAGGTTGGCGTAGTGATCCGGCAGGTAGCCGATGTAGCGTCCGGTCAGGATCAGGAACGCCATGCCTTCGCGATCCGACGCACTGGCCGTGCAGTTGAGCGCCTGGTAGTGAGCCTGGATGTCGGCCGGCAGGCGGAAGGTGGGCGCGATGGCGTCCTGGCTGTTGAGGCGAGTGTCGTCGAGCTGCTTGTCATCCACATAGAACAACGGATGCCCCACGGCGCAATACAGCAGCGACCGTTCGCTGTAGAGCGGCTGATATTCCAACCCGGACAGGGCGCTGGCCTGGGGAACCACGCCGACGTGCAGGCGACCGTCGAGTACGCCTTGCTCGACTTCATTCGGGGCGATCATGCGAATCTGGATCTGCACGTCGGGTCCGCGTTCTTTCAATTGGGCCAGTGCATGAGTGATACGCATGTGGGGCAGGGTGACGAGGTTGTCGGTCAGGCCGATGGTCAGTTCGCCACGCAGGTGCTGGTGCAGGCCGTTGACCTCGGTGCGGAAGCTTTCCAGCGCACTTAATAGCTGCAACGCCGACTGATACACCTCGCGGCCTTCTTCCGTCAGCGAAAAACCCGCGCGCCCACGCTGGCACAGACGCAGGCCCAGGCGCTGCTCCAGGTCGCTCATCTGTTGGCTGATGGCCGAGCGGCCAATGCCAAGCACCGTTTCGGCGGCGGAGAATCCACCGCACTCCACCACGCTGCGGAAAATGCGCAACAGGCGGATGTCGAAGTCGCTGACCTGGGCCAGTGGGTCGGGGCGGCGGACGCTCATAGTTTAGTAGTCTGCTGACTGAAAGTTAGAAAAGTTGCATTTCACCGACTTTATCGCCGTGGCAACTTAGCCGCAAGAACGCCTTTTGATCC
Organism: Pseudomonas sp. MS646; assembly: GCF_036693845.1. NCBI lineage: Bacteria > Pseudomonadati > Pseudomonadota > Gammaproteobacteria > Pseudomonadales > Pseudomonadaceae > Pseudomonas > Pseudomonas sp. MS646. The sequence continues at coordinate 779,401 of NZ_CP144763.1, forward strand.
CTGTCGCCTTTGTCCTGAGAGGTTTTGTCGATGAACATGCCCGAACACGCAGCCGGTTCCCTGGCCAGTCAGCTCAAGCTCGATGCTCACTGGATGCCCTACACCGCCAACCGTAACTTCCAGCGCGACCCTCGCCTGATCGTGGCGGCTGAGGGCAGTTGGCTGGTCGACGACAAGGGCCGCAAGGTCTACGACTCGCTGTCGGGCCTGTGGACCTGCGGTGCCGGGCACACCCGCAAGGAAATCCAGGACGCGGTCGCCAAACAACTGGGTACCCTCGATTACTCGCCGGGGTTCCAGTACGGCCACCCGCTGTCGTTTCAGTTGGCGGAAAAAATCACCAGCCTGACCCCCGGCAACCTCAACCATGTGTTCTTTACCGACTCCGGTTCGGAGTGCGCCGACACCGCGGTGAAAATGGTCCGGGCCTACTGGCGCCTCAAGGGGCAAGCCACCAAGACCAAGATGATCGGCCGTGCCCGTGGCTATCACGGCGTGAACATCGCCGGCACCAGCCTTGGCGGTGTCAGCGGCAACCGCAAGCTGTTCGGCCAGGCAATGATCGACGTCGATCACCTGCCGCACACCTTACTGGCCAGCAATGCCTATTCCCGTGGCATGCCCAAGGGGGGCGGTGTCGCCCTGGCCGATGAGCTGCTGAAGCTGATCGAATTGCATGACGCTTCCAACATTGCGGCGGTGTTCGTCGAGCCAATGGCGGGTTCGGCTGGCGTGTTGGTGCCGCCTGAGGGTTACCTCAAGCGCCTGCGGGAAATCTGCGACCAGCACAGCATCCTGCTGGTGTTCGACGAAGTGATCACCGGATTCGGCCGCACCGGTTCGATGTTCGGTGCCGATAGCTTTGGCGTGACACCGGACCTTATGTGCATCGCCAAGCAAGTCACCAACGGCGCGATCCCCATGGGCGCGGTGATTGTCAGTTCCGAGATCTACCAGACCTTCATGAATCAGCCGACGCCCGAGTACGCCGTGGAATTCCCCCATGGCTACACCTACTCGGCGCATCCGGTGGCCTGCGCGGCCGGCCTGGCGGCGCTGGACCTGCTGCAGAAGGAAAACCTGGTGCAGAGCGTGGCCGAGGTCGCACCGCATTTCGAGAACGCACTGCATGGGGTGAAAGGGGCGAAGAACGTCATCGACATTCGCAACTATGGCCTGGCCGGGGCGATCCAGATCGCCGCGCGGGACGGCGATGCGATCGTGCGTCCGTTCGAGGCCGGCATGGCGTTGTGGAAGGCCGGTTTCTATGTGCGGTTTGGTGGCGACACCTTGCAGTTCGGGCCGACGTTCAACAGCAAGCCGCAGGACCTGGACCGTTTGTTCGATGCGGTCGGCGAAGTGCTGAACAAGCTCGACTGACCCACCCTTTCCTAATCGCTTTCAACAACGGGCGTCCGGTGACGGGCGCCTGTGGATAAATTCTGGAGTCCCCATGAGCCTCATCCCGCATTTGATCAATGGCGAACTGCTGAGTGACAGCGCTCGCACGGCCGACGTGTTCAACCCGTCCACCGGCCAGGCGATCCATAAGGTGCCCTTGGCTGATCGCGCGACCATTCAACAGGCCATCGACGCGGCCAAGGCGGCTTTCCCGGCCTGGCGCAGCACGCCGCCGGCCAAGCGCGCGCAGGTGATGTTTCGTTTCAAGCAATTGCTGGAGCAGAACGAATCGCGCATTGCCCAGTTGATCAGCGAAGAACACGGCAAGACCCTGGAAGACGCGGCTGGTGAGCTCAAGCGTGGCATCGAAAACGTCGAGTTCGCCTGCGCCGCGCCGGAAATCCTGAAGGGCGAATACAGCCGTAACGTAGGACCGAATATCGACGCCTGGTCAGACTTCCAACCCTTGGGTGTCGTTGCGGGCATCACGCCGTTCAACTTCCCGGCGATGGTGCCGCTGTGGATGTACCCGTTGGCGATTGTTTGCGGTAACTGTTTCATTCTCAAGCCGTCCGAGCGCGACCCGAGCTCGACCTTGCTGATCGCCCAATTGCTGTTGGAGGCGGGGCTGCCCAAGGGCGTGTTGAGCGTGGTGCATGGCGACAAGGCGGCGGTGGATGCGCTGATCGAAGCACCGGAAGTGAAGGCCTTGAGTTTTGTCGGCTCGACGCCGATTGCCGAATACATCTATGCCGAAGGCACCCGACGCGGCAAACGCGTCCAGGCGCTGGGCGGGGCGAAGAACCATGCGGTCCTGATGCCGGATGCCGATCTGGACAATGCGGTCAGCGCACTGATGGGCGCGGCATACGGTTCGTGCGGCGAGCGTTGCATGGCGATTTCGGTGGCGGTCTGTGTCGGCGACCAGGTGGCCGACGCACTGGTGTCCAAGCTGGTGCCGCAGATCAAGGCGTTGAAAATCGGTGCGGGGACTTCTTGCGGACTGGACATGGGGCCACTCGTGACCGGTCAGCATCGGGACAAGGTCAGTGGTTATATAGAAGATGGCGTCTCGTCGGGGGCTTCGCTGATCGTCGACGGTCGCGGCTTGAGCGTCGCCGGGCATGAGGAAGGCTTCTTCCTGGGCGGCTGCCTGTTTGATCGCGTGACACCCGAGATGCGCATCTATAAGGAAGAGATCTTCGGGCCGGTGCTGTGCATCGTCCGGGTCAACAGCCTGGAAGAGGCGATGCAACTGATCAACGATCACGAATATGGCAACGGCACCTGTATCTTCACCCGCGATGGTGAAGCGGCGCGGTTGTTCTGCGATGAGATCGAAGTCGGCATGGTGGGCGTCAACGTTCCACTGCCGGTGCCTGTTGCATATCACAGCTTTGGCGGCTGGAAGCGTTCGTTGTTCGGCGACCTGCATGCCTATGGTCCTGACGGCGTGCGTTTCTATACGCGACGCAAGGCGATTACCCAACGCTGGCCGCAGCGTGCCAGTCACGAGGCTTCGCAGTTCGCGTTCCCCAGCCTGTAAGGGGTGAATGCAGAGGCCGGCCCCTTGGGGCCGGCCTCTGCATTCATGGGGGGTTCTGACTGATGTGACAGATTTGTGAAAATAGGGGTTGACGGCAGATTCCAGACGTCTATAATTCGCCCCACTTCCGGCGCAGTCGAAACGAAAAACTCC